>CAYTBI010000068.1:0-19243 GCA_964435975.1 uncultured bacterium
TTAGCCGCCCAGCCGAGGCCGACAGGGGTAAGCGAAGACGTCAGGGGAGTAGAAACCATTAGAATATCTCGGCTTGGCCGACGGTGCTGTAGGGAAGTATTACGCTTCTCCTAGGATACGCAGTCCGCCTGCAAGAGTTTCTAATGCAGCTCCAGTTCCAGTTGTGCTTGCTGCAGCCGCTGGCACATGCGCAATTGCCGGTAGAGCGGGCGCCAATTCCACAGAGCATTGGCCAAGGCCTCCCAGAAGGTCAGCCAGCCAAATACGGTTACGCCCTGACTCAGCAGAGGCAGAGCGATCCCCACGCCGCGATGGGCTGCAACGCGAGCCTCAAGGGGAATTGAGAGTGCCAGGGCTCCCAACCCCAGCAGCCCGAGCAAAATGACATCTCGAATGAGTTGCTCGAGATTTTGGCGGCGGACGCTTTCGAGGTAGGCAAAATACTGCCAGATAGCAGCCTGCAGCGCTGCAGTTGATAGCACCGGCGCAACGGGTTCTGATGCCTCAGATGCGGCCAGGGTTACTCGCAGCAGCAGGGCTTCATCGCCAAGTTCGGCCAAGCGAGCGAAGAGATAATCGACTAAATCCTTGTTGAGATCGAGCACGCCCGGGGGCTTGCCGGCATCTCCTTTGAAATCGGCAGGAAAGCGCTCGAAAGGCATCAGCAAGGCCGACGGGGAGCTCAGGTGCAGGCGCAGGATGGCGCGGCCCTCAGGCGATCGTGCGTAGCGCTCGGGCATGGAGTCTGCCGTGGGGGCCAGGCGGCGCCAGGGGAACAGTCGGACGACCCGTTTCATCAGCTGGTTTGCCTCAAGTTGCGACGGGAGCGCCACTGCAGCCTCTAGTGATACCTGCAAAAGGTGTGGCTAAAGTGCGGGGAAACACCCGCGGCCATTGTGCCAGAAAATTGTGGTGGCATCTGCAGAGATTTTGCACCGGTTTGAAACCTGCCTGCAAAGCTACAGCAGGCTCGGGGCATCCGAGTGGCAACACATTGCCAAACGAAGAAATCAGATGAGCGCGCCCTCTGCGCCAAAGCAATAGAGGCTGCTGCGCTAGGATCGCCCCGTCAATCCCCTAGGAGATTTCAGGCGATGGCCGTCGAGCATCTCGTTCTTTTTCGCTGGCAGCCCGAGGCAACGACCCCCCAGATTGCGGCGGCTGTTGCTGCCCTGCGCGGCCTAGTCGAGGCCGTTCCAGGCATTTTGCAGCTCTCTTGCGGTGAGAACTTTTCCGATCGCGCCCGGGGATTTACCCACGGCTTGGTGGTGCGTTTTGACGATCGCACCGCGCTTGCGGCTTATCAAGAGCACCCCGCTCACCAGGCTGTCGTTCGAGAGCAAATTCAGCCGATTTTGGCAGAGATTCTGGCCCTCGATTACGAGTTTTGAAGTAGCGCGAGGGCTTCTTTGAGCTAAGAAGAGCGGGTCCGCTTTTGGAGGATCGTCTGCAGTGCCAGCAGCAGCAGCCCCACTGCCGCGATTGCAAAAACCCCAGCCATCAAAAACCCCCCACCCATCACGAGAGTCCGCACTGCTATCGAAATGTTGACGGCGGTGGGATTGCTTGAGGCGATTGGTTTATCGGCAAAACTTTGGGCGATCGATTGGCTCAGCCGGTATAGCGGCAGCGCAATTCCACCAGAGATGATGGCCCCAACCAGACACTGCCCCGGTCCGGCCGAACGCTCTTGAGGCGAGTTGCCCGTCATCAATCAATCCTCCGCGACTAGAATTATATGAGTTGACCCAGATTACACCGTGCCGCTTCGCTCCAGGCGCGCTGTTAAGCCGAATTGTTACGCAAGCGCGCTGCCCACACCAGGTCCCGCACCAGTATCGTTCGCACGCGAGACCCTCACGCACGACGACAGACACAACAGAAGCCAGTGCCGAACCTCGGCAAGCCCCATCACCATGCAACGATTGCCTCTCCAGCGCGGCTGGAAATTCTTCAGCCGCGCTCTCGACCGCTCGCTCTCTTGCCGCATTGCCTTGGCTTTTGTCATTGCCTGGGCCGTCTTGGCAAGTCTGCAGGCGATTGACGAGCGGCGGGCCGCCCCAAATCGTTGCATGCTCGGACCCCTTTGCTGGAATGTCATTCGGATTGAGAACATTGAAGGCTTCAGCATTTTAGTGGTTGCAAGTCTCTATCTCATCGAGAGTCGAGATCGCCGCAAGCGCCGTCATTACGAAGCTTGGCAGGTCGTCGATAATGCGGCAGCAGCGAATGTCCCGACTAGCTACGCGCGCCTGCAGGCCCTGCAGGACCTTAACGAAGATGGCGTTTCTCTACGAGGCTTAGACGTGCCCGGTGCCGACCTCGAAGACATTCGCCTGCCCGGTGCCGACCTGCGTGAAGCTACCTTGAGCGAGACCGACCTGCGCGCCACCTGTCTTGCCAAAGCAAATTTGCAGCAAGCTACGCTGACGCGGGCCGATTGCCGAGAGGCGGATTTCCAGGAGGCCAATCTTGGGGCCATTCGCGCGGCTGATGCCAAATTTGTGGGCGCGCGCCTGCAAAGAGCAAATCTACAGGAGGCCAATCTGGCCGGAGCCGATCTGAGTCGGGCTAATTTGGCTGGGGCCGACCTCGCACGCGCCAATCTCGCGGCGGCGAACTTCACTGAAGCCGACCTGCGCGGAGCCAATCTGCTGGGGGCACGGGTGATTGAAGGCAGTTTTAAAAAAGCAATTTTTCGAGGGGCACAGTTAGCAGGAGCGACGATGCCCGATGGAACAGTCATCGCGACCGCACGCTCCAAAGCGAAAGAGGCAACAAAGGTCCAAGAAACTAATGCAGGCCGGTCGGGGTAGGTATGGTTGGGGGATTGTTACTTGCGATTGCGATCGCAGTCATTCTAGTGCTGTTGGCCGTCCGCTCGGACTCTCGCAAGCCTCGGCGCACCGGTAGCTTCGGAGCCAGGCTCTTTCGGGAATATCAGTACGCCCAGCGGGCCTATCTCGAGGGCGATTATCCCGAGGCAGCTCGCAGTGTCGAGCGCTTGCTCCTGCAGCGCCCTAAAGATCCTAAAGTCGTGTTGTTGCGCGCTCACTTGCACTACTGCTTGCGAGAGTACGACCTCGCGCGGCTACAATACGCCCGCGTACTCCAGCTAACAGACGACCTCGAACTCACCAATGGCGCTCGCAAAGGGCTCGAGAATGTCGACCGGGAAATCTAAGGTGGAGAATCGAGCGCGCCGACCACTGAGGGTGCTGCCTCGACTGCTGGTGTTGCTGTTCGACGGGATGAGGCCCAACTTCGCTGAGGTCTCGGAGATTATGCTGCTCCCATAATCGAGCGCCGCCCGACTATTCGTAGTCTGAGCCTAGATGGCAAGCGAACCGGCCCCGACATCGCGGCGCAATTGAGCCAGGGATTCTTCGAGCTGGGCAACCCGCATTTTGAAGGTCGAATCTTTGGCCAGGTAAGGCTGACTGCGCGCGGCGTTGAATAGCTGCCCGAGCGCGATGGGGAACTTAGCAGAATTTCGTACGCGAGATCCTAAGTCACCTGGGATAGGATCGCACAGCCGCAACAGATGGAGTGGCTGATATTGGAGTTCGATTGAAGAACACCAATCTTGCCACTTGAAAGCCAAAATTCCAGAGCTCGTTGAAATCGGGATCCAGGGAACTCGCAGCGCTTCGGCAGCAATGGCACCGTGCATCGCCTCGGTTAAAAGAACTTCGGTATCTGCCACTTGCTTCATGACTTCAGTAACGGAGTTTCGTGGATCTATATAGCCAAATCCCAATATCTCGCATATTTTCGACCAGGACGCATTGCCAGCTTCTGCGTGGCTGAAATGAGGCATATAGCTATATCGATAGCTTCTCTTTTCAGCAGGAGTAAAAAATCTATGTAATAGCACGCCAGGATCGGCAATCCCGAGCGATTCGGGCATTGCAAGAGCCCGAGCGGACAGCGGACCCCTCAGGCAATAGAACTTCCAATTTTCATTAACTTGTGGCAATCTAGTTCCATATCCAACTCCAGTTCCAAATACAACCGTCTGCTTTGCTAAAGGGATGTGCTCGTTAAGGAGTGTGCCGATACCCACAAACAGTATTTCCGAATCCTCTTGCAAAAGTTCGGGAATAAGCTTAGGCCATAACCACAGGTTGAGAAGATCCCCAAAATTGTCGTGCTTGTTATAGTAGTAGAGTTTCATCTCGGATTGAAGGATAGCGGCGGTTCGCCGGATGCGGGTATTGAGGGCTCATCTATGTGCAAAGTATGATGAGGCAAGTGCGGTTGCGCCCTCGAAGTTAAAGAAACTTGACAGGGGCTAGATCGGTTTCGGAACGAGTGATAATAACCGGTTATTCCGGCTACCTGTAACAAGCTGTTGCCTTGCAGATCAAAAGATCGAGCCACCAGAGGATATGCAATCACCCTCTGGTGGCTTTTGTTATGCTCTGATTGTCCTTGCCAAGGATTTGCCGGTGTCGAACCGTCTGGGTTTTGCCAATCGCTTGTAATTTTATACAAATCAATATTGAGAGCTGTCGTTGCTATGATTGCATATTGTTCGCTGGCTTTTCGCGTCGCGAGGACTGATTTCTCCTTCATCGAGCATTCGATCCCGCATTTGACCGATGCCTGTCAGTATGAGTTTGCCGATCGCTTTGTCGTGGTCGATACCGGCCCGCTGGCTGGAGATTTCCTGTCGCGGCCGGGTGTGGGCACGCTTGAAGAAATTTTCGACTGCTGCGATCGCCTCATCGCCGATGGGAAGCTCGATCGCATCGTTCCAATTGATTATTCGGCCAAGTTTCGCCGACAGGTCTATCGCAAGCACTTCGGGCGCGACGTGCGGTTCGCAAGAGACTACCGCGGTTCGACCGTTCTAGGAAGCTTGGTGCCAATTGAAGCTGCCCGCACCCGATATCTCGTCTACTTTGATAGCGATTTACTGATGTACCAGCAGCCGGGCGCTTCTTGGATCGACCGCGGGATCGAGCTGCTGCAGAAACACGAGGACATTCTCGTGGTTACCCCTTTGTCTGGCCCCCCCACCGCCGATGGAAGTTTGCAGCAGCGGGGCATCTCATACGCACGCGATCGCGCGCGCGGTATTTATCGATTTAAAGAATTTACCAACCGCAAATTTTTGATCGATTGCCACCGGTTCTCCCGGATTTTGCCCATTCCGCCCCGCTGGGTGTCTTGGAAGCGTCGTTTGGCGAGCGCTTTTACCGGTAAGAGCGCCCTGCTCAACTGGGAAGCGATGCTCTCCGAGTATCTGCAAACAACCCCCTACATCCGCGCCGAGCTGGCCAGCTCAGAGGCCTGGATGCTGCACACCCCCGATCATGGTTCGGCTTTTATCGAGAACTTGCCCGACATCATTGCCAAAGTTGAAGCGGGTTGGTTCCCCCCGGAGCAGGCTGGAGACTACGACCTTCAGCTCGATCGCTGGCTGACGACTGCTTGAGTGAGGGATTTAGTGGGACGCTCAACGATTGTTGGCAACCCTTCCTACAATTGAAGTCCTCCATATCCATATTTCACCGTGTCGAACAATCCCAAACCAGCGCGATCGCTTGCCGGCATCGCAGGCATCGTCGCAGCGGCAACGCTGCTGAGCAAAGTCGTCGGTCTCGTGCGCGAGCAGACAATCGCGGCGGCCTTTGGGGTCGGCCCGGCCGTCAATGCCTACGTTTATGCCTATGTCATTCCGGGCTTTCTGCTGATTTTGCTCGGGGGAATTAACGGGCCCTTTCACAGCGCCTTAGTAAGCGTGCTGTCTCGGCGCGACCGCGACAAGGCCGCGCCTTTGGTCGAAACGGTAACAACTCTGGTAACGGGGGGATTGCTGCTCGTGGCAATCGGGCTGTTTGCCTTTGCTGGTCCCTGCATCGATCTGCTGGCCCCAGGCTTAGAAGCTCAAACGCGAGCCATCGCCGTCGAGCAACTGCGCGTGATGACGCCCCTGGCGGTCCTAGCAGGCTGGATCGGCATTGGGTTTGGCACCCTTAGCGCTGCCAATCTCTATTGGCTGCCGAGCGTCTCGCCGCTATTTTCGAGCCTGACCATCATGGGAGGGATTGGCATTCTGGCACTGGCGATTGGCGATCGCTTGCTCGCGCCCGAGGCGGCTCTACTGGGGGGCCGCGTGCTGGCCCTCGGAACGCTAATCGGGGCTATCGTGCAGTGGGTTTTGCTCGCGATCGCCCAGGGACGGGCGGGGCTGGGTCAGTTGCGACTGCGACTTGATTGGCACGACCCGGGCGTCAAAGAGGTGATGGGGGTGATGGGACCGGCAACCCTTTCTTCGGGGATGCTGCACATCAATGTCTACACGGATTTGTATTTTGCGTCGTTCTTTGAAAATGCCGCTGCGGTTATGCGATTTGCCAATTTAATCGTCTTGACCCCGGTCGGCATTATTTCCAACGCCATTTTGGTGCCATTTTTGCCCGTGTTCTCGCGCTTGGCTGCCCCGGAGCGGCGATCGGAACTCAAAGATCGCATTCGCCAAGGACTCGTGCTTGCGGCCCTGACGATGCTACCGCTCACGGCACTCTTTACGGCTCTGTCGGTGCCGATCGTGCGGCTGATGTACGAGCGGTTTGCCTGGGGGGAGGAGGAGTCGCGCTTGGTGGCGCCGGTTTTGGTGGCCTATGGTTTGGGGATGTTTTTCTATCTGGGTCGAGATATTTTGGTGCGAGTATTCTACGCCCTCGGCGATGGAGCGACGCCATTTAAAATCAGCATTGCTAATATTTTTCTCAATGCTGTTTTAGATATTATTTTGGGCTCGGCTTTTGAGACGGCAGGCCTGGTATTTGCCACCATTGGCGTTAACGTTATTTCAATGGCAATATTTTTAGGGATTTTGCACCGACGCTTGCAAGGATTGCCCCTTTGGGACTGGGGCAAGACCCTCGTATTGTTGGTGCTGGCTAGCGTAATTGCTGGGGCTGGCAGTTGGGGCGTTGGCATTCTTTGGGAGCGAGTCCTAGGGAGCGATCGCTGGTACTTTTTGCTCGGAGAAGTTGGCTTGGGCACCGTTGCGGCGATCGGCATCTTTGCGGTGGCGCTCCTGCCTTTGGGTTTGCCCGAGGCAGATATGTTGGTCGCTCGCTTGCGCCAGCGCTTCGGTCGCTAGATTGGCGCTAGATTGGCAGCGAGCGGTCTGCTGGCGCTCTTTACATCGGAGTTATTTAGTTAAGTTACTGTCGTACTCTGTCTTGTTGTGTTAGAGAGCCTCTCGAATTCAACATGGCCTCAGCCTGCCGAGCAAGCTCTGGTGCTACTGCTGGCGGCGGGTTTAGATTTTATCCTTGGCGATCCCTGGCATTGGCCCCATCCCGTGCGCGCAATGGGTTGGGCGATCTCTAGTTACGTCCGTTGGGTGCTGGCCGTCATGCGGACGGCCTGGCTGTTGCGTTTGGCCGGGGTGCTGCTGTGCTTTGGGCTCGTTGGGGGCACCGGCGGGCTGGCCTGGGGCGCGATCGCAATCGCGCGCTGGTGGCAGCCGGGGTTGGGGCTGGGGCTGAGTGTCGTGCTGCTCGCCTCCTGTTTTGCCGGGCGCAGCTTGCGCGCTGCTGCCGCAGATGTGTTGGCTCCCCTTGAAGCGGGTAACCTCGCGGAGGCGCGATCGCGCTTGAGCCGCTACGTAGGGCGAGATACGGTAGCCCTAGACGAACCAGAAATTTTGCGCGCCATCCTCGAGACGGCCGCAGAAAATGCTGTCGATGGCGTGCTCGCTCCCTTGTTTTATGGTCTACTGGGCGCTTTGACTCCCTTGGGAGCTGCGCCGGTGGCCCTCGCCTACAAAGCCGCCAGCACCTTAGATTCGATGGTGGGCTACCGCGAAGCGCCCTACGCCGACCTCGGCTGGTGCAGCGCCCGGTTTGAAGACGCGCTAACCTGGTTGCCCTGCCGTTTGGCCGTGCTGACGCTGGCACTGCTTTCGGGTCGCCCTTGGCGAGTTTGGCGCTTGTGCGACCGCGACGCCAGAGCCGACCCCAGCCCCAATTCGGGGTGGAGCGAATGTGCCTACGCGGCTGCGCTGGGGGTACGCTTGGGCGGCGCGAATCACTATCGCGGTACGCTCAAATACAAACCCCCACTCGGAGACCCCGACCGCGCGATCGCCCCAGCTGTCGTGCGAGAAGCTTCCCAGCTGACGCGATTGAGCTTCTCACTATGGCTGGTGTTGGGAGTAATGAGTATTGTCGGGCTCATAAAAGCCGCACTGCTATGACCGTTTCTCAAACTCGCCACCGCCCCGTTCACGGCGGCAACCTAGTCTGGGCCGCTGCAATTGCTGGGTGCGACCCCGGCGAGATCCTGGATTTTTCCGCCAGCATCAATCCGTTGGGGCCTCCAGAGTCGGCAGTTGCCGCCATGCAGGCTGAGTTGCTGCCCTTGTTGCGGGCCTACCCAGATCCGAGCTACCGCAAGCTGCGCGCGGCCCTGGGCGAGTTCCACGATCTCGACCCAGATTGGATTTTGCCCGGTAACGGGGCAGCAGAGTTACTGACCTGGAGCGCGCGGGAGCTAGCCGCTCTAGAAGCAACTTATTTGCCCGTGCCGGCCTTTGGCGACTACCGGCGATCGCTGGCAGCCTTCGGCGCGAACGTCGTGCCCCTGAGGTTATCCGAGGACGCCCGGCTGCCCGAGCTGCCCGCAGACGCCAGCGCCTGCGGGCTGATTCTCAACAATCCCCACAACCCCACAGGCGCGCTCCTGGGACGCGACGAGATCTTGCCCCTACTCGAAAAATTTGCCCTGGTCGTTCTTGACGAGGCGTTCGCAGACTTTTTACCCGCGGGCGAGAGCCTCATTGCCGATATCGCCACCTGGCCCAATTTAGCGATCTTGCGGTCGCTCACCAAGTTTTTTAGTTTGCCCGGTTTGCGCATCGGCTATGCCATCGCCCATCCAGATCGCCTGCAGCGCTGGCAGCGCTGGCGCGACCCCTGGTCGGTGAATGCCTTGGCAGCCACCGCCTCAATTGCAGCTTTGGGCGATCGCGACTTTCGAGAACGCACCCAGGCCTGGTTGCCCCCGGCGCGCCGAGCACTCTACGACGGGCTGGCGGCTTTGCCCGGGCTCGTTCCCCGGCCGGGGGCGGCCAATTTTTTATTGGTGCGCAGCGAGTATTCTGTATCCGAGCTGCAGTACCAATTACTGCGAGCGCATCGCATCTTGGTGCGCGATTGCGGGAGCTTCCCCGAACTCGGCGATCGCTACTTTCGCACTGCCGTGCGCCTGCCTACGGAAAACCAGCGGCTGCTGCAGGCCCTGGCCGCTATTTTGGAGCCATAGTTTTTGGGTTTATGGAACTCCATCCCATCACCGCAGAAAGTTTTGCCATTATCGACCGCGAAATTGGCCCCCATCAGTTTTCGCCAGCCGAGTACGCGATCGTGCGGCGCGCCATCCATGCCACGGCAGACTTCGAGCTCAAAGATCTGTTTTCGTTTAGCCCCACGGCGATCGATTCGGCGCTAGCGGCGCTGCAGCAAGATTTGCCTGTAGTCGTCGATGTCCGGGCGATCGCCGCGGGCGTTGCCAGCACTTTGACGCTCGGTGGCAAGTCTGCTGCCCATTGTGCCCTGGATTATCCCGGCGCCGGCCCCACCAAAACTGCCGCTGGTCTGCTGACCCTCGCTGAGAAATTTCCGGCGGGCATCTACGTCATTGGCAATGCTCCGACTGCTTTGCTGGCGCTTGTCGATTGCATCAAAGCCGGCACGGTGCGGCCGAGCTTGGTTGTGGGGGCGCCGGTGGGCTTTGTGGCCGTCGAAGCGTCCAAACGCGCCCTAGCCGATTTGGCGGTGCCACAAATTGTGGTGCGCGGCCGCAAAGGTGGCTCGGCGATCGCGGCCGCGATTCTCAATGCCTTAGTCTACTTAGGTGCTGGAGGGTGAGCGCTTTCTGCATCGCCATACTCGAAGCGGCACTGCCCCAGGTCGAGCAGTGCCGCTTTTTTATAAGTTAGAAGGTATTTAGGCGCGAGGCCGGGCTTACATCATGCCCATGCCACCCATGCCACCCATGCCGCCCATACCCATGCCACCCATGCCGCCGCCACCAGCGGGAGCGGGGGGCTCGGGCTCGGGCTTCTCGACAACGAGGGCTTCGGTGGTCACCAGCATGCCCGCGATCGAGCCAGCATGCTGCAGGCCAGAACGAATGACCTTAGCTGGGTCGATGATGCCCGCTGCGATCATGTCTTCGAACTCGCCAGTGAGCGCGTTGTAGCCGATGTTGAAGTCCGCATTGCGGACTTTGTCAACAACAACCTCGCCAGAAACCCCAGCATTAGTTGCAAGCTGGTGTAGCGGCGCCTCGAGCGCGCGAGCGACGATGTCCGCACCGACTTTTTCCTCCTCATTGGCGAGGGTTTCTTTGAATGCCAGGGCCTTGTTGGCCAGGTGGACCAGCGTCGTACCGCCACCGGGGACGATGCCTTCTTCGACAGCCGCTTTGGTCGCGTTGAGGGCATCTTCGATGCGCAGCTTGCGCTCCTTGAGTTCGGTTTCGGTTGCCGCACCCACTTTAACCACCGCCACGCCACCAGCCAGCTTGGCAATGCGCTCTTGGAGCTTCTCCTTGTCGTACTCGGAGTCGGTCTCGGCGAGCTGCTGGCGCAGCTGGGCGACCCGCTTCTCGACGTCGCTGGCGTTGTCGCCGGTAGAAACGATGGTGGTGTTGTCTTTGGAGATCGTGACTTTGCGTGCCGTGCCCAGCATGTCGGTATCGACTGCATCCAGGCTCAGGCCCACCTCTTCGGAAATGACCTGACCGCCCGTCAAAATGGCAATATCTTGCAGCATCTGCTTGCGACGATCGCCAAAGCCAGGAGCCTTGATTGCCGCTACGTTCAAGACGCCCCGCGCCTTGTTGACCACCAGCGTCGCCAGCGCCTCGCCTTCGACATCCTCAGCCACAATCAGCAACGGGCGGCTCGAGCGGGCGACGCGCTCGAGCACCGGGACCAAATCTTGGATCGAGCCAATTTTCTTATCGGTAATTAGTAAGAAAGGATTCTCGAATTCGACGGCCTGACGCTCTTGGTCGGTGATGAAGTAGGGCGAAATGTAGCCGCGATCGAGTTGCATGCCCTCAACAACCTCAAGCTCGGTTGCCAGAGACTTCGACTCCTCGACGGTGATGACCCCATCCTTGGTGACTTTTTCCATCGCCTCGGCGATTATCGTGCCGATCGTCGTGTCGTTACCGGCCGAAATCGAGGCAACCTGAGCGATCGCCGTGCCCTCAACGGGCTTGGCAACGCTGGCAATTTCAGCAACCAATTTTGCCACGGTCTTATCGATGCCGCGCTTGATTGCGACTGGGTTGGCCCCCGCAGTAACATTGCGCAAGCCCTCGCGAATCATCGCCTGTGCCAGCACTGTGGCAGTAGTGGTCCCATCTCCAGCCAAATCGTTCGTCTTCGCAGCAACCTCCTGGATTAGGCGCGCGCCTGTATTCTCCAGAGGATCTTCGAGTTCGATCTCTTTGGCCACCGTGACGCCATCATTAACGATTTGGGGGGCGCCAAACTTTTTCTCGAGCAGTACGTTGCGACCCTTGGGCCCGAGGGTAACGCTGACCGCATTTGCTAGCGCGTTAGCCCCTGCCTCCAGGGCACGGCGCGCTTCGTCCTTAAACGCTACGATCTTTGCCATGACTTAATTCCACGTAACATCCACATGACACGTTAGCACTCATATTGAGAGAGTGCTAACGCGCCTGTGGGTGGGGATATCCGTAACCGCAGCGACGCTCGAGAGTCCCTCAAGCGTCGCGGGTTTCTACACGCTGCCGGATGGCGATGAGATTGGTGGTGAGGTCGCGCCGCAGGCGACCTTCAATAAACTTTACTGGCATCACGCGGGGCGGCCAAACAAATAGGTTGTAGCTCAGCGTAGTTTGGCGATCGCTTTGGGGCTCGATCTGCCAGTGGCCCTCGAAGGCGCGAAAATCTCCTTCTACCTGCTGAAAGTTGATTTTTCCTGGGAAATCTTCTTCGAGATCGAGCACTACGCGCGCCTTGAAGTTAACTCTCAACAAAGACTGCGCGCCGATTTGCTCCAGGCGAATGCCGCCCTCTGGATGGGTCAGGCGGTTGCAGGCGACCAAATTGGGAATGAAATCTGCCAGGGCTTCGTAATCGGTCAGGACTTGCCAAACCGAGGACTGCGGAGCCGCAATGGCGATTTTGGCAAGTAGCCGGCGCTGGCGAGGATTGGGGGCCTCGGTTGCAATTTCAACCCCAGCCTCAGTAGGCGAGGCCTCGGAAGGGTCTGCAGCAGGAGCTTCGCAATCTGGGTCCATAATTCGCGCCGTGGGGATCTCGTCGCCTGCAGCTTAGCCGACTGTTGGGGTTTCGGGCAACGTCAGGGTGAAGCGAGTCTCGCCCGAGGCACCCTCGCGGTAGTCGCTCTCGACTTCGATTGTGCCTTGCAGGTGGCGGGTCAAACATTTCACCAGAGCCAAGCCCAGACCAGTGCCGGGAATGGCCTGCTGGGTCGCACCGCGACCGCGCCGAAACTGCTCGAAGATTGCTTCGCGCTCGCTCGGAGCGATGCCCGGACCGATGTTGGTTACCGAGATGGCAATATGACCGGGGGGCTCGGGCAGCGATACCACCTCCAGACCGACTTCGGTCTCCGGATCGGAGTACTTCCCGGCATTGGCGAGCAACTCCTGCAAAATGCGCTGGATACTAACAGACTCAGAGTACAAGACGACCTCCGACGCATCGGTGAAGGCCCCGAGGTAGCTAACCCGTAGTTGCAAGCTCCGCCCCCCCCAGGCATCGGCAAAAGCTTCCGCTAGTTCGCGCACGATCGCCTTGAGGTCGAGGCGCTGGGGCTGCAGGGGATTACTCTCGGTTTCCATCTGCTGCAGGGTCAGCAGGTCGCCGATGAGATTGCTCTCTCGCTTGAGTTCTTTTTCGAGAATGCCTAGGTAGAGATCGCGACGTTCGGCCGGCAACTCGGGTTGTCGCAGCATCTGAATCGCCATTCGCATCGTTGCCAGGGGCGTGTTGAGTTCGTGGCTGATCGTGCTCAGGAATTCGTCTTTGAGGAGGTTGAGTTGGCGCAGTTGCTCGACTTGTTGGCGAGAGGTTTCGTAGAGCTTGGCTTGAACGTCTAAGCTCCGCTGTAGTTGGGCCGTGCGCTCGTCTACCAAGCCCTGCACGCGCCGCAGCGTCCGGCTGTAGACCATCGCCGTCCCCAGCTGCATGGCGGCCCAGGCAATCAACTCCCCCTCCCAGTCTTGCCAGGGTTGGCAGGCTTCCCGTTGAAGAGCCAAAAATCCCAAAATCATCGGCGGCAGGCTCTCGTTGCTGCCGCTGCGCCCGGTCAGCGGCGCCAGAACGACGGCAGTATTGGGATCGAAGAGTGGATCTGCACTCTCTGCCGGAACCAGCAGAGTCGAGGGTCCGGGAGCGACCTGCCACGCTCGGCTACAGATCGGCGAGTCAGCCAATTGCAACACTTGCTGGGGGGCGGTCGTGTCGCTGCCTTCACCGCTGCGACTGGGCGCCCAATGACTGGCAATCTCCAGCTTGGCTCGCGGAATCGTTTGTCGATCGCTGGCTCGCAGCAGTGGCTCGGCATATTTGACGTTCAAGACAAGGGCGCGTGCGGCAGCCGTAGCTTCAGCCAAGACTCGGAGCGAGAGCTGCTGCATGTGGATGCTGTCCGATGCCCCATGGCAAACCTGCGTGACAGCTTGGCGAGCTTGGCGAGCCCGTTCGCTCCAGTAGCGCTGCCGCCAGCAAGAGAGCACCAAAGAGAGCTTGGTCGCGAGCGCCGCGAGTGCATCTGCCCAACCCGGCTCCCAAGCCTCGGTGCGAGCGAGCAAAATCCAGCCAGCGGTCTCCTGTGAAGCGGGCTCTACGGGAACCCCCAGCCCCAAAACCGATTTCACGTTCGGCAGCTGAGGGCGCCACCAATCAGCAAGCAGTGGCATCGCATCTAAATCGTCTACCTGCCAAGGCCCAGCCGACTGCAACATCTCGGCCGCCGCGCGAACGCGGGCGCAGGCGTCGCCATCGTTAATATCTCTGTTGTCGTTGCCACCATGCTTCTGTGCCGCGAACCCCTTACCGAATCCCGAACCGGGCGGCCCCCACCAGGCCAGCGGACAGCCGAAGTCGTTGGCGATCGCACAAGAGTCGGCTCCAAAGCTTTTTCCAAGCAGCATTGCCAACCATGACAAATCGGTCGAGGCAGCGCTTAAATTTACTAGTAGCTCCCGCTCGATTTGCGCCTGCAGATCGGGCAGCCTCTCTGTTGGATGTTGCATCGGTAACGCGCTGGCGGCAGAGTCTGTTGCCATCGTCGGATCCTGGGCGGCAAGCGCGCTCGTGGCAGCTTGCGGTGAGAGGCTCGCCTCTGGCTGCCCGTGTGCCAGTCATTATATAAACAGACGGCCCTGACTGCGGAAGGTATTTGCTTGGAGGGCTCGCTTGCAACGTCTGCCACCGTCACTTGAGAGCAACTACAATAGGGCCCGAGGGCTGCGAAGAAATCGCACATCTCACCAGGTCTTAACTGCGATCGACATTGGATGGTTCTATGATTTTCAAGGCAACGACTCGCCATATCCGCATCTACACAGCCGAAGTGCGAGATAACGAACTAATCAGCAGCGATAACGTCTTGACCCTAGATGTCGATCCAGATAACGAGTTTTGCTGGCCGGAAGAGGTCCTGCAGCAGGTATATCGCCAATTCGATGCCTTGGTGGAGTCTTCTAGCGGTCAAGAGCTTAGCGAGTATAATCTGCGCCGCATCGGCTCCGATCTAGAACATTTCATTGGCTCGCTACTAGCTGATGGTCAGATTGAATACAACCCCAACGCGCGCACGCTCAACTACAGCATGGGCATGCCTCGGGTTGAGAGCCCCGATTCCGAGGGGCGCTACCTCTCCTGAGATTCGGCGGCTTTCCTTGCCTGACTTCAGAACAGAAAGCTGCCTCTATTGAGATAGGCCAGGATCGACTCAAGATAAATTCGAGCTAGGATTGAAGGATATCAAAGCGCCCCACTCAATGTGGGCTTTTTTAGAGCCACAGGGGTCTCGCGAGTCTTGGGGCGTGACTTCCGGATTGTCAGTTTTTCTAAAACCCGCGCAGAGCTGTGACATCTCTCTACTGTCCGAATCCAAGTTGTCAAGCTGAAAATGCGCTAGAGTCCCGCGAGTGCCAGAGCTGCCACACGCCCTTGCTGCGGCCCTATCTACACATTTTGGGCGAGGGAGCTGACAAAATAGCGTGCGAGACGCCGATCGCCGATCGCTACATGGTTGTGGCTCCAGGGTTTGCAATCGACACGCGCCCGGCGCGCAAACAGCCCACAATAGAGGAAGTTCCCGAGTTTATCCTGCCCTATCTTCGCCTGCTGCCGCACCGGCCCCATACACCGCACGCCTACGGTCTGGTGTTGGAGCCATCCCCACTTTGGTTTTTGTCTTACGGCCACTTCCGATACGATCTGGCGATGCAGGGCAAGGCTCTACCCACGCTAGAGAGTCTTTGGCCCGAGGCCGGGGCCAGACGCCAGCTTAACTGGCTCTGGCAGATGGCGCGGTTGTGGCAACCCCTGCGCTCCCAGGGGGTTGTGGGAGCGCTATTAGAGCCTACGTTGCTGCGAGCCAGCGGTGCCATCCTACAAATCTTAGAGCTGCCGTCGAGCGAGCGAGAGATTCGCTTGCCCGAGTTGGTGCCGCTGTGGTCGCGATGGCGAGAAACAGCTGCTTCTCCTGTCGGGGATTTGCTCCAGCGCGTTTGTGAAGGGCTAGATACCGGCCAAATCCTGAAGTCCAGGCAGCTTGCAGAAATTTTCGAGCAGGCTCTAGGCAGCCTAGTCGACGAAGGCAAACAGACTTATAGCATCGCCAGCGACACCAGCGCGGGTCCCAAGCGCCATCACAACGAGGATGCTTATCTTCAAGGCGGACAACAGGCAGGCGGGTCCAAAGCTGCTGCCACCGACGCACTCGCGGCAGTCTGCGATGGTATTGGTGGCCACGAAGGCGGCGAGGTCGCCTCTTGCCTGGCTGTTGAGGCGCTACGAGAAAGATTGGAGGCCCCCCTCTCGGCTGACGAAAAA
Organism: uncultured bacterium; assembly: GCA_964435975.1. Classification (GTDB taxonomy): domain Bacteria; phylum Cyanobacteriota; class Cyanobacteriia; order Cyanobacteriales; family Rubidibacteraceae; genus CAYTBI01. The sequence goes on from CAYTBI010000068.1 coordinate 16,100, forward strand.
CTGCCTCCCACAATCGAGCGGGCTATTTTTGAGGCGAATGCCCGCATTTGCGAGCGCAATGACCGCGAGCAGCGCCAGGCCCGCCAGCGCATGGGAACGACCCTCTCTCTGGTCGCAATTCGCGATCGCGCGGCCTATTTCGCCCACGTCGGTGATTCTCGCGTCTATTACATCTCGCGGATTGGCTGCTTCCAAATAACCCTAGATGATGACGTGGCCACGCGCGCCACGCGTCTGGGACACATCATCTATGCCAATGCCCTTGCTCAAGCCAATGCTGGCTCTTTGGTGCAGGCTCTGGGGATGGGGTCGTCTAAGACCCTGCACCCGACAATCCGGATGCTGATGCTAGCTGAAGAATGTGCGATTTTGATCTGCTCCGATGGCCTGAGCGACTACGACCGCGTCGAGCAGTGCTGGGAGCGAGAGATCCTACCTGTCTTGAAAGGACAGATCGCCCCGGAAAAAGCGAGCAAGCAGTTGGTTGCCCTAGCCGATCGCGAGAACGGGCACGATAATGCCACTGCTTCTCTGATTTGCTGTCAATTCCCAGAAGATACGGGTGCAGAAGGCATTCCTCTTTCTGAAATCCTCAACAACGTTCAGTCAGTTTCATCTCTAGGCGAGGTCTCCGATCTTCAGCAGGCGCTCTCCCAGGCAAAAGCAGCGACCGCTGCAACTCGTACCAAAAGTGCCACAGGAGCGGGCATCTCCATCGGCTTCGGGATAGCAATAATCAGCGGCGCTGCCTTGCTATCGCTGTATTGGTTTTCACCGCCCGTCCGGACGCAGATCAACAATTTCATCGAGAGTTGGCTGCCCGTTTCGCTCCCTGAAATTGAAGAGCGCTACGAAGATCGCCGCAAGCCCTAGTTCGGAACCTCACTCTCCTAAGTTACTGCGAGCATCGAGAACCGCCGCCCAAAGCGTAGCTACCGTTAGGGGAATGCTACCGGCCAAAATAATTGATGTTGCCAGCACGCCATAACGGGGATGGCCGTAGGCCAACTCAAAAACGGAACCAACACCGGCAATGGCAGCAATGCACGCTACGGCAAGGAGAAGGCCGCTCTTAGGAGTTAAGTACATAGTATGTGGGGTTGAATGGGGGTTATAAAACTCGCTGAAAATGCTCTCGCTCGGCCTAGTGGAGGGGCTTGACTGCCTGTCGCGAGAATCCTTGCTTTTTCAGAGAGTCGGTCAGAGCCAGATCGTTCTCGACGCGGTCGACAAACAAAATACCCTCGAGATGATCCATCTCGTGCTGAATGGCTCGGGCAAGCAAGCCGCTGGCCTGCAGCGAGCGGGGGCGGCCCGCTTCGTCTCTGAACTTGACCGAGATGACCTCGGGACGGACGACATCTAGGTAAACGCCAGGGATGCTCAGGCAACCTTCTTGGGCGATAGCTAGTTTGGCGCCGACCCCAGCCGTAATTTGCGGGTTAATCAAAACCAGCGGTGGTGCGGCTGCATTGTCCGGGTCGATATCTACCACAATCATCTGCTTGTTGACGGCCACCTGTGGGGCAGCGAGGCCGATCCCATCCTCGCTATACATAGTCTGCAGCATCGTCCTAGCCAGCTCGCGAACGGCATCGTCTACCTTGGCAATACGCTTTGCAGACTGCCTGAGCACCCGATCGCCCAAATAGTGCAACTGGAGGGGCGGCTTGGTAAGCCGTTTCTTCTCAACGTAGAAGGCCGATGCTGCAGTCATAAGCTGTCGTTCGCACTCCCGGACTCGAGGTCTAACCGTAATCTCTTAATTTTAACAAGCCCCCACGCGAGCCCTCATTATTGTGCGCCGCTCGCACTTGCCGATTGGGCGCCGTGGCCGCGCGGATCGTCACCTTTGGCAGGCGCTTGCAGGGGCGAGACTTCTGCCTGGGACGATCGCCCTCGGGAGAAGCTGTAGGGCAGGGGCTCTTTGGCCAGCAGTGCATCGAGATTGGCCGCCATCGCCGCGCGCGGCATCTCGCCGATGGTCTCGGCAATGGTTTCGCCACTCTCGCTGCGATAGACAAAGTGGGGGATGCCATCGACGTTATAGTCGAGAATCTCCGGCAGCCAGCGCTCGTTATCGATGTTGAGCATGACGAAATTAACGCGATCGCCATATTCGGCTTTCAGAGCAGCCAGATCGGCCGCCATCGCCTGACAAGAGGTACACCAATTGGCGTAAAACTCGAGAGCGGTAGGCTTGCCGTTACCGGCGGCGACTTCTAGAGGGACAGATTGACGAGCCTGTGCCTCGAGAGAGTCGGTGGCCTGAGGGCTCTGCCAGCCTAGAAACAGAGCTAGGCTCAAGGCAATGGCGCCGAAGGCAATCAGGATATTTCGCAAGCGATTGCCGTCAGGTGTTGCCGCGCTAGACTGATTTTCCGCCATCGAACCCAGAATCCTAAAGAATTATTGCCTGTCAATACTGTAGCAGGGGAGCCCCACCAGTGAAAAAGCGCGTGACTTTGACTTTTCCTCGCACGGCGGTGCCCGTACCCATCACCTACCGGCTCGCTAAAGATTTCAACGTCGCCGCCAATATCATTCGCGCTCAAGTCGCTCCCAACCAGATTGGCAAGCTCGTCGTCGAATTGCTCGGCGACATCGACGAAATTGAAGCAGCAATCGAATGGATGGGCGAGCAAAGCATAACGGTCTCCCTGGCAGGGCGCGAGATCGTTGTTGACGAAGATGTCTGCGTCGATTGCGGACTGTGCACGGGCGTGTGTCCGACGGAGGCGCTCTCTCTGGAGAGACCGTCTTTTTCGTTGCAATTTATGCGATCGCGCTGCATTGTTTGCGAGCAATGCATTCCGACCTGCCCGGTGCAGGCGATCTCCAGAACGTTCTAGGACGGCGCGGTGTTCTGCAGGCTCGCACTAGGGATTTACTAACGAGGGCAGCCCACAAAAAAAGCGGTCGCTCCGAAGGGCGACCGCCGAGGTTCAGAAATTCATCCGCTGCTACATCGGGGCCGACAATAAGCAGTCGGCCCGCACTTGTAACGAGGCAATTAGGCGGATCCTAAGATCTGCTTATGCGAGCTCGACGCCAGCAGTAGCGGCGTCAACGCCGATTAGAGTCACGACGGTAACGCCGCCGAAGATAACGTCGCTGCCGTCGAATTCCAGCTCGCCGCCGATG
>CAYTBI010000069.1:0-18846 GCA_964435975.1 uncultured bacterium
CGATCTGGCTCAGACTAAAGCAACTATTGTGGCGTCTCTGACGGGAACCGACGAGACCGTATCACAGGATATCCACGCCCGCCACACTTACAGTGTCGATCGCTTGCTGTGGAACTATCGCTTGGCGGATATGATTGGCGATACGAGAAATGACCACCGGCATATAAACTTTGAGTGCTTTCATGAGGCTATCCCCGATGGTATTGATATTCTCGGTGATTGAGGTTGGCTTTGTGGGTTAGAGTTACAAACCCAGCGACGAAAGAGTTCGACGGTGATGCGGTAGCGATCGCACTCTGGCTTTACTGCATCGTGTTTTTCTAGAAGTTCGAGGGTGAGGTTGTCTGCATTCCTCAGGGCGTTTTTGGCTTGGGCAAGATAAGACTTGCTGAGAGTGATGGCCGCACCGTGGGTTTTGTGGATGGGGGTGGTGTTGGCTTTACGGTTCTTGGTTGTGAAAGCCCGGATCCGAGAGGGGCTCCGGCCCCTCTCGAGCTCTTCCCACTGGGGGCAACGTGCCCATAGAGTGCGTCTTACGTCTTGAGCTTGCCTCAGGACTACGCACTCTCCAGACCCCCCCGAAAGTGATAACGCTATTCGTATGGCAGATTCAGGCCGTGCCTCGTTCTCAGAGCCTGGTGTTGCTTGGGTTACGGAGCCCGGACGATCGGTAGCGGAGACTAAGAGAATTGGTATGAGCCCGGTCTTTGCAGGCTCGCCGGCCATGGGAATTACTTAGTAGCCAGGAGGATGGCGTAGCGGCCTGCAGGTGCGCTCGATTTGCTCGACGAGATCGAGCAGGGCATAATCTTGCCAGCGCGGACCGACGACCTGCACGCCCAAGGGCAATCCAGTCGCGGTCGTTCCTAGGGGCATGGTGACTGTGGGGTTGCCCGTGACATTAAAAGGCGCAACGTAGGTCAGCCCCCACACCCAATAGGGAAGCTGGGCGCTATCAACGGGGAGGCTCGTTCCCAGAAATGTATTGACGTGGCAGTGGGGGAAGGCCGGCCCGGGAGCAACCGGGCACAGCCACGCATCCCAGCGGGCAAAAAACTCCTGCAGCCGGGTGGCGAGGCGATCGCGGACCTCCAGGGCTTCGACGTAATCTTGCAGGTTTTGCCGTGCCCCAGCAAAGAGGCCCCGCACCACTCGGGAATCAGGCAAGAGCGGATGGGGCACGAATGAGAGGGCTTTGTAGAACCAGCGGGTGGGCCGGGCGCGGCCGATAAAAATCTCCGCCGCACACAGCCGACCGTAGGTTTCCAAGATGGCATCCACATCAAATTCGGGTGGATTGCAGCGCTCGACAAGACAACCGAGGCTTGCGAGCTTGCGAGCTAGCTCGGCCAGCTGCCGCCGGGTCTCGGCATCTACGGGAACGCCTCCAAATCCGTCAGTCCAGGCGATGCGGCAAGCCGACAGAGGTTTGGGATGTCGGTCTGGGGGTGCCGTGGCCGGGGGCACGGTCCACTCGCGACCGTCCGCACCTTCGATGGCCTGCAGGACCAGGCGCAAATCGGCAGCCGAGCGCGCCAGCGGGCCCGCAACGCCCAGATTGCGCGCGGGCTTGGCTGTCTGCAGACGGCCGCCAATGATGCCCGCTCGCGAAACTCGGTATTCCGTCGGCTTGAGGCTAAAAATGCCACAAAAATGGGCGGGGATGCGAATCGACCCGCCCAAATCGCCACCAATATCGAGGGGTGTCAGGCCGGCGGCGATCGCCGCTGCCCCTCCCCCGGTGCTACCGCCAGGGGTCAGAGCCAGATTCCACGGATTATTCGCGCGTCCGAACAGCGGGCTGTCGGTTTGTAAGCCAAAGGAGAGCTGGGGCAAGTTAGACTTACCGAGCACGATCGCCCCAGCTTGGCGCAACCGCGCCACTACCGTGGCATCTCGAGCGGGAACGTAGTTAGCAAGGGGCCGAAAACTCGAGGTGGTGCGCAGCCCGGCGGTCTCGAAGCAGTCTTTGATCGTAACCGGCACGCCGTGGAGCGGCCCCCACCAATCGCCCCGGCCAGCCGCAGCATCGGCAGCGTCAGCCCGCTGTCGGGCAGTCTCGACGGCTAGGGTGACAATTGCATTTAACTGCCCATTGTAGCGCTCGATCTGGCTCAGGTGCGCTTCGAGAACCTCGCGAGCGCCGAACTCGCCGCCGCGAATGCCGCCGGCAAGCTCGGAAGCGCTCAGAAACACGAGTCGAGTCATGGCCGTCGCGGAGGCAACCATCGCAAGATTCCGTCACTGCTCGTACGACCCCAACGAGCTGGGGCCGGTCGGGGAAGTTCCCACCTTCTGCACTATTTAAGGTACCGCCAGCTGCCCCAATCGACAAATCGTGGGAATAATGTAGAAAACTGCTCGCCTGACGCCCATGAAAACGCTCCCGAAAACGACCCCTACCCCGCGTCGCCCGCTGCAGACCCCCCACAGCGGCTACCACTGGGACGGCGGGCGCGATCGCTTTTTCGAAGGGTGGTACTATCGCGTGACGCTGCCGGAGATCGCACAGACCTTCGCGTTTATGTACTCCATCGATGACCCTGCCGGGCGTGCGGCTGGGTCGCGCTACAGCGGCGGTGCGGCCCAGATTCTGGGACCCGACGATCGCTATCTTTGGCAAACCTTTCCCGATGCAGCTGGGTTTTGGGCGGCAGCCGGCGAGTTGGCCCTCGGCCATTGGGGTCGCCACTGTCGGTCGGAGCGCCCTCATTTGCTGCCAGTTACAGATTTTGCAGCTACCGTGACTGCAGGCTACCAGGCAACGGCTCGGCTCAATCAAGGCGCGATCGCCGATCCAGCTAGAGGTGGTAGCTGCCGCTGGTGCTATCGCATCGAGCCCGTCTACGGTTGGGGAAACCCAGAGCGCCCCCAGCGCTCGACAGGGGGGTGGCTGTCTTTTTTTCCGCTGTTCGAGCCCGGCTGGCAGGTACTTTTGGCCTACGGACGCGCCACCGGCTGGATCGAATGGTTGGGAGAGCGCTATGCGTTTACCGACGCACCAGCCTACGGCGAAAAGAACTGGGGACGGGCATTCCCCCTGAAGTGGTTTTGGCTCAACTGCAATAGCTTCGCAGGCGAGCCCCAAGACTTGGCCCTAACGGCCGCCGCCGGTCGCCGGGAGGCCCCTTGGGGAATTGAAGAAGTCGGAGCCATCGGCCTGCATTACCGGGGGCAATTTTTTGAGTTCGTTCCCTGGAACGCGCGCATTTGCTGGCAAGTCGAGCCCTGGGGCCGCTGGCAGATGTCCGCGCAGACGGGCGATTGGGAAATCGAGCTGCTCGGAACTTGCGATCGCCCCGGCACCCCCCTGCGCGCTCCAACGGCGACGGGCCTGCAATTTTGCTGCCGCGACACCATGCTCGGCACCATAACCCTGAGACTCCGCAATCGCCACAGCGGCCAGCTTTTGCTGGATGCCCAGAGCGCCCTCGGGGGCCTGGAAGTCGGTGGCAGCGATCGCGATCGCATCCCTTGGTCGCAACCTTGGCGCTCCCATGACTCAAAATAAATCAATTAGCTACTTGATTTCACCATGGCGCTAGCGATAGTCCCCCACGATTCGGGACAATGGATGCTCGCAATCGGGGTGCACCATCTCCTCGTCTATTTGCGCAAATGACGATCTCTTCTTCTGAGTGGCTCCCTAAATTGCGTCAAGCCCTGGTCGGATCTTGTGTCGGCCCGGCTCTGGGTGCAGTTGCTGTCGTTACGACGATCGCGCCGCTGGTCGCCCTGATTTTTGATGGTGCCCTCCAGGCTTATGCTGCGACGGGCGCGAGCTTGGCGCTGTTTAGCGCGGCAGTGGCAAGTCTAGTGCTGGCTTGGCGCAGTTCCTTTGAAAATACGCTCGCCTTGCCAATTCCGGAAGAAATGGTCGTGATGGCTGCCATTTCTTCTTCGGTTGTCGCGGCCATGCCACCGGGAGTTGGCGATCGAGAAATGCTCCACAGCGTCATTGCGGCGATCGCCTTGACCTCGATTTTGACCGGGATTGTTTTGTTTGCCCTCGGACAGTTGCGGGCAGGCGAGTCCATTCGCTTTCTGCCCTATCCCGTCATTGGTGGCGCTTTTGCTGGTTTGGGGTTTCTCCTGGCGCAGGGCGCTTTTCGGGTGCTCCTGGGCGGGCCCTTTAGCCTGTCGCTGTTGTGGTCGGCAATGCGGCTGCCGATTCTTTGGCGCTGGCTGCCGAGTACGCTTCTGGCTGTCTTGTTGCTGGTATTGGCGCGACGGATGCCGCGCAATCTAGCTCTTTTTAGTGTTGCGGTGGCCGGCAGCTTGGGGTTTTACAGCATTTTGTGGGCGCGAGGTATCCCGGTCGCAGTTGCCAGCGCCCAGGGGTGGCTGTTGGGTCCTTTTCCAGCGGAGGAAAGATTCTGGCAGCCCCTAGGCCTGGAGTCTTTGGGGTCAGTCAACTGGGACGTTTTGCTGCCACAGATCCCGCAAATGCTTTCGATCGTCGCGGTGGCGGCCTTGTCGGTGTTGTTGGTGTCGAGCGGCATCGAACTCGCCGCCGAGCGCGATCTCGATCTCGATCGCGAGTTGCGGGCGACTGGCTTGGCTAATATCTTGTCCGGCTTGGGCGGTGGTTTAGTCGGCTCGCCCTCGGCTGCATCGGTAGAAGCCTATCGGTGGGGGGCCCACAGTCGCTGGGTCGGCGTCACGGCGGCAGTCTCCTACTTGGGAGTATCGCTTTGGGGTTTGCAAGGGTTGGCATTTTTCCCCAGGCCCGTACTCGGCGCCCTGCTGCTGTACTTGGGCCTAGACCTGCTTTGGCAGTGGCTCCACGATACGCTCTTGCGGCTGCCCCTGCGCGATTACGCCTTGGTTTTGGCGATCGCCTTAACCATTGCCACGTTCGGATTTACAACCGGCATTGTCATCGGTTTTAGTATTGCCATCTTTGAATTTGTCTGGGACTACAGCCAACTGAGTATCGCCCGGGCCGTTTTCTCAGGTGCAAATTGCAGCTCGCGCGTGCTGCGCTCGGTCCATCAGGAGCGCTTTTTGCGCGAACACGGCGATGCAACGTACATTTTGCAGTTGCAGGGGTTGATCTTCTTTGGCACGGTTCACAAGTTCCTGCGCCTACTGCGCGCGCGCCTGAGCAATCCGAGCCTCGAACCTCTAAAGTATGTCGTGCTAGATTTCCGATGGGTGGGCGGCATTGATTCATCGGCGGCTATTGGCTTTGCCAAACTCCGGCAGACGCTTGCCAGAAGCAAGGTTACCTGTCTTTTGGTTCATCTTTCGCCCCCCTTGGAGGCTCACCTGCGCCAGAGCGGTGCTTTGCTAGAAGGCGACCCGACCTATTCATCCTTTCCCGATCTCGAGGCCGCCATCGAGTGGTGCGAGGCCCAACTCCTCGAAGCCACGCGCTGGCGGCGGGCTCGCAAGCTGCCAGTAGTTTTGCAATTGCAGCTTCTTTTCGATAACCAAGCCGAGGTAGCCGCAAAATTCGTGCAATACCTCGAAAAAATTCAGGTAGCCGCAGAAGCTTGCATTTTCACCCAAGACGAGACAGCCGAGTCGATTTACTTTATCGAAAGCGGGCAAATTGGCACCATTGCCCACTTTAAGAATCCGCTAGCCCCGGCGGTGCCAGCAAAACCCGACGCCCCCGAACCCTCGCGGCGCGTTCAGACCCTCCAGGCCGGCACCTTTGTTGGCGAGCTGGAATTTCTGACGGGAGCGCGCTACCAACTGTCTGCCATTGCTGATAGCGCCTGCACGCTTTATCGCCTCGAGCGAATGGCCTTCGAGCGGATGCAACGCGAGAGCCCGACTACGGCCTTTGCCTTTACACACTTTATCAATGCCCTTTTGGCCGAGCGGCTCGTCCGCGCCCAGCAAGAGATCGATAGATTCTTCATTTGATTTTTTGACGCCGACCCACGCGCGGGCTATCGGTTAAGAACTGCTCGCCCGGTGCCTCCTAGAATAGACACACCCTCTTCTAACAGTACGGTCATGGCGATCGCGAAGGAATCGAGCCCATCTCCACCTGGGGTTGCTGCGGATGTTATCTTTCCAGACGGCGACCCCTACAGCGACGAACCGCAGTTGGAAACCTACCTGCACCTTCAGCAGATGATACTGTTGCTCAATTGTCTCGATTGGCTCTGGCGGGGTCGCAACGATTATTTCGCAGCAGGTAACTTGTCGATTTACTACAGCCCCCAGCAACTGAAGTCAGAGGACGTGCGCGGGCCGGACTTTTTTGTAGTGCTCGAGACGGAGCGACGACCCCGGAAAAGTTGGGTGGTCTGGGAAGAAGCGGGCAAGTATCCCAACATCATCGTGGAGATTCTCTCGGACACTACAGCAAGCACGGATCGCAATCTGAAAAAAGAGATTTATCAGAATATCTTCCGCACGCCAGACTACTTTTGGTTCGACCCGGATAGCGGAGAGTTTGAGGGGTTCCATTTAGTCGACGGTCGGTACGAGCCATTGCAACCCAACGAAGCAGGGCAGTTGTGGAGCCAGCAGCTCGAGTTGTTCTTGGGAGTATGGGAAGGTAAGTTGCGCTTTTTCGCGCCGGACGGAGAGTTGGTGCCGACGCCTCAAGAGGAGGCGATTGCGACGGGGCGGCAAGTAGAGCGAGAGAGCCAGCGTGCCGACCTTGCCGAGGAGAAAGCGAAGCGCCTGGCCGAGCGCCTGCGAGCGTTGGGCGTGGATCCTGAATTGCTTTGAGGCGATCGCGGGTATCGCGCTCGTAAACCGTTGTGCCTTGTCTGCCGCACTCACGTTCAGATGGGTGCAGAAGCGAGCCGCTGCAGCGCCGGGAATGGCAGACTGCCTACGATTGCGTAGAGTACGTTCTCATCGCTCCAAAGAACCATATTGGTCCCATCGGCTGAATTGACATATACCGGTCCTGCTTTACCGGTTAGCTTTGCTGCAGATGAGGGTTTGAGCTGATAGAAAGAGACGGTTTTGTCTTCCTGTAGTGCGTAGTTGAATCGGACGCCTTGGGCGGCTTTGAACCAGCAGGGACTCCCTCCCAGGAGCTCGGCTTCCTTCACGGCCAACGATGGCGGCGGCGACGAGAGCACTCCTGCCGAACGGAAGTGCTCCCACACCGCATCCAAACGGTTCGAAGGGAAATCTGCTGGCCCTCGGTCGCGGCCTAGCGCGGCGAGATGGTCGTCAAAAACCTGCTGAGTTGTAGCCACCAAGGCAAGCGGCAGGCTGGGAGAGGCTGTCTTTGCGGTTGTATCGCTGCTGCTAGGCTGGGTTGCGACGCCCTCCCAAAGTGCCTGCTGCCGCTCGGCGCGAGCGAGCTGCTGCCGCAAAGACCCATTATTAATGGCCAGACCGATCGCGCTGGCGACGGCGCATCCACCCAGAGCTAGCGGCCAAAACGAAGGTCTCCGGGGCTGTTTGAGGCGATCGTCGCTGCCACGACGGGTACGGTTGGTGGTGGCTGCCTTCAAAATCTGGGAGCGCAGGCCTGCAGGGGGGGGCGTAGCTTCTTGAAACTCGCTGCCCTCCTGCAGGTGATTTTCGAGCTGTATTAGAGCCACCAAATCCTCGGTGGTGATGCTTTGCGCGGCCATTGCCTGCTGGAGCTCTTGGAATTCCTTGGCATCTAAGTTCCCAAGTACCAGCCCCGCTGCTAATTCCTCAAACCGTCGGCGAGTATCAGAGTGCATGAGATTTAAACCCCCTTTTCGTAATTTACAGATTCCGATTGGTGCGGGTGCGGCGGCATCGCAGCGAGCATGTGAGACCGAAGTGCTAGTAACCCCTGCCGGGAGCGGGTTTTGACCGTCCCCAAGGGGAGATCTAGGTGCCGGGCAATTTGAGAGAAGCTATAGCGCTCGTAGAACCGCAACCATAAAACTTCCTGCTGTCGTTTGGGGAGCTTGGCCAGGGCTGTCCGAACGGCTTGGGCCTGCTCGGCCCCCGAAGCGACATCTAGCAAGCTATCAGCCGCGCCCCGCGCCAAAAACAACCGACGCCAGCGCTGCAAAACGTTAGTCGTGCTGGTGCGCGATCGCAGCAAATCGATCGCACGCGACCGCGTCAGCGTCGCCAAATAACTGCGAAGGGCTCCCCGAGAGGCCTTGTAGGCACCTGGCTTGCGCCAAAGCTGCAAAAAAATCTCCTGCGTGAGATCTTCAGCGTCCTCTGAGTTGCCCAGCAGCTTGAGTGCTATCCCAAAGACCGTGCCAGCATGGCGATCGTAAAGGGCTCCCAACGCATTCGCGTGCCCGGCCTGCAGAGCCTGCATTAAATCCGCGTCCGACCTATCCACAAGGTGCTGCATCTTCACTAGATTTGTCAGGGCTGCAACTCCGGGCTCCCTTGCAGCCGCAAGCGATCGATGCCGACCGAGACTCATCACGACCCCTCAAACTTCACCAGAGATACGAGCGAGATCGATATTTGGATCTCACTCGGCTCTGCCGCCAGAGGCCGCCCGTAAAAATTGCAGTCGCTAGAGTTCTTGGCAGCCGAGTCGTGGCTCGAGCGACCTGCTGCGATCGCTGTTTTTGCAAAGTTGGCTCCAATGTCTAGATTTTTTAGATCCGATTGCTCTGCTCGCTCGTATACAAAATGCATCGGCGATGGCACAAGCGAGCCTAAGCCTCATCCGTTCGAGTTGGAGCGATTTTTTACCATGCGTATTCATACTATTTTGCTTTTGGGCGCGCTGCTAGGCGGCACCATGATGGCCTGCGCTCCCTCCGAGCCCAATGCCACTCAAGCCGAGCCTGACACGCCGGCAGCTCAAGCACCGGCAGCTCAGGAATCGGTTGGCGGCCCCCTAGCCGATTCTTTGCAAGGCAAGCCCGTTGTGGTTGATGTTTTCGCCACCTGGTGCGCCGGCTGCAAAAACATCGAAGGCACGCTATCTCAGCTCCGCCAAGACTACGGCGACAGGGTGAATTTTGTAGTTCTAGATGTCACCAACAAAACCACAGTCGAAGAAACCGAAGCCCTCGCAGCCGAGCTTGGCTTGAGCGAGTTCTTGGCAGAAACCAAGAGTAAAACCAGCACCGTTGCGATTGTCGATCCTGCAACTGGCGACATCCTAGCAATCTACAAAAACAACCCCAACATTGACGACTACACGCAAACTCTGGATACCGCCCTCGCCCAGAATTAATTTGCGATTCGTCTAGGTACGTATATTCTGAGGGCGCAACCCGACTTACCGGCCGGCGCCCTCACCATTGCCCCAATTGCCCTGCCAGAAAAGCCAATGACACCCACCGACGATCGCACCAGAGAAGCAAAGACCGCCGGGCCTTTTCCCCGATTCCGTCGCAAATGGCTCGTGTATGGAGGCCTCGCGCTCTTAGCTTTCATCTTTGCCATTACGCTGGGCCCAGATCTCGTCTATGGCATCGAGCGTGCGATCTCCCTTGTGGGCAATCGCTACCAAAAATGGTTCGACCGCCAAGACAATACCAACCCATTCGTGCTACTGCCCCTGGCCTTTACGGGCGGCTTGATTGCTAGCCTCTCGCCGTGCATTCTGGCATTGCTGCCGGTCAACTTAAGTTACATCGGCACCCTCAATATCAAGTCCCGCTGGGATGCTTTTGTCAAAGCCGGGCTATTCGTTCTAGGGGCGGTCACCATCCTTAGCTTATTTGGCTTGGTCTCTTCTTTCGCGGGCGCAGTCGCCATTGACTATCGGGGACATATTAATGTGGTCGTCGGCTGCATTATGGCCGTGATGGGCCTCAGCCTTCTGGGCATCGTCAAGCTGCCCCTACCTGCAGTTAACCTTCGCTTTGCCCAAGCCGGTCCCTATGGTGTCGGTTTGACCTTTGCTTTGGTTAGCTCCCCTTGTGCCAGCCCGGTTTTATTTGCAGTTCTAACTGCAGCCGCCTCAACGGGATCGCAGCTCCTCGCGACCCTGGCGATGGCGAGCTATGCCCTGGGCTATACCATTGTCATCTTCCTATCGAGCCTGTTTGCGGCAATGGCGAAACAAGCAAAAACCCTGCTGCAACACTCTGAAAACATCATTCGCCTGGGAAGTACGGCGTTGATTCTTACGGGGGGTTATTTTTTGTTTGAGGGCGCGCGTTGGTTTTTGGCCGGATAGGGCTCGATCTCCGCCTTCTAGTACGTTAAGCTAGCTCGGCCTCGCATTCTGCCACGGCCACCAAAGTGGGCAGCACCGAGTCGGGGTTCAGGCTCATCGAGTCGATGCCCGCCTCGACCAAGAACCGAGCGAATTCGGGATAATCGCTGGGAGCCTGGCCGCAGATGCCAATCTTGCGACCCTTGGCTTTGGCGGCGTGGATGACGCAGTTAATTAAGCGCTTCACGCCTTCGTTGCGCTCGTCAAACAAATGAGCGACCAGAGCCGAGTCGCGATCGAGCCCCAGGACAAGCTGGGTGAGGTCGTTCGAGCCGATGGAGAAGCCATCGAAAATTTCGGCAAACGCTTCGGCCAAAATAACATTGCTCGGTAGCTCGGCCATGACGTAGACCTCCAGGCCATTTTGGCCGCGCGCGAGGCCGCTCGCGGTCATCTCGGCGAGCGCCTTGCGACCTTCTTCGGGGGTGCGACAAAACGGAATCATCGGAATGACATTTGTCAGGCCCATTTCATCGCGCACTTTCACAAGACCCTGGCACTCGAGGGCAAACGCTTCGCGGTAGAGGGGGTCGTAGTAGCGCGCCGCACCGCGCCAGCCGAGCATGGGGTTTTCTTCGATGGGCTCGAACTGACGGCCGCCCAAGAGGTTTGCGTATTCGTTGGATTTAAAATCCGAGAGCCGCACCACCACCGGCTTGGGATAAAACGCGGCGGCGATCGTCCCGACGCCTCGGGCCAGGCGATCGACGAAAAACTGAGCTTTGTTTTCGTAGCCGCAGGTGAGCTTGGCAATCTTATCGCGAGCGACGGCATCGGCTAGATCGTCATAGTGAAGTAGAGCCAGCGGGTGCGCCTGAATGTGGTTGGCAATGATAAATTCCAGCCGAGCCAAGCCCACGCCGTCACAGGGCAGCGAGGCAAGCGAAAACGCGCGCTCGGGATTGGCAATATTCATCAGAATTTGCGTGTGCGGCCGTGGCAGGTTCTCGAGATGGGTTTCTCGGACCTCAAAGGGCAACAGACCTTCGTAGACATAACCCATTTCCCCTTCCGCACAAGAGACCGTTACGGGTTGGCCGTCGGGAATAACCTTCGTGCCGTCGCCCGTCCCGACGATCGCGGGGATACCGTGCTCGCGCGCGATAATTGCTGCATGGCAGGTGCGCCCGCCTCGATCGGTGACGATCGCGCTGGCTTTTTTCATGATGGGCTCCCAATCGGGGTCGGTGCGCTGGGTAACGAGCACTTCGCCGGCTTGGAATAAATGCATTTCACGAGCGCTGGCGATGACGCGGGCCTGGCCTCGGCCGATGGCCGCACCCACATTGCGACCCGTGGCCAGCACCGTGCCGCGCTCTTGCAGGTGATAGCTCTGTAAGACGTTGGCGGCCTTCTGGGACTGCACGGTTTCCGGGCGAGCTTGAACGACAAATAATTCGCCAGTGACGCCGTCTTTGGCCCATTCAATGTCCATTGGCGTGTAGCAGCCGCGCACTTCGGAGTAGTGCTTCTCGATGGCGATCGCCCATGCGGCTAGCTGCAGAATTTCCGTATCGTCGAGGCAGTATTGCCCGCGTTGGGCTGGGGAAACGGGAACGTTCTTAGTAGATTTCGAACCGCCACGGTCGTAAATCAGCTTCATTTCTTTGCTGCCGAGGCGCTTGTCCAAAATCGGCCGGAAGCCCTTTTCGAGGGTGGGCTTGAAGACCAAATATTCATCGGGGTTGACCGAGCCTTGGACGACGTTTTCTCCTAAGCCAAAGGCCGCCGTAATCAGCACGGCATCCCGAAAGCCCGTTTCCGTATCGAGAGAGAACATCACGCCCGAGGTTGCCAGGTCCGAGCGCACCATTTTTTGAATGCCAACCGAAAGAGCGACATCAAAATGGTCGAAGCCGTGGTGTTGCCGGTAAGCAATGGCGCGATCGGTAAACAGCGAAGCAAAACATTTCTGAGAGGCCACCAAGACTTCTGCTAGACCGCAGACATTGAGATAGGTTTCTTGCTGGCCGGCAAAGCTTGCATCGGGCAGGTCCTCGGCGGTCGCGCTCGAGCGCACGGCAACATCAATGGTCCCGGCGCGATCGCACAAGTGCTGGTAGGCAACCTCAATGGCCGCCTTGAGATCGTCAGGGAACGGGGCCTCGAGGATTAACGCCCGGGCCTGGCGACCGCAAGCTTGCAGGCGATCGGTATCTTCGACATCGAGATCGACAAAGAGCTGCTGCAGCGGTGTTGCTAGGTCGGCAGATTCAATGAAGTATCGATAGGCCCGAGCGGTGAGTGCGAACCCGCCCGGCACGCGGACGCCTCGCGCGCTGAGTTGGCGGATGGCCTCACCCAAGGAGGCGTTTTTGCCGCCAACTAAGCCGATATCTTTCATATCGACATCCTCAAACCAAAGAATGAAGGCATCATTTTTCGATAGGTTAGTTTGGGCCTCTCGAGCTGTGGCGACCATGAGTATTCCTCCCTAATTCCTATCCTCAGCCTAACGCTGGGAGTGGTTTTTTCTTTGCAATGTATTCAACAAAATTTACTTTGTAAAGATTGAATCGACCCCACCGCTCAAAAGATCTTTTGCAGTCGTTAGGAAAGATTGTGCCAGCGACAAAAAGTCGATCTCGCCAGAATAAAGAGCCCATCCGAGCCTGTGGGGGCCGAGTCGTCTAATGCTTTGCCAAACCGCACCGATCGCCCCGATGCTCGCGCGAGGCGGGGTAAAGTGGGACAATAAACCCGACCAACCCCCAAAACGACGATCCCCTCCATTCCCATGTTGAGAACGCTATTTATTGGACTGCTGGTGCTGCTGGGTGCTGCTGGCTGCTCCAACGGCATCGAGTCCCTCGTCCCTTTTAGCAACGCCACCCTCGGCTACGAGTTCTACTATCCCAACGGCTGGATTGAAGTTGCCGTCGATAATCCTGAATCTGGCGTGGATGTGGCCTTCCGCGATCTGATCGACACCACCGAAAATGTCACGGTCGTCATTAATGAGGTTCCCGGCGATCGCACCCTCGAGTCTCTCGGCAGCCCCAGCGAAGTCGGCTACGAACTCCAGAAAACTGCGATCGCCCCCGAGCAGTCCGGGCGCGTTGCCGAGCTGGTAGACGCTGCCGAAGGCAGAGCGAAAGACCGAACCTACTATAAGCTCGAATATGCCGTGACGCTCCCGAGCGGTAGCGAGCGCCACAATCTTGCTACCGTCGCGATCGGTCGCGGCCGCCTCTATACCTTGAATGTCTCTACCACCGAGCGCCGCTGGCAGCAGCGCCAGGAGATGTTCCAGGCAATGGCGAAATCTTTTAAGGTCTACTAGAGGTCTACCACGGGAGAGCGCAGCCTCGCCGAGAGCCCCAAAAAATCCCGATGCCCCAACAAAAACCCACCGACGGCCTGCAGTTTGTGTTGGCTTCGGCCTCTCTGGCCCGGCGCAAGCTCTTGCAAACCGCCGGGTTGCAGCCCATTGTCTGTAAAAGCGACTTTGATGAAGCTTCGGTGCGGTGCGAGGATCCGGCCGAGCTGGTTTCGATTTTGGCCGAGAGCAAGGCCAAAGTGGTAGCAGCCAAATATCCCGATGGGCTCGTCCTTGGCTGCGATTCGGTCTTGGCCTTCGACGGTGAAATTTTTGGCAAGCCCGAGACCCCAGAAGCTGCGATCGCGCGCTGGCAGCAGATGCGCGGTAACGTCGGCCTCCTCTACACCGGCCACGCCCTGCTCGATGTGCCCGCCCGCTGCAAGGTCGTTCGCTACGGCGTCACGCGGGTCTATTTTGCCCAGTTGAGCGATCGCGAAATCGCCGCCTATGCCGCCAGCGGCGAGCCCCTCAACTGTGCCGGCAGCTTTGCCCTCGAAGGCTTGGGCGCTGCCTTCATCGAGAAAATCGAGGGCTGCCACAGTAATGTCATTGGCTTGAGCTTGCCGTTGCTGCGCGAGATGGTAGCCGAGTTGGGGTACTGCTGGACCGACCTTTGGCCGGCGCATCGGTTCGGTTGACGGAGGTTCGGGTGCTAAGCTGCTAGCGGCACGATCTCCCCCAACCAGACCCATGAAAACTTTTCTGCAATCTTGCTTTGTGTTTTGCCTCGGCTTCTGCGGCGCGATCGCGCTTTTGCTCGCTCCTCTCGATGCCTGGGCTGCTAGCTCTGCGGCCGTCCGCTCTTTTGATGATGTGAAAGTGACCGGTAACAACTTCGTCGGCCAAGACCTGCGCGAAGCTGAGTTTGCCAACGAGACCCTGCGGGGTGCTGATTTTGGCGAGGCTAATTTGAGTTTTGCGGTCTTCAATGCCACCGATTTGCAAGAGGCCAATTGGCGCGGCGTTGACTTCTCCAATGGCTTGGCTTATCTGTGCAACTTTAATGGGGCCGACCTGAGCGACGGGATCTTCACCGACGCGCTCTTTTTGCAATCAGTTTTCGATAAGAACACCAAGATCGCCGGCGCTGATTTCTCCAACGCCTCGATCGACCGCTACCAGCTCAGCAAGCTCTGCACGAGTGCTGAGGGCACCAACTCGCGCACGGGCGTCAGTACCCGCGAGTCACTAGGCTGCAAATAAACTCGCGCCAGCTTAGCGATCGAGGTAGGCGAGCACTTGGTTCATTTTGCTCGGGGTGAGGGGCTTATTGAAATAAGCCGTCACCCCGGCAGCTGTCGCGCGCGCGCGGTCGATGGGGTTGCCCGAAAAAATCACAATGGGCGTCTCTTTGAGGGCGTCGTACTCCCGCAGGCGCTCGCAAAGCTCGTAGCCATCCATAGTGGGCATCACGAGGTCCAGCAAAATCAAGTCGGGCTGAAATTCGACCAAACTCGCGATCGCCTCGAGGCTGCCAGCAATACCCAGAAAGCGGTAGCCCTGGCCGGTGACGACGGTTTTGATGATGTTTTGAGTCAAGTTGCAGTCATCGACGCAGGCAACTGCTGGGAGTTTCTCGTTAGGCTTTGCCTGAGGCGCTGCCTTTACCTTCGCGGCCGGTGCGGCTTCTTTGTAGGCATGGCGGCGCATGGCCTGGGCGAGCTGCTCTGGGGTTGCGGGTTTGGTGATGCACTCATCAGCGCCAGCCAAAACGGCACGCACCTGGTCGATGAGGTTGCCCGAGAGCAAAACGATGGGTGTATCTCGCAGCGAGGAGATGCGGCGAATCTTCTGGCACAGTTCGTAGCCGTTCATCACCGGCATCACGGCATCGACAAAAATGACGTCCGGCCGCCGCTCGGGCAAAATCGTCAGGGCACTCAAGCCATCGGCGATCCCGATGAATGTGTGGTTATTCTTGGCCGCCACCCCTTCGAGGAGTTTCAGGGCCTGGGGGCTGTCATCAACGGCAGCAATGGTTTTCACGGCCCCCGCTCGCAGGTCCGCTACGCCCTCGACGGCCGCGCCCGCCGCTGCAGGAGATACTCCGGCGGCGGCATCCCCGACTTCTTTCCACTCAATCCAGCCGCGACGCGCATAGGGCTGCAGCATCGCCGTCAGGCTCTCCAAGTCGCGCTGCATGGCCACGGCTAAATCTTGCAGGGTCCGCTTGCCATCGAGAAGCGTTTCTAGCATCTGGTAAGTTGCCGGGTTGGTTTTTAGCCTCAAGGGCTCGGGTTGAGCGATCTCGGGAGCCCAACTCGGCCGACAATCTTTGAGGCCGCGCCCGCACCAGCCAGCCCATTCCTGTTGCAGCAATTCCCGCAATTCGCCGGTCGTCGGCAGTAGCGTGCGCGGCACCGGCGAGGCCGATGATGGGCGCACGTTTGCGTCTGCGGTCAGCACGTACTCTGTTTGCCCTTCCAACACCCAGATGGCATCAAACAAGCACTCTCGCACGGCAGCCTTCAAAATAGCGATAATTTCTTGCGGCTCGATCTTCTTGCGCTCGAGCAGCTCCACCAGAATGGCATAAGCCGGGCTCTCGGAACCGCTCGCGTGAGTACTCTCAAGGCGAGCGGCGGCCGTGCGGACTTCGGGAGTTTTCAGACGATCGATTTGGCGGTGCCAGCGACGCCAGGGATGAATGCCCCCGTCAACCCAAGCCAAGCGCCCCAAAGTCAGATACACGCGCCAGCAAGCCTTGCCGACTCCGAGCGATAGGCGACCGCTAAATTCCTGGCGACCGTAGGCTTCTAGCTCGTCGAAGAAGCGATCGCTCGTCGCACTGAAGATTGCATTCGCCATCTAGAGTCTCCTTAAGTTCCGACCGAATATTCGTAATGTTCGACCTTTGCCAATGCTCGCAGGTCGGCAACAGAGCAATTGGCCCGAGGAGGTGGGCCAATTACCCTAGCCTATCAGGATTTAGCAGGTGAGAGATTTCTCTCGCTCGAGAGTGCCAGGTGCGGATCATTTTTGATAAACCTGCTTGTAGTACTCTTGGTACTCTGGCGAGAGCAACGGTTCCCACCACTCTCTGTTATCTAGATACCATCGAACTGTTTTGCGCAAGCCTTCGGCAACGGTGACCGCAGGCTCCCAGCCCAGCTCGGCTTTGAGCTTGGTGGCATCGATGGCGTAGCGGCGATCGTGGCCGGGGCGGTCTTTAACGAATGAAATCAGCGTGCGAGCCGGAGTCACGGGCAAATTAGGGGCCATCTCATCCATTAAGTCGCAAAGCATGCAGACGAGATCGATATTTTTAACTTCGTTATTGCCACCGACATTATAGGTTTCACCCGGTTTGCCGCGATGGATGACGGCGTCGAGGGCGCTGCAATGATCGCCAACATAGAGCCAATCGCGGATATTTTGGCCGTCGCCGTAAACCGGCAAAGCTTTGCCGAGCAAAATATTGATACCCATCAAGGGAATGAGTTTTTCGGGGAAATGGTAGGGGCCGTAGTTATTCGAGCAGTTGGTGATTCGCGTCGGCAGTCCGTAGGTGTGATGGTAGGCGCGCACCAGATGGTCGCTGCCCGCTTTCGAGGCCGAATAGGGACTGTTGGGCGCGTAGGGCGTCGTTTCGCTGAAGGCCGGATCGTTCGGCTCCAGGCTGCCATAAACCTCGTCGGTGGAGACATGCAAGAAGGTCGCTCGCTCGCGGGCCTCTCCGAGGGAAGACCAGTTATGGCGAAAGGCTTCTAGCAGCGTGAAGGTGCCGATAACGTTGGTGCGAACGAAGGCATCTGGGGCCAGAATCGAGCGATCGACGTGGGATTCGGCCGCAAAATGGGCGATGGTGTCGAGGCGCTCTTCTCGGAGGAGGGCATCGACTAAGGGGCGATCGCAAATGTCCCCTTCGACAAAGCGGATGTGGGGATTGTCATCGAGGGGAGCGAGGTTGCTGCGGTTGCCCGCGTAGGTGAGGGCGTCGAGGACAACGATGCGATCGTCTCGATAGGCGCTCGCCCAGTAGTGAACGAAGTTCGAGCCGATGAAACCGGCACCACCGGTGACCAGGAGGCGACGGGGAATGCGGGAAAAATCGTTCATGCCATCTATACGCTCTTAAAGAAATCTACAGGTGAGAAATGTTGCTTACGATCTTGACACACAATGGTCCAGAGCACACCCCTAGGTAGTCCCAAAGCACTAATATGCCCGAAATTTCCGGGAAAACGCGTCTTCTTGGGGTTATCGGCTGCCCGATTGCCCATACCCTCTCCCCGGCCATGCACAATGCCGCGATCGCGACGTTGGGTCTCGATTATGCTTATTTGCCCTTCGAGATTGCCCCGGAAGCCCTAGAGGCGGCCATCGGCGGGTTTGCCGCCATCGGCGCGGTGGGTTTCAACGTGACGATTCCTCACAAACAAGCAATCGTGGCTTTTTTGAGCGAAGTTTCCCCAGAGGCACGGCTGGTGGGGGCTGCCAACACGGTTTGGCGGGGGCCTGCAGGCTGGCATGGCACCAACACTGACGTGGCTGGATTTATCGCACCGCTGCAGGCCCTTCGCTGCGACTGGGCCCAGATGCAGCCCCTGGTGCTCGGATGCGGCGGCGCCGCGCGTGCCGTCGTTGTGGGGTGCGTGCAGCTCGGGTGCAATCGCGTGCGCGTCCTGGGGCGCGATCGCACCAAGCTAGATCGCTTTCGGGCTAGTTGGGTCGAGACCCCCTTGGCCGACCGCATTGAGACCCATCCTTGGGAGGCTCTGCCCGCGCTGCTCGAGACCGCACGACTTTTGGTTAACACCACGCCCGTGGGCATGCACCCCGACATCGCGCGATCGCCGGTGGCAGACGAGCTGTGGGAGCGTCTGCCAGCAGGTGCGATTGCCTACGATCTCATCTACACGCCCCGGCCGACGCGATTTTTGCAGCAGGCTTGCGGGCGCGGGGCAAAAGCAATTGATGGCTTAGAGATGCTGGTGCAGCAGGGGGCGGCGGCCCTATCGATTTGGGTGCAGCAGCCCGCTCCCGTGGATGTCATGCGCCAAGTGCTACTCGCACGCAGGCTTTAGAGGCTCTAGGTGCGATCGCCGCTCATGTGCTGGGCAATGAAGTTGGTATAGACCTCTCCGGCTAAAAATGCTGGGTTTTCCAGAATGCGCTGGTGAAAATCAATCGTTGTTTTCACGCCGGTAATCGCACATTCGCGCAGGGCGCGCTTCATGCGCAAGATAGCCGTCTCGCGATCGGGACCCCAAACGATGAGCTTGCCAATGAGGGAGTCGTAGTAGGGCGGGATTTCGTAATCGGGATAAACGTGGGAGTCGATGCGAACTCCGGGGCCGCCTGGGGGCAAGTAGGCGCTGATGCGCCCCGGCTGGGGCCGGAAATCGCGATCGGGGGCTTCGGCGTTGATCCGGCACTCGATGGCGTGGCCCTTGAGCTGGATTTGTTTTTGATT
>CAYTBI010000070.1:0-18532 GCA_964435975.1 uncultured bacterium
CTGCAGGGGTTACAGAGCTTGGACGATCTGTAGCGGAGACCAAGAGAATTGGTATTAGGGGTAACTGCCCACGCGCCTGACCCATGACGCTTATCACCATTCGCGAAGAGCAGCAGACAGACTCGGGATTTACGGCCACGCTGACAATTGGTGGAGCGGGGCCTTGGGAAATCGAGGTCCGGGATCCTTTTTCGCCCCAGCAAGAGCGCGAGCTGGAGTGGTATTTTGAGGGGTGGCTGCGGACGCCATTTTCGGGTCGGGTTATTGCCGAGCGGGCGGCCAAAAGCATCGAGGCCTACGGGGCGAGCTTGTTCGAGCAGGTGTTTGAGTCGAACGCTAGAGCCTACGCTCAGTATTGCCAGGTGCGCGATCCGCTGAGCGCGCTGCAAATCGAAATTGCGAGCAAGACGCCCGAGTTTCAGGCTTTGCATTGGGAGGCCATTCGCGATCCGGAGCTGGGGCGATCGCTGGCGCTCGACTGCGCGATCGCTCGTAAAACCAGCACGACAACTACTCCGGTGACGGTGCGACCCGCGCCGACGATTAATGTGCTGGTGGTGACGGCACGCCCAGGCGAAGAAGATGATGTGGGCTACCGGACGATTTCGCGGCCTCTCATTGAGGCTATTCGTAATGCCCAGCTCAAAGTAAACGTCGATTTGCTACGGCCGGGGACCTACGAGGCCCTCTCGAAACATCTCGACGACAAACCGGAAGGCTACTATCACATCATTCACTTCGACGCTCATGGGGCGCTGCTGCGGCACGAACAATTTGAAAAAGGAGTAGAGGCCAATCGGTTTTTGTACCAAGCTCGCTATGGCCGCTCGGATATCGAGCCCTATGAGGGTGTGAGGGCTTTTTTATTCCTTGAGGGCGAAGAAAAAGGCAAATCCGACCCAGTGGAGGCCTCGGAGCTGGCAAAGTTGCTGATTGGCAAGCAGATTCCGATTTGTTTGCTCAATGCTTGCCAGTCTGGGAAGCAGATCCGGCAAGAGGGCGCGACGCTGGAGAGTGTAGAAGTTGGTGAAGACACGCGGGAGACGAGCCTGGGCATCCGCTCGTGCGAAGGCTTCTGCAGCATAGACGATTGGGATGCCGTAAACTTGGAATAACCCCTCTTTATTCACTTCCCTCTTTATTCACTATGGATTAAAAGCTTAATTTGTCGTGGGCTGAAACGACCGAAATTCGTCGGAATATCCTGTAGTGAACGAAGTAAGGATAACTCTCGATTTGATTGGGGCTTCCCGGCTTAACCGATCGGGCTACGCCGGAACGACATCAAACTCGCCCTCAGTACGGACATAAATGATGCATTCCTCTCCCGTTTCGCAGGAGACCTGATGCACCGTCTCTCCTTCCGAACCGAAATAGCTACCCGGCTGTAAGGTCTTGACGTCGATTTCACCCGACAGAGAATGACCGGCTTGGCCCTGAATTACGACAGCACGGAATGCCGAGCCGTGGCTATGAATTTCACCAGTAAATCCGGTCGGCAGTTTGAGAAAGGTTCCGTTTAACTCATCGTCTTGTGGGTTACCCCACAGGAAGGCGATCTCAGGGTTATTAGCAGAGGAAGGCTCGCCGGTCCGATCGATCCAAGCGATGTTTGAGGCGTCTAGCCACACAAGGTTTGACTCATCGACGTTGACCGGCCTTTCACCATTATCAAATGCCTCCTCACTAGGAAGAACGAGATATGGTCCTTCCTCAATTTCTATGTACGCCAAGTTGCTATTAGCGTCGGCAGCGGTAATGTGGACTTCTCCGGCTGGCTGCGTCCAGAAAGAACCTGGTGGTAGCCACATCTTCTCAGCACCCGGATCGTCATTATGAATGAGGCCACTAATAACCACTCCACGGTAAGTGACATTGTGAATATGAGGCGGTGATGAGAAGCCATCTACAAACCGAACAAGGAAGCCTGACGCCCCGGAGTCCCTGCGATCGCCCCAAAGAGTCCCAGCCCTCGGGCTGTTGTCACCGCGAGCGGGGTTGAGCGGCGACCACTCGACTTCGGATATCAAGACAGCCTTGGAGGTTGGCTCGTCTGCTGGGGATACGACCTGCGAGCTGGTGCAGGCAAAAACGGCGAGCGCAAGCGTGAGTAATAGAAACGTTCTCATGTTTTTCATTTTTGAAGTACCGTACCTGGCAGGGTGTTCTGTTGCGCTCGACTTCATTCCACAGCAAGACCGTCCAATACAGTTTTGCCAATCGCCTTGCCACTCTCTTGTAGCTCGTGCGCGGCGCGCAGATTTTCTATGCTCAAAACACCACCATGATTGTTGACGGTCGAGACCAGCGTGCCCTTATCTAGAAGCTCGGAAACTCTGTTTAGTAGCTGGTGCTGTACGTCCATGTCTTCTGTCTCGAACATTGGCCGGGTAAACATAAACTCCCAGCTCAAAGAGATTGCTTTACTCTTGAGAGGCAAGACATCAAGGGTTTCGGGGTCGTCGATGAGTGCAATGTGGCCGCGCGGTTTGATTAGCTCGATGACGGATGCGAAATGCTTGTCCGTGTGCGTGAGTGAAGCCACGTATCGCGGTGCAATACCTAGCACCTTCAGCTCTTCGTCCAGGGGATTGCGATGATTGATAATGCGATCGGCACCCATCTTGTCGACCCAGGCGCGCGTATCGTCGCGCGATGCCGTTGCGATGACGTTTAGGTTCGTAAGCCGCTTCGCGAGCTGAATCAGAATCGATCCCACGCCGCCAGCGCCGCCAATGACAAGCAGTGCTTCGCCAGTTCCATCGCCCTCCTTAAATCCGAAGCTATCGAACAGGATTTCCCAAGCTGTGATGGTCGTCAGAGGCATTCCGGCAGCTTCTGCAAAACCGAGAGATGCTGGCTTGCGACCGACGATGCGCTCGTCAACCGCGTGAAGCTGGGCATTGGTTCCTGGGCGGGTGACATCGCCTGCGTAGAATACCGCGTCGCCGGGTCGGAACCGCGTCACCTCCGAGCCGACTTCTTGCACAATCCCGGCAGCGTCGAAGCCAAGGATGCGAGGCCCAGCATCGGGTTGAGCGCTGGCGCGCAGTTTGACATCGACTGGATTGACGGAAATTCCCCGCACTTCCACAAGCAGGTCGTTCGGGCCGGGCTGCGGCATGTCTGTTTCAAAGGCGGTGAGAGCGTTTTCTGCTGAAATTGGACCCGCATCCGCGTAACCAATCGCTTTCATCCCGATGCCTCCTTTCAATCCGTCAGGAACGTTACGAGCATGATAGCCATTCGTAGAAAAAAGATTATCGGGCTTGTAGCGAAATGACAATTCGGATATTTTTGATAAATGGATATTCTATCGCTCCGCTTGTTCCTGAGAATTGCAGAACTTGGCGGCGTCTCGGCAGCGGCGCAAGACCTCTCGCTGTCGCCTGCGAGTGCGAGTGCCCGTCTTGCCAAACTCGAAGAAACCGTTGGATTCCGTCTATTCAACAGAACGACCCGAGCCGTCTCGCTGACGACAGATGGCGAGGCGTTTCTTCCTTATGCCCAACAAGTTATCGAGACGCTAGAAACCGGGCTAACTGCAGTTAGGGGCCAGGGAGCGGAGGCGCGGGGTTCGCTAAGAATGACCATGCCCGGCTCCTTCGGACGGATGTACATGATTCCAGTCTTAGCTGAGTTCCAGGCACGCTACCCGCGTATCGACCTCGACTTACGACTATCCGATGAAGTTCTCGATGTCGTCGAAGGTGCTTACGACCTCATTATCCGGAATGCCCGTTTGGACGATAGTCGCCTCATTGCGCGCAAGCTCGCCTCCGATCGCCGTCTTCTCGTTGCCGCTCCTGCCTATCTCGAACGGCACGGCATTCCCACCAGACCTGACGACCTCACAGAGCATCGGTGTGTCAGCCTTACCGACGGTACCCAGTGGAAGTTTGCCAATGGACGGGTCGTTAGCGTTCCCCACTCGTTCGTCATTAATGATGGCGAAGCAATGCGCAAAGCGATCGAGCGCGGGATGGGTATTGGGATAAAGTCACTCTGGAATGCTAGTGAAAGCTTGAAATCCGGACTTCTTGTCGAGGTGCTGCCGGAATTTCCGCTGGTCGCGGAAGTTGCCCTCTGGATCCTCTATCCCAGTCGCCGGATCGTTGCACCGAAAGTTCGCGTCACGATCGATTTTCTCCTCGAACAGTTTCAGCCTATTCCACCGTGGGAGTGCTATGGCAGCGCAAGCTAAACCAAGCATTGAAGGTTACCGAGGAACTCTTGCCATATCTTCTGGCTGCGGTGTTTGGAAAGCGCGCAGTTACTGCCAAAGTAAAAACAGGACGCGCGGCCCCGCCAAAAGGCACCCCACAAAAGCAAAAAGCACTCTCAAACCCCCCTCTCTCGAGCTGGTGCAACAAGCAAGCTCGGCAATTGCCGACTGGGGCGGCTGCGAACAAAGGCCAAAAACGTCGCCGGGACAAAATATAATGCCAGCAGCGTCGCCCCGCCAATTCCGCCTGCGATCGCGACTGCCAAGGGCGGCCAAAAGCCACCCCCACCCAGGATCAGGGGCATGAATCCCGCTACCGTTGTCAGAGTTGTTGCCACAACGTGACGGCTCGACTGCAGAACCACCGCCGCAATGGCCGCGCGATCGCCTCGGCTGGCAGCCGGGCTTTCTTTGAGAGCTGCCAAGACCACCACAGCATCATTCACGGCTACCCCCACCAACCCAAAGGTGCCGACGATACCCATGAAGCCAAAGGGATACCCGAAAACACCAATCGCCAGGAATCCCAAACCGATGGCCCCAACAGCCACCAAGGCAATGATGCCCGCGAGCCCAAAAGAATCGAGGGCGAGAATGAGCGTCGCGGCCATCAGCACCACTAATACGGGCACCGCCCCCAGCAGGCCCGAGACAGCCGATGCCTGCTCGTCTGCCTCGCCGCCGACCTCCTGGCGATAGCCAGGCGGCAGCTGGAAGCCGCGATCGCGCAGATTGGCTTGAAATTGCTCGAGGGCAGTGGCGGGTAAGATCCCCGCTTGCAAATAACCCTGCACCAGGTTGAAGCGCTGGCCGTTGCGCCGGGAAATGGTGGCGATTTCTGGTTCGACGCTCACCTCACCCAAGGCTGAGAGGGGAATGCGGCGATCGCCGGCGACTAAGTCTAGGCTGGCGATGGCATCGAGGCGGGAGCGATCGGCCAGGCGCACGCGCACGGGTAATTCTTCGGTGTCTTCAAGGATCGAGCCGCCCAGGTTGCCATCGAGATTGCCTGCCAATTGGGTAGAAATCTCGGCATAGTCGAGTCCGGCCCGGCGAGCTTCAACTTCACTGAGGGCCCAGTTGAGTTGGGGCAGAACTTCGCTGAGGCTGTCGCGACTGTGAACGACACTCGGAACGGCAATCAGCGCCCCACGCGCTTCTTCACCGAGGGCCTGCAGGCGCTCGAGGTCGGGTCCGAAGAGCCGCAACTCAACCGGAGCAGCAAATGGCGGCCCTTGCTCGAGCTGGCGCACCACGGCTCGGGCCTCGGGTAAGGCAGCATCGAGATCGGCTTGCAGGGCGCGCACCAACGTGGGGGTGCTGGGGCCATCAAGTCGAACGATGCCCTGGGCGTAGTTAGAGTACCGCTCTCGGCCGCCGGTGAGGTTGTAATAAAAGCGCGGGGCGTTGCGACCCAAAAACCACTGCACGTCGATCGCCTCCGGGTGAGCCCGAACTAGCTCGCGGGCCCGCTCGGTAAAATTTTGAGTGCGCTGCAAAGAGGCCGATGCCGGCAACTCCAGCTCGACTTGAATTTGGTCGCGATCGGTGGGTGGAAAAAATTGCTCCGGCAGGTGGGAGACGCCAACAAAGCCAATAACGGGTAAGACCAGGGCCAAAGCCGCCCCCAGCAGAGGCCAAGCCAAGATGCCCCGCAGCGATCGCTCGAAGAGCCTGCCGAGCCAGGGGAGGCGAATGCCGTCGCGCCACCAGGCGTACGATAGCCAGCGATCGCGACGGTCGGATTGGTCGGGTCGGCGATCGTGCAAGCGCGCGGCGACGGTCGGAATAATCGTCATCGACAGTAGCAGCGAGGCCGTGACAGCCAGGATGACGCTGGTGCCGATGGTACCGACAAACTCACCCGAACCGCCCGGTAGCAGGGCAATGGGCAAGAAGCCCAAAACGGTCGTCAGCGTCGAGCCTAGCAAGGGCACCCCCAGATGCGAAATCGTCTCCTGTAGGGCCGCGACTGGCGCTGCGCCAGTATCGAGGCGATGGCCCAACTCATCAACGACGACAATTGCAGTATCGACAAGCAACCCCAACGCAACAATCGAGCCGGTTACGGACATCTGGTGCAGGGGAATACCCAGCAATTGCATCCAGCCCAAGACCAACGCTGTGGAGAGGGGCAAGGCCAAGCCAATGGCAACTGCCGCGCGCCAGCCCATCATGAGTAACGTGATGCCAAAGGTCAGCAGGGCACTGATGGTGAGGTTAACAATCAACTCCTGCAGGCGCGTTTCGACGTAGCGGCTTTGATTCAAAATTTCCACCAAGTCCAGGCCACGCGGCAGCTCTTGGCGAAATTGTGCGAAAGCATTTTCGGCTTGTTTGGCCCAGATGTCTAAGCGATAGTTTGTTTCGACAAAAGTAGCTAGGGCGATCGCGGGTTTGCCCCCAACAATGGCAAGCTCTACAGGCGGGTCGGCAATGCCTTTTTTGACCGTGGCAACATCACCGACGCGAGCAAATTGACCGCTATCGCCAGTCTGAATTGGGATTTGGCGAATGCGCGCTAAGGTGTCTAGCTCGGAATCGATTTCTAGGAGCAGGTCGCTGCTATTGCCGCGCAGTTGACCCGCGCCAATTTTGGCATCGCTTTGGCGAATTTGGGCTGCTACAGCTTGAGGGGTGAGATCGAGAGTGGCAAGGCGCTCGGAATCGACCGCAACGGTAATTTCTTCATCAAACTCACCGAAGAGTTCGACTTCTTCGGTGCCCGGAATCGCTTCGAGAATATCCTGCAGGCGCTCGGCGCTGCGCTGCAGAATGGCGTAGCTCGGGGTGTCGTCTTGGGTCCAGTTGAGGGCAACAATCGAAGCGTAGGCCCGCACGTCGGTGACTTCGAGTTCGGGCTCTGTGGCATCGGCAGGCAGCTCGACCGCCGCCTCGTCGAGTTTATCGCGAACCTCACTCCAGATGCGATCGACGGCTGCGCCAGTGATGCGCTCGAAGAGTTCGATACTGATAATCGAAGACCCAGCACGGGACACGGATTCGTAGGTCTCAATTTCAGGGATTTCTGCAAGTTCGGCTTCGATTTTTTCGGTGACGAGGGCTTCTACACGCGTGGCATCGGCACCGGGCAAAAACGTGGAGACGATTGCCGATCGTGAGGTGAGTTCGGGATCTTCGAGGCGCGGCAACGTAAAAAATGCTGACAGGCCCCAAACAACAATGAGGAGCACGCTCACAATTAGCAGGCGATAGTTGCGGTAGAACGCACTAAACATGGCAAAATCCCTCTTTTGAAGTTTTGCAATCGATTGCTTTATTTTTTCTGTCGTAAAACCGGAGCGCGAAATCAAGAGAATCGGTATTACTCAGTCCAGCGCACGCGCTGGCCCGGCACGACCCGCTGCGCCCCATCGGCGACGATGAGATCGCCGGCTTGTAAAGTGCCGCGCACCAACACGCGATCGCCCTCGGCGTGCAGAATCTCGAGGTCGCGGCGCTCTAATACGTAGAAGGCCTCCTCGCCAGGCACTACCCCGTAGGCCGCCCACAGCCCGCGATCGCCTCGCACCAGGGCTGCCATCGGCAGCCAGAAGCCCTCAGTGAGATTCGCTTGCACGACCTCTAGGCGCGCGATTTCACCGGGGGCAACGGCACCGGGCCGGACATCGAGTTCGAAAATTGCCGCCCGCGTGCGCGTGGCAGGATCGACTTCCGGTAGCAGTGCCTTGAGCTGGGCCCTGTAGGTGCGATCGCCGATGAAGATCTTTCCCGACTCTGGGAGCGATCCCGCCCGGTCGGCCGGAATCCCAATTTCTACTTCCGGGCGCTGCTGCTCGATCAGGCGGAATGTGGCTCGACCGGACCCCACCACCGCGCCTTCATCGAAGAAGCGCGCGGCAATTGCTCCGGCAAAGGGGGCCCGCAGCACGCTTTTGTCGAGGTCTACATCGACCCCGGCGATGGCAGCGTCTAGTTCTCGCACGGTGGCAGCTTGGGCGGCGACTTGCTCGGTGCGAGTGCCATTGAGCAGCTCCTGCAGGCGCTCTCGGGCCGCATCGCGGCGATCGCGCAGCGCATCCAAGCGGTAGGCCACCTCGTCAAACTGCTCGCGGGAAATCGCGCCTTCTTGGTGGAGGTATTGCCGCCGCGCGCTGCGAATTTCGTCGAGGGCGATTTGGTCGTCGAAGTCGCGGACCTCTGCTTCGGCAGCAGCAATGTCTTCCTGGCGCGGCCCGGTTTGCAGCTCCTGCAACTGGGCCACGGCTCGCTCCCGTTGGGCCACGAGCTGCTGCCGTTGGGCTGCCAGGCGGCGCGAGTCCAGGCGAGCGAGGACCGTTCCGGCAGCCACGACATCACCGCGATCGGCCCCGAGCCACACCAATTTCCCTTCGCGCTCGAACCCCAGCTCGCTGGCCCGCAGGGCTGCCACTTCGCCCGTGTATTCCCGCCGCAGGGTGTAGGTGTTTGCCCGCTCGACTCCGAGCACCTTCACGAGCATCACCTCCGACTCGGCTGCTTCGACAGCGCTAGGATTGCGAACGCCGCGCCAGCTCGCGCCCACCCAAGCGACCCCTGCGAAGCTCAAAGCGGCGGCGGTAATTGCCAAGCCTCGCGTCCGTCTCAATTGCGTTGACATCCAAGGTTCCTCCAGCACGTGTTGCGAGCCGTACTTTGCAGCCTCCTCAAGGCAATGATTCAGAGGTCGCCAAGCGGGCAGGATTTCAAATAACATACATTTTGTATGTATGCCTGCGAGTTTAGGAAACATACACCATGTATGTCAACAGATGAGGGAGTAGATATGGGACGACGGCAAGCCGAGCGTAGCACGGAGACGGTTGCCGCCTTGATTGCAGCCGCGCGAGCGCAGATGGGCGATCGCGGCTACGCCCATACTTCGACAGAGCAGCTCTGCACGGACGTCGGCTTGACCCGTGGTGCCCTGTACCACCATTTCAACGGCAAGGAAGGTCTGCTCGAGGCTGTCGTCCGTCAGATCGTCCGAGAAACGGAGGCAGATGTCGCCCAGGTTTGGAAGTCGCGCGCGCCCTCTCTTGAGAGCTTTAAAGCCTGTTGCAGCCGCCACATGGAGCTAGCGACCCAACCAGAAACGCAGCAGATCGTGTACCGAGATGCGCCTGCTGTCTTGGGCGAGCGCCTCCGCCAGATCGATGCCGAAACTACGGCTGCCCCCATCGCAAAGGCGATCGCCACGCTGGTGGCAGCAAAAGTGTTCCGCGAGGTCGATACGGAAGTCTTGGCGCGGTTGCTCAATGGGGCAATGGTAGATGCGGCCATTTGGATTGCCGCTGCCGAGACCCCCGAGGAGATGCAGCAGCGATCGCAACGGGCTCGGGCAACCTGCCACTGTTTGATCGACGGACTCGCGCGGTAGTAACTCGGCAGACCCCCTAGAGGGCTTTACCCAAAAGTAGGCGACGAGGCGTGCCCCACAGGGCACTCCAATCCATCTCGACGCGCTGTAGGTCGTAGCCGTGGGCCTTGTAGAGCTGGCGTGCGGCTTGGTTGTCTTCCATCACATGCAGGCTCAAATTCCAGGTCCCCCAATCGCGAGCGAACCGCTCGCTGGCTCGCAACAGTCGGCGGGCGATGCCCCGGCGGCGGTAATAGGGCTGCACGGTCAAGTTGGAAAGATAAGTCGAAACACTCGGCGATCGCAACCAATCGCGGCGCAGGGACAGCTCGATGGTCCCCACGACGATCTCCGCACGCGTGCTGGGAAATCTGGCCACGGCCACCAGGCAGGCCCGCTCGCAGTTTCCGGACTTGAGCTGGGCTTGCAAATCTTCTCGGACCCCGAGAGCTAGAAGGGGATTCCAGAAAAAAGACCACCAGCGATTGGTATCGTGGAAGCCAGTCACGATCGTCTCGGCGATCGCCGGTATGTCTTGACGCCGCAGCGGGCGGACCTCAAGGTCGTAGGCATCGGTCGGTCGGGCAGTCGCGCCCCGAGCGGGCGCAGCAGATGAGAGCAAATCCACAGGCACACCTTAACACCGCTGCTGCGGGCTTCCTTACACAATAATTAGTAACAACAACCGTCAAACAACCCGAGAAGCCGAATGGGAACCGAAACAATCGTTTTGCTATCGAGCCGCGAAATCGCCAAGATGCGCCGCGCCGGACGCCTAGCAGCAGCTTTGCTGGATCGTCTCGCGCCGATGGTGCGACCAGGGGTTTCTACCCTGGAACTCAATGACGAAGCCGAGCGCTGGACTCGGGCTCATGGCGCGACGAGCGCTCCTCTCGGTTACTCCGGGACTGTCATGGATTTCCCCAAATCGATTTGTACCAGTATTAACGAAGTTATCTGTCACGGTATCCCCAAAGCGAAGGAGATCCTGCAAGAAGGTGACATCATCAACATCGATGTCACACCAATTTTAGATGGATACCATGGCGATAGCTCCCGTACCTTCTTCGTCGGAGAGCCTTCGCCGCTAGCGCGCAAGCTCGTCGAAACCACCCAAGAATGCCTCCGCCTGGGTATTGCCGAAGTCAAGCCGGGCGCTCGCCTGGGCGATATTGGTGCGGCCATCCAAGAATATGCCGAAGCTCGGGGCTTTTCGGTGGTGCGAGATTTCGTCGGCCACGGCATCGGGCGCAAGTTCCACACGGCCCCGCAGGTGCCTCACTATGGAACGCGCGGTAAAGGTCTCAAGCTGCGGGCGGGGATGGTCTTCACCATCGAGCCGATGATCAACGAAGGCACCTACGAAGCCGAAATGCAAGCGGATGGCTGGACTGCCCTGACCAAAGATCGCAAGCTCTCGGCCCAGTTCGAGCACACGATCGCTGTCAC
The DNA here is from genome assembly GCA_964435975.1 of uncultured bacterium. Taxonomy (GTDB): domain Bacteria; phylum Cyanobacteriota; class Cyanobacteriia; order Cyanobacteriales; family Rubidibacteraceae; genus CAYTBI01. The sequence goes on from CAYTBI010000070.1 coordinate 11,013, forward strand.
TAATGAGGGCGTTGAAATTCTGACCCTGCCCGGACCCCTCGACGAAAACTAACAATGCTGCCAACCGACCCCCGCAACCGCCTGTCCGAGCTGATGGCCCGCTATCGCGACCGCGTCGATTATCTGTGCCTGCGCTGGGAAGAATCGGACAGCACTCATATTTTGCTGCGTAAAGACCGCGTCGAGACCCTCAGCCAAACCCTGGCCTGTGGGGGCAACGTCCGGGCTTGCCACAAAGGGGGGTGGGGCTTTGCCACCTTCTCGGATCTCGACGAACTCGCCGATCGCATTGAAGCGGCCATCGCTGCTGCCAAGCTAGTGGGCTCGGAGGAAACGGTCCTCGCTCCGGTCGAGCCGGTGGTAGGAGAGTTTGTTTTGCCGGCCGATCCTCAGGAGATTGCCATCGCCGAGAAAAAGGCCCTCTGCGATCGGTACAACCAAATCTTGCGAGAAGCAGGCAACGGTCGCCTGAGTACCACCTCAGTGCGCTACAGCGACGAGGCCCAGCGCGTGGCAATTGCCACCTCTGATGGCACGCTCCTGCTGCAGTCTTGGGTCGATCTCGAAGCCCGGTTTGCGGCGACGGCCCGGGCGGGCGATGTGGTGCAGACCGGCCGAGAAACCATGGGTTCTCGCCGGGGCTTCGATGATTTTCGCAATCTCGACGCGCAGGTGCGGAGCGCCGCCGAGCGTGCGATTGCCGCCTTGGAGATGCCTGTGGTTACCGCCGGGGTTTATCCGGTCGTCATCGACCCCATTTTGACGGGTCTATTCGTCCACGAAGCGTTCGGGCACCTTTCCGAGGCTGATATGGCCTACGAGAACCCAGATTTGTTGGAGGCCATGAGCCTGGGCCGCCGCTTCGGGCCGCCGGAGCTACAGATTTTTGATGGTGCTGCCCCTGCCGGCCATCGCGGCAGCTACCACTTCGATGACGAAGGCACCCCTGCGACTACCACCCAGCTCATTCGGGATGGTGTCTTGGTCGGTCGCCTGCACTCGCGCGAAACGGCAGGCAAGCTCGGCGAGGCTCCCACCGGAAACGCCCGCTGCCTCGACTACGAGTACGCGCCAATCGTGCGCATGACCAACACTTGGATCGGTCGCGGCACGACCCCCGTAGGGAGTCTATTTGCTGGCATTGAGGATGGTATTTATGCTCGTAACTGGTTGGGGGGCATGACCAACGGCGAGATGTTTACCTTTAGTGCCGGGGAGGCTTGGCGGATTCGCAAGGGCCAGTTGGCCGAGCCGGTCCGAGATGTGACCCTCTCGGGCAACGTGTTTAAGACCCTCGCGGCGATCGAAGCGATTGGTAATGACTTTTTCTGGGATGAGTCTGGCGGCTGTGGCAAGGGGGGCCAGAGTGGGTTGCCCGTCGGCTGTGGCGGCCCCAGCTTGCGTCTGCGCGAGGCGACTGTCGGCGGCCGCGCGGCGGATTGAGTTCGCCCCCGTAGTCGCATTACCGGGCTTCTGCTAGCTAAATCGTGTTTGAGTCTGACAGTTTCTGGAAGTCTGTCAGACTCAAACTTTGCATTTACGAAAGTCAGAAATAGACAAAGTCTGTAACTTTCAATTCTGCAGACTTTGTTGCGGTACGGGCGATTACGATCTAGACATATTCTTCTTACCGTAGAAACCGCTATGGCACGCCGCATTGTCTTGATTGCCGGCTTCGAAGCCTTTAACGCCGAGCTGTATCGTCAGGCTGCGGCGATCGCGCGCGAGCACTGCCCCGATCTGGACGTAGCCGTGTTTTGCGATCGCGACCTCGATTCCGCCCCAGACGCAGTCGCCGCAGCCCTAGAAGGAGCAGACGCCCTATTCGCCAGTCTTATTTTTGACTACGATCGCGTGCTTTGGCTCAAAGAGCGAGTTAAGGCAATACCCGTTCGCTTAATCTTCGAATCGGCTTTGGAGCTAATGGCAGTAACCCAGCTGGGGAAGTTTTCACTGGGTGCAACGCCTCAAGGCATGCCTGGGCCGGTACGGTTTATTTTGAATAAGTTTGGCAGCAGCAAGGAAGAAGATCGCTTGGCAGGATACCTAAGCTTTCTCAAAATAGGACCGAAGCTACTAAAGTATTTACCCATTAAAAAGCTGCAAGATTTGCGCAATTGGCTGACTATTTATGGCTATTGGAATGCCGGAGGGTCCGAAAACATAGTCTCAATGCTGCAATATTTGGGCAAACACTATCTGGGGGCCACTGTCGGTGAAATTGCCCCAGCAGTCGAGACTCCAGACATGGGTCTGCTACATCCAGACCGTGATGGATATTTCCTCTCTCCCCGAGCTTATCTCGAATGGTATTCGACCGCTCGTGCTGCCAGCGATTCTCGGCCTGTGGTGGGAATTTTGGTGTACCGCAAACACGTTATCACCCAGCAGTCCTACATCCCACAATTAATTCGTCAGTTCGAACGAGCGGGCCTGATTCCCCTCCCCATTTTCATTAATGGCGTTGAGGGGCATGTGGCCGTTCGGGATTGGATGACCACAGGCCACGAGCAGCAGATGCGATCGCTCGGTTGCATCGAAACACCCTCTCTCTCACCGGAAGCCGTTAAAGTCGATGCCATCGTTTCCACAATTGGGTTTCCACTGGTGGGCGGCCCGGCAGGCTCAATGGAGACCGGACGACAAGTAGAAACGGCCAAACGAATTCTCAGCGCGAAAAATGTTCCTTACTTCGTGTCAGCGCCCCTGCTCGTGCAAGACATTGCCTCCTGGACCCGCAAAGGGGTTGGCGGCCTGCAAAGCGCGATCCTCTACGCGCTTCCGGAATTGGATGGCGCCATCGATCCGGTGCCTTTGGGTGGCTTGGTAGGAGACAAGATTTATTTGGTACCCGAGCGGGTCCAGCGCTTGACCCAACGGGTCCGGCGTTGGGTGGAATTGCGCCGCAAACCGACCGGCGAGCGCAGAATTGCGATCGTGCTCTACGGATTTCCACCGGGGTACGGCGCCACGGGGACGGCAGCCTTGCTCAACGTGCCGGAATCTCTGATGAGTGTCCTGAAGGCTCTCAAACAAGCTGGCTACGACATCCCAGAGCTGCCCGAAGACGGCGAGGCCTCGATCGAAAGGGTGAAAGCTGCCGATGAGGCCGTGCCCGCCCGCACCGAAGCTGCCGCACCGCTGCCCGCGACTGTCTCGGCCCGGACGCTGAATGAATGGCTGAGCTATCTGCAGCGAACGCGTATGGAGCGTCAGTGGGGCGAATCGACCCAAGCTGGTATCAAAACCTGGGGGGATGATTTCCTGATTGGGGGCGTTCGCATGGGCAATCTTTGGATTGGCGTGCAGCCACCTTTAGGCATCGCTGGCGACCCGATGCGATTGATGTTCGAGCGCGACCTCACCCCCCATCCTCAGTATGTTGCCTTCTATGAGTGGCTCAAGCGAGAGTTTCAAGCCGACGCGATCGTACACTTTGGCATGCATGGGACAGCGGAATGGTTGCCAGGGTCTCCGCTGGGCAACACTGGCTACTGTTGGCCCGATATCTTGTTAGGGGACCTCCCCCACCTCTACGTCTATGCCGCCAACAATCCTTCCGAGTCAATGCTGGCCAAACGACGGGGTTATGGGGTGCTCGTTTCCCACAACGTGCCCCCTTACGGCCGGGCTGGGTCGTACAAAGAGCTGCTGAGCTTGCGAGAACTCATTGCCGAATACCGGGAAGACCCTCGTAAAAACACCCTCCTGCGGGATGCGATCCTCAAGGCAATCGTTGACTCGGGCCTGCATATCGATTGTCCCTTTGCAGAAGCCCGCAAGTCGGGCATTGAATTTACCCCCGAAAACGCCTGCCTCTTTAGTCCTGAAGCGCTAACGCGCTATCTAGCCGAGCTTTATAACTATCTCCAGGTACTAGAAGCGCGCTTGTTTTCGAGCGGCCTCCACGTGCTCGGGCAATCTCCCGATGCCGAGCAACTGCAGGGTTATTTATCGGCTTACTTTGGAGACGATCTAAGAAAAGAACTCATCGAGACAATCAGCTGGGCAGAAGAGGCCGGTGCTAGCCTTGAGGCAGCCATAAAATTGATGCAAAGGTTCTATCCAGACGAGCGGGATCCGGCAGCCTGCGAGCGAATCCGAGCCAGAATCTTGGAGGCGCTAGAGATTTGCGATCGCCTGCGCCAAACCCCCGAAGAAATCACTAACTTGTTGCGAGGCCTCAATGGCGAATATATTCTGCCCGCACCCGGGGGCGACCTTTTGCGGGACGGGCCGGGCGTGCTGCCAACGGGGCGGAACATTCATGCCCTAGACCCCTACCGCATGCCATCGCCAGGGGCCTATCTGCGCGGCCGAGAGATCGGCCGCAAGCTGCTCGCCCAGCACCAGCAAGAGCGTGGCGGCTACCCAGAGACGGTAGCAGTCATGCTGTGGGGACTCGACGCAATTAAAACGAAAGGCGAATCTCTAGGCATCGTCCTGGAGTTAGTCGGGGCCGAGCCCATTAAAGAAGGGACCGGGCGAATCGTTCGCTACGAGCTGTTGCCCTTGGAGCGAGTGGGCCATCCCCGGATTGATATCTTAGGCAATCTCTCGGGCATTTTTCGCGATAGTTTTGCGAACGTTATCGAGCTTCTTGACGACCTGTTCGAACGGGCTGCCAGCGCTGAGGAACCAGTGGCGCAAAACTTCATTCGCAAGCACGCCCTCGCCCTGCAGAGTGAGGGGATCGAACGGGCATCAGCCCGGTTATTTTCGAACCCAGCCGGAGACTATGGGTCCCTCGTGAACGATCGAATTGTGGATTCAAATTGGGAACATTCAGACGAGCTAGGCAAGACTTGGTGCGATCGCAATGTCTATAGTTATGGCCGTAAAGATAGAGGCCAGGCTCGCCCCCAAATACTCGATGTTTTGTTGCAGAGCACCGAGCGCATCGTGCAGCAAATTGACTCGGTAGAGTACGGCCTCACCGATATCCAGGAATACTACGCGAACACCGGTGCCCTCAAGCAGGCAGCCGAGCAAAAGCAGGGCCAATCAGTAACGGCTAGCTTTGTCGAAAGCTTCTCTAAAGACAACACCCCCCGCAAGCTGGACGAGCTACTGCGAATAGAGTATCGTTCTAAGCTACTCAACCCGAAATGGGCAGATGCGATGGCCGCGCAAGGATCTGGCGGTGCCTACGAAATTTCACAACGGATGACAGCGATCTTGGGTTGGGCCGGGACGGCCCATTTCAAGGATAAATGGGTTTACGAGCAGGCTGCCGAAACCTATGCCTTTGACCCTGTGATGGCAGAACGGCTACGGCAGGCCAACCCAGAAGCTTTTCGTAATATTGTTGGGCGCTTGATTGAAGCGTGCGGGCGCGGCTTCTGGCGTCCGGATGACGAGGTTCTAGAGAAGCTGCAAAACCTCTACGACGAAGCCGAAATGGAGCTAGAAGGCGTGCGGATGTAGGAGGTCGGTCGGTGTCAAATACGCGGGGGCCAGCAGGTCATCCGGGGGTTGGCAGGGCGGGTGCTTTCCCAGGAAATTAACGACCTTTAAGTGCCAGCTGCAGGGTGCGAACTTCACGCGGGCCAACCTGACCGGCGCTCGCTTTTGTGCTGCGAAAACGGGTCTATCAAGGCCCTGGGCGATCGCCTTTCTTCGTAATACATCGCCGAATTGCGAGCGCTTGCCAGACGCGGATTTTGGGCTGCAGGCTGTCGTCCGAAGATGAGATACGCTCGGACACACTAAGTAGCTGGCGCTCGAGCTGTGGTTACACTATTGAACGCTGATAAATCGCTCTTTTGCCAAACTTCGCAGTCGTTGTAGGTCTTCGCGCCGAGAGACAGAAAGAGGAATGGTCAGTTGAATTTGCTCGAGCAATAGTTCTGTATCTAAGGGCTTTTCTAAATATAGAGCGTGATAGAGAGCCGAGATGACTGTCTGCTCGATCTCCGCGCCGCTAAAGCCCGCTGTTGCCTCCACCAATATTTGCAAGTCGAACCCCTCAAGGGCTTGTTTGCGCTGCCTGAGATGGATCTCGAGGATACTCCGGCGCTCGGCAGCATTCGGCAGATCGACAAAAAATATCTCATCGAATCTCCCCTTTCTCAATAATTCGGGTGCAACCTGCGCGATATTGTTAGCAGTCGCTACTACGAAGACTTCTTGGGACTTCTCTTGCATCCAGGTCAAGAAAAACCCGAACAATCGCTTGCTCAAGCCGCCATCGGCATCGCTACTGCTATTGCTAAACCCTTTTTCGATCTCATCGATCCACAAGAGTGCTGGCGCCATGGATTCGGCTAAAGTGACGGCTTGGCGGAAATTTTTCTCCGATTCGCCAACATATTTGTCATAAAGGCGGCCCGCATCGAGCTTGAGTAATGGCATCTGCCAAGTTCGGGCGATCGCTTTGGCTGCCAGAGATTTTCCACAGCCTTGAATCCCGACAATCATAATTCCCTTGGGTGCCTGCAGATTCAAACTTCTGGCTTGGGGACTAAATCCAACTTTGGCGCGATCGAGCCAGCGCTTTAGGCCCGCAAATCCTCCTAAATTGGTTTGCAAACTGCTTGGGGGAAAGTATTCTAATAGACTTTCTTCGCGAATGACCTGGGCCTTGCGTCGTAGGATAAGTTGGATGTCGTCGGCTTTGAGCTTGCCATCGTCGAAAGCCGCATAGGCCAGAATTTGGCGGGCTTGCTGCAAAGTCATTCCGCTCAAAGCTTGCACCAGCGCTTGCATCTCGCCCTCTTGCAGCTCGACCTGCTTGCGAAAGCGCATTTTCAGGGAGCGCAGCGTATCTCGCGTTACATTGTGGAGTTCTTCGGGGCCGGGCAGTTTCAAGTCAAAATAAACTGCATTGTGAGAGACCTCGGGTGGCAGGTCGACGATATTTCCGGTGAGCACGGCCGCCGAGCGATTCTGAGAGAACGCATCGGTCAAATCCCGGAGCTGCCGCACGACTCGGGGGTCGTCGAGATGTTTGCCGAAATCCTTTAGCCAAAAGATGCCAGCCGTTCCCATATCTTGGATGTAGTGCAGGAGATCCCAGGGCTCTTGGGTATTGTCGGCTGCAACCGGCCGATCGCGGCCGACAGGGGCATATTCATTTTCCCATGGAGAGTTATAGCTACCAGGCGAGCGGATCAAGCCTTCAACGACCGTCCATTCGTACAGAGCCAGCTTCATATCTTTGGTAGCTGTCTGTAGGACGATGCCAACGCGCTCTTCTTCGACCGTTTCAATGGCCAGTAGGGGATGGAAAGAGAGAATGAGGGTCTGGATTTCTCGAACCTGCTGGGCGAGAGACATAAGCATCTCGATAGTGCTGCGCTTACTATAGGCGCCGCCGCTAGCAGAAACGCTCTACCGCAAGTACGAAGTCGGTCTCGCCCAACTGCCCAACTCGACGCAGGGTTTGATGCAGTCGAAGTTTACTCTTGGTGCGGCCAGGTATCCCTAAGCGCAGCCGAGCCTAAGATCGACTCCGATTTATGACTCTACTACTTCTGTGGAATTTGTTGGAAAACTCCCCTACTTTAAGCGACGCGCGC
>CAYTBI010000071.1:0-16531 GCA_964435975.1 uncultured bacterium
TGCTACGCTGAGCCTCGTCCGGCAGGGAAGGATGACCTGTTGATAGACCTCCTTTACTTCTACTGAGAGTAGTTGTGCGAAGAGGGAGGCTAGGAGCCTTGGCAGCGAGAAAACAGCGGCTACCCCAAGGAAAGCGAAAACTAGGATTACACTCAGAATCCCCTTCGATTCAAGTTGAATCGTATCTGGTATGTTCAACCCGTCTATTATGAAATCAACCATACATCCCCTGTTGGCAAACGCAACTGCACCCTACGCGCGAACACTAGAACGCACGATCTGACAAGAGCACATGCAATGTTAACATTTCTCTGCGTTGTCTGTAATCTTGCGGAAGCTCGAGATCGGCGTTGCCACCTGCGATAAGTAATTTTGCTGAATTGCTAATGAAAGCTGCCGGCCTAGGTAGAAGATTGGACGCCTGCCGACTGTGCCATACAGAACCTACATCGCTGACGACACCGGCAGCGTTTATCTACCGTGGACTGGACTTGTAGGGGTGGCGACGCGGCTGGCAGGACGCTGGCATGCAGCAGCAGCTGGCTTACCAAAAACCTCAACTACACCTTATTGCTTGGCCTCTACTCAAACTGTCGATAGCGAGCTAAAACCAACATATGCAATCCATAGGCAACTAGCCCTAGGGAAAGGGCACCAAACAGCCACGGGTTGAGTTGATTCTCTAGTTCTTTGAGTGCCTCTCCTGGAGTTGCCACTCGCTCTGGATTGAGAGATCGCGCGGCGATGAAAACTAAAGAGCCGACGCGTGCAAAGACCAAGCCACGTGCTACGATTCCCAAACGTCCGATCCAGGTGGCTCCCCAACGCTCCAATACGTGCATGTCTTGGAGGCGTAAGTTTTCTCGAAAGGCAGCTTTTAAGCCGGCATAAATCTGGTAAATACCCATCCCAGCAATACAAATGCCCAGTACGTACACCAGCTCTCTGCCAAAAGTATGAGACAAGATTAGGCTGACAATATTCTCCTGGAGCTCGCTATCCTCGTCACCTTCTAAGGCATCATCATTATCAGTATCGATCCCAAGTTCGAATGCACCCAGGCTCAGATAACCATAGAACCCGGCCTTGAAGAGATGCGCTCCCTGCTGAAAGATTTGCCGTAAGCTCCTATTTCTAGGCTTCCTTGAGTCCCGGTATCTTTGCAAGGCTTCGAATCCACACCAGAGGGCATAGCTTAGTAGGCCGAAGCCGATCGACACCATCAGAAGGCGGCCGATAGGTTGAGCGGCAACCGAACTGAGCGTGCCGCTCGAGCCTTTGGGCTCCGCCATCCAATCGCTGCTAACGGCGGCAAGCAAAGAAAATAAGCCCAAAAGAGTGTACGTTACTCCTTTTGCAGTGTGGCCGATTCGCGCCAGTACGACCGCCCAGTCTAAAAAGTTTTCGGTATCCATTTGAGTCAATTTTAGGCTCTGCGGAGAATGCCGGTCTGTCGATAAGCCGATTGCCAGTGACATCTTTCTCTAGGCCAGGGCTAACCCAATTGTGGACCAACCGCAGCACCGTCGACTCCTGATGGAGCGATCCGCATCCTTGGCATGATACTCTGTTGTCGCCAGCAAGCGATGCACCGACGCTAAATGCTGCTGAGTTGGGTTTCGGTAGATAGCTAGAAGTCAAACAGCACTACAAACAAAAACTGCCACGAATAACCAGATAGAGAGCATCGTAATTTTCCAATCGTGCCGGCTAAAATTAACTGAAACTTGGAAATAGTTTGTTTGCAATCTATCTCCTCAAGCTCAATACTACAAACCCACTCAGTAGATTACTAAGTTCGCTACCAGGACTCAGCATTGCTGTCAAGGTATTTACTGACTGGGCCAATCTTAACCGAACGTTCAAATTAAGAATTGTAAAATTACACCGCGCTCAGCCACCGATACTCGTGGCTCTCTGTGATACGGTGGCGAACTTTAACAGCCTCTTTCCTGCAACTTAACCTTGGAGGTTTCGCTTCCATGCCATTCTTGCGATCGGAAGAAACAGTGTGCCTCAGTCGCACTTTGGCAACATCCGTACCGACACAGACTTGGCGGCACGGCAATGCGACCGGTCACACCAAGCGATAAAGGCAGGGAGAAAATTATCAGTATGCTAATCAGCGAATTTCAACCCAATCCAACTGGTGGCGATCCGTCTACGCAGTTAATCGAGATAAGCGGCACACCTGGCGAAGACTTTTCTGGGGTCATCGTCAATATCGATGCTGATGGGACCGGTAACTCAGGGGAAGTCAATCCAAACGATACGCCAGGGCCTATCCCCGTCACTGGGACATTCGATGCCAACGGTCTGCTCGTCGTCGAAATCGATGATTTCGAAAATCCTTCTTTCACGATCGTGCTCTCGTCCGAGTTTCCGGAAGGGCTAGAGGATATTGATGTTGAAAATGATGGGGTTATCGACGATATTTCTGTCTTCGGTACGGTTTTTGACGCGATCGGCGTGCCCGACGATCCGGCAGATGAAGTCTTCCTGATTGGCGAGCTGCTAGGCGGCACGGACTTTACCTTCACTGGCGACGAACCCCAACTGATTTTCCGCGAAAGCAACGACGGCGCATTTTTTGCCATCAACGATCCGGCTAACGGTCAGGTTTTCGATACCAATGGCAACGACGTCACCCCGGCCATTTTCGATATCGACCCGATCGCCGATAGCGATCCGACCGCACCCCCCGTCGGCCCGGGTACCTTCGGGACGAACAACCCTGCGATCGCGGGGACGGTAGTGGTCATCGGCGATGTTGCCGAGTTTGAAGGCAATGCCGGCGACACGACGATCCTCTCCTTCACCGCCAGCCGCCTGGGCGATATTGAGGTCGAAACCACCGTCGATTTTGCGATTACTCCCGTAGAAGCCGATGCCGATGATTTTGGTGGGACCCTGCCTGTCGGGGGCACGCTAACCTTTGCGGTCGGCGAAGACGCTCAGGCGATCGAAATTGCCGTTTCTGGCGATGACGAAGCAGAGTTCCTAGAGACCTTTACCGTCACGCTATCGAATGCTTCGGGCGGTGCCGTCATTGCCGTCGATACCGGCACGGGCAGCATCCTCGGTGACGATCCCTTCACCGTGACGATTCCCGAGATTCAGGGAGATGGTTTTGTTTCCACCTTTGCCGATTCGCCGGTTGTTACTACCGGCGTCGTCACGGCTGTAGCGGACGATGGCTTCTACCTCCTCGACCCCGCTGGTGATGGCAACGCTGCCACTTCTGACGGCATTTTTGTCAGCGCCGACGGCGATACCTTCCCTGTCGTTGTGGGTAATGAGGTGACCGTCAGCGGCACGGTCGTCGAGAACCCCGCTGGTGGCCTCACGGTGACACAAATCAATGCAGATGACGTTACGGTTGATGGCACCGCCGAGACCTTGCCCGCTCCCGTTCTCATCGGCGGCGACGGAATCGCCCCGCCCACGGTCGGACCGAACTTTGACCCCGACTTGCTGCCCGAGTTCGTCACCAATCCCGACGGGACGATTGGCTTCGAGCAAGTAGATTTCAACGACCCGGCTGTCGGTAATGCCCAGCCCTTGCAACCCGACCTGTTTGCTGCCGACTTTTGGGAGAGCCTCGAAGGCGTCGTCGTCACTCTCAACGATGCCGTTCAAGTTTCCGAAACTGATGGCAACGGCCAAATTTATGCTCTTGCCGACCAAGGCGCGGGCAGCAACAACTTCAACGCACGCGGCGGCTTGACCCTCGGCGTTGATGCTACCGATATCAGCACCGCCGACAGCTCTGGCGAGCGCATCCAAATCGACCTCGACGATGCTCTTGTCGAAGGCCAGGAGCAAGACGAACTCATCGCCCAGGGCGCAATCCTTGGGAATGTCACCGGCGCCATCAATTACAGCTTCGGCGAGTACGAGCTGCTGCCGACAGAACTTGTGGAGCGGACTCCGGTGGCTCTCGAGCCGGAAGTGACCGCCCTCGCAGGGGACGAAGATACGCTGTTGGTTGCGGCCTACAACGTCCTCAACCTCGATGCTCCCGAGGCTAGCGACGATCCGGCTATCGGCGATCGCTTTGATGCCATTGGCGCTCAGATCGTCACCAACCTCAATACCCCCGACATCATTGCCCTGCAGGAAATTCAGGATAACGATGGCCCTGGCGATGCCGACACCAGCGATGTTACGGCTGCTGATGTCACCCTGCAGTTGCTCGTCGATGCCATCACTGATGCTGGCGGCCCCACTTACGAATTTATCGACAACACTTTCATTGGCGACGACACCAACGGCGGTCAAGGCGGCGGCAACATTCGCACGGCTTTCCTTTACAATCCCGCGCGAGTCGATTTTGTTGAAGGCAGCGATGCCCCCGTAACCGATCCGGTGACCCAGTCTGACGGCATCACTGGCAATAATCCCTTCGAGGGCAGCCGCATTCCCTTGGCCGCTGATTTCACCTTCAACGGCGAAACCGTGACGGTCATCTCCGTTCACAACCAAGCCGGTGGCGCCAACGATTTTGACAACGAGCAGCCACGCTTCTCGGGGTCTACCGACGATCGCAACCAAGAATCAGCCGAAATTAATAGCTTCGTGGATGACATCCTTGCGGCCGACCCCGACGCCAATGTCATCGTCGCCGGCGACTTCAACGATTTTGAGTTCCAGCCCTGGGCGGAGTTCCTCGATGGCAGCTTCGATGGCAGCGAGCCCATTTTGTTTAACGCTATCGAAACCCTACCCGAACTCGAGCAGTACTCCTTCCAGTTCACCGGCAATGAGGCAGGCAATCACGTGATTCTCGATCACATTTTTGCCACGGCGGATCTCTTTGCCAACCTCGAGGGGACTGATGTAGTACACGTCAATTCTGAATTCCCCAACGCCACCCAGGCGAGCGACCACGACCCGGTGCTGACGACTTTTACCATCGCCGATGCAGCGCCTGCAGACGCGGCTATCGTTGCCGATCTCGGCCTCGGCATTGCCACCACGGGCATCGACTTTATTGGCGAAGTCCTCATTCCCACCGGTACTCTCTTCACCGATGACACCCTCGGTGAAGTCGAGATTGGCGGCCTCTCCGGTCTGGAGTTCGATCCCGCTACGGGCGAATACTTTGCCCTCTCCGATACTCAAGAGGCTCCCCAGCGCTTCTTCACCATTGACTTGGTTCTCGAAGAGGATGCCCTGGTTGATGTTGTCTTCAACGACGCGGTGCAGATCCTCAGCCCCGACGGCGATGTCTTCGCCGATGGCAGCGTGGACCCCGAGTCCATTCGCCTCGGTCCTTCGAGCGCAGCACCCGATGACCTCTCGCTCTATTTCACTAGCGAGACCGGCGGCGGGTTCACGGATGTAGATGATGACATTCCTTTCATCAACGAAATCCTCTTCGACGGCAGTTTCGTGCGCACCATCGAGGCACCTGCAGGTTTTGCGGCCACCGCTGACGACAGCAGCGGCATCCGCAACAACAATGCCTTCGAGAGCCTGAGCTTCTCTCCCGACGGCACGTCCTTCTTTACTGCCACCGAAGCGGCTCTTTTCCAAGATGGCCCCGTTTCGTCTCTGACCGAGAGCAGTCCCAGCCGCGTCGTCGAGTACGACACCGCCACTGGCGAGGCGATCGCGCAGTTTATCTACGAGGTCGATCCGATTCCTTTTGCCCCCGACCCCGTCGATAGCTTTGCCGACAATGGCCTCGTCGAGATCCTGGCCATTAGCGACACCGAGTTTATCTTTGTCGAGCGCTCCTTCGCAGTTGGTGTTGGCAATACCATTCGGATTTTCTCCGGCGATCTCGAAGGTGCCACCGATGTCTCTGCCCTCGACTCGATCGTCGGTGCCGATGTCACACCCATTGAGAAAACGCTGCTGTTCGATACTGCCAGCCTCGGCATCGATCCCGACAATATCGAAGGCATCACCTTCGGTCCGACCCTCGAAGATGGCAAGCAAACCTTCTTCTTAGTCTCCGACAACAACTTCAACGGACCGCAGGTAACGCAATTTTTGGGCTTTACCCTCGACACTAGCTTCGCAGATGTCGAAGTCGAGGCCATCGGCGATGTCAGCGACTTGGCAGGCTCCGATCTCGATGATTTCCTTACCGGCGACGAGAACGACAATGTTCTCGAGGGCAACGGCGGCGACGATTTCCTCAACGGCCTCGGCGGCAGCGATACCCTCAACGGTGGCACCGGCGACGACACGATTGTCTCCGACGCTCTCGACACCATTGATGGGGGCGAAAACGATGAAGGCGGCGACACGGTCGATTTCTCCACCCTAGAGGCGGGCATCATCGTCGACCTGGATGTCGAATCTGCGGGCCCCATGGGTACTCCCGGCCAGAACGGCGGTATTCTCCTGGCTGGGCCGATGATGGTCGATGGCGTAGAGCCCGAGGACAATATCTCTCAAGAGATAGATGATATTGAAAATATCATCGGCACCGACTTCGATGACCTGCTACTGGGGAACAACGAAAGCAACACCATCCTGGCAGGGGCGGGCAACGACACCCTGGCAGGCATCGCCATGGATGACTTCTTGGATGGGGGCGACGGCATCGACACGGCCCTGTTCACCTTCGCACCGGCACCCTTAATCGTGGATCTGGCTATCACCGGGCCTCAGGATATTGGGCCGCCCGGGACCGACACTCTCATCAACATCGAGAATGTGAGCGGTTCGAACTTTGCGTCGGACACCATCTTGGGCAACGAGGAAGATAACGTTCTGAGCAGTCTGGCTTTCGATGACGTCCTCGACGGCCGCGGCGGCAACGACACCCTTGACGGCGGCGAAGGCAACGACACTGTCAGCGGCGGTGCCGGTGACGACACGATTATCTCCGATGCGCTCGATGTTATCGATGGTGGCGAAAACGGTGAAGGTGGCGACACGGTCGACTTCTCCGGTGCCGCAGCCGGCATCATCATCGATCTCGATATCAACACGCCAGCCCCCGGCCCAGAATCTCAAGATGGCGGCCTCCTCGATGCTCCACCGGCTGCCGGCGGTCAGGTGTTGCTCGAGGTTGATGACATTGAGAACGTTATCGGCACCGACTTCGACGACGGCCTGTTTGGCAACAACGAGGTGAACGTCCTCGAAGGCCTCGGCGGCAACGACATCATCCATTCCTTCGGCGGCGCAGACACCCTCGATGGTGGCGAAGGTACGGACACGGCGCTATTTTCTGCTAGCCCCGGCGTCACCGTCGATCTCGATGAAGCGGGCAATGCGACCTCTTCTTTCGGAGATACTCTGATCGCTATTGAGAACCTCACCGGTTCTGCCAGCGGTCCTGACGACCTCGCAGGTAACTCTGGAGATAACGTCCTCAATGGCCAAGGCGGCGATGACATCCTCGCTGGCGAAGGGGGCAACGATACTCTCGATGGCGGTGAAGGCACTGACACGGCAGTGTTTGTCGGCAACCAAGCTGACTTTGAAATCGAGCTTGAGGCAGACGGATCGGTTGAAGTTGAAATCGACGGCACCGAGGCGCTCCTACTCGGTATTGAGGTTATCAGCTTCGATGATGGTGACGTCAACGTTGCCGATCTTGTCGTTGACGATGATGGCGACATTCTCGAACTCATTGTCGGTACTGCCGGCGATGATGAGTTCTTCGGCGGCGACGAGACCCCTGACGGCACCTTGTTCGATGCCATCGAAGCCTTGGTCATCTCCGGAGCAGGCGAAGACGAAATCGACCTGGCACTGGCTGGAGAGGCTGCAGAAGATAATATCGTTCTGTCCGGTAGCGACAGCGATGCCATCTTTGCGAGCACCGACGACATCATCTTCGGTGGCTCGGGCAATGACACTATCGTCTCCGAACTGGGGAGCGGCAACCGCATCTCCGGTGGTGCGGGCGACGACGAGTTCCTGCTCGGCGGCAGCAACGATCGCGTCCTCGGCGGTGCGGGCAACGATACCTTCACAGCCTTCGATGGCGGCGATAACCTCCTTGCGGGTGGTGCGGGCGAGGATATCTTCCGCATCGTCGATGACGAGGGCACCCCGACTGCGGCCAACACCATTCTCGATTTTGAGATTGGTGCCGACAGTATCGAGGTTGCCGCTTCGGTCTTTGGCGAAGGCGACCTGACGCTAGACGCTGGCAGCAACGATATCGTTCTGGGTGGCAACACCCTGGCGACGCTCCTAGGCGTCGATGTCTCTACTCTGAGTGTTGGCACCGATATCTTCTTCGTCTAATCCCGTCTCGATGGGCCGGTCGGCGATCGGCCCATCGCAAATTGCCCGGCATTGTCAAGTCTGCGGCCGCGATCGGACACAGATTAACCCGCGTCTTCTCGGAATCTCAAGCAGCGCAAGCGACACCCGAAACTTCATTCCAGGTCTCGAACCGTTCCCTTATTGCCTGTCAATAGTCTGTAGCTCTGAGCCAGGATGTCGAGAACGTACCATCTCTGTCCCTCGTCGTTTATGACGACCCGCATTTCGTCGAGATGCTATTTGCGATCGGGTTGCCGATGGCGGCGGCGCAACTGATTGGCAAAGGTTTGGCCGATTTTCCGATTTTCCATGCTCTCCAGTTTGCCTCAAGCTACCGTAGACTTGACAGTGCCGATCCGAGCTCAGCCTGAGACCATGGAAGACTTTATAGGTATTTACGATCGGGCTCTCGCCCCTGAAATTTGCAAGCAAATCATTGACTACTTTGAGAGCAGCTCAAAACGTAGAGCGGGTGTCACAGGTCAGGGGATCGATCTGAAGAAAAAGCACAGCGAAGATATCCCTATTTCCTTAGAACCTGAATGGTCTCAAATCAATAAGCTGATTATCCAAGTGACCCTCAGCTATTTTGTGGGTTACGTACGTCGCTACAGCCATCTACTCACCGGTGTACTCTCCCCTGCAGTTCGGGACCCTGGGAGTGGAGAGCTAGTCACCTTGACCGCAGAGCACATCGCAGGGGCCTCAGATAAGGCAATTGCAAATATCATTGCTCGATTGTATTACTTTGGCGTCATCAACGCTCAAAAATATCGAAAGGGCGAAGGAGGTTATCATCATTATCACTCTGAAATTTATCCTTCGCCTAACGATCGGCATGAGAGCCTGCATCGTGTATTGTTATTCATGTACTATCTCAACGAGGTTACCTCGGGTGGCGAAACGGAGTTCTTTTATCTGAAAAGACTCGTTCGCCCCGAGGCTGGTAGATTGGTTATTGCACCTGCAGGATTCACTCACACGCACAAAGGTCACGTGCCACTATCGGGAGATAAATATATCTTGACCTCTTGGATTCTTTTTCAACCAGCTGAATATATTTATAGAGAGAACTCAGGATCGGTAACCTAACGAGCTGCGCTGCATTTCTTCTATAGATAGATTAGCTCTTCGTTTGATGTGCCGATCTAAGCTACTACTCCGAAGACTTCGTTGATGAATAGAAATATTAAATGACATGCGGTATCGAATCCGCATAATTTCAAATTATCAGACAATAGCATCGATCCACCAGTGAAATCCTGTCAACCCCTGGATGAAGTTCGGTCGATTCGGTAGCACCTGACAGCAGTGAAGCACCGTCTCCTCCAATTCGTCCAGGGAGCTAAAGCTGTAGTTGGCAACAGCCTCGTTAGTGCAAGGCCAGAGCCGCTCTGCTGGCTGTAACTCCGGCGACCTGACAGGCAGAAACAATAGGTGCACGCCTTCGGGCACTTTTAGCTTTCTTGTGCGCTCTGCAAACGCGAAGTACTTCACGTTTGAGCACCGCTTTCCGTCCAGAACGGGTCGCTTCTCCATAAGCTTTTCCCTTGTTCTTCTTGGCCTCAAAAGCTAGTCTAGCCCATTTTCAAACCCGCTTCTTTAGATACATTGAAATTCTACTATATGGTGATAGTAATGGACCGACCGAGGCGCCCTCAATGAGGAAAATTGCTTAAACCAATAAAATCCGAGTAATTAAGGGTTAAGTGAAGTACCGATCTACAAGCTCTTGTAGGCTTCTGATTTCCAGTCCCTCGCCAATACACTTCGCTTCCCATTCGCCACTTTGGTAGCAAACGTCTGCAACGATTATCCCCGTTCGCTCTCTGTACTCATCATTTGATAGATCGTAGCAAGCAATCTCGGAGCCTCTTTCCATGTCAATCAAGCGGACGAATGCATTGTCGATTTGTCCGAAGTTTTGACGACGAGGATTGCATTGATAAATATTAACAACGAATGTAAGATGGTGAATTTCAGGTGGGATTTGAGACAAGTTGATTAAAATTTGCTCGTTGTCTCCTTCTCCTTCTCCAGTTACATTATCTCCTAAATGGGTTATAGCTCCAGAAGGGTGATTTGGATTGCCGTAATAAACGACGTCGGACGCTCTCTCTAGCTTTCCGCTGCGATTCAAGCATATCACGGCGATGTCTAAATCAAAGTCAGATTGAAATAATCTTTTTAGTCCGTTGCCGCGAATGCTACCCCAACCCAAGCCGTACAATAGAACGGTCAAGCCTGTAGAATCTTTCTTTAGAGAGATTTCCTGCCCGGTCGTTAATTTGACAGTCATTGCTTCGGCTTCCAGACGCATACCCTTTTGAATCTCAAGACGATCGTAGAGAGATCCTGGTGAAGCTGTCTCACTTACAAAGTAAGCAATCCCCACACCAATCATGAGTGGGAGGATAAGATTGAAGTTTGCAGTCATTTCAAAAACGATTGCAATGGCTGTAATTGGCGCTCGCGTAGTCGCACAAAAGAAGGTTCCCATCCCGACTAGGGCATAAGAAACGGAGGAGTCGATTCCAATCAAGGACTGGGCTCCAACGCCGACAAACCGTCCTAGAGAGGCACCAAGGATTAGCGAAGGTCCGAAGATGCCTCCAGGCGCATTTGCTCCATAGGCAATTGGTGTCAGTATGAAGAGCGTTGCAAACGCCACGAGTGCAATCCTCCAATCCCCCCCGCTTTCAGTTAACAGAATCCTCAATCCGGTGTAATCGCGAAACAGAGGAGGGAGCAACATCATGACCGAGCCGGTGACTAAACCCACTAAGCCAACTCGCCAGGGGAAAGAAAGGCGAAAACATTGTTGGAGGATACGCTGATTGAGGTGAAGACTTGTAATAATGGCTTGATTGAAGGTAGCTCCTAAGAGCCCCGATCCAATTCCCAGGATCGTGTAAAAGGGAATTTCTGAGGGAAAAAATTGGATCGTTGCACCAGTGGCAATCAGCTCGTCCCCCAATCCAGGTGCTCCCAGAAGTCGGGCAACGACCGCTCCAAAAAATCCGGCAAGAATAGCAGTTCCCAACGTCAAGCTGGAAAAATTCCGTAACAAGATTTCTAGGACAAAAAGTGTGCCGGCCAGAGGCGTATTGAAGGCAGCGGCAAATCCAGAGCTGGCACCTGCGGCGACCAATTGGTTTTTGTGCCTGGGAATGAAAGGGAAGATCCGAGAGACCTGCGCAGCCAAAGCAGAGCCAATCTCGATCGTGGGAGCCTGCCGTCCCAGCGCCAGTCCCGAACCCAGGGCAATAATCGTACTGACAAATTTTGTCAGGATCGTTCGCAGCGTCAATGGAGCTGCAGCGTTAACCAGCGTCGCTTTTACCTGTAAGATGCCACTGCCCAGACGATCGGGCGCCCACATCTCAATCAGCCAGCCGCTCAGCAAGCCTCCCAACAAGCCGATTACGGGTAGTGCCAGTCCGGCAGGGGATTGATGGGAGAGAGCGACTCGCCAGCCGCCTAGCCAACCAATAGCTTGACGGAGCAATACGGCTGAGATTCCCGACATACACCCGATGAGAGATGCCTCGAGCAAAGCCAGACCAGCTGGAGACTGGGTCCAGCGTTCGAACCGCTTATAGAAAAGATGCAGAGCGGGTAAAACCATCGCTTAGAGTCTCGGCCATGAGGGGTTGCGCGAACGGGTTCTAATACTGGGGCTATTACCCTCCCTAAGTCTGGGTCTGGCACGGGGTTCCTTGCCGATAATCTATGCAGGTACGAGTTCTGCCGCGAAAAGCAGTTCGTAGATTGCCGCCAGTCGGGTAACTATCTGCAGTCTCTCGCAGTCTAAAGGTCAAAGGGCGACTACGATCGCACAATTCAATATGGAGATCGCTTCTGTTCTGCCTGCGAACGACTCTTGTCGTTCTTCAAATCGTTCGGGGCTCGGGCTCCGGCTTAATGTTGAGGGTTGTTTTGTTCCAGCGGTTGTGGGAGCCGCTCGACGAGCGCTTCGCCTTCCACCAGTGAAGCCACCCGCATCGCCAATTGAAGTTGACACGCAGATACTAAATCGGGATATTCCCGAGCGAGCGACTCTGCCTTCTGGAGGGCTTTCGTCCGGATGCTTGCATAGTTGGCCATACATTGGGTTAGGCTCGGACCCTCGATATGGCCGGCTGCAGAAAATTCTGAGAGCAGGACGGGAACTTGCTTCGCTGCATAGGCTCGTACGATCCAATATTTATACTCATCGAGGACAAGGCGTGACTTCAATTGCACAAACCATAAACTCTCAACAGCAATCTTCTCGCCGATCGTCAGCCAAAATCGCTGCCATCGTTGCTCTAAAGGGGTTATTACGGGAACTTTGGGGGGGATAGTTCCGGCCAAAACTAAATCCTGATTTAGATTAACTCGCAAGCTAAAGTAGTCAAAACCTGCCGGGGAAATGAAGCCGCGATCGTGCAAGCTGCGATAAACAGTTTGCTCGATGGAGAGCGCCTCCAACCAAATTAATTGAGGCAACTCCTCTGGGGTCATTCGAGTAGTTAAGGCTCCTAATACTTGCTCGGATTGGGCAACTCCTTCTTGGCATTGCCGCTCGAATTCTGCCAAGATGTTGCTAGGAAATACTTCACTATCGGTCAGCAATGCCTGGGATTCTACCAGGGCTTTGCGTTTGGCAGCGATATCGTTCGCCGCCCGCCGGATCCGATCGATTGAGGCAGGGCGATCTAAGTTGAAAGATTTGAGTAAGGAGCCAACTGTCGTACCGGGTACGAGTAGGGTGAATAGGGCTACTCCAAGGGTTAGGAACAGCACGAGATCCCGATTCGGGAAGTCTGGTTCGAGACTCAGTGCCAGAGCAAGACAAACCGCGCCGCGTAGCCCACCCCAAAAGCTGATGACTTGGTAAGGGAGGTCAATCGGCTGAGCTTGGAAGCGATTCACCAAAGCCGCGATCGCGAAGACCACAGCTGCCCGGGCTACCAAAATGGCACCTGTGGCCAAGCCAAAAGAAAGAAAGAGTGATTGAGTTTGCTCGAGCTGGGCCAGGAATTCGAATCTGGAAACTGTTAGGCCGACCAAAAGAAAGATCAGACTGTCGGCTAAAAAGGCTGCATATTCCCAAAATTCTCCCAGGAACTGCCGCACCTCAACCTCAAGGGAGTTCGTCTTATACCATCCTGCTACAATTCCCGCGCTCATCACGGCGATGATTCCCGAAACCTCAAAGACTTCCTCTGCAGATAGGAGTGCGCCGTAGGCAAGCACTCCGGAAATAGTCGCGAGGACGAGTGCATTGTCCTTGGCCCACGCCATAGGAAAGCGGGCCACATAGCCCCAGACGGCCCCTACCAGAATGCCGCAGAGAAAAGAAACGACAAATTCCAGCACGCCTTGTCCGACTTTGGTGGCACTCAGCTCCCCCGATGCAATGACTTCCAAAATAATATTGAAAGTAACAATTGCCGTTGCATCATTAAACAGGCTTTCACCTTCTAGTAAAATTGTAAGTTTTTGGGGGGCGCCGAGCTCCTTAAAAAGGGCAATGACAGCAACTGGGTCGGTAGCAGAAATCAAACTTCCAAACAATAGTGCTTGAGATAATGTCAGGGGCGCCCCCAAACTTAAGATCGAACCGACAATTGCCGTAGAGACCAAGAATCCGGGAACTGCTAGTGCCAGGATGGGAATCAAGCTTCGCAGTAACAAACGACTGTCCAGATTTAAAGCCGACTCGAAGATGAGAGGTGGCACAAAGACAAACAAAATCAAGTCATGGGAGAGGCTTAGATTATCGAGGGCTCCAAATGTTTCTATATTTTGCCCCAGCCAGCCAAGCATAATGCCAACGATCGCTAGTCCAACTGTATAGGGAAAATGAAAATGTTTCAGGGCAATCGCAGCTAGGCAGGCAATCGCTAGCAGAACTAAAATATCAACTTCGGTAGCCAGCAGCAAGTTATCGTGCATTGTTTTCAACATCGTAAGCCACCGATCTTATGCCAACTCTCAGAGGCACTCAAACATTAACCTCGATCTCAGAAACTATGTAGTGTCACAAGCATGAAAACTTCAAGTCATTGGCCTATTAATGCGGATTTCGGTTACTATGACCGGTCCTTAAAAAGGGGAATTCGGAAATGCTGTCCGTCTCCCAGTAGTTTGAGGAGAAATCCTGTCATTGTCACCTAAAGTCTAGTTCCGTTCGCAGGTCTTTACCGTAGTTCTATCAACTCTATTCGTAAAGTTTGGGTATGTAGTTTGCAGCCATGAAGGTGGACGATCGTTCTGGAGAGGGGCTACCATGAATACAATTGGCCCAAGTCTAGGATGGCTGTCACCGACCACCAGCAAGCTCGAATTTCTTAGTAAGGCTTTGAGGATTTATCTCACCAATTCTCAACATAGCAGTCTTTAGCCTAGAAACTGGAGCTTATATCCTCTATGCCCAACTCTTGGCTATCAATTAGATAACACTGAGTGCATAGCGAACTAGCTCGGCACGTTTGGTCGTACCGGTCTTACGCAACAGCCGCGACACATATTTCTCAACTGTACGTGGACTTAAAAATAGCTTCTGGCCGATTTCAGCATTTGATAAACCAATAGACACTAGCTCTATCACTTCAGATTCTCGGTCGGTCAGACTAAATTTTTGGCATGGCAAGCCTACCACAAATTCTTCAACTTCTGTTTCGAGCTGGAGGGTCTGCCAGCGTCCAGCCAGCATCCGTACAATCGCTCTCAACTCTTTTAGCTCGAAAGGCTTAGTCAAATAAACGTCACAGCCTATTTCATAGCCGCGAATGCGATCCTGACGAGCTTGCTTGACAACTTCATAGCCACTCTTATACGGCATTTTGATATCGAGCAAAAGGAGCTGTGGTTGGAACATTTCCATGATTTCAAGTGCTTCCAGGCCATTACTTGCGACAGTAACCTGGCAGCCATCAAGTTCCAAATATCTTTGAATCGACAAACGAATACTTGCTTCGTCATCAGCCATCAAAATGCGGAGAGGAATAATCATTGGTTTTCAATATCTATGTTTACAATTTATTGTCTCCGTGAGTACAAACTGACAATCGAAAGCTCTTTTTAAGACAGCCTCACTTGGTGTTGAGTGTGATTAACTCGAAAAGTTCACTGGATAAGTAAAGTATGGCCTTGATAAATTCTAGGAAATTATTGGTCGTAATTTTCTAAAGCTTCCTCTAGTGCATCAGCCATCTCTTCTAGAGAATTGACATATCCATCAGTACCTTGCTCGGACTTCTCAGCGAATTCCTTGTGGGATTCCCCAGTTCCTGTCCCCCACTGGTAATCAACCGTGGGGGAATTACTGTTATGATTCCATTCAGTAATTTCATCCAGTCGTTCTCCGAAATACGAAAAAAGACTTATGGTACCTATGATGACAGCTACTAGAAGCGCAATTATCAAAAATTTAGTAGGCGACCGATAGACTCGCAGAATTTTTTGGATATTCACATTTTTTCTCCCTAGTGTTAAGGGTCATAGAGGCTGTTTGAAAAGGGTCGCTCCGGGTATCTCAGGCCACATGACCACTGTAAGGACTGGGGCTGAAAACCCTATTTTCCCGTAGCAGCTCGGAGATTGCCCAGGCAGCCGATGCTATGCCAGAAGGCTTTTCAAACAGCCTTATAGAGTGGGCATCTCTTGGCGGCAGTGACTACAATGCCAGCGAATGTGCCCCTTTCACATATGACGGAGCAAAGTAGATGCACAGCAAGGACAAGTATGCTTGCTTCTAAAGGCAGCTCGTACTTGCAACATTGAAGCCTGGTTCCACTCAGTAAAGTCGTAGCTCGATAGTGGGGTGCTTAGATAATATACTTCTTTGTCAAGTGAGAAAGTAGATAAGTGGGTTGATGACATCTCTCCGCTCCAAAAGAACTACTGGGAAGGAGATTTTAGATTTAGGTGTTAAGTCGATACGGTCAATCCAGAAACTTAAGTATTTCTACTGACCTCAGTGAACTCACAATATCATGCCTGTTTGGTTCGGTAGCTTTTCTATACGTTTCGAGAATATTCATCACTAAACTTTGTAAGATGAAAGCCATTGACTCTCACAATAAATTTCGATGTCGGAATAATATCTATTAGTAATCTTGCTAGACCGCACCAACCTAAGCACTACCCCTGATTGACCTTCACTCTAAAGTATGTTGTGCATAGTCATCATTTTTAGTCGATTTAAGTCAGTGTCTACATTGATTAGATCCCAATTGAAGATTATGGGTACTTCGATTAATAGCCTATCCCTGTAATTTTCCATAAAATCAGCTCTTGA
>CAYTBI010000072.1:0-15936 GCA_964435975.1 uncultured bacterium
CAATCGAAGCTAGCACCACAAATCGATTTGTAGCCCTGATTCGCAGAATTGGTATGAGGTCTTGCTGCAGCTTGCGGCCTCGCAAAAATCTGTCCTACCAAGCCAGGCTCGATAGAGTAGAAATATCAGACGCGATACGGTTCGGAGGTAAGGGTTTTGAGCTTACT
The DNA here is from genome assembly GCA_964435975.1 of uncultured bacterium. Classification (GTDB taxonomy): domain Bacteria; phylum Cyanobacteriota; class Cyanobacteriia; order Cyanobacteriales; family Rubidibacteraceae; genus CAYTBI01. The sequence continues at coordinate 168 of CAYTBI010000072.1, forward strand.
CGGCAATATTATCTGGCTGATTTTCGGTGGTTTTTTGAGCGCTCTCGGCTACATCCTGGGCGGTATCGGTACCTGCTTGACCATCATTGGCATCCCCTTTGGGATCGCAACCATTCAAATTGGGGTCGCCACGCTTGCCCCATTTGGCAAAAAGATTATCGAAGGGCCGGGCGTCGGCACGCCCCTGGTACTGGTTTTGAATGTGGTTTGGTTTTTTGTCTTCGGCTGGGCGATCGCCCTCAATCATGCTATCTGGGGGCTCTTGATGGCGATTACGATCGTTGGCCTTCCTTTTGCCAAGCAGCACTTCAAGCTCATGGTGCTGGCTATTTTGCCATTCGGGCGCAGCTTGGAATAGCCACCCGACGAAGTTAAGACCGGGAGTGCTACTGGGGGGCAGCACCCACATTCATATCGACCAAACCCGGAATGTAGCGCTTTACCCAATGCACCAACAATCCCGGTCGGTCGGGAAAAACATGGCGGCGATTTTGACGGATCCCCACCAGCGTCGCAGCCATGACCCGAGCCGGGTCGGTGGCCCAGCGAGATGGCGATTGCCGATTCTCGGTTGCGAGGGCACCGTAGCGCGGGCAGTCTAAGATTGGCGTGCGACTGAAAAAAGGATAGACGGCTGTGACTTTGACATTATGGGGCTTGAGTTCGGCCGCCAGGGCCTCGCTGAAACCGCGCAGTCCGAACTTGCTCGCGGCATAGGACCCAAGCCCTGCTGGCGCGACCCAGCCTGCTAGCGAAGAGATGTTGACGATGTGCCCGGAGCCGCGAGGGACGGCGTCGCGAGCGAATAGCGCGCTCAAGCGCATGGGGGCGAGCAGGTTGACCTGCATCAGCCGCTCCCAGGCTTCGTCTGGGACTTCGTCGTGACGCCCGAAGAGACCCAGACCGGCATTATTAATCAAAATATCCGGAACGATGCCTCGCTCCTGGAGCTGCCCGTAGAGGGCATCGCAGGCACCTGGCTCGCCGAGATCGGCGGCAATCGCCGCCAATGCCGCTACTTCACTCGCTGCCGTCGATAGCAGCTCCTCACTGCGATCGCTCAATACGAGCTGGCTGCCCGCTGCTGTAAGCTGGCGCGCGAGTTCGCGACCGAAGCCACCAGCCGCTCCCGTCAGCAAAACGACAGCACCACGCAATTGGGTCATGGAAATCTTCGCTCGACCTGCTTGCATATTAGCCGATGATCCAGAAGCCGCGTCCGCGCCAACTCTCTTCTTTGCCTAGTTCTCGCTTAGAAGAAGTGCTGCCACCCGACTTTCGTTTTTCTAAAAGCTCCTGGCGCTCCTGCTTGAGCCGAGCCATTGTCTGCTTTAACTCGGAGACAGACGCTTCGATTTCTTGGAGGCTCGTGGACATGCCAATCTGCCACAAGGCTCTCGCTAGGTTCAAATCGTCGCGGTCGTTGGCGGCAGAGGGGATGTCGGTGCAAGCGATCGAGCGCCTGACGACGGCGAGCGCCTCCCGGATTTCTTGGAGGTTGGTAGATTGCCCGAGCTGCAGTAGAGCTTTGGCCAGAGTCGGGTCGCCATTTTCTACGGGCTGTTGCTGCGAGTGTGCCTCAGATGTTGTCATCGAGCACTTGAGAGCAGCCAGCGCCTCCCGAATTTCTTGGAGGTTGGTAGATTGCCCGAGCTGCAGTAGAGCTTTGGCTGGGTGCAGGTTGTCGCCCTCAGCAACAGGCGCTCGATTTGCGGTCATCATCAACACCTCGCTTACCCTGTAGGTTTAAATAGTGATTTGGATCCCTAACATGATGTTACCCAAGACAATCTTCCTAAAATACGGTACGAACACCGAATCTGAGAGCCCCGAAGCAGAGATCCACGGATGAATGTGCCAGGAATCTTCCTGAGATTGTCGTTGCCGCCTCAGATGCTCTCGGGCCCGAAACTTCGCGGCAGCAGCGCTTCGAGCGATCTCTCGAGGCGATCGTCAGAGTCGCAAATGCTAATGCACAGAGCCGACGCGCCAAACTCCCGAATGACCTGACGGCAGGCTCCGCAGGGGGTTGTCGGCGTGGAAGTGGGCGTGTAAACGGCGACGGCAACGATTTGGCGCGCGCCAGCCGCTGCCGCACTGAAGATTGCCACGCGCTCGGCACAGATTGTCAAGCCGAAGGAGGCATTTTCGATATTGGTGCCAGTAAAGAGGCGGCCGTCACTGGTCAGTACTGCAGCCCCCACAGGAAAGCCACTGTAGGGAGAATAGCTGTGGCGCGCTGCTGCTTTGGCGGCAGCTTCGAGTTCTGGCAGTGAGTTCATCGAGCTTGCTGGTGGCGAAAAGCTGGGCTTGGGGTTCCTATGCTTTGGCGATCTTGCCCTAATTTTTAATGAAAATCACGACAGATTTTGCAAGCCCTGAGGGTGCGGCGGTGTCTGCTGCGAGATCTGAGCTAGTGTAGCTGGGGATATCGAAGCTCGGAGCCGTACGATCGCACGAGAGGAGAGATTTTATGAGTTCGACAGTAGATTTGTTTTCAACTGCTCGCGTAGGCCGCCATACAATTATCAATCGCATGGTAATGGCTCCCATGACACGTCTGAGGGCAGTAGATTCGATTCCGACAGACTTGATGGCGGAGTATTACGCGCAGCGCAGCTCTGCTGGCTTGATTGTCTCTGAATGTACGATGATCGCGCCAACAAGCCAAGGATACATGGGTTGCCCGGGTATCTACACCGAAGCGCAGATGGCCGGATGGCGCAAAGTTGCTCGGGCCGTGCACGATAAAGCTGGCAAGATCTTTTTGCAATTGTGGCACTGCGGCCGCGTTTCCCATCCCGCCTTACTTGAGGGTGCCTTACCTATCGCTCCTAGCGCCATTGCGGCTGCGGGCAGCCTACACACGCCCGTGGGCAAAGTCAGCTTGGAAGCGCCACGAGCCCTAGAGACCGACGAGATTCCGCCTATTGTCGAGCAGTTTCGCCAGGGCGCGCTCAACGCCATAGCCTCTGACTTTGATGGTGTCGAGCTGCATGGGGCTTTCGGATACCTCATCGACCAGTTTTTACAAGATGGCTCTAACCAGAGAACGGATCGCTATGGTGGCTCGGTTGAAAATCGCGCTCGCTTCCTCCTTGAAGTGGTCGATGCTGTCTGTCAGGCCATAGGCAGCGATCGGGTGGGTATTAAGTTATCGCCAAGCAATACCTATTACGGTATGAAAGACTCCAACCCAGAAGCCACGTTCGGCTACGCGATCGGGTCTCTCAATCAATTCGACTTGGCCTACATTCATCTGATGGAGCCCGCTCCAAAAGATCTCGAACGCGGTGCCAAAATTGACTCGGTTCTCTCAACTTTCCGCTCGTGCTACGAAGGCACCATTGTTACCAATGGTGGTTACGATAAGGACGGCGGTAATGCCGCTGTCGCCAGTGGGATGGCTGATGTCGTCTCCTACGGACGTCCTTTTATCGCCAATCCCGATTTGCCACGGCGCTATGCTCGAGATGCCGAACTCAACGAGCCGGATCCCTCGACGTTTTATGGTGTAGGCGACGAAAATCTAGAAAAGGGATATACCGATTATTCGTTCCTCTCAGCCGAGATGTAATTGGCGAAGCGGCTCGGACGGCTGGCTTTAGAATCGCGCGCTATCGGGATGTCAATTCGGGCTGCCGGGAGAGCCGCCCATCTTCCATGCGGACGATGCGATCGGCAATGTCGAGAATGCGATTGTCGTGGGTAACCAATAAAATCGTGCAGCCGCGCTCTTTGGCGAGGTCGTGCATTAAATCCACAACATCTCGACCGGATTTTTTGTCGAGGGCGGCCGTTGGCTCGTCTGCTAGAACGATTTGCGGATTGCTAACTAGCGCGCGCGCGATCGCCACCCGCTGCTTTTGCCCTCCCGAAAGATTGGCAGGATAGTAATCAACGCGATCGCTCAGCCCGACCCGAGCCAGCATATCTGCAGCCTGCTGCTGGCGGGCAGATCGAGCGTAGGTTCCCTGCACTTCCAATCCCATCTGGACGTTTTCAAGGGCGGTCAAACTCCCGTGGAGGTTGTGCGACTGGAAAATATAGCCATTGTGGCGCCTGGCTTGGACAAGCTCGATCTCGCTTGCCTGGCAAAGCTCTTTGCCGAGCACTCTGAGGCTACCAACATGAGCCGACCGCAGGCCACCAATTAATGTGAGAAGTGTTGTTTTTCCAGACCCAGAAGGACCGGTCATAATTACAATCTCACCAGCAGTAATCTCTAGATCGATTCCGAACAAGGTTTGCTTGCGCAGATTGCCCTTACCGAAGTAGTAATCGAGGGAGCGAATGACAATTGCAGATTCGGCACTCATCGTGAAAAAACCCTAAGAAAAAATATCGGCCGGATCGGCTGCCTGCAGGCGGCGTGTCGCCACTGCCCCGGAAGCATTACACATCAAAAACGTCAAAATCAGTACGAAAACCGCACGACCAGCTGACATCGTCAATGGCAGTGCTGTCGCAGCAGCCGTGAGCTGATAGGCACCCAAAGCAATCAGCAGACTCGGAACGAAACCCAGCACCGACAGAATCAGAGCCTCTTCAAAAACGATGCTCAATAAATAACGATTGCGGAAACCCATCGCCTTGAAGGTCGCATACTCCGACAGATGAGAATTAACGTCCGTCGAAAGCACCTGGTAAACAATTACGATCCCGACAATAAAGCCCATCACCGTTCCCAAGCCAAAGACAAACCCAACCGGCGATCGCCCCTGAATGTAGTCGATTTCAAAATCGACATAGTCCGCGTGGGTGAGTACCATCACATCCGAGGGCAGGCGGGCAATCAAAGCATCCCGAACGGTCTTAGGGTCGGCTCCAGGCGCGAGCCCGATGAGCCCCAAACTGACGGTGCCAGGCTCGCGCTCGGGAAATAAGCGCAAAAAGGTGTCTTCGCTGGCAATGAGAGCCCCGTCATCGGCAAAGGACGCGCCAACTTCAAACAAGCCTGCAATCGTAACGGTGTGGGAGCCAATTTCAGTCGTGACGGTTTCGCCACCTTCGATGCTGGCAATGGTTTCTTGGTATTCGCCGCGCGAGGCGCGATCGAAGAGGACGGCATTGGGAATGCGGGTAGCAGGGAGCTGCTGGTTGATTCCGGGCAAATCGAAGGCCGGGCGATCGGGATTTTGGCCGATGAGCAGCAGTGGCGCGCGCTGGCGCGTCTGGGGGTTGCGCCAGCGCAGAGAGCCAATGTAGAGCGGATCGGCGCTAGCGACGCCAGGCACGTCGAGGGCCTGGTAGAGTCGTCGTTGCGAGAAGGTCTGCAGCTCGCCAAAGTTGCGCGCCTGGGTACTCAGGACGATCAAATCGGCTTGTAGGGCGCGCGGGTATTGCGTGTTGGTTTTGTAGAGCGCGTCGGCAAACCCGAGCTGCATGAAGATCAACACATCGGCAAAGGTAATACCCGCGATGGCTGTCAGCAGGCGCGTCAAATCGTGCCGCAGCTGCAAAAACCCCAGGGGGGTGCGCTCTTTGAGCTGGGTCAGAGTTTTGAGTGGGTCGAACATCTACCGAGACTCCTGGGTGTCAACCTGAATGATGGTCGTGACCTGTAAGTTTGTCAGGTTGGCGACTTTCCCGCTCGAGACCGAGTCGAGCTTGACGCTCACCTCGACCACCCTGGCATCGATATTGGCGGCCGGATCGGCGTTGACAACCTGTTGCCGCTCGACTTGTCGGCTGATGCGCTCGACCGTCCCTTGCAGGGGCGCATCGAGGGCGGGAGACTCGACGGTTGCTGGCTGTCCGAGGCGGATTTTGCCAATGTCACTTTGATAAACATCGGCGATCGCAATCATCTGTTGGGTGCGCCCGAGGGTGGCAATACCCTCCTCGCCAATTGTTTCGCCCGGGCGCGTGTGAATTTTCAGAACCTGTCCCGTCAGGGGCGATCGGACCTCGGTTTCGGCGAGCGCCACCTGCGCCTCGAGAGCGGTGGCCCGGGTGGCTTCCACCGTCGCTCGGGCCACTTCAATATCCACCGGCCGCACCTCAGCAACGCGATCGAAAGTAGCGCGAGCTTGCTCGATCTGCCGCTGGGTCGTGGTTCGAACGCGGTCTAATTCGGCTTCGGCTTCTTGCAGTTGTCGCTGAGCCGTGGTGAAGACCGTGGCTCTGGCGTCTCGCTCCGAGGCGGAAATCGCGCCTCTGCCATGGAGAAATTCATGACGCTCGGCCTCGAGGCGGGCATTCTCCACCTCGGCTTCGAGGCGCGCGATCGCCGCGCGTTGAGTCGCCATGTTGCCTTGGAATTGGGCTTCGAGGCGGGCAATCTCTGCTTTCTGGGCGTTAAGCTCGCCGCTTTGGGCCCCGGCGAGCACGCGCGCTAGCTCGGCTCGGGCGACGCGAACATCTTCTTCAGCGCGGCGCAGCTGGGCTTCGAGGCGCGCGCGGCCGTCAAGGACGGCAACAACTTGCCCGGCAATCACGCGGTCGCCTTCTTCGACGAGAAGCTCGACGATGCGGCTCTCCTGCAAAGCAGTCGGAGCGCTCAGCTCGACGATCTCTCCCTGGGGCTCTATGCGCCCGAGGGCGCTCACCGTTTGAATTTGCAGTGTCTCTGCTGCGCTCTGTGGCAGGGGAGCTGGCTGGCGCTCCTGCCAGGCCCGCCAAGCGAGCGCGCCGCCTGCAAGCACGATAGCCATCCCACCCATAACCAGCCAGCGCGGCCGCGCTAGTTCGACTGTCCTGGCGCGACCGACGGTCTCTGAATTACCCATAGCGCTTCCCGAACTCATACAGAAATTCTAACTAAACGGTTTGGTAATTTGCAACTAAACCGTTTAGTAAAACTCAATCTCAATCATTTTTTTGCAATGCGCACCTCGCACCGATACTAGTTCGCGCGCGACCGGCACCGATGCAACTGCTCCCATTCGATCGCCTCAAACAGCGCGCGAAAGTTCCCTTCGCCAAATCCGTCTGCGCCCCCGCGCCGCTCGATAATCTCCAAAAAAAATGTCGGCCGCTCGAACAGGGGCCGCGTGAAGATCTGCAGTAGCGTTTCTCCGGCTTGGGGGCAGTCTGCTAGCACCTGCAGAGATTCGAGAGCCTGCCACTCGCTCGCGCGCAGCTGCAGATCTGGCTGGCGTGCTGGCAGCTGGGTGTAGTAGTGCTCGGGCACCTGCAAAAAGCTCAGCCCCTGCTGCCGCAGTTGTCGGACCGTTTTTAAAATGTCGGCGGTCGCCAGAGCGATATGTTGCACCCCGGGTCCGCAGTTGCGATCGAGAAACTCTTGAATTTGCGATGCAGCCGAAGTCGGCGCGTTGATCGGCAACCGCAGGCCGCTCTCGGGGTGGACCAAAACCTGAGAAACAAGCCCCGATCGCGGCGTCTGCACCTTGAAGTGCTGCTGCCGCTCGAACCCGAGCACGCGCTCGAACCAGGCAATGGTGGGCGCGTAGGCCCCAGCCGCCACATTAAGAACGACATGGTCGATCGCAGCCGCCCAGCCAACAGGGTCGTCGGTCTCCCTTGCGACCGCGCGTAGGGTGAAAGTTACTCCGGCCGGGCTGGGCAGCCGCACCGAACCGTCAGGCAAGACCCGGTAGCAATCGGCTCGCGCCGCAATCTGACCGGGGTCGGCAACCACGAGCGCGATCTCTCCTACTCCCGGCGGGTGCGATCGCAGATACCGCGCGATCGGGCTCTTGTCAGTCTGGGGAGAGGCCAACTCGAAGGTGACACCACCGCCGCAAACTGTCTCCCAGAGCGTATCTGCGCTAAATCTCGCTGCGAGGGCGCGCCATCCCAATCGCTCCACAAACCAGTGACGCCAGCGGGCAGCGTTGTCTAGGTAGAAACAAACGCGATCGATTCTCATCCCAGCAGTCTGACAAACAGCATCAGGATACTCCGGGATTTTCTGCAAAAATCTTTATTCTTCAGCCAACTCTTTATGGCTCTTCGCTATTTACTAGTTACCGTAAGAGACTAGCGATCTTAACTATTAACCAATAGCAAGATCGTTCATTTCTGCTTCACTTTTGCGCCATCTCTCCGGCCATCTCTCTAACGGGGCGCACATCGCCAATGACTCGCTTTACGAAGTAGAATAAGGCCGCAACCCGTCTCCTGGCCCTATCTTGCAAGCTCCAACCCCTGCTAGAAACTGCATCGCAAATCGATGCAGCCCCGGAGGCGCTTGCTGACGTCCGCAATCGGCCCGTAACCGATCGATCGGCAATATGCTGAGAAAAGTTAAGATGCCCCAGAGAATTTTCAGGCGACAACGAACGCAAGCTGGAGCCCCGAATCGCCTTTGCTGCGGACCCAGCTACGATGGCTCGAGGCTACTGAAAACCCACGCTCTGGGCCCAGCATGAGTGTCGGGAAGTTTACAGTCAGCTCGACTCAGACGCAGGTCCTGGCTTTGCCGGCGATGGGATGTGGAACGTGGGCTTGGGGCAACCGCCTGCTGTGGGACTACCGCCCCGAGATGGATGTGGAGCTGCAGGCAGTTTTTAACTTCTGCACGCGCAACGGCATCACGCTCTTCGATACGGGAGATTCTTACGGAACGGGCAAGCTCAACGGGCGCAGCGAGCAACTCTTGGGGCAGTTTTCGCAAGCGTATTCCGGATCGAACCGAGCGCGCATTTGCCTGGCAACAAAGCTTGCAGCCTACCCCTGGCGGCTGAGGCGCGGCTCGATGGTGGCCGCTTGCAAGGCTTCCGGGGCCCGCTTGGGCCGTCCGGTGGATCTGGTGCAAATGCACTGGCCGACCGCCAACTACGCCCCCTGGCAGGAGGGCGCGCTCTTAGACGGGTTGGCCGATTGCGTCGATCGCGGCCTAGCGAAGGCTGTGGGTCTCTCCAATTACGGCCCCAAAGCGCTGCGTCGCGTCTGCAAGCGCTTCGGCGAGCGCGGCCTCAAGATAGCAACGCTCCAGGTGCAGTATTCTCTAGTTTCGACCTATGTCGAGACGGAGCTAGAGATTGGAGCGACTTGCCAAGATCTCGGCATTCAGCTCATTGCTTATAGTCCCCTGGGGTTAGGGGTCTTGACGGGCAAGTATGCGTTGGGGGGCGAACTGCCCAAAGGCACCCGCGGCTGGCTATTTCGCTACTTGCTACCCGGAATCGGCGAGCTGCTGGGCACTCTCGATGCGATCGCTTGCGAGCGCCAAAAAACCATGGCCCAGGTCGCACTCAATTGGTGCATGTGCAAAGGCACCATTCCGATTCCGGGCGCGAAGAGCCTCAAGCAGGCAGAAGAGAATTTTGGGGCGATGGGGTGGCAGCTCGCGAGCGCCGAAGTTGAGGCTCTCGATCGGGCTGCCGCTTGCAGCAAGCGCAAAACGATTCAGAATCCTTTTCAGACGCGCTAGAAGCGCTCGGTGCCTGCAGGAACCACTACTGCAGCGCGAGCGCCCTCACCACAGGTGCGCGGCGTCGGAAAAAGTTTGCCAGGATTGGCCAGACCCTTGTAGTTAAATGCCTGGCGCACGTACTGCATGGTTTCGAGATCGGCCGGGGCAAACATATCGGGCATGAAGCAATTTTTGTCGGCACCGATGCCGTGCTCGCCCGAGATGCTGCCGCCTGCTGCGACGCAACGCTTGAGGATTTCGCCGCCGAGCGCTTCGACTTTTTCGAGGGCACCGGGAACTGAGTTGTCGTACATAATCAGGGGATGCAAGTTGCCATCTCCGGCATGGAAAACATTGGCAATGCGGTAGCCATAAGCTCGGCCGAGCGCTTCGATTTCCGAGAGAATCCACGCTAGCTTGGTGCGCGGCACGACACCATCTTGCACGAAGTAGTCGGGGCTGACTTGCCCGGCCGCTCCAAACGCAGCTTTGCGGCCTTTCCAAAGCTTGAGGCGCTGCTCTGGATCTGTGGCGATCGTGAGATCGCGCGCGCCTGTTGCTTTGCAGATCGCCCCGACGCGATCGAGATTGGCCTCGACTTCGGCAGCCAGGCCGTCTAGCTCGATGAGTAGAACGGCCCCAGCATCGCGGGGATAGCATCCAGATCCCACGACATCTTCGACCATGTTGATGCTGAGGTTGTCCATCACCTCCATACCTGCTGGAACGATGCCAGCAGCAATGATAGCGGTCACCGCTTCACCGGCTGCCTCGAGGGTAGAAAAGTCCGCCAGCAGCACGCAAATCGTTTCTGGGACCTTGAGGATCTTGAGCGTAATTTCTGTGGCAACGCCGAGGGTACCTTCCGAGCCGACAAACAAGCCGGCTAAATCGTAGCCCGGCATTTCCGGAACGCTCCCACCGAGGTCGAGTATGTTGCCTTCTGGGGTGACGACCCGCAGGCCGAGCACGTGATTGACCGTCACGCCGTATTTGAGGCAGTGGACGCCACCGGAGTTTTCGGCTACGTTGCCGCCAATGGAGCAGACCGTCTGGCTGGAGGGATCGGGCGCGTAGTAGAAGCCCGCTCCGCTAACGGCTTGGGTTACCCAGTTGTTGACGACGCCGGGCTGGACGACGACCTGCTGATTCTCCAAATCGATACTGAGAATCTGCTTCATGCGAGCCATGACCACCAAGACACCCTCTTCTAGAGGCAGCGCTCCCCCCGAAAGACCGGTTCCAGCGCCACGAGCGACCCAGGGGATATCCCGGCGATCGCAGACTTTGACCACTGCGACTATTTCTTCGGTCGTTGCGGGGAGCACCACCAGAGCCGGGCGCTGGCGATAGCTCGCCAGGCCGTCGCACTCATAGGTCAGTATCTCTTCTTTGCGGCGAATGACGTACTTTTTGCCGACAATGCGTTCGAATTCGGTGGCAATCTCGCGCCACTTATCGCGGCTGCCGAAAAGCTGAGTGAGGACCATAGGGTACGCCAACAGTAAAGCGCTCTGCAGTAAACATAATAGATGCTGCGTGCTATCCCATGGGAGCCGTCGGCCCCGACCGAGCGAAGACACTCAAAGCAAGTAGCCGAGAATTCTGTCAAGAGGATTGCACGCGAGCAATTTTATTATGTAGGAAGTATCTGCACAGAAAAGGCCAAAATTGCCAATTCTCAAGTGCAATTGATGATGTTATGGCAGGGGCTGAGTGCTGTGGGGGCAAACGCCCCAGGGCTGGCCGGGAGGACGATCGGTCGATCTCGCTCCGCTTACGCCTGAGTGTGGGTTTGCCCTGTTGATGGTGCTCCAGGTTGCTATACACTAGGAGACCACGCAAGAGCGCGAGTGACAGCTATGTTTTGGGCCGATCGAATCGCCGCCGATGCTGCAGGGGAACTGCAGGTCATCAACGACTCTAAGACTCCCTCAGGGCGAGTCCACGTCGGCTCCGTACGAGGCGTAGTCATCCACGACACCATTTACCGCGCCTTGCGCCGCCAGGGGAGAGACGCTAAGTTTCTTTACGGTGCGGACGATTACGATGCCTTCGATAGCATTCCTAAATATTTAGATCGCGATCGCTTCGCGCCCTATCTGGGCATGTCTTTGTGCGACGTTCCCTCACCCGATCCTGAGGTTGCCAGCGACTACGCCAAGTATTTCATGGGCGAGTTTTTAGAGGTGCTGGCGGGCTTGGGGATCGAGCCGGATATCTACTATCTACGCGATTATTATCGTGCGGGGCAGTTCGACCGCCACATCGACATTTTTTTGCAAAATGCTCGCCTCGTACGGGAAGCTTACAAAGAAGCTAGCAAAGCCGAGCGACCGGACAATTGGTATCCCTTCCAAATTACTTGCGAAAATTGCGGCAAAATTGCCACAACGACCGTCACAGACTACAACGGCTCGGAAGTTTACTACGAATGTAGGCCTGAAGCAACCGATTACACCGAGGGTTGCGGCCACTCGGGGTGGCGATCGCCTTTCGGTGGCAATGGCAAGCTGCCTTGGAAAGTTGAATGGGTTGCCAAGTGGGACATGTGGGGGGTCACCATCGAGCTAGCAGGCAAAGACCACTCCCAAAAAGGGGGCTCTCGCGATGTGGCAAACGCGATTTGCCGCAAAGTATTGCGCAAAACTCCCCCCTTTCATTCGCCCTACGAGTTTATTTTGATCGACGGCACCAAGATGAGTTCCTCCAAGGGCGTTGGGTCGAGCGCGCGAGATATGGCCAATTTGTTGCCGCCAGAGTTACTGCGCTTTTTAATGCTGCGCACGCGGCCTAAAAGCGCGATTAATTTCAAGCCCAATTACGAGACGATCGTGCGCTTGTTCCGGGACTACGACGAGTCGGTCGAGCAGTTTGGCCCTCTGGCATCGGACTGGGATCCCAAGACGTTGCCCGACGAGCTGCTGCCGTTGCTGTACTCACAAGTAGGTGAGTCAATGCAACCCCATCATCCCTTCGATTTCAGCACGATCGTCTCGCTACTGCAGATCCCGCATCTCGATATTCGCCAAGAGATCGCCGAGCGCAGCGCGGTGCCACCCACCGACCGCGACCGTGCTGAGAGCGAGCGACGCATTGTTGTCGCGCGCAAGTGGCTCGATGATTACGCCGACGAAGAAGAAAAACTTGTTATTTACTTCGAAGAAATTCCGCCACGAGCCAAAGAACTTGACCGAGAGCAGGTGCTGTATCTGGGCAAATTAATCGAAAACCTCAAAACTGCCCCCTGGGAAGGGGAAGCCCTGCAATCGACCATCTTCACGACCACTAAAGAGCTAGAGCTCAAGCCTGCTAAGGCTTTCCCGGCGGTGTATCTTTCTTTTTTAAACAAAGAGCGCGGCCCGCGTGCGGGGGCGTTTCTGTCTTATTTGGCGCGCGATTTCGTACTCGAGCGGCTACAGGCGGTAGTCACCGCGAATTCCCCGTCCCTTCAAGGGCAGCAAGAAAACTAGGGCGCGTTGGCGCCCAAAGCAGAAATAACGACGCGTCGAGCGCAACGATGCCATCTGGAGATGGCTCCTAAATCGCCTACAGCTCGATCGCCAAAACCACAGCCGCCGCCACGCCTGTCGCAACCATAAGCCCAGCAGGCATCCACTTACCGGTTTTAACCAAGCGCGCGCAGAAGACCCCCACCAATCCCAGCACCAGGGCGAGCGCGCTAGGGGTAGCCCATGGAATTCCCTGCAACTGCAAAACACCCAACCCCAGCAAAAGCACGCCACTGACAACCCCAGAGATTAAAGAAACCTTACTCCCCGCCTTGACGTAGCCCAAAATGCCACCCACAGCAGCGAGCAAACCATAGAGCATCGTGGCCCAGACTGCTACAGCCATAGTTTCTAGAAATCTCCCACAAGGGAATTAAATGGATTCTCCAGAGGCAAGGCTACCCCAGGCGGAGCTGGCATCATGGGGCCGCGCGCGTCGAGCAGAGCGACCAAGAGCAGATAGGCGATCGCGATGGCAACGGCGATCGCCCCGGTCAGAATGGCAACAATCTTGCCTCGGCTCATGGATATCCTTAAATTAATTCTGGGCCCGGTCTTTAGAATAGCAGCGGAAATCGGGAATAATAGGGGGCGAGCGCCTCGCAACGACCTGCTCTTCTTCGCACTTACCATTAGCCGACCCAGCTAAGAAAACGCAGATGACTTCGCCAACTCTCGTTCGAGAAACCCCGACGGCTAGCGATACTCCCCTCGATCCCATACAAACCTGGAATCTCGGTAAGGTGTATCGAACGGGCTTTTGGCTCGATCGCCGAGTCAGCTCTTTACAGAATTGCTCTTTGAGTGTCAAGCAAGGCGAAACCTTCGGCCTGCTCGGCCCCAACGGCGCGGGCAAGACAACCCTCCTCAAGATTTTGTTGGGTATCGTTCGCCCGACCCAAGGTCGAGCCGCGCTGCTCGGCCGGCCCATCGGCGATCGGGCCGTTCGCCAACGTATTGGCTATCTGCCAGAAAACGCTTACCTCTACGACCGGCTGACGGCTTGGGAATTTTTAGCCTATGTCGCGGGGCTCTTCGAGCTGCCCCATCGAGAGACGCAAACCCGCATTCCTCAGATGCTTGAGATGGTCGGCCTCGACCTCGCAATTGCCCGCAAAAAGCAACTGCGCCAGTATTCCAAAGGCATGCTGCAGCGAGCAGCCATGGCCCAGGCCCTAATCAACGACCCAGAACTGGTGTTCCTTGACGAGCCAATGTCGGGCCTCGATCCGCTCGGGCGCTACCAGTTTCGGCAAATTATCCAAAACCTGCGCGAGCGCGGCAAAACGATTTTCTTCAATTCCCACATCCTCGGCGATGTGGAGCAAGTCTGCGACCGCGTGGCCCTGCTGGCGCGCGGCGAAATTCTCTGCAGTGGGTCTCTCGAGGAACTGCTCGGTACGGAAGAGGCCTATCACGTTCGCGGTCGGGGTGGCGATCGCGACTTGCTCGCCAGCTGGCTCGAAGATCTCGATTATGAGACGGGCTTCTGGTCGGGCACCCTCAAAAAAGATCCCCAAGAGTTTCTAGCTGCGATCGCGACGGCGGGCGCAAGTTTATTCAAAATGGACTTGACGCGCGCGTCTCTAGAAGAGTTTTTCGTCCGGCAGATGCACCAGCGTGGCATTACCACCAGCCGCTAGCGGCGGGCTCGCTCGGGCAAGTTCTAGCAGCACCGACGAATCTGCAAGGAAGCTCGTAGCTCCGTGCTCCGTTACAATGCGAATAGAATCTCTGGCATCCGTTACAGCTTTGCCAGGGTCGGGTGGCGTCTCGCGAGTTTTCACGAATTTTCTTATGATCGGACGGACTTTCCGCACGTTGCACCGCCAGGTAGCGCCCTTTATGGTTCTGCCTCTGCTCGTTACGGCGCTGACCGGCCTCACCTATCGCCTCAGCAAAGATTGGTTCGGTTGGACGCGAGACCAGGCCCACTTCCTGATGGTCATTCACGAAGGGGAGTACCTCGGCGACAACCTCAAGTCCATCTACGTGTTGCTCAACGCGCTGGGGGTTTTGTTCGTGCTGGCTACCGGTACGGCCATGGTCCTCGAGCGATTGGGCAGAACCCCGTGGCTGCGGGCGTGGCGCGATCGCCTGGCCGGTCGCCACGATCGCACCTAGTAGGACAACAATCCGGCTCAAGGATCCGTCTCAAGCGCGGATCCACATGTCATAAATCGACAGGGCAATCTCGACTACGATCAAGATGACGATATACCACTCTACTCGATGGCTGCTATCTCGCTGCAAAATTCCCAGGGCAGTTTCCACGGTTTTAGAAATTAAGGCAAGTTTTTGCTCGAGGGCGACCAGGCGCTCGCGCAGCTCGTATTCGTCCTCTAGGCGCAAATACAGGCGATCGAGTTCGGGATGGTCCCAGATCGGATCGGGCTTATCGCCAATCTCGACAATGCCGAGCATGCGCTGCTCGATGAGCAGGGTGCCGCCGATGTAACCCAAAAGCTCGCGCTCTTTCGGCGCGCGGGCATCCTTGCCCTGAATGGCCGTCGTGAAAGGCTTGATACGCTCGAACAGGCGGGCAACCTCTTGCTCGTAATGATCGAGGACGATGCTCTTGCCAAGGGCTTCTGCTACCACCTGCAAGCGCTCGGCACTGCTCTCCTGCAGCCACAGAATGCTCTTTTCCAAGCGCTCCTTGACCTGAGGCCGGAAGGCCAGGGCCAATTGCTCTGAGGTGCCCGCAGCAATGGGCTCGCGAATGCGCTCGGCGATCGACTCGAGGAAATCGGCTTCTTCGGCTTCGGTCAGGTCGAAGGTGACCACAACGCCGTAGCGCAGCAGCACGGCGCAACCGCTCTGGCCCGCGCGCACGATTGTTGGGTTCGTCGAGAGCAAATCGCTCGTTTCGAGGGCCTTCAAAGACAGGCGCTCGCCGATGAGAACGGCCCGCGCGGCAACTGTTTCTTTAGCC
>CAYTBI010000073.1:0-15770 GCA_964435975.1 uncultured bacterium
ACTTTTGCATAGCAGGGTCATTTCGTCCGGATGAGCTTCGGGGCGACGATAGGTCGCCCCGAAGCTCGGTTGGGAGCCCCAAAGACGATCGCAGCTAGCTCGCATTTTCTACAGCCTCAGGAAACCAGGCGTTTCCTAAGGGATGTAAGTTAAGGCTGCAGGCGCGCGATCGCCCAGGTACCCTCACCCGAGCGCGCGTAGCGCAGGCGATCGTGCAGGCGATTGGGGCGGCCTTGCCAAAACTCTAGGGTGCGCGGTCTTACCCGGAAGCCCCCCCAATATTCCGGACGCGGGACCGGTCCTTCGCCGTACTTGGCTTTAAAGGCTGCGAGTTGGGCTTCGAGGTCTTGGCGCGAGGCAATCGGCTCGCTTTGATTGGAGGCCCAAGCCCCAATTTTGGATCCTTCCGGGCGCGAGTCAAAGTAGCCGTCGGACTCTTCGGAGGAAATTTTCTCGACGCTGCCCTCGATGCGAACTTGGCGCTCCAGCTCGCCCCACAAAAACACCAGCGCGGCTTCGGGGGTGCGGGCGAGTTGCTGGCCTTTGGCGCTGCGGTAATTGGTAAAAAAAACAAACCCCCGCTCGTCAAACCCTTTGAGCAAGACGACGCGCGCGTCCGGGCGGCCCTGAGAATCAACGGTGGCCAGGACCATGGCGTTAGGTTCGTGTAGCTGGCTCTCTACTGCCTGCTCGAACCACTGGCGAAACTGCGAGATTGGGTCTCGGAGCGCGTCGCTCTCATCAAAGGTGGCGCGCGTGTAATTTATCCGCAGATCGGCAACCGAGGGACTCATGGCAAAATTCTCGCAGGTCTCACGAAACGGCCCATTCATAGTACCCGCGCCAGAGATTTCGCGGCCCGCGAAGACCTACTCGCGATCGCGAATCGCGTCCGGAACCCCCACAGGAGAGCGGTTGGCACGGGCTTTGAGATTTTGGCAGCGCAGCAGCTCCACAAAGTTAGGGGCGGGGCGGCCTTCGAGGGCGGCCATTGCTTCGATCCCCGCGCGCAGATGCGTGGCCGCTTCGGCCGGGTCGTATCCCCGGCGCTGGGCGACCTTCACGGCGGCTTCGTCGGCATCGAGTTCGGCCTTGGCGCTGCGGTTGCGCCGCCAGATTTGGGCGGCGGCGATAGCGCTCAGGCCCCCAGCGGCGATCGCGCCGACGGCATCGGCTTGGGCCAGCTCGACCACGACTGCAGCAGCACCGGCAGCGGCAACACTTTGATAAAACTCGAGCTTAAACCAGCGAATCCGCGTCAGCCAGGCAACGCCGCGCAGAAACAACAAATCCCTCTGGGGCCGGTCGAGTTGCTGCCAAAGGTCGAAATTAATGTAAATGCGGCGTGCTTCGCGATTCCACGGGACCGGAAAAGGTACCTCGATGGCTCGGGCTTGGTTGGTACGCAGGGCCAGCTTGACATACATGCGGCCCGAGGCCGGCATCAAGTCGACCAAACGGCGAAACTCATCATCCCGGTCGAGGGCGGCCATGGTTGGGCAAACAAATCAGCACTTTTCAACGGTACCACCTTCCCCCCAAACGCAGGCAGTTAAGATTTAGAAGCGCTTATCCACAATTTCCGATCTTCATTATTTTTCATTATTTATGGAAGCGTTCGATCCCACGGCGCCAGACTGGACGAAGGCCGCCTTGCATGCTCGGCCGTTTGGTTGCCCAAGCTGCAACGGTACCCCCGCCGCTGCGGAGCGCGTCTGGCTCAATCGTCGCGCCCCAGTCACGGTCTCGGAGAACGTGGCCGATTACCGGCGCAAATGGCAAGAATTTTATCTGTGCGGGTGCGGCCAGGCTTGGTGGGCTTGGAGTACCGATCGCCCGCCTTCTGAGGTGGCGGCCCGCCGCCAAAATACCCCTACGGCCTGAGGTCTTGTCACATTGTTGTCTCCAGACACTCCAGCGCTGCGCGCGCATGCAGGCAAACCCCCGAATCGGGGTGCCGAGCGAGCTGCTCGAGGGGCTCGCGCGCTCGCGGGTGGCCCTGCAAGCCCCAGGCATGGGCGAGAGCCTGCAAAATTCCCAAACTGGCGGTTTGTTTTTGGGTTGCGTAGTAGACCACCAACAACTCTGAGACCGCAGCCTTCAGGCTCGATCGCTCGATCCGTCCGAGCACCCGCACGATTTCTAAGGCGACCGGCTCGGGCACGACTGGCAGGGCTCGCGCCAGCCCGGCTAGGGCAGCCGCAGACTCCATCCACGCCAGGGCGCGCGCGAGAGTTAATTTCAACGGATTGGGGGTCAGGGGGGCTTGGAGTTCGGTTGCCAAGATTCCTGCAGCGGCGTCGCTGCGCGATCGCCCGATCGTGAGGGCGGCCTGCTGGCAAACCCCCAGGTTGAGATCGTACAAGAGCGGTTGCAATCGCTCGATGAGCCGGTAATCTGCCAGTTGCGGGGATTCAGAACCTGCCGCCAGCCAAGGAGCCAGTCCGCTGGCGGCTGCCTTGCGCGCGGGCGCCGCAAGATCCTGCAGCGCACCCACCAAGACGGGTAATACGCGCTCGTCTTGAAAGTTGGCAACTGCGGCAATCGCTGTCGCTCGCACTGCCGCATCCTCAGCTCTGGCTGCTCTCAACAAAGGCTCGACCGTAGCAGGATGGGGAATCTGCGAGAGGGCAAGCGCGGCGAGAGCGCAAGTCTCTGGGTGCTCGAGGAGTGCCGCCAGAGGCGCGATCGCAGGCGGGCCGATCGTGGCCAGAGCGTTTGCAGCAATGGCAGCCAGGTCGGGATCGCTGCCTTCCCGGAGCATATTAACCAGTGCGTCGATCGCCTCTGGGGTGTCAAACTGACCGAGCAGACGACCGACAAACCAGCGCTCCTCTAAGTCGGCCTCCGGATCGCAGGCAATGGCGATCGCGGGGGCAAGGCCGAGCTTACCCGCCCGTGGCAAGAGCTTGGCCACATCCCAGCGTGCTTTGAAATCTCCCGCAGCCAGAACCTCCAGAGCCAGATCGAGAAACTCCTGGCGCACCTCTGCAAATTCTTCATCCAGGCTCAACTTCTGCAGACAGACGATAGCCGCACTCCAGTCACCTTGTCGGACGGCTGCGCGCGCACCTTCGAGACTCGAGCCTTTGTTTGTCTCTTCGAGCAACCACCCGTCCTCGCGATCTGCGTTCGATTCAGTCGAGCAACTCAGAGCACCGTTTGCGGCAGTGCCTTGGTGCTCTGCGGCTTTCAAGTCTCCGGAGCGTCCGGAACGACTGCGACAGTCTTTGGCAGGGGCACTTCTTCAACCTGGGGGAGTTTTTCCAAGGCCAGACGCGAGGACTGGCTGCCACCAGAGAGCCGCTTGAGCAGCTTTGGTCGCGGATCGTGGAGCAGGTAAAATACCTCATCTCCAGCTTGCCACTCTTCGAAGGCACGAGCGACAAGCAAGGAATTCTTGCGGCGCACCAGCAGAGGCAGGAGTTCGCCTGCCCGAATTAAAGCTTGGAGGTGGGCGGCTTGCAGGGCAAAGTTTTTCTTTTGAAACGTTGTCTTGCCCAACTTGATTTGGCCCTCGCTCAAGAACTTATTCCAGGTCTTGACCGAAACCCCTTCTGCAAGGGCAGGGGAGACCTTCGTGCCATTGCCCGTGTTGGCAAAGACCGCGTAGGTTCGGGGCGGCTGAAACTCTTCGACTGCATTTTGCGCCAACACGAGATTGACTTCTTGGTTGCTCGTCACCGCTAAAAATGTCCCAATCGACTCAATGCCGGCCCCCTCAAGGGCCTCGGGATTCAAGCCGCTACTCTCAAAAACCGCTAAATTCTCCGCGCGAGCCTGCTGGCAATATTCTGAATCGGTGTCGATGAGTACCACCGATTCTCCCTGCTCGCTGAAGAGCCGTCCGATGGTGCGCCCCAGAGGGTTGCAGCCAACAATGACAGCTCCAGTGGCTTCGGCGGATGTGATTCGCAGCCACCGGGCGACAATGCCAGCGGTCAGACCCTGGGTGAAGACAGTCATGATGATTGTCAAAAATACGATCGCCTTGAGGGCATCGCCCCCGTTCATCCCCCGCTGCGTGAGCAGAATCGCAAATAAAGAAGCAACCGATGCCGAGACAATGCCGCGCGGCGCGATCCAGGCAATGAAAAACTTCTGTCGCCAGTTAAACTCACTGCGCCACGTACAAAGAGTAACGCTCAAGGGACGGATGACAAACATCAAGCACAGGACCGTCAAAACGCCCCCCCAGCCCAGAGCGAAGATACTCTGAATTGAGAGGTCGGCTGCCAGCAGCACGAACAACACCGATACAAAAAGCATGGTGAGCTGGCCTTTGAAGCGCAAAAGCAGTCGCTCTTGCGGCACCGAGAGGGCGCGCAGCACGATGCCTGCAACAACCATTGCCATCAGGCCAGACTCGCTGCGCAGGGTCTGGGAAAAGCCATAGAGGCCCCAAGCGCCTGCTAGCACGACGAGATTCTTGAGATCTTCAGAAAGCGAGTAGATGACTTTCTTGAGTAAGAGCCCCAACAAGGCCCCGCCCGCCGCACCGATGGCCGCCCCCACCGCCGATCGCAAAAACAAGCTCCGAAACACCTCGGCAACTGGAGCGGCGTTGCTATTCAAGATCGTATCGAGAACGACCACAGCCAAGATGGCCCCTACCGGGTCGATGAGCACGCCTTCGCCTTCGAGCAAGGTAGCCACCTGACGGTCGACGCTAACGTGCTTGAGCAGGGGGCCGACAACTGTCGGTCCGGTGACGACGACTAGCGAAGCATACAGAAAAGCCAGAGGCCACGGAAATTCACCCAGCCAGTGGGCGGCTATGCCGCCACCCAGGAGTACCACCAGGGTGCCGAGGGTTACCAACCGCTGCAAGCTACTAGAAACTCGACCGAGGTCGCGCAGCTCGAGGTTGAGACCGCCCTCAAACAGGATGACTGCAACCGAGAGAGCAACGATTGCTTCTAAACCCGCGCCCAATTCATTGGGGTGGAGTACGCCGGAAACGTCGCTGCCCAGCAGGACTCCAAACAGTAAGAGGAAAACAATACTCGGGATACGGAGGGATTCGCCGAGAACCTGGGCCCCGATCCCCGCACAAACGGCGATCGTTATTTGTAGGGTTAGCTGAAAGGATTCTTCCATAGACTGTATTTCTGGCAATGGGACGGGGCAGCTCCAAACTCAGTCTCGGGCCCCAAGCCTTACGCGATCGCACTCGTTTGCCACGAGTCTTGGCTTGCCGCTCGGCCGAGATCCCGAAGACACTTAGCTCCCTCGGGGCTTCCGACAGCAAGCCAGACCACCTGCAGCAGTCTTGCGTTCTGAGACAAATTATGTAGATTTTAGCACCGGCCTCGGGGACCGCTATTCCACTTAACGCGCAGGTAACAGAGCGACGCCCTCCCAAATCACAAGCGAGCCCTCCGGACCTGCCATATTTGAGAGGCTCGGGCGAGCGTCCATCACTCGGCTACCCTCGGTGAGAGGGCACCACAACAAAAGTTCATGAAGAAATCGATCGGTCGGGACACTTGTTGGCTGGGGATCTTGCTGGTGCTGGCATTGGCCTTGTTTTGCAGTAATTTAGGCGAGCTGCCCCTGCGCGATTGGGACGAAGCGACGGCCGCTCAGGTTGCCCGAGAAATTTGGCAGGCTCCACCCGGCACGCAGCGGTGGCTTTTCCCCACGCTCTGGGCAGAGCCCTATTTCAACAAACCCCCCTTGATTCACAACGCGATGGCGCTGGCCTACCAACTTCTGGGGGAGACCGAGAGGGCGGCACGCTTGCCAGGAGCATTGTGCAGCGCTGTTTCGGTTCTGGGGTTATACGGTGTCGCCTGCGAACTTTTTCCCAAGCGTCGGACGGCTTTTTTGAGTGCTGCTCTCTATCTGACGCTGCTGCCGGTGGCACGGCACGGCCGTCTGGCAATGCTCGATGGTGCCCTGCTCTGCTTTGCGTTGCTGGCTTGCTGGAGCCTGCTCCGGGCGCGTCGAGATTTGCGCTGGTCTGCGATCGCTGGGTTGGCGTGGAGTCTTTTGTGTTTGACCAAGGGCGTTGCTCTGGGGGGCTTGTTTGGGGGAATTGCCCTGGCGTTTTTACTGTGGGATACGCCCCGCCTGCTCGGCAATCCTTATTGGTGGGGGGGCATCTTCCTGGGCAGCGCGCCGGCTTGGGGCTGGTATGCCGCCCAGTGGTGGCACTATGCGGGGGGCTTTGCCCGCATTGCTGTGGTCGATCAGGGGTTGAGCCGCCTGTGGAAAGCAGTGGAGCGCAATGGTGGTCCCCCCTGGTACTACACAGACAAGCTATTACAAGCCTTGCCCGCGCTGCCGATTTTTGGCTTCGGGTTGCGACTGGCTTGGCAGCAGCGCTGCTGGAGCTGGGCCAAGCTCGCCATCTGCTGGGGCGGGATTTACTTTGCTTGTATCTCGCTAGCTGGGACGAAGCTGCCCTGGTACCTGCTGCCGGTCTATCCGCCGCTGGCGATCGCGGGCGGCGCCGCTCTAGAGGCGGTGCTGGAGTTCCCCGCCGATCGCCCCTATCCGCGGTGGTGGGGGATCGCATTTGGCGCGATGGGTATTATTTCCGCCGGCAGTGGCGCCTACTTTGGCATCCTGGCGCCAGAGCCAGACACTTGGCTGGCTCTGGCTTGCAGCGGATTGGCTCTGACAGGCATTACCACGACCGTGCTGCTGCTGCGGCGAGATGCGCTTTTTGTTGCGGTTTTACTGTGGGGCACCTGGGTTGCGCTTTGGCTCTTTTTCCAATCGACGAGTTGGAATTGGGAGCTCAACGAAGCCTACCCCGTGCGGCCTGTCGCTCGGGCCGTTGGCCGCGCGCTCGCTCGCAAACCCGAGGCCCAAGTTTACACCTCCTTTGCCTACGAGCGCCCTTCGCTGAATTACTACAGCAGGCGGCGCATTCCCAGTAAGTCTGCCGAGGAAATCCAGGCAATTTGGCAGCAAGCCGGCGAGGACTACTTCTTGATTGAAGCGGATGCCCTAGGCGAGTTGCAGATCTCCCCCACATCGCAGCTAAAGCTGCCGGGCAATTGGTTGCTCGTCCCCGCACCTTAGAAATGTGCCAAGGCGCCTTGAATGGCAGCGGAGAGGTCGGCAGAGGTTTCCTTTACAATTTTTAGTTAAGTCTCAGGCACTCGACACTCCATGCAATTCACCTACATTGGCTCTAACAGCTGGTTTCTCGAAATCGGCGATCGCCGCATCCTCCTGGACCCGTGGCTTGTGGGCCCGCTGGTTTTTGGCAATGCGGCTTGGCTTTTCAAAGGAACCCACCGCCAGCCCCCCGCACAGCCAGAGAACATCAATCTGATCTTGTTGTCGCAGGGGCTCGAAGACCACGCCCACCGACAAACCCTGGCAAGCCTAGATAAGGCGATTCCCGTCGCGGGCTCTCCTAGCGCGGCCAAAGTTGCCCGAGAACTGGGCTTCAAGGATGTCAGTTCCCTTCCCCACGGCACCACCCACACGGTCGGCACTCTAGAAATCCAGGCCTATCCCGGTGCCCCCGTCGGTCCCCAGCGGGAGAATGCTTACCTGCTGCGCGACCTCGCGAATGGCAAAACGCTCTACTACGAGCCCCATGGTTTTCCACCCGAGGACATCAAAGCTTGCGCCCCGGTAGATGCGGTTATCAGCCCGACGATTAGCTTGAAAATTCCCCTCCTCGGGTCCGTTATCAATGGCAACGACAGCGCCCTACAACTAGCGGAGTGGCTGCAGCCGAAGTATTTCTTCTCCACGGCGTCCGGAGGCGACATCGAGTTTAGCGGCCTCTTGATTTCGCTGCTCAAAGCCGTCGGCAGCACCGAAGAGCTGCGCGATCGCCTGGCAGCCAAGAATCTCGCCACCAAGGCAGTTGACCCCGTTCCTGGCGAGCCAATTGCCCTTGCCTGAGCCCTGTAACAGCAAGCCACCATGCACGTTTTGTCTTTTCCCACCTGGGTGGTACATGTCTCGAGCGTTCTCGAGTGGACGCTGGCAATTTGGTTGGTTTGGAGTTTTGCCGAATCGAATCCCAAATACAAAGCCTGGCGTGCCCTGGCTTGGGGCATGCTGCCAGCGCTCTGCAGTGCTTTTTGTGCGCTCACCTGGCACTTTTTTGATAATGCCGCAGCCCTGAGCTGGCTAGTCGTGCTGCAGGCGGCGACGACTGTGGCGGGCAACTGCACGCTCTGCTTGGCAGCTTGGTGGATTTGGCACCGTTCCCGACAAATTGCTCGGGGCGGCAGCTAGTTCTTAAGGCTTGGAGGCCCGCTCGTGCCGGACAAACAAACCCTGTTTGCAGTATCTTTATTCCCTTATCTGGCGTTTTTGTGGTTTTTGACTCGCTCGGGTCAGACTCCCCGCTTGGCGCTGGTTGGCTTCTACATGCTGTTGGTTTTTGTTGCGGTGACCATTCCTGCCGGGCTCTACGCCCAATCGGCTTATGGCATGGAGCTTGCTAATGTAGACTGGCTCCACGGCTCGGCAGAATCCTTTTTGTCGATTTCTAATATCCTCGTTGCCCTGGGTTTTCATCGCGCGCTGCGCGATCGCACCAAGAAATAACCCAAATCGGCAGAAAAAATCTCCGGTTTCATCCTAAAATGGTCGTGGCTTCCAGCTCTCGAAGCGGCCATTTTTTCTCCGAAGCAATGCAGGATTTCCCCAGTCAGCGACCGCTTGCCGTCGATCTTTTTGCAGGAGTTGGTGGCTTCTCTCTCGGGATCGAGCAAGCTGGATTCGAAGTCATACTGGCTGTGGAAAAGGACCTCATTCATGCAACGGTTCATGCCTTTAACTTCCCGCACGCGCCCGTTGCTTGCACCGATCTTGCCTGTTTGGACGATCGCGCCCTGCAGGCCCTGCTGCCACCAAACACCGAAATCGATCTTCTTTTTGGCGGCCCTCCTTGTCAGGGATTTTCAACTATTGGCAAGCGCCGCTTAGAAGACGAGCGCAACTTACTTATTTTTCACTTCCAGCGCTGGGTGAGATGCCTGCAGCCGCGGTATTTCTTGATGGAAAATGTACCGGGTTTGGTAGGGGGTAAGTTCTTGCCCGTTTGCGATCGCCTTATGGCAGCTTTTGCCGAAGCTGGCTACACCTGCGACCGCCGCATCCTCAATGCCGCCGATTTTGGCGTCCCCCAAGACAGGCGGCGCCTGTTCATTTTGGGCAGCCGCCTCGATTTGCCGGTGGCAGCCTTCCCCGAACCCCCACCGCTGCCGCCCCCAACTGTTCGCGACGCGATCGCCGATTTGCCGGACCTCGATGATTTTGCCGCTCTCCGTAGCGGGGATGCAGCCCGGCTCGGCGATCGCCTGCTGGCGCAGCTCGAAGCAACGGCTAGCCCCTACGCCCGTCGATTGCGCGGTCTCGATGTCGACCCCGACGACTTTGGCGACCGACGCGACTGGAACCCCAGCCTGCTGACGGCGTCTCGGCGTACCCGCCACACCCTCGAGTCAGTCGAGCGCTTCGGCCGCCTCGGTCCCGGCGAGCGAGACCCCATCAGCCGCTTTCGCCGCCTCGATTGGGATGGGCGCTGCTACACGCTGCGAGCGGGCACCGGCTCCGAACGGGGCGCTCACACTTCGCCGCGTCCCATCCATCCAATTTATCCCCGCGTCATTTCCGTGCGCGAGGCGGCGCGCTTGCATTCTTTCCCCGACTGGTTCCGGCCCCACGCGACCAAGTGGCACGGCTTCCGCGAAATCGGCAATGCCGTTCCCCCGGGGTTGGCCCGCGCCCTCGGTGCCCGGGTAATGGGAGCCCTCGGCCGCACGCCTCGCCCCAGTGGCGAATGTTTCTCCCTGGGCGACCCGCTGTCGCTGGCGCTAACCGCCACCCAGGTACTGCGCTACTGGCAAGAGCGCGGCGACGGCCCGCTTCGATTCAACGAATTTACGGCCTTGCCGGCGCGGAGATCGCGTCGCGCAGCAGCCGTGCCACCCGCTCGGCACTATCAGCGATTGCGAGTTTAGTCGCCCCAGCCCTCATCGCCGCCAGGTCCTGGGGCTCCTGCAAGAGTGCGAGCACCCGGTTTTGCAGGGTCTTGGCGCTCAGCTCGGCTTGCGGGTGCAGCTCGGCTGCCCCCGCCGCCACAAAAGCTCGCGCGTTGTGAGTTTGGTGGTCCTCGGCGGCGAAGGGATAGGGAATCAGAAGAGACGGTGTTGCCGAAATGGCCAACTCCACGAGCGTGCCGGCACCCGCACGGCTGACGGCGAGATCTGCCCGCTGCAACAAGCCAGCCATGTTGTCACAGAAGGGCATCTCGAGATATCGCGGGTGCTCCAGAGTGCCGATATCGGCGTCGCGATCGCCGGTGAGGTGAACGATAGTCGCCCCAGCCTCGAGCCAGACAGGCGCGGCCTCCCGCACGAGACGATTGAGGGCAACAGCTCCTTGGGATCCGCCTGCAACGACGACGACCGGCGTTTCGTCTGGAATCTCTAAATCTATGGGTTGGGGCGTGCGAAACCCTTGACGCACCGGCGTGCTCGTCCAGATGGTTTTATCGCGGGGCAACCGCGTGGCTGCAGCCTCAAAGCCTAGGGCCACCGTCGAGCACAGGGGCGCGAGCAGGCGCGTCACCTTCCCAGGAATCGCATTGGACTCGTGCAATACGGCAGGAATGCCGAGGGAGCGAGCGGCCAAAATTGCCGGCGCGGCGATGTATCCGCCCGTGGTAAAGACTGTGTCGTAGCCCCCCGACTCAAGCAGGCTGCGCGTCGTTGCAGTCGCACGGGCAAACCGCCAGAGGGTCCGGAGGGTTTGCGGCCCTAACGGTCGCTGAAATCCTTCGAGCGCCACGGTGTGAAGGGGATAGCGATCGGGAACTAAGGTCGTCTCCAAGCGATCGGGCACCCCCAGCCAGTCGATCTTGGCTTCGGCGAGCTGCTCGGCTACTGCCAATGCCGGAAACAAATGCCCTCCGGTTCCGCTTGCTGCAACGAGCAACCGCATGCTGTTAAGCTCCGCTTTGTTTTTTCCCCAATAAGTCTAAAGGGGAAGGGGGGCCGCTGAAACTTAAGTTGCGATCTCGGTTCCAGATACCCGAAGTCCTCCTAAAAAGTGAATGAGGCAACCGAGGGATCTTTCCTCAGTTGCCTCATTACGCGACGGACTTGGCTTCAAGCTGTGCTGACCCAAACTCCCACATTGCAAGAGCGTGGCGGCCAGATGATTGGGTGCTACGGATCTCTCTTAGAAATTCCTACTGCACCTCACTAGCAGAGCCCTGCGAGGGCTTGCTGGCGCGGCGAGCGACGGTCAAAATGAGGTAGATCAGCAACAGATACAGCGAAGCCAGCAATGGAATGATCGCGGGCATGGTATCGGTTCCTTGGGTAGTGAGTGATGAGATGGTGCAAATTGCTTGAGGAGCCTCGCAAAAACGAGCCGAAGCACCCACCAGATAAACCGCTCTTCCCACTCTTCAACAGTTCGCTCGGCAGACCTCGCCTGTCGGGAGAATGCCCTCGTCACGAGCTCGAGAGGTCAGCTTCCTCGCAGTCATCAGGAAAAAAAGCAGCCCGAGCGTGCAATTAACAGCTCGAATCCACTCACCCTACACCTAGCCTTCTGGAAGCTCGACCTCGAACTCTCATACATCGAGGGACGACTCTCACTTTCGCGGTGACGGTCGCTCTGCTAGCAGGAGAGACAAGACAACTATCTTTAGGGCAGCCGAACCGTTAGGAAGCAGCGCCCTCAAACCTCAAATCGATATTAACACAGCGGGTCGCAGCCTCATGCAGAAAATTCCTGCCCGCGTCAAGCGAGAGGTTCCGAAGATTGCAAAATTTGAGTATTTCGACACTGTTCGCAATCTGGCGATCGCCGATCCAGTTGCTGGCAGGTGAAAGCGTGGCGTGCCCCTGGCGGAGATCTTGCCCTAGAGTGACTTGCGTCCGCCGTCAAGCCAACCTGCAGAGGCTTAGCCTAGAATCAAAAGGAAGGGCTGTAAAATTTCTTAACTAGAGTAACAAACTCGGCTAGTTGCATGACCTCTGTTAAATCTCTTCTCGCTCCCGTCGATGCAGACCTCCGCCAGATGGTAGAGAACTTGAAGCAACTGATCGGGGCGCGCCACCCCATTCTGAGTGCTGCTGCAGAGCACCTGTTTGGGGCCGGGGGGAAGCGACTGCGGCCCGCTCTGGTACTCTTGGTCGCCCGCGCCACGATGGGCGATCGCGATATTACCCCCCGCCATCGCCGCCTAGCGGAGATTACCGAGATGATCCACACGGCCAGCCTCGTTCACGACGATGTGGTCGATGAGTCGGAAGTTCGCCGCAATGCCCCGACGGTCAATAATCTCTTCGACAACCGCGTAGCGGTTTTGGCTGGAGACTTCCTGTTCGCTCAGTCTTCTTGGTACTTGGCTAACCTCGACAACCTAGCCGTTGTCAAATTGCTCTCAGAGGTCATTCGCGATTTCGCTGAGGGTGAAATTCAGCAGAGCCTGGGCCAGTTCGACCTCAGCTTGTCCGTTGAAGCTTATCTGCAGAAGAGCTATTGCAAAACAGCGTCGCTGATGGCCAATAGCATCAAGGCCTCGAGCTTGTTGAGCGATGTCTCGCCCGAATCAGCCGACCGACTCTACAGCTACGGCAAGCATTTCGGGCTGGCCTTCCAAATTGTCGATGACATCCTCGACTTTACGGCAACCCAGGAAGTTCTCGGCAAGCCGGTCGGCTCCGATCTTGCTAGTGGTAATTTGACGGCGCCAGCGCTCTACGCCCTCGAAGCAGTTCCAGCGCTGCGGGAGCTCGTCGAACGCGAGTTCACAACAGAAGGCGATCTAGAATCAGCCCTGAGGCTCATTCTCGAGAGCGGTAGCATCGAACGGGCTCGGCAGCTTGCCGACTGGCACTCCCAGGCAGCCGTGGCAGCCCTACAGGATTTGCCCGCGTCTGAAGCGCGGCAGGCCCTGGTCGATCTTGTGGAACATAACCTCCAGAGAACTTACTAGCAGCTTTGTCGTGTCAAGGTTCGTTACAAGGAGAGCCGCAAAGGGGATTGCTCTTGCCTACCATCGACAGGAAGCGACCGCCTAGAGCAACGAGCCCGATGAGTCCATCAATCCCCATCCCAGCGCTACAGGATCTCGAGCTGCTGCCCTTTCTCGATGCCGAAGGAGCCATTCCAGCCGCCTTTGCCGGCAAAATTGGTGCCTACGCTATCTACGATCGCGAGGGAACGCTGCAACTCGTCGACTACTCCCGCGATATTAGTTTTGGGCTCCTGCAGCACCTGATCCGGCAGCCCGAGAAGTGCTATGGCGTCAGGGTCTATGCCATCGAGCGCCCGAGCCGAACCGTTTTAGAAGCGATTCGCCAAACCTGGCTCGCAGCGCATGGCTCGGTCCCAGCCGGTAACGGGGTCGATGCGGCGCTCTGGCAGGAGCCCATCGACGTTCGACACGCTCTCACCCCATCAGAAGTGGCTGCTTGCGAGGCAGCCGGAGAACTCGAACGGGGAAAGATCCTCAAACAGGCTGCCCGCCGCTGCCAAGAGGAGAGGCTGGCTCGGCTGCAAGCTCGCGGGGCAACTGTAACCGCCCGCTTCAATCCCAAGCTCAAGGAGAAGGGCTTGCTCGATCTCAATCCCAGCAAGCGCTAGTTTGTCGTTGAGGTCTGGCTCGATGGCAGCGTGCTATCGCCCAGGGCGGCTTGCAGAGCCTGCTGGGTCTTGCAATCGACAATGGCATCAGCGACCAAGCCTTGCTGGCGTTGGAAGGCAGCAACGGCAGTTTGGGTCCCGCTGCCGAAAATGCCATCAACTTCCTCGCGGTAAAACCCCAGCAACAGTAACTGCTCCTGTAGCGTGCGAACTGCCTCGTTGCGATCGCCACGCTTGAGGGACTGCCAGCAATTTTCGAGGGTGGGGAACTCCGGCAAGGAACGCTCGGCCTGTTGGGTTGCCCGCCAGCGCAACCAATATTGCATGGCCAGGTAGCCGCTGCCGAAACTGAACAAACCGACTAAAACGGCGGCCAGCCACCAAAGCAAGAAGAACCGACCGCCTTGCTGGCGAGCTTGGGGACTTACGACGGTTGCCTCAGTCGAAGCAAGCGATTTCGGCGAGCTATAACGACCGCTGCCGGTTCGCCCCAAGCTCTCGGGAGCGTTGACCAAGACGTGACCTTGCTGCTGCAGGCGCTCGAACCAATACCATTCGCGCTCGGCCAAAACGCGATCGCTAGCCTGCGGCAACAACTCCAAGACAACGACCCGGGCGCGGCCGGTGTCGAGAACGATCCGAGAGCGACAGGCACGACTCTCTATGTGCTTGTAAATGCGGCGGCGAATATTGTCGCTCAAGCCCACATAACTCACGCGACCGTCGGTGATCTGGTAGATGCCACGAGCGGCAGGTAGGTTTTCGAGGCTGCGATCTGAGGGAGAAACCACGCGTCTGTTGGGCTCGGGAGCCATAATTTACGACATCATCACATCACAACCCCAGCCGCTAGCTCGCCCAGGCCCGCCAAAACATCAGGCCCGCAAAACTCACAAGCATGGTGTTAAACGACAATCGGACGACGCGATCGGGCAGTTTCGGCAAAAAGCGGGTACTAATCTGGGCTCCTAAGACGCCCCCCGATCCCAGAATGAGCCCCTCGGCCCACAGGACATTACCCGCACTGGCATGGCTGAGGGCAGCAAGTGTGCCCGTGAGAACGATAACGCTCAGGCTCGTTTGAATGGCTGTTTTAATCGACTCTCCGAGCAAAATCATTTGCAGAGGCACCATGACAACACCGCCGCCAACACCAAAGAGTCCGGCCATTAGCCCTGCGATGCCGCCGGTGATACCCCGGGCAACGAGTGGATGCAGGGGCCGTCCCGTCGTCGCAGCGGCGGTGCTTGAGTTACCCGCTGCAGCCAGGCGGCGGGTAACCCGCTGCTTCCACACCGACAAAAGGACGTTGGCCAACAGCAGCAGACCGAAGCAAGCCCGAAGCCAAGGATCGGGCAAATAAGCAGCGATCGCCGCACCAACTGGCACAGAGACCAGCGAGGTGGCCCCCAGACTGAAGGTCCGCTGCCAATCGATTTTACCCATGCGCCAGTTCTGGAGCGTGCCAGAAAGAGAGGTCAAGACGATCGAAAGGCTACTGGTACCGATGGCCTCTATCGCTGGCAAGCCAAAGACAACCGTTAGGTAGGGCACGACGAACGCGCCACCCCCGATGCCGAGCAAGCCCGAGAGGAGACCCGCGACCAAACCTCCAGGAATCAAGAGCCACCAATTCTCTAGCACGCAATTGCTACCCTAGCGAGTTCTTGCTTGCAAAACGAGCGCCGAAGCCTGAGGCAGCACGCTCGCCCCGTGCCTCGGGTTCGAGAAGCCCCCCCATCGAGAGCAGCTTTTTTAAAGTGCCGCTTTGAGGGCATCGACTTTATCGAGCTTCTCCCAAGGTAGGTCGAGGTCGCTACGGCCGAAGTGACCGTAGGCGGCTGTGTCTTGGTAAAAGCGACCGCCGCGCTGGCCGGGCAGACCGCGCAGGTCGAAGGTTTGAATGATACCAGCCGGGCGCAGCTCGAAGTGCTTGCCAATGAGATCGAGCAAGACATCTTCGCTGACTTTGCCAGTGCCAAAGGTCTCCACATGGATGCTGACTGGGCGCGCGACGCCAATGGCGTAGCTCAGCTGCACTTCGCACTTGTCGGCCAAGCCAGCGGCGACAATATTCTTCGCGACGTGGCGGCTGGCATAGGCAGCGGAGCGATCGACTTTAGTCGGGTCCTTGCCGGAGAAAGCGCCGCCCCCGTGGCGGGAGTAGCCGCCGTAGGTAT
>CAYTBI010000074.1:0-15194 GCA_964435975.1 uncultured bacterium
CTGCAGGGGTTACAGAGCTTGGACGATCTGTAGCGGAGACCAAGAGAATTGGTATAAGATAAATCGCCGCGAGCTTTTGTCTGGCCCGGTTTCGAGCCTCTCGCCAGACTGAGTGTGACTGGAGTCGCGGTGGCAAAAAAGTAAGTGCGCCATGCCAGAAGCCCTAAAGAGTTACTGTCCGAACGGGGGAATCAACTCTCAATCGGTCTTTGGTGCTATGGGAATTCCAAAAATCTAGGATTTGGTCTGCAATAACTCCCTCGCAATCTACGTGGAAGAAATGATTTCCGGCGGGGCATTTCCAGAGGCAGTCACCAGGCTTGAGCCAAGGCTTCCATGCCCGTAGCTGCGTTAGATCGATAACGCCGTCGTCTTCACCGCCACAGATAAATAGGGGGACTTCGGCCCCACAGGGAGAAATACTAACTCTCCTCAACAGGGAGTGAGGAGAAGGAGAACTCAGCAAATCGCGCTCGAGCATTGCAATCCAATACTTCGTCGATCTCCAGGGCTGAATGCCAAATACGAGGCGCACCATCTGTGACAAGATCTGCTCGCGATCGCAAGGCAACAGCTCCAGCAATGCGTAATAATGGGCCTGCCAGTCAACAACTGGATTGGCACCGACTGAGAGCAGGCCGAGAGACCGCACGCTAGCGGGATATTGCTGTGCGTACAGGAGTCCGACCAAACCGCCCGTTCCGTGTCCGAGCAGATGAATGGGGCGCTCCAGGCGTCTGATGTAATCGTGCAGCAGGACCAAAGCATCCTCTAAGGAGGCCGACACATCCAGCGATTGGGAGTACTCCCAGCAAGCAATGGCATGATGGCTGGCTAAAGAGCTTATCAAGCCTCGATGCAACCATTGAAAGCTGGGATTGGCATTTATCCAAAGCACCTCGGGAACGGCTCGCGCGAGCATTTGCGGCTGCATCGATCTCAACTGTTGAAAGAAAAAATTGCCGAGAGAAGGTTCAGCTTTTCTCGGCAGAGCACATGGCGCGCCGAAATCGGATAGCTTCAGAGCGTTACGAACAAGAAAACCAAAAACAGGGCAGCAACCGACGCTGCAGGCAAGAAGTAGAGTACCTGACGGTATGCTTGCGCGCTGCGATCGACAACTCCGCCATCGAACTTGCGTAGTTGCCCCGAGCGATACAACCAATCGCGGCGTTCTTGGCTATAGCGGGCCATGCGTGCGATTGGGAGTTCTCCTTGGGCGCGCTGGGGCAAGATACGGCGGCGCTGATAAGGCACACAACTGTCACCAAAACTCTCTTCGTACTCCTCGCTTGTCAGCAAGGTGTCGATAAAGCCCTCTATGCCCTGGGTTGCAAGCACGATCGACCGCGACAGGATCTCTTGCTGGTTATAGGCAGAGCGCCCTAAAACTCGTTGCAAGCACATCTCGACAAAGCGGTAATTATTATTGGCATCGTAGTTCAGCCGTCGAAACGAATCGGAGAGCAACAAGCCTCGCACGAAATCTCTGACAGTTAGCTGGCCGTGGCGCAATTGCGACTCCAGAGCAAGTTGGCGATGGGCTTTGATGATTTGCTGCTCGTTGAAGACTTGGCGATAAGCCGCCCAGATCGTATTGTCTAAATCTGTTGCAGACGCGTGGATTTCTAACAAATTTCGCCGGAGATTCTCATCTCCGGGCACCTCGAATCCTGTAACCCGCTGGCTTTGGCTCGAAAGTGGATGATAAAGGCTTGGTATTGTCATGGCAGAGTTTGATAGATAAAGCTTTTGGAAGCGATCGCTCGGACGAGAGGGCTGTCCGGGCGATCGCTAAGGAACCTGGGGCTCGGTGGCCGGTGTTTAGACGATGCCCGCCCGCGCGATCTCCAGTAGAAGGAAACTTGCGAAGATCGCACCACCAGAACCACCAACCAAGAAGCCCGAGGTAAACAAACTCCAGCTTCGGTAGGATTGCAGGTTCTCTGGTAAATCTCCAGAGGGTTTCTTGCTCCCTTGGAATGTGGCTGCACCATAGAGGTACAGACAAAGACTCAGAATGACCACCAATCCGACCGCACCGGCAACCCCAAACAACAGCGCTTCGTCACTGTCGCGCAGGGGGCCCAGTTTCAAAAATGGTCCCAATAACAAATAGCCGTGAGCCATGCCAATCTCGAGGCCCCGGGCAATAGGAGAGAGGCCGTCCCGGTAAATGGGTAGGTTTTTAATCCAAGTCTGCGAAAGGCTACTAGCGTTAATGGGCGTTGCTAGGGTGCCCAGTTGGGGATCGCTCCGCAACGGCTGCACGATGCCAGAAAATAAAGGCTCGCCATTAACTTGCGGATCGCCATACAAAGCGTCGGGGGAGAACTTCATCTAACTGAAGACAAAGCCCGACGCAATCGCACGCGATCGCCCGCCGTGCCAAAGGTGCCCGATTAAAAGCACCGTGGCAAAAACAGCCTGGAAGAGCATGAGGTAGAAGCGGGGCGAAAAAGTCCCCTCATCGGTAATTGCCTCACCAGCAGGGCCATAGAAAACCTCGGGGTAGACAGTATCGTTGACCCAGACAAAGTAAGCTGCAAAAAAGCCCATGTAGGCCAGAGCTGCTTGGCTGTAGGCGAGGTATGCTTCGCCCGACCAGACAAATAACCCTCGCGCCCATTGAGTTGGGGTCGTACGGATGTGCCAGATGCCTCCTAGAATGCAAATCGCGCCAATCCACAGGTGACCGCCAACGACATCTTCGAGCGTATCGACCGCTGCCATGCCCTGCAACGTCCAACCATCGGGAGTGAAGCCCACCAGATAGCCAAAGATTATCAGTGGGTTGAGTGTGGGATCTTCGATCGGGCGAACGCTCTCCAGGACTGGGTCGTAAAGACCGCCAACGTAGGTGGCCTTGATAACCAACAGCAGCGCGCCAAGGCCCAGCAGCACCAGATGGCTGCCCAAGATAGTCGTCATCTTGTCGCCGTCTTCCCATCGATAGCCAAAGCCATTTTCATCGAGGCGGGCGGGACCGAGCACGGCATGATAGATACCGCCCGCGCCCAGAACCGCCGAAGCAACCAGGTGAGCGGCCCCAATGGCAAAGTAGGGATAGGTGTCGGCCACTTGGCCGTCGGCCCCCAGCCCAATACCGAGTGCGGCCAAGTGAGGCAGGAGAATGAGATTCTGCTCGGGCATGGGGATACCAGGATCGAAGCGCGAAAGCTCGAAGAGCGTCATCGCCCCAGCCCAGAGGACGATGAGACCGGCATGGGCGACGTGTGCCCCCAGCAATTTGCCCGACAGATTGGCGAACCGGAAGTTACCCGCCCACCACGACAGGGGTTCGACGGAGTCGGCAACGTAGTTTGTCCCGACTTCAGCATCGGTCGAAAATCCTAATGACTGTAGGGGATTGGGTTGTGTGGAAACCATGACTAGCTTGCTTGCCCCCGCCGAGATTCGAGCACTTTGCCCGCAACAAAGCTGTAGCCTGCCGCACGCAGAGCGTGGAACAGGTGCCCTTGCAAGAAAAAGAACCCCAACCAGAAATGGGTGTTAGCCAACCAAACTCTGGAGGTTAGCTCGCCATCGGGGCTAGCAAAGACTGGGAAGCGATCGAAAACTACCGTCAGCGTCGGCCCGAAGAACTCCTCTGGAAAGACCAAAGAGTTAACAGAAACAAATAGTGTGGCGACAAAAGCCATCAGGCTCACCGCACCCACGCTATAGGACAAGTACGCTTCTCCCGACCAAACAAATAGTTTCTTTGCCCAAGCAAAGGGTGTAGAGATAATGTGCCAAGCCCCACCACCCAAGAGAATCAAACCAATCCAGAGATGGCCGCCGACAACGTCTTCGAGATTATTGACACTGGCAAGCCAAAACCGACCCTTGAGCCCAAAGGAATAGCCCAAGAAATCGGTCAGGCTTAGATTCGGTGCGACAGTACGCACGGCTTGCTCCGCCGGATCGTAGAGACCGCCGAAGAGCGTGGCTTTAGCCACCAACATCAGGGCACCAATTCCCAGTAGGACCAAGTGAATACCCAAAATATCGGTCATTTTGTTAGCATCCTTCCAGTCGTAGCCAAAGAAGGGAAATTTCTCCTCAAGCTTTTCTGGGCCCCGAAGCGCGTGGAAGATTCCTCCCGCACCCAGGAATGCAGAACTAATTAGGTGAATTGCGCCGACGGCAAAGAACGGATAGGTGTCGGTAATGGTGCCGTCTGCTCCAACACCAAGACCCAACCGGGCAAGGTTGGGCAAGACGATGAGGCCCTGCTCGTACATCGGTCGCGTGGGGTCAAACCGGCTCACCTCGAATAAGGTGATAGCACCCGCCCAGAAGACAATGAGACCGGCATGGGCGACATGAGCGCCTAATAGCTTTCCGGAGAGATCGACCAGACGAGCGTTACCCGCTCGAAAGGGAATGTTTTGATTGGACTCGATCGCAGCAGTCATCGGTTAGTTTTCTCCAATTTCAAAAGGTTCTTTTCTGTCATTCGGCCGGGCGCGCGGACGGAACGAGGGCGGCTTCTTGGGCCAGAAAATCAAAGAGAGTGCCCCACTGCGCGCCCGCACGAGCGCGGTAAGCATGCCAAAGGTGCCCCAAAAGTGCCAAAAATCCGAGCCCGGCATGGACGCTGGCCAGCGCCGCCCGCACGGAATCGGTCGTTCCTTCGATGGGGCCGTAGAAGGCAGCAGGATAGGCAATCTCGTTGACAGAGACAAATACGGCTGCGCCAAAGCCCGCGATCGCCAGCGCCCCTAGGCTGTAGGACAGATAAGCTTCTCCCGACCAAACCAGCCACCGCTGGGCCCAGGCCGTCGGCTTGGAGACAATGTGCCAGATCCCGCCACCGATACAGAGGAAGCTCACCCAGAGGTGACCGCCGACGATATCTTCGAGATTGTCAACACCTGCCATGCCTGCGAGGCTCCAGCCGCTGGGGTTAAAGCCAATGAGGTAGCCAAAAATCCGGAGCGGATTGAGGTTGGGGTACACTAAGCGCACCGCTTCTACCTGGGGGTCATAGAGGCCGCCGAACATGATGGCCTTGAGAACCAAGAGCAAGGCACCAAATCCCAGTACTATCAGGTGGGCCCCCAGAATCGTCGTCATGCGCTCGCCATCGCGCCAGTCGTAGCCGAAGCCTGCCTCGTCGAGGCGCTCGGGACCGAGCGCGGCGTGATAAATCCCACCGGCGGCTAGCACTGCCGAACTCACCAGATGCACCATGCCAATGGCGAAGTAGGGATAGGTATCGACAACCTCGCCCCCCTCACCCACGCCAATCCCCAATGCAGCCAGATGGGGAAGCAGAATGAGATTTTGCTCCGACATCGGCAGGCTAGTGTCAAAGCAAGACAATTCAAAGAGCGTCATCGCCCCGGCCCAGAGGACGATGAGGCCCGCATGGGCGACGTGGGCGCCCAATAGTTTTCCGGAGAGGTCAGCAAAGCGAGCATTGCCCGCCAGCAGGGGCGCGCCGCTTGCTGGTGTCGCGTCAGGGGCTAGACCGAGGGCCCGCAGAGCGGGCGTCCAAAATAATCCGTCATTTTTCATGGGTTTTAGTTCTCGAACGTGTAAAAGCTGTCTGCGCCATCATGCCGAAAGCGGCGGCAGCACTCTTCAGCGGCGGCTGGCGAGCAACTGCTTTTCCAAGCAAGGTTTTGCTGGCTGGTTGCGGCGCGGTTTCTGAAGAACGATTTCGTAGTCGAGGCAGCCAATTGCCTCCTCTGAGAGGGCTCTCGAAGGATGCACCGGGCACTTCAAGTAAGGGCTGCCGGTGTAGAAGGCACAGCGGTGACACGGGATTTGGTGGAGGCGTCGCAAGCGCCTAACACCGTCTCGAGCTGCGAGATACACCGCTCCAGCAAAAGCCAGTAGCATCACGCCGAATCCCAGAGAAATAATCGCAGTCATCAGGCTCGCGATCGCCTGCTCCGAAAACTGTAAATTCATTGGAATTGTTACTCTGCAAACTTCGAGCCGACGGTGGCAAGCATCTTTTTTCGCTCGCCTTCTCCCCAAAAATCAAGAATTTGTGCTGCGACCAGCTCGGGAAAATTCGCGTGGAAAAAATATTGTCCGTTGGGGCAAACCCAGAGGCGATCGCTTTGCTTGAGCCAGGGCTGCCACCCCTGCAACTGACTGGAATCGATGATGATGTCGTCACCGCCCGCACAAACTATCATCGGAGCGAGAATTCCCCTCGGGCAGAGACCGACTCGCTTGAGTGGTGAGTGCGGTGAAGGAGAATGGAGTAAGTCTCGCTCGAGCAAACCAATCCAATCTTTCACCTCAGGCCAGGGCCGATCGCCAAAGAGCAAGCGCACCATGTGCCCCAAGATTCGCTCTCGATTGCAGGGAAGTAGTTCTAGAAGGGCGTAATAATGGGCCTGCCAGTCAACAGCAGGGTTTGCACCTACCGAAAGCAATCCTAGCGATCGCACCCGAGCGGGAAACTGCTGGGCATACAATAGCCCGATGAGGCCACCGGTACCGTGCCCTAATAAATGAATGGGGCGATCTAGTCCTTTGAGGTAGTCGTGCAGCAGCGTTAAGGCCACTTCCAATGAGCCCGGCTCGTCGGGGGTTTGAGAATAGGTCCAACGGGCTACTTTCCAGTTACCTGTCAGGTAGTTTAGCAATCTGCCGTCCAACCCCTGAAAGCTCGGACTAACTGTTAGCCAGAGGGCCTCGGGGGTTGTCCCGGTCAAAATTTCGGTTGTCATCAACCTTAACCTCTAGAACTTGAGTACATTTTTGAAGAGAGATTAGCTCGGAAGTTCGTTAGAGGCCAAATTCCGCTTTCACCTGAGCGACCCATATTTCAATGCGCCCATCCGTTAGATCCGATTGATTGTCTTCATCGAGGGCCAAGCCGACAAATTTCCCGTCCCGCAGCGCCCTAGACTCGCTGAATTCATAGCCATCTGTCGGCCAGTAGCCGATGGTCTGGCCCCCAAGAGATGAGATTTTTTCTTCGAGAATTCCCATCGCATCGCAGTAGTTTTCCGAGTAGCCCACCTGGTCGCCAGCACCGAAGTAAGCAATCTTTTTGCCATTGAAATCGATGCTGTCTAGCTCGTCGAAAAAGCCTTCCCAGTCTGATTGAAGCTCGCCAACATTCCAGGTCGGACATCCGATAATTATTAGATCGCGAGCCTCAAAATCTTCCGTACTGGCATCGGCGATATCCATCACGCTTACGATATCTTCGCCGCCAAATTCTTCCTGAATTTTTCCGGCCAAGTCTTCAGTATTACCCGTTTGCGTACCGAAAAATAGCGCAACTTTGCTCATGAGATGTTCTTACTTCTTCTGAATGTCAATTACAGTCAATTGGGATCGCTGGGGCTGCAAGGAATCCAGAGCACCCAATCGCGAAACTTGGCCCAATCGATACTAGAAATACCGACTCGAGAAAAAGGGGCACCGGGCGTGCCCCGCGAAGAGGGCATGCAAGCTAGCTCTCGACCCAAGTGTGGGAGCTTCCCCCTTACCGGGTGGGAGACTCCAAACAAAAGGCTATTGAGAACTAAAAGCAATAGACCCATTGCAACACAATTAGGATTTAGTCGCAACAAGCAAAGATAAATTTTTGTTTCTCTGCCTCCCCTCGTCCAGAAAGGTTGCATGGGATGGACCGGTTTGGCTAGGATGCGGATCGGCTCAAGCCATTGAAAAGACTCGATCGAGCCGTTTTACCTATCTCAGAGGCAAGCCCGCCTACTTACCTTTCAGTCACAGATGACAGAAATTTACGAGGGTGCTGTAATTCATTTCGACCTTGAGAAAATCAAGAAGATGTCGCATTAAGCAAAAACAGCGCACCAGACCCAGATCTGGCCCTAGCCAGCAACCCAGCCCTGCATTTGAATCTCGAATCTTACTTGGAAGCTGTGGTTACAGGTTGGATGCGCAAGAAATACGACCGGGGACACTCTGAAACGGAGATCTCGAAATTTATTTCTCAAGAAGCGCAATAGTACCCTGCAGCTTCCGAATTTCTGGTAGAGTTCTAGGCTCGTGCCAAACTCTCTGCCTCCTGCGTATGCTGCCTTCGGACCAAGGCTCCTTGGCTCTGGCGGCACTTACCCTAGTTTCATAACCGGGTGGCACTTTCACCACTCGAAAATGCCATTTTTCACGGCGCGCACAAGATGGCAACTTTGATGTGGACGATCCGTACTTCCAGAGAACGGTAACCCTATGGATATTGTCTGGCTATTGGTTAGGGCGTCTTGGGTGAGTGTGTTAGCAGCCATTTTTTCGGGGCTGGCGAGCGGCGCTTGTAGTGCTTTGTTGATTACTTTGATTAACACTGCACTGAGGCAAGGATCGCCGCGATCGCTCATTCTTCCCTTCGTGGGGCTCTCCTTAGTGGCTCTTGTTACGGGGGCGGTCTCGCAGTTTATATTAATCGATCTCGCTCAAGACTCTGTTTATCAATTGCGTATACGGCTCAGTCGACGCATTCTCTCTTCTCCACTACAGCAGTTAGAGGACCTCGGCCCTAGCAAGCTGCTCGCTGTCTTAACTAAAGATGTACAGTCCATATCGGACTCTGTTTTCGTTTTACCGTTTCTTTGCGTAGATATTGCCGTTATCTGCGGATGCCTGCTCTATCTGGGCACGCTCTCCAACTGGGGTCTGGCCATTGTTATTATCTTTTTGGTCGCTGCTGTTGCCCTCGTCCAAATGCTTATCAACACCGCCTATCGCTATATCGCCCTCGCCCGCAAAGAAGTCGATCGCCTCTTCAAAAACTTTCGCGGCATCACCGATGGCACAAAAGAACTAAAACTCCACGCGGTCCGGCGACAGCGCTTCTTTCGCGAAGATCTTCAGGTCAACGCCGCCACTGCCCGCGACTATAACAAGACAGCCTTCAAGTTCGCAGCCCTTTCTAGCGGCAGCGGTCAATTGCTTTTCTTTTCGCTCATTGGGCTCATGCTCTTCGCTGCCCCTCAGTTCATCCCCGACATTCGGCCCCTGCTACCGGCCTATATCCTTACGTTGACCTACGTTATCAGCTATGTTGAAGGGCTCCTCAGGCGGTTGCCCAATCTCCTCAGTGCCAACGTCTCCATTCAAAAAGTTAACGAGATGGGTCTCGCACTCTCTCAACATTCAGAAATCAGTTCTCCGACGAAACCCGATTATTTGTCCGGCCATGCACAGTCTTGGCAAACCCTGATACTTAAAAATGTCATCCACACATATCCAGGCGAAGAGATAGATAGAGCCTTCTCAGTCGGCCCCATCAACCTAACTATCAAAGCGGGCGAGCTCATCTTTATTGTCGGAGGCAATGGTAGTGGCAAGTCTACTCTCGCCAAGCTAGTTGCCGGTCTCTACGTCCCGAAGCCAGGCGAGATTTGGCTGGATGGCGAACTAATTGTCGATAGCAATCGCGAGTGGTATCGACAACACTTTTCAACCGTCTTTTCAGACTTTTATTTATTCGAGCAGCTAGTGAGCGCAGAAGTATCAACCGTAGACGAGCGAGCTCAAACCTATCTAGAAAAACTGCAGCTCGAGAAAAAAGTTTCTGTGCGAGATGGACGGCTTTCGACTACTGCGCTCTCTCAAGGCCAACGAAAACGCCTAGCACTACTGTCTGCTTATTTAGAAGACCGATCGATTTATCTGTTTGATGAATGGGCAGCCGATCAAGATCCTGTTTTTCGAGAGATTTTCTATACTCAGCTTCTAGCAGAGCTCAAGCAGCGAGGAAAAACTCTCCTCGTCATCAGCCACGACGATCGCTATTTCTATTTAGCAGACCGCATTATCAAACTAGATTACGGCCAGATAACGTCCGGCCAAGTTTGAACGCTCTTCTCAAGTTCGCGATTAATTACCCGCGAAGTTGGAGATTGGCAAGGACCGCGCGCTCATTTTTAGGCCGCTGGTGACAGGCGCGAATCTCTCCGTACGGCGAGCGCGGCTACCGTTCGCTCTCTCGCGGGCATTCTCGTGCTTTTCTAGCGGTCCGGGTCAATGATTTCAAATTTAAACCTCACATTTGCAACCCCGCCACTAGGGCTGCTGGGAAAACTGCACTCTCTCAAAGCGTGCCGCTCGATTATCCGGTCCAGGCGGGAGCTACCACTAGACTCAACAGCTTTTGCAGAAGTTGGCTTACCGCTGGGGCCAAACTCCAGTTTCACGAAGGCCTCCGTTTCCCTCTCTAGGGTCTCCACGGGTGGAAGTTTGGCACATTGTCCTCGGCCAGATGGCTCCTGCCCCGCAGCGTTTCTTGCCGCAGTGGGATTGGCAGCAGCTACCTGTTGGTTCTCTCTTGCTGCGCGCTCGGCTGCCTCTTTAGCCAGTCTTTCTTGCCGAGCCCGCTCGGCTGCTGCGCGGGCAGCCGACTCAGCTTGCCGGGCTCGCTCGGCTGCAAGCCGCTCCCGTTCGGCTCTGGCTAGCGCTTCTTGTCGGGCCCGTTCGGCGGCCTCGCGGGCTAGCGCTTCTTGTCGGGCCCGTTCGGCGGCCGCGCGGGCAGCCAACTCAGTCTGCCGGGCTCGCTCGACTGCAAGCTGCTCCCGTTCGGCTCTGGCTAGCTCTTCTTGACGCGCCCGTTCGGCGGCCTCGCGGGCCTGCCGGGCCTGCCGTTCTTCGCGCTTGGCGCGGGCTTGCTCCGCACGGGCTCGAGCAATTTCTTCCTCGCGATCGCGCCGGGCATGCTGCTCGGCTAGAGCCTCCTGCCGCTCGCGCTCTCGTTCCTGTTGCAAACGAGCTGGCTGCTGCTGCTGCTCTGCAGAGGGGGCAGGCTCGGGAATCGCCTCTACTTTCGGTTGTGGTGGGGGAGTAGGGTTGGGAGGTTTGGGGGGCGGCTCGGGTTTCACCAGCTCGGGTTTCACCGGTTCGGGCAGAACTGGTGTCTCCAGCACCACTACTTCGATAGGTGTCTCGTCAACATCAAGCTCGGGCCGACCAGATAGTTCCGGGAGTCCGTAGAGAAGCGCTCCATGAAAGAGTGCGGAGCCAACAGAGCCCAACACCATCAGTTTTCGCAGGGCCAGTTGCTCTAGCTTTCGTTGTTTCTCGGTCAGAAGACGCGGTTCGGACATCGGTCGGGACTCGAAACTCTAAGCCTCGCACATTGTAACTGAAAGTGAATTGCAATAGCATGGCTCCATCGGCGTACTGCCCGGCCCCGATTGCAAACACAAGTTGACTGGCGAGCGAGTGGCTGCAGGAGTTGAGTCACCGTTCCTGGCATCCTCAAGGTCGCCCAGAGATCGCTGTACACCTTTGTCTGGAGTGGTTCGGGTTTGATGGACACCTGACAAGAGATGATGGAATCTCAGGAGGTATCCACCATGGCACGGCAACGACGCAAGTTCACCAAAGAATTCAAGCTCGAGACGGTCAAGCTGGTGAAAGAAGGACCACGCTCTATTTCCCAGATTGCTCGGGACCTGGACCTGACCGAATCGGCTCTGCGCAACTGGATACGTCAGTACGACATTGACACCGGTAACCGGGAGGGAACGACGACAGCCGAACGCCTGGAGCAGCAGCAGCTGCGAGCAGAAGTTCGGCAGCTGCGGATGGAGCGCGAGATTTTAAAAAAAGCAACGGCCTGCTTTGCCAAGGAGTCTCCACCAGTGGTTTCTGGGCCTGGTGCCGACGTCCCGAGAGTCAGCGAGCACAGGAGGACCGGCGCCCGTTGGTTCAAGTCCAGGCCAGTCAATATGCCTCGCAGGATTACCAGCGCTTGCTGCAGAGTCATGG
This sequence comes from uncultured bacterium, assembly GCA_964435975.1. Classification (GTDB taxonomy): domain Bacteria; phylum Cyanobacteriota; class Cyanobacteriia; order Cyanobacteriales; family Rubidibacteraceae; genus CAYTBI01. The sequence goes on from CAYTBI010000074.1 coordinate 11,713, forward strand.
CATCGAATGCTCCATGAGTCGACGCGGGAATTGCTGGGATAATGCCGTGGTGGAGAGCTTCTTTGCTACCTTAAAAACGGAGCTAGTTCAGCGGTGCTCATTTGTGAAGTACTTCACAAATGAAGAGCGCACAAGAGTTCGGACTGAGTACCTCAATCCCGAGGAAGCACAACAGTCGATCTTTGAGTACATCGAAGTGTTTTACAATCGTCAACGCCGGCATTCGACCCTCGGCTATCGGACTCCAGCCGAGTTCGAGCAGTTCGCTTCGGCAACATAACTGAACCGTCCACTAAACCCAGACCATTCCAGGGCCTATTGCGGCGGTCTTGTGCGCAAACGCTCGCGCGGTGGAGGGAAGTGAGAGGTTTCTCGCGCCTCATCCGCCAGGCTCATCCCGCAACTCAGGGTCTGCAATCGCCTAGAATTGTCATATGCTAACAACCACCCTCCTATCCTTACAGCAATTTCTGCAACTCTCCGATATCGAGGCGAGTCCAGCTTGGGAGCTGCTTGCTGAGGGTGCCGTTCAAAAAAGCATGCCCACCATCGAACATTCACGGCTACAACGCAATTTAACGAATCGGATCAACGCAGCTCAAAGCCCTTATGAAGCGATTCCAGAACTCCGCTGCAACGTGGGTAGTCTGTCTCCGGTTCCCGATATTGTCATAGTGGCCGAGGCCCGTTTACCAGAGACAGGGCATTTGCAAGCTGCACCAGATTGGCTCATTGAGATCCGCTCTCCCGACCAAAGTACCGTAGACCTAGAAGCGAAAATTCTACACTGCCTGAAACAGGGAACGGTTTTGGCCTGGCTGATCGATCTGCAACGCAACCGCATTTGGGTCTGGCAGGAGGGGGAGCTAGATATCTTGACGGATGCTGCTCGGTTGCCAGCATTGGGCATTATTGACCTGACTGTAAATGAAGTCCTAGCTTTGGCGACAAAAAGGTGACTGCTGGAGAGCGATCGCGGAGTTGCTGGCCTTGCCACCAGAGGAACCGAAACGAGGCCGTGCAGCTTTTGGCGAATAGGTTCTCTAATGCACATGCGCTACCCGAAGCGCGCAGAATCTGCAAGACTGCAAAATCCGAGCGCTGCGATCGCGAAACGGAGAGGGGGGGATTCGAACCCCCGTCTGAGTTGCCCCAGAAGCGGTTTTCGAGACCGCTGCAGAAACCGCTCAAGCCACTCAGAGCAGAGGTTTCAAAAAGTCAAAAAGTTTGTCGCATAGATTTCGCATAATCTGGAGCCGACTCTGGCGGTAATGAGCGGTATCTCCTTCTAGAGTCATAATGATCGATGAGAGAGGCATCGCGAGCCCAGTATGGCCAGTCTCCCAGGAGGTCAACATGATTGTTCGAGCCCCACACAAGAAATTTACTGTCGAGCAGTACCATCAGATGGCTGCTTCGGGGATCCTTACCGAGCGCGATCGCGTGGAGCTTATCGAGGGAGAAATTGTCCAAATGTCGCCTACTGGCAGAAAGCACGCGGTTTGTGTGGACCGCTTGAATCGAGTTTTTGTACAAACTTTACCCGAGGCAGTTACACTGCGAGTCCAAAGCTGCGTGCGTCTAAGCGACAACTCTGAACCCGAACCGGATTTTGCGGTTCTCCAAGGCCAACCGGGTGATTATCTTGTAGGGCATCCTAGACCCAAGGATGTCATTGCTCTAGTCGAGGTCTCCGACTCAACCATCCAATACGATCGCGAGACAAAGGCTCCCTTGTATGCCCGTGAAGGGATTCAGGAGCTGTGGATTGTCGACCTCAACGAGCTGGCAATCGAAGTTTACCGCTCGCCTAGTTCAACCATTTACCAGAACCTGCAAACGTTTCAGCGGGGGGAATCGCTAGCCTTTCAGGCTTTCCCAGACATGCTCTTTGAGGTCGAGCGGCTGCTGGAGGATTTCTTCAGTTAACCCGAAACTTAAACCAGCGTGCAGTAGTAATCCTTCTCCAGGCTATCCGTGGGTGCATTATTTGTGACTTCGCTTTCGCCGAGCCGCGATCGCTCTTTCAGGCACCTCACGGTATGATGGCCGGGTTGTCCCTGCACCAACGCAGTGTCCTACGATAGCGTTTGCAAATTCATCGCCGAAACCTTTACTGCCGATATCGCCACTTGGTTGCTGGGAGAGCCAGTCGAGTTAGTTCGACTAGAGCCTGCAGAATTGCTGAGTAACCCTATTTATGCCGATACGCTGGTGTTGTTGGAGTCTAAGAACCTCATTCTCCACGTGGAGTTTCAGGTTGAGCCCAAACCAGAGATCCCCTTCCGCATGCTAGATTACGCGGTTCGGGCAATTCGCCGTTCCCCCGAGAAGAGTCTGCGGCAGGTGGTGGTTTATCTCCGGCGATCTCAATCCCCGTTAGTTTCTCAAACTGCCTACGAGCGACAGGGGACACGCCACGAATTTCAGGTAGTCCGCATTTGGGAGGAACCAGCCTCGCGATTCCAGACATTGCCTGGCCTACTGCCCTTCGCGACTCTGGCAATGACAAGCGATCCCGAACGAACGTTGCGGCAGGTTTCGGGACAAATTGAGTCGATCGGCGATCGCAAGCAGCGGGGTGATGTGGCGGCTTCGGTAGCGATTCTGGCAGGGTTAGTATTAGAGAACAGTCTGGTTCGGAGCGTACTGCGGGAGGACGTGATGAAGGAGTCAGTAGTCTATCAGGACATTGTGGCAACTGCAGAAGAGCGCGGCCGACAAAAGGAAGGGCTCTCCTTTGCCTCGCGGATGCTGAAGCGCCGGTTTGGAGAACTACCCCCCGAAATAATGCAGCAGGTCGAGGAGTTATCTCTTGCATCCTTGGAGCAATTGGGTGAAGCACTATTCGATCTTTCTGATGAGGATAGCTTGGCTGCCTGGCTTCGCAATCATCGGTGAGCGATTGCAACTTGAGTCTGTGCCAGCTCACTATCCAGACGTTTGGCTTCCGCCACTGCCCGTTTGATGCCCTGAGCGTGGGGTAGGACATTGAAGCCCGCGATCGCCTTGAGAGAGATCTTCTGCTGGTGAGGTCGAACCTTCGTACTACCAGGCTTCGGGTGCAGAGTCCCCACAAGAGAGAGCGAGTCGCTTTCCCGTCGCTGCGCGAGCTTTACGCGACACCCTGCCTTGGTTAGCAGAGTATTCGCCTGATGCACCGTACTGTCCATGCCGCCGTCGTTCCATGTCGCTTAGTCGCATACATGGTCGCATATTCTGCGAAGGGATTAAGCGACAAACAGCGGGGATTAGCGGGGACACCTTAGCTATAGGTCAAGGAGTTGAAACCCTGACTGTGTACGGAGAGGGGGGATTCGAACCCCCGTCTGAGTTGCCCCAGAAGCGGTTTTCGAGACCGGGGCACCGATCCTAAAAACTCCCTCCCTGACCCGGTTCCAGAGATCGAAGAAACGCCTTGCTTAAACTTTGCCTAGTTTGGCGGGCTGAGGTCTGGATGCTTCTCCTCATGCAGAGTCTAG
>CAYTBI010000075.1:0-15137 GCA_964435975.1 uncultured bacterium
AGTCCCTCGATACTGCTGAAGAAGGCCTCCACCGTCGCCTTAATTGCCTCAGAGCCCACCACCGGTTCGCCGTTGCCGATCGTGAGGCGACCGTCGACCGAAAAGTGTTTCGTGTAGGCTGCAGCGTCCAGGGCTTCGGCTGCAGCAAACCAGCCGCCAACCGGCCCGGTCAGCGTTTGAGGTGCAGGGTTTAGCCGCCCGGTGGTGGGAAAGTCATAGCCATCGATGATGCTTGCCGAGTACAGCTTCTCACGGTCGAAACTGAGAATGAGGTCCATGAGACCTGTGATGATGCGCTCGTGCTCTTCTGGCTCGCCGTCGGGCGTTCTGCCATTCAAAAGATTAATATAAACGGGAGCCGTGTTGCCATAGTCGCCAGCGCCTCGATTGTCGGGAACGAGGGCAGGACGGTCGAATACCGCCTCCACGGTGCGACCATTATCTTCGCGCTGGAAGATCATCACATATTTGCCGGGACGGTCGGCACCGAGTGTGGGATCGATGACCAGATCGCCACCTGCCTCGTCCTCCACGAGATAGAAGTCACGCGCGCCGGTGAGATACGAGGCGACAAGCATGATGTCATTCTTCTCAGGGCCTGCCACCCGGATCTGGCCGCGTTCCGGAATACCCTCGGGATAGAGCATTTCGAGCGCAAGGCGCGTGGTCTCGAAACCAGCCACATGGGCCGGAATGAGGTAGCCAAAATAGAGACCGATGTCTTCAATAGTGATTTCGAAGACAGGCTCGCGCCCTTCGACAACTGACAACATTACCTCGGCTTTAGGGTCGCGCACCCGGATGGGGGCAACCTCGGTCATATCCGGATTCCATGGGTTCTCGTGCTTAGCAACCGAACTAGCCTGCTGCTGCGCGACAGCGATGGCTCCCGGATTGGCGGTTGAGGCCGTGGCTAGGATAAGCGCCGAAGCGCTAAGCGTTACGAATTTCATTGGAGTACTCCTATCGGTTCGGGTTAGTTCGTTTCCTGTATTCGTCGGACAGGACTCGATAATTACGATACACTGTGTAAATTATATAGAGCAATGGAATTACGTGTCAAGGTGTATCGTAATGTCAATCCAAGAATCTGAGGCCGTATCGACTGGTCCGGGACGGCCCATGAGCACTGAGATCCATGCGGCGATTATCGACGCGACGAACAGGTTGTTGGAGACCCAAAGCGTTGGAGAGCTGACAATCAACGGCATCGCCAAGGCGGCTGGCGTGAGCCGCCCGGCTATCTACCGACGTTGGTCAAACCCCCGAGAGATTGCTCTCGATAGCTTTCTTGAGTCCGCGTCGCGCAGCATACCTACTCCATCTGCTGGCAACCCCATCGAGGCTTTCTCGGAGCACGTACTCGCAATGACGCGCTTCATGCGGGGGCGAGGGGGACGGATTATTGCAGAACTTATTGGTGAAGGGCAAAGCGACTCGGAGATGCTGACTCTTTTCCGCGAGCGGTTTCTCGCAGACCGTCGCGCGCAGGCTCGCGCTCTAATCGAGCGTGGAATTTCAGAAGGGGTATTCGAGCCAACCATCGACATCGAGCTTGTCATCGATCTCTATGCTGGCGCGATCTACCACCGAGCGCTACTGCATCATGCGGAACTCGATGATAACTTTGCCAGGGTGTTGGTGAAAAGCTTGCTTCAGGTTATCGGCACAAAGTAGGGGAGCAATCGACATTTCGGGCGTTGCCGAAAAGAGTGCCGTAAAGATTTGCAGGTGGGACCGGGCTCTATTCGAGAATGATGAGATTTCTCCTCAAGCTTCAGAGAAGAGAACAGTATTTCCAAAACCCCATCGTCGAGGACCAGCAGGAGTAAACGAACTCCACACTTGCTGTCATCACCCTGCATGACCACTCGGTTAATGATTGAAGAATCATGAGGATCTCACTTCCTCGGAGACTATTTGTAACTGGATTGTAGTCTACGCTGTTGCTATCGATGTCTGTTCGGTTGTGCAGTCCAAGGAGCCAGAAGCCTCTTGGATTTCGGCCACGTAGCTTATTAGCATGTCTAGGAAGGCTCGCACGGCAGGGACACTGCTGCGTTTTGGTGGGAGTGCCGCGTAGATCTCGATGGGTGGTCCTTTAAAATCTGGTAGCGCTCTTACAAGCACGCCAGCTTGGGCTAGCGGCTCAGCATAAAGTTGCGGAAGAAATGCGACACCCGGACCAGCACTTAGGATACCGAGTGCGACTGTCGGGTCGCCAACAGCCACAAGGGGTTCGCTTTTCATCAGGATCTTTTGGCCCTCATCGTTGCTTAGAATCCAATCCTGTGGCACGCCCGTTACGTCGATGGTGATGCGGCCAAGTTTTTCGACGGCCACCGCATCACCAAGGTCGATTTCTGATGCCTGCGTTCGGAACGCATAGAGCGCGAGGGGCGAGCTGACAATGCGGCTAGAGACAAGGTATGGCTCTGTTGGCCGACCAATTCGCATCACAACGTCGACCTTCTCTTTGATGGGGTCAGGCCCCTGACTAGTAACCCTCAGAGTCGTCTTTACGTCTGGATAGGTTTCTGCAAGCCGTGCAATCGTGGGGGCAAGGAGCTTCTGGCCCGTCAACGCGCTAGCAGCGATCTTCAGAGGACCTTGCGGTTTCTCCTTGGTGACGCGTAGCGCCTCATCAGCCTCCAGCATCAGGGCCACGGCAGCCTCGGCGGTTGGCAATAGACTTTCGCCCAACGGCGTCAGGCGCAGTCCTCGATTTACACGGTCGAAGAGTGGGGCACCGGCAGCGGCTTCCATGCGGGAGAGCGATCGCGATAGGGTTGCCTTGGCCTGCCCAAATTTACGGGCAGCCGGACTCAAGCCCCCCGCATTGGCAATCAGGCCAAATGCCCTGAGGTCGTTGAGATCGAATTCATCCATGCTTTGCGTTTCAGATATGGAACAGCGCGTTTCATTTTGGTCGGTTTTCAATACCGATATTCAATACTACCGTGGGGTTATGTCACCCGAGCGCAATGGGGAAAATGGGGAAAAAGACCATGACACAGAAAATTCAAATCTTTACGAAGCCCGACTGTCGTTTCTGTGAGACGGCTAAAAAGATCTTCCGCGAAGGTAATGTTGCCTATACCGAGCATGATGTCACGGCCTCGGAGCGAACGGCTAATCTGAGTGTCTATCGCTCGGGCGTTGCTACTGTGCCGCAGATATTTATCGGGAACTTGCACATCAACGGAGCGCGCGATGCGGTCGCCCTAGCCGCAGCGGATCGGCTCGTATCGCTGACGACAGGGGCAACTGACGATATCGATACGGACAGTCTGTCTGATGCTGAGATCGCTGCCGGTGCTGAAGATCTCGTTTTGAATGAGTTGATACCCGAAAGCGACGGTACGCACTCGAACGATCCGGAGGAATGGGCAATCCTGCACTTCTACAAAGCATTTTTTGGTTTTTGGCCCAACTGCTTTTATTTCATGCACCATTGGCCGGAAGCTTACAAGCTCTTCGTCTATGCCCATAATGTTGGCGCGATTGGTGTGGGTCGGGAAATCATTGGGGAACCAGTGATGATGGCAACGGGCTTTGCGACCTCCAATGCCCACGGCTGTAACTACTGTCAGGTACATATGACGGCTGCGGGCGGCGACAAATCGCTTGGCATACCCAAGCTAATTGAAGCAGCACGTTCGGGGAAGGCACCAGCTACAGCACCCATTGGGTCTTTTGAACTGGCTCTGGCCGATCTGGCTGCCGCTGCGACGACCAACACCGTTACGGCCGAGCTACTCTCAAACGTGAAATCCCTTGCCGACAACGCCCGTGTCTCACAGGCTGGCGCTGAGGCGAACATCACTGGCACTGCCATGATTGCCTCGGCCTTTGGCTTTCTGAACACCTTCAACGACCTGACGGGTGTCAAAGTGGAAGCCGCGTGGGCTAAACAGGCAAAAGAGGCCGCTGGAATTGAGGCAGGCCGTCATGGCGTTAGTGAGGGGCGTGCCTCGACTAATCTCGACCGCGACCTACCTCAGGGGGGACCGAGCATCGAGGACATGATTGCCAAATACGAGGGCATCGTTGCCGCCGCTGGCGGAGTTGCTGCCTATGCAGAGCAAGAACTTGGCCTGACGCCATCCTGGATAACGCTCTGGCCGGAGCGTCTGAGGGCACGGCATGTACTCTTTTACGCCGAGATAATGCAGGCGCGCGATCGCTCGCCGATCGCCTCAGAGCTGAAGCACCTAATGGCAAGAGTTGCGGCCGTTGCGAAGGGCCACGACTATCTTGCTGCCGTGGAAGGTTGGCTGGCGTATCAGGCTGGGGGTGAAACGCCGCAGGCTGTCGAGCGCGTGCGACATTGCTTCGATGCTGCGAAGGGACGGGGTGACTGGCGATCGCTCTTTACGGAAGCCGAGCAGGCGGCGCTCGTACTTGCCTGGCTCTCGGCTCAAACACCGCTCGTGACACCACGACGCTTCATTGAACCCGCACTCAAGGCGTTCTCATCGGTTGAACTCGTTCACCTGATTACCGTGTGCTCGGTGGCTGGCTTGGTGCAGCGCTTCGCAGCCATTACCAAGCCGCAAATCGAACCGGAAGTGAAGGATTTCCTAGCTTGTCACAGCCTGACCGCTGACACGCTGGCTATCCGGTATCCATTGCCAAGCAAGGTTTTGCGAGCGACTGCTGTCTGAGATTAAACTCCAAAACCTCCTACGTTCCACGAGTTGTCTACCCGATCTTGATTGGACACATCAATTAACTAAACGTTGCTCTGACACTGCACTAGGCCACCCCAACCGCCATTTAATACCACCCACGGTCGCGCTGGGAGCGTCGGTGACCAGGTATCGCGATCGCCGAGTACGAAGTTGACCCGGCGATGCTCCTCTCACAGCGTTCCCAGATCCCTTTCATCACACATACGCTACGTAGCGTGGAGAAATATTCTCCAGAGGGTTGACACCCCGAAGCAAATCGTCGAAAATTAGGTATACGATACGGAGCGTTTCTTAAAACCAGTTCCCAAAATTCCTCGGTGGCTAGCTCGTGAGTGCAGACACGTGCGAAACGAGCGATGCAGCACCTGGCTGCAACAGCCTATCACCGTTGATTCGCGGGCAATTCAATTAGACGTTTCAAGTTCCTCAATAGCGATCGCACTGTTCGCAGCTAGTAATCAGGAGGTAGCTATGAAAACATCAGTCGAAAACAAAGTTGTTCTGATAACAGGGGTATCCTCAGGCCTGGGCCGCGAACTGGCTCGCCAGCTCCTCAACCGGGGGGCACTCGTTGCCGGAACATTCCGCCAAGCAGACCAGGCCACCGCTTTTGAGGCGATCGCCCCCAAGCGCGCCCTTGGCGTGGTCATGGATATCACTGACCCCGCCACGATCGGATCGGGGATTCGGCAGGTCGTTAACCGCTTCGGTCGGATTGATATCCTTGCTAATAATGCTGGTGCGGGGACGGTGGGTGCAGTCGAAGAAACCTCGGACGCAGAAGTGCGCCGTATCTTCGATGTGAATTTCTTTGGCGGCCTTGCCGTCACGCGTGCCGTATTACCAATCATGCGCCAGCAGCGCTCGGGGCACATTTTCCAGTTCTCAGCTATTGGCGGCTTCTTAGGCTATCCGGGGCTCGGCGTCTACTCAGCGGCAAAAGGGGCAACGGACATTGTCGGGGAAGCCCTAGCAGGCGAGCTAAAACCCCTGGGCATCAATGTCACCGTCCTCACTATCGGGGTCTTTCAGACCGAGTTTGCCGGGCGATCTCTGGCCTACACCGGACGGGTCATTGACGATTATGCCGCGACGCCAGCAGGCCAGTTTCGCACCGCGATCGGCGGGCTGCAAGGCAAGCAACCCAACGATCCGGTCAACGGTGCAGCCGCCATCGTTGCGTTAATGGAGTCTGACAATCCGCCGGTCCATGCCGCTCTCGGGGCCGATGCAATGGGCGGTATGCGCCAGAAAATTGCCAATCTGGAGGCCGAGTTACACCACTGGGAAGCGAATGCGGCCTCTACCGCTCTTAAAACTCGCTAGTAAGCGCGATCTCGTTCGAGGAAGAAGTTAACAGAACCATGACCGCACCACCCACCATTCTTGTCCTAGGCGCGACCGGCAAGGTCGGGAGCGAAACGCTGCGACAACTGCAGCTTGCAGGTGACACTCAAGTCATTGCTGCTGCTCGCTCTCCCGAGAAAGCTCGCTTTTTGCAAGAACGCGGCATCAACACCGTCATTCTCGACCTGGACCAACCTGAAACTCTAGAACCCGCTTTGTACGGCGTCGATCGCGCCCTACTGCTGACAGGCTACAGCGTTGAGATGCTGCGTCAGAGTAAGCGCTTCATTGACGCGGCGAAAATTGCAGGCGTCCAGCATCTCGTCCATATCGGGGCGTCTGGTGCGCCCACGAATGAAGTCGCCCATTGGGGCTGGCACCAATATGTCGAAGCCTACATCGAACAGAAAAGCTTCAGTTACACCCATCTGCGTCCCGAAGCCTTCATGCAGAACATTTTGCCTGCGGGGTTTGGGTGGCTCCAGGGTCAAACACTCGTGCATTACGTTGGTGACGCCCGCTGGAGCTGGGTTGACTGCAACGATCTGGCTCTAGTGGCAGCCCACGCTCTGCGCGCACCCGAACGGTACGCAGGCCAGATCGTTCCCCTCGGCTACGAGGCCAGAACCTTCGCCGAGATTGCCGAGATTCTGACTGAGGTTACCGGCCGCCCTTTTGCTGCCGAGGCTCGGCCGCCGGAGGAGTTCTTGACCAATGCCCTGGCAGCCGGAGCCGATCCGGCCTACATGACCTGCGTTTACACGCAATTCAAGCTCAACGGCGCTGGCGCGATCCCCCAGGCGGATGCAACCTTCGATAATTTCGAGGCGATCGCCGGACGTCAGCCTGTCACCTGGCACGAGTTTGCGCGACGGCATGAAGCAGAATTACTCGGGCGAAATTGACCGTTTGACCGCACCGAGCATCGCCAAATTACTGACCCACACGGCGCGCAACCAGAATTTAGAGCATCGTGCAAAACGGGGCGGGCCGCGTTACTTTCCTGGGCTAAGAACTTGCCAGAAAACTGTATTTCCTTCGGGAAGTTTTCAAGAAATTTTCGGCAATCATACACCAACCACAATCGATCGAAGACTAGAAGGTTTCATGAGTACAAATCGACGTAAGTTTTTGGGCACCATTGGTGCAACCGGCTTTATAGGGGCGGTCTCTGCCAACCGAGCCACCGCACGAGATTCCGCACAAAGCTCGGCACCATCGCAGTTGAATGCGCCTTCGTTGAGTTCCTCGCTAGCCAATGGCTCCGACCGGGTATTGACTGGCAAGGTCGCCCTGGTTACCGGTGCCAGAGCTAATCTGGGGCGTGCCTTTGCCGCAGCATTGGCCGGGCTCGGAGCCGATGTTGTGATTCACTATCACCGCGAAGAGACGCGAGACCAGGCCGAAGCAACTGCACGGTTAGTGGAAGCGCAGGGGAGCCGCGCGGCCCTGGTGCAAGGGGATCTCGGCCAAGTGGAGACCGTGATGCGCACCTTTGACACCGCATTTGAGAACTTCAACCGGCTCGATATTCTGGTCAATAATGCTGGTGACATCGTAAAAAAGCCCATTGCCGAAGTCACCGATGCAGAACTCGACCGCATGATTAATATCAACACGCGCGGCACCTACTTGTGCGTGCGCGAAGGCGCGCGCCGCCTCGCAGATAACGGGCGGATTATCAACATCGGCACCACGCTACTGGGAGCATCGGCCCCCAACTACACGGCTTATGCTGGCACCAAAGCAATCATGGAAGAGTTGACGCGCATGACTTCCAAAGAGCTAGGCAGTCGCGGGATTACGGTCAACACCATCGCCCCGGGACCGATCGACACCCCCTTTTTTCGCGCCCAGGAAACTCCCGAATCAACACAACGGCTAGAACGGCTCGCGGTTGCCAATCGCATCGGCACCATTGAAGATGTCGTGCCCCTCGTTGAATTTCTCGCCCTGCCGAGTTCCCAATGGATTACGGGACAGACCCTCTGGATTAACGGTGGCTTCCTCACTCGCTGAATCGGCATGATTTCGGCATGATTTCAGTCCAGCGCGCGGGTTTTACCCGTAAAACTCTCCCGCACGTTCGCGAAATGCCGGAATGTCTAAACCCCCTACCCGCGATCGCTGTCTGAATGGGCGCTGCAGCCTGGGATAGGGGGTTGTCTCGCTGCTCCAGCTTGGATAGCATACTACGGGCTATCCCGCTCCGCAGGCATCCATCTCCAGTCGATTTCGCCCGCAAGACTTCTTTAACTTCATTGATTAGTTCGGAGAAAACCATGAGTTACCCCGCAAATGATGCTGCTTCGCCGGTCGAGCAAAATACAGGTGCCACACGTCACCCCCATGACTCTCAAGACGCAAACTCGATGCCCGTCTCGGAGAGTCGGCTCATCAACACCTGGGAGTCACCCGCGTTTGAAGAGTTTGACCTGTGCATGGAAGTGACGGCCTACGTGCAGCAGTGGGAGTAATTTTAGGACGCTGGTCTCATGCGCTTACGCATTCTCGGCGCGGCGGCAGGTGGCGGGTTTCCGCAGTGGAATTGTAATTGCCCGGGGTGCCAGGCCGTGCGCGCCAATCGCCCCGGCATCTGTGCCCGCACCCAATCCTCCCTCGCCGTGCGCGCGACCTCAAAAACACCCGCAACAGTAGAGCCTTGGTATCTGGTGAATGCTTCCCCAGACATTCGCCAGCAGCTCGAGCGCCTGCGCGATCGCCCGAGTGCGACCTCCCCGAGCGCAGCCGTGCGCTCCAGCCCCATCGCCGGGGTACTCCTGACAGATGCCGAAATCGACCACACCGCCGGATTGATGCTGCTGCGGGAGTCTACCGCGCCCCTGGCGATCTACTGCACGGACACCGTACGACAGGCCCTAAACGGAGGCTGGCCATTGCTGCGCGTCCTGCAGGAATACTGCACGGTTGCCTGGTCTCCCCTCGTGCCGGGTTCCCCGTTTGCGTTGGGCGACGAGGCTACGGGTCTAGAAGTCGAGGCGTTTCGCCTGCCGGCCAAGCCGCCACGCTACGCCCGGTCTGAGTTTTCTGGGGCGGGGGACTGGGTAACGGGGCTGACCTTTCGCGATCGCGCCAGCGGCGGGGTCCTAACCTACGCACCAGCGCTGGCCGAACTCGCCGCGCCAGTGTTGGCCCGCTTGGCCGCCAGCGACTGCATCCTCGTCGATGGCACCTGCTGGCAAGATGACGATCTCGTGGCCCTCGGCACCTCGACCCGCACGGCCCGCTCGATGGGCCACCTGCCCCTCGCTGGAGACGACGGCAGCCTGGCGCAGCTTGCCAAGTTGCCCTGCGCGCGCAAAATCTTGATTCACATCAACAACACCAACCCCATTCTCCGAGCCGACTCGGTGGCGCGGCAGCAGGTTGAGGCCGCTGGCCTCGAAGTTGGCTACGACGGGCTCGAAATCGATTTGTAACCCCCTACTTTTGCGAGGCAGCCCCATGCTACAACTGACCGAGCCAGCACAGGCTCCCCGGACAAAAGCAGACTTTGAGGCAACGCTGTACGCCCAAAAGCAGCGCTACCACCATTTGCATCCCTTCCATCAGCGCATGAACGCTGGGGAGCTGACCCCAGAAGAAGTCCGCTGCTGGGCAGCCAATCGGTTCTACTACCAAAAAAGCATTCCCTTAAAAGACGCCGCGATCTTGTCTAACTGCCCGCACCGCGAGGTCCGGCGGGAGTGGATCCAGCGCATCATCGACCATGATGGGGGCGCGGCCGCTGGCGATGGACTCGCGGGGGGCATCGAAGCTTGGCTAAACTTGGGCGAGGCGGTGGGGCTCGCGCGAGCCGAACTCCTCGACGAGCGGCACGTCCTGCCCGGCGTACGCTATGCCGTCGATGCCTACGTTAACTTTTGCCGCACGCAGCCCTGGGTGGTGGCGATCTCGTCTTCTTTGACCGAGTTATTCGGTCCCGATGCGATTCGCGTGCGCCTCGCCGCCCTGGAGACCCATTACGCCTGGATCGATCCGGCTGGCTTTGATTATTTCCGGGCGCGCCTGCAGCAGGCCCCCCGCGACGCGCGCTATGCCCTCGACTTGGTGCTGCAACATTGCCAGACGCGGCACCTGCAGGATCGAGCCGTGGCGGCCTTGGCCTTCAAGTGCGACCTGCTCTGGAGCCAGCTCGATGCCATCGATCGCGGTGACACGCGCCCCGGCGCGCGGTAAACGCCCAAAAATAAAGAGGCTGCTCCCATGCCAGAAACCACCGCACTCGATTATGCTCGCCTTGCCCCAGGCGTGCGCTTGCACTGGAGCGCCGTCAGACAACAACATTGGTTGCTGTTTCCCGAGGGGGCTCTGGCGTTGAATGCCTCGGCCGCCGCCATTCTCGCCTGTTGCGACGGTCGCCATTGTCTCACGGCGATGGCGGCGGCCCTGCAAGCTCAATTCCAGGGCGTCGAGACCGACGAGATCCGGCCGTTGCTCGCCCGCCTGCTAGCGCGCGGCCTGTTGACCCTCCCGAAAGCACAATAACTAGTGCCATGACTAGTGTAATGACCGATACTTCGACGACCCCGAGACCCCTAACCCTCATTGCCGAGCTGACCTACCGCTGTCCGCTGCAATGCCCTTATTGCTCTAATCCCTTGGATTATGGCGATCGCGCCTATCGCCAGGAACTCACGACCACCGACTGGCAAGCAGCAATCCGCCAGGCGGCCCAATTGGGGGTTTTGCAACTCGGCTTTACCGGCGGCGAGCCGCTGCTGCGACCGGATTTGGAGGCACTGGTGGCGACTGCGGCCTCGACGGGGATGTATACGAGTCTGATTACGGCAGGGACGCAACTAACCCCCGCGCGGGCGGCACGGCTGCGCGACTGCGGCCTCGACCACGTGCAAATTAGCGTGCAAGACAGCCAGGCGGCCGCCTCAGATGCCATTGCCGGTCGCCGCTCCTTCGCGGCAAAGCTCGCCGCCGCTCGCCTCGTCAAGCAGCTCGGGTTTCCCCTGACAATTAATGTGGTTCTGCACCGCCACAACTTAGATCGCATCGAGGAAATCATCACCCTCTGCGAGACCCTAGAAGCCGACCGGGTGGAGCTGGCGAATACCCAGTACTACGGCTGGGCGCTGCGCAACCGCGCGGCGCTGCTGCCCACCCCCACCCAACTCGATCGCGCTCGGCAGGCCGTGGCTGCCGCCCAGCAGCGCCGCAGCTTCCCGATGGGCCTGGCGTACGTCCTGCCTGACTACTACGAAGACACTCCCAAGCCCTGTATGGGGGGATGGGGACAGCGGGCACTCGTCATTGCCCCCAACGGCGAGGTTTTACCCTGTCAGGCAGCTAAATCGATCCCGAATCTGGCCGTTACAAACGTCCGCGATCGATCGCTGGCGTGGATTTGGTTTGAGTCGCCAGCCTTTAACCGCTTCCGGGGCACTGACTGGATGGCGGAGCCCTGCCGCAGTTGCCCGCGCCAAGCCATCGATTTTGGCGGCTGCCGCTGCCAGGCATTTTTACTCACTGGGGATGCGGCCGCCACAGACCCCGCCTGTCACCTCTCGCCCGATCGCCAGCAACTCCTGCAGGCGCGGCAGGCCGCGCAGACAGCCGCCCCGCTCCCGTTTGTTTATCGCTCGGTTTAGTCCTTTAATTTTTCTCAAGGAGGATCTACACATCATGCCATTACCACTCACTCACACCCCGGCCGCCCACACCCTGCGCTGGCTGGCTGCTGGCAGCGCGATCGCCCTGGTGGGGATTGCGGGCTGCACGCCCCGCGTCGAGGCCGACCTGCTCGCTGGCGAGCGCGTCACCGCACAGGCGACCAGCGGCAATGTCGCGTTCCGGCAGGTCGCGGTGCTGGAGAACCTCGAACATCCCTGGGGCATCACCTGGCTGCCAGATGGGGCCATGCTCATCACCGAGCGACCGGGGCGCGTGCGCATCGCCCGCGATGGCGTTCTCGATCCGCAGACAATTCCAGGGGTTCCGGCGGTTCTGGCCGAGAACCAGGGTGGGTTGCTCGATATCGCCGCGCACCCGCGCTTCAGTGAAAACCGCCTGGTCTACTTCACCTATTCCCACGGCACGACGGCAGCCAACCGCACCCGCATCGCCCGCGCCACCTTCGATGGCAGCGCCCTGCAAAATTGGGAGGTCATCTTTGAGGTTTCCCAAACCAAAGCGCGGGGCCAGCACTTCGGCTCGCGCCTGACCTGGTTGCCCGATGGCACCTTGCTCGCCTCTGTCGGCGACGGCGGCAATCCTCCCGTTTCCCTGGAGGGCGCGTTTATCCGCCAACAGGCGCAAAACCTCAGCAGCCACATCGGTAAGGTCATCCGCATCAACGACGATGGCTCCATCCCCGCCGACAACCCCTTTGCCGGGCATGCTGAGGCTGCCCCCGAGATCTGGAGCTACGGCCACCGCAACATCCAAGGGATGGCCTTCGATCCGGCCACGAACCGTGTCTGGGCCACCGAGCACGGCTCGCGCGGTGGCGATGAATTCAATCTCGTCGCGGCAGGGGAAAACTATGGCTGGCCCCTGGCCACCCACAGTCGCGAATATACCGGCGGCCTGATTTCCCCAGAAACCTCGCTGCCGGGCACGATCGATCCCAAAATCGTCTGGACCCCGGCGATCGCCCCCTCGGGATTGGCCTTCTACAGCGGCGATCGGTTTCCGGAGTGGCGCGGGCAGCTGTTTGCCGGGGGGTTGGTGTCCCAGGATGTGCGCCGGATCGAACTCGACGCGGCAGGTAATGTTACCAACCAAGACGCCATCGCCATCGGCCAGCGGGTGCGCGACGTGCGCCAAGGCCCCGATGGGTTGCTCTACGTATTGACCGACGCGAGCAACGGGCAGCTGATTCGCATCGAGCCGGTTGAAAACTAGCGAGCGGCGGCGCGCCGCCTGTGGGACACATAAAGATGACGACAGATCTCGGTGCGATGCTACGGGAGGTGCCGGTGTTTGCCAAGCTGCCCCAGCCCCAAATTCAGTGGTTGGTGGCACAGGGGCGGGACATTCACTTGGAGCCTGGGGAGATCCACCGGCACGAGGGCGCGCCGGCAGACTGCATCTTCGTGCTGCTCTCCGGCCAGGTTCGGGTGTATCAAGGCACGGGAACTCGGGAACTGGTGCTCGCCACCTATAAAACCCGCGAGTTGTTTGGCGAGCTGCCGGTCTTAACGGGCGAAGCGCGGTTCTGGGCGAGCGGGCGGGCGATCGTTCCGAGTCACATCTTCGAGCTGCCGAAGGCCGCCTTTTGGCAGTTGCTCGCCCGCTGTCCCTCCGTAGCGATGCAAGTGCTCGGCACGATGGCTCGGCGCATGCAAGACGTGCAATCGCTTTACCAGCAGCAAGAAAAACTCGCGGCCTTGGGTACCCTGGCGGCGGGCCTGGCCCACGAAATGAACAATCCGGCCACCGCCGCCCTGCGCGGAGCCCAGGATCTCGGGCAAATTCTGCCCGCCCTGGCTGCCTACGCCACCCAACCCCTGTCGCTGACCTCCGCCCAGCAGCAGCACGTGGCTGCCCTACAACAAGCGGCGACCCAGCACGCCCCGACTACCGCCGATCTCGATCCCATGAGCCAATGCGATCGCGAAGACGCCCTCGGCGCTTGGTTGGAGGGGCAGGCCGATGCCGAGGCCTGGAAACTCGCTCCAGCTTTGAACTCGGCGCGCCTAGAAGTAGCCCAACTCGCGCCCCTCGCCGCGCAATTTTCGAGTAGCCACGAGCTGGGGGCGGTGCTGCAGTGGCTTGCCCTCTCGCAGACCGGCGCTGAGGCGCTGCAGACCATTCAGGCGGGGGCCCGCCGCATTTGCGAGCTGGTGGCTGCCATCAAAGACTATTCCTTTATGGATCGCGCCCCCGTGCAAACCGTTGACATCCACGCGGGCCTAGAAAATACCCTAACGATTCTGAGCTACCGCCTAAAACAGGGGAATATCGCCGTCCGGCGCGATTACAATAGCAGCCTGCCCTGCATCCAGGCCTACGGCAGCGAACTCAACCAGGTTTGGACGCACCTACTCGACAATGCCATCGATGGGCTGGTCGGCCAGCCCGATCCCGCAATCGAGTTGCGCACCCGCCAGGAAGGCGATCGCCTGCGGGTTGAGGTCTTAGATAACGGTCCGGGGATTCCGCCCGAGATTCAACCGCGCATTTTCGAGCCGTTCTTCACCACCAAAGCAGTGGGTGCAGGGACGGGCTTGGGCCTAGACGCAACCTATCGAATTGTCAGAAAACATGGCGGGGACATTTACTTTACTTCGCAGCCGGGCACCACTTGTTTCTATGTCCGGCTCCCCGTGGGCGAGGCGATCGCGTAGCGCCTTGCCCGCGACAGCGAAGGCGATCGGTCCGGCGAAATTCCCAGGCTCACAAACAAAGCGACCCCCATGTTAGCAACGCAACGTAGTGCCCCCCGGCAGCGATGGCTGATTTTAGGGATTGGCTTGGGCGCTTGGACGATTACCTTCAACATCAGCAGCGTCAATCTGGCGCTGCCGACCCTAATCGAGGCTTTGGGGGCCGACATTGCCACTGCCCAGTGGGTGGCCCTGAGCTACACCCTGACTATTGCCGGGCTCGGGCTCGGCGTCGCGCGCCTGGGTGACATTTACAGCAAAAAGCAGCTCTACGGCATTGGAGTTGCCATTTTTGCCCTCGGCACCGCGCTCTGCGGCCTCGCGCCAACAATCGCGTGGTTGACCGGGTTTCGCTTTCTGCAAGGCTTGGGGGCTGTTTTTGTCTCGACAATGGGCATTGCCCTTCTTGCTGAAACCTTCCGCAAGCGGCAGCGGGGGCGGGCCTTGGGGATTGTCATTGGGTTTACCTCTTTGGGGATTGCCATGGGTCCGCCCATCGGTGGCGCGCTCATTGCTGTGGGCAGCTGGCGCTGGATCTTTGGGGCGAGCGTGCCGATCGGTCTCATCGCGCGGCGGCTCGTGCGTGCTGTCACTCCTTCCACCGAATCTCAGCAAAAAGAATCTCAGCAAAAAAAAGGGTCTTTCGATGGGTGGGGCGTCTGCGTTTGGATAGTGACGTGATGGTGCTATACAGTAATGGAACACGATCTCAACCATAAGCTAGTCTAATGCA
>CAYTBI010000076.1:0-14958 GCA_964435975.1 uncultured bacterium
CTAGTATGTTTTTTGACCCGCCGCGCGCGGGTTTCTAGAGCGCGTAACGGCTTACACATTCAGATACCAGAGATGAGTTTTTCTTCGGTCATTCGAGCGCTGGCGCAATCGACGCTGGCACGGGAGTTGGGCAGTACATTGGCACGCACGGGCACCCTTCGCCTCAACGGGGCTTCGCGCTTGCCGAAAGGCTTGGTCGCGTCGGCTCTGGCTCAGGCGACCGAGCGCAATTTACTGGTTATTTGCACGACCCTCGAAGAGGCCAGTCGCTGGGCAGCTCAGCTCGAGGCCATGAGTTGGGCTACCGTTCAGTTTTACCCGACCTCTGAGGCCTCTCCCTACGAGCCTTTCGATCCCGAGTCGGAAATGACCTGGGGGCAGCTCCAGGTACTCTCCAGCTTGCAGGAGCGCGCCACAGCTGGCGAGGGCAATAATTTTGCAATCGTTGCTACCGAGCGGGCCTTGCAGCCCCACTTGCCCCCACCAAGAGCTTTGAGCTGCATCACCCTGCAAGCGGGAGCCACCTACGACAGTAAAACCCTCGAGCGCGACCTGGCTGAGTTGGGCTACGAGCGGGTCTCCCTGGTGGAAACAGAAGGGACCTGGAGCCGGCGAGGCGATCTGGTGGATATTTTTCCGGTTTCGGCGGAGCTGCCGGTGCGCCTGGAGTGGTTTGGCGACGAACTAGAAAAACTCCGCGAGTTCGATCCGGCCACGCAGCGATCGCTCGATCGCATCGAGCGGCTCGCGCTTACGCCCACCAGTTTCGCACCCCCCATCGGCCGTGCCCTCCTAGCCGACCCAGGGCGAGAAGCAATTTTTCGAGAGAGCCTGAGCCCTGCAGAAAATGAGGCCCTCGACGCCGGGGCATTCCCTGAAGGTATGCGCCGCTGGCTGGGCTTGGCCTTCGACCGGCCGGCATCGCTGCTGGATTATTTGCCCGCAGGCGTCTTGTGCGCCATCGACGAGCCGGAGCAGTGCGGCAGCCATAGCGATCGATGGGTCGAGCATGCTGCCGAACACTTGGCATCTCTCGATCGCCCTTTGCCCACCTTGCACCGCGACTTTGGCGAGGCCCTCGCCGAGATCCGGCAGCCTCGCTTGGAGCTGCACCAGCTCGTCGAAGAAAACGCTCCAGGCATCAATTTGGGCGCGCGCCCGCTGCCGGTAACGCCCCATCAATTTGGCAAGCTGGCCGAGATTTTGCGGGGCAAGCGGGAAGTCTCGCCCGACTTTACCATCGAGAAGTTTCCCACTTGGCTGATTTCGGCCCAGCCTTCGCGCTCGGTCGCCCTATTGCAGGAGCACGATTGTCCGGCGCAGTTCGTGCCCAATCCGCGCGACTACCCGGCGATCGAGCGCCTCGGCGAGCAGCGCGTGCCCGTTGCGATTAAATACTCGGGCCTGGCCGAACTCGAGGGGTTTATTTTGCCGAGTTTTCGCATCGTTGTCGTCACCGATCGCGAGTTTTTTGGCCAGCACGTCTTGGCTTCGACAGGGTACATCCGCAAGCGCCGCCGGGCCACCTCCAAGCAAGTCGATCTCAACAAATTGCGCCCCGGCGACTACGTCATCCATAAAAACCACGGCCTTGGCAAGTTCTTGCGCCTGGAGAGCCTCGAGACCCGCGAATATCTCGTCGTCAAATATGCCGATGGCCTACTGCGGGTCCCGGCCGATGCGCTCGAGCTGCTCTCGCGCTACCGCCACAGCAGCACTGAGAGCGCGCCCCAGCTCAATAAAATGACGGGCAAAGCTTGGGAGAATACCAAAAAGCGCGTCCGCAAGGCCGTCCAAAAGCTCGCGGTCGATCTGGTGGGGCTCTACGCCAAGCGCGCCGCCCTCCAAGGACACCCTTATCCGCCCGATACGCCCTGGCAAGCCGAGCTGGAAGATTCTTTTCCCTATCAACCCACGCCCGACCAGATCAAAGCCATCGAAGAAGTCAAGCGCGACCTCGAGAGCGATCGTCCGATGGATCGCCTCGTGTGTGGCGATGTCGGCTTCGGCAAAACCGAAGTCGCCCTGCGAGCTATTTTTAAGGCCGCCACCGCCGGCAAGCAGGTGGCCTTCTTGGCACCGACAACCATCTTGAGCCAGCAGCACTACCACACCCTCAAAGAGCGCTTTGCGCCCTATCCCCTCGAAATTGGACTCCTCAATCGCTTCCGGACCGCTAGCGAGCGCAAAGAAATCTTGAAGCGTCTGGCTACCGGCGAGCTAGATATCGTTGTGGGCACCCACCAACTGCTGAGCAAAACTGTCAAGCTCCGGGATCTCGGCTTGCTCGTCATCGACGAAGAGCAGCGCTTTGGCGTCAACCAGAAAGAAAAAATCAAAACTTTTAAAACCCAAGTTGACGTGCTTACCCTGACGGCAACGCCCATACCCCGCACGCTCTACATGTCGATCTCGGGGATTCGGGAGATGAGCCTCATCACCACGCCACCCCCCTCGCGCCGGCCGATTAAAACCCACCTATCGGCCTACGATCCGGAGGTCATCCGGACCGCCATCCGCAACGAACTCGATCGCGGCGGGCAAATATTTTACGTGGTGCCTCGCGTCGAGGGCATCGAAGAGATTGCCGGTAAAATTCGCGAGATGGTCCCGAGCGCTCGCATCGCAGTCGCCCACGGCCAAATGGACGACGGCCAGCTCGAAGCGGTCATGCTGACGTTTAGTAATGCCGAGGCGGACGTGCTGGTGTGCACGACCATTGTCGAATCGGGGTTGGATATTCCCCGCGTCAACACGATCGTCATTGAAGACGCCCAAAAGTTCGGCCTCTCCCAGCTCTATCAGCTGCGCGGCCGCGTCGGGCGCGCTGGCATCCAAGCCCATGCTTGGCTGGTATATCCCAAGGCCGAAAAACTCTCCGAGGCCGCCCGCGAGCGCCTGCGGGCCCTGCAGGAATTCACGCAACTAGGTTCGGGCTACCAACTGGCGATGCGAGACATGGAAATTCGGGGCGTTGGCGAGCTTTTGGGAGCCAAGCAATCGGGGCAAATGGACGCTGTGGGCTTCGACTTGTATATGAGCATGCTGCAAGAAGCCGTCCAAGAGATCCAAGGCCAAGAGATCCCCCAAGTCGAAGACACCCAAATCGATCTCAAGATGACGGCTTTCATTCCGGCCGACTACATCGTCGATCTCGACCAAAAAATGGATGCCTATCGAGCGGTGGCCACGGCTTCCTCCAAGCGCGAGCTAGCCCAACTTGCAGCCGATTGGGCCGATCGCTACGGTGCGATTCCGCCTTCGGTGCAGCAGTTGCTGCGGGTGGTCGAACTCAAGCAAATTGCCAAATCCATTGGTTTCTCGCGCATCAAGCCCGATGGCAAACAACACATCGTACTGGAGACCCCCATGGAAGAGCCCGCCTGGAAGCTCCTGAGAGCCAATCTTCCGGAGCATCTGCAATCTAGGTTTGTCTATTCGCCGGGCAAGGTGACCGCTCGCGGCTTGGGGGTTTTAAAAGTCGAACAGCAGCTCGAAAATCTCATTGAGTGGCTCGGCAAAATGCAGGGCGCTCTACCAGAACAAACTCTGGTTGCCGTAACCAGCTAGCTCGTCGGCGCGTGGCGAGCAGAGCCCTGTGCTATCCTGAGATTGACTCGGACCCATGCGATCTCAACGCCCGAACCTTGTCAGGACCGGAAGGTAGCAGCAATAAGGGATGCTTGAGATAGGCGTGGGCTCCGGGTCTTTGGGGTTCTCGCTACACCAAGCCCAAGTTTTATTATTAAGTAGACTACCCTCAAGCTAGAGCGAAGCCGCTAGATCCGGAATCGCTTGCAAGCATCCCTGCAGGCGAGAGTTTTGCTGCGCCAGGATGGCTAGCTGCCCGACTTGCCCCTTCGCCTGCATCTGGCGGACTAGATCGAAGGCCAGCAACTGGACCCACTCGGCGGTAGCCGAGGCTGCCGCCAGCCAGCAAAAGGCGTTGTAAGCTTGCTCGGCATCCGTCGCGCGCATTGCCAAACCGATGGTGGTCGCGTACCGAACCGAAGGCTCGCTCGGAAAAGCAATATTTTCGCCTTCTCCGGCTAAAATTGCGGCTAAATCTGGCAGCGAATCATAGGCGGCGCGGTAAGCATAAAACTCAGCCGCCGCTGCCGCACCAACAGCAGGGGCAATATCGAGCCCGACTGCGAGCAAGCGACCGGCCATCTCCCAAGACCGAGGCGAAGGCCAAGCCGGCTGGTGCGAGTCTTGGGCGTGCAGCAGCACCGGCCGGAAAGATAAAAACGCCAGAATTGGCTCGGCCGACCCCGAGGCGATCGCGTAAGCTTTGAAGCTCTCAAAGTCTGGCTCGACCTGCAAGTGTAAGAACCGGTTAGCCAGCGGCGCGGGCATATCAAAAACCGACGCGCGATCTTCTTTGCGATTGCCTGCCGCCCAAACATACCAACCGGGTGGGACTTCGTAAGATCCCACCCGGCGATCGAGGATGAGCTGCTGGGCAACACCCTGCATGGCCGGTGGGGCCATATTCAGCTCGTCAAGAAACAAAATGCCCCGACCGCTCCGGGGCAGAAACTCGGGCGGAAACCACTTTGAGACGCCGGCCTCGGCCACGGGCAGGCCCCGCAGGTCGGTCGGAGCCAGCTGCGACAGGCGCACGTCGGTAAATTCCAACTCGCGCTCGCGGGCGACCTGGCTGACGATGCTCGATTTGCCGATGCCGGGCGCGCCCCAGATCATGGTGCTGATGGGGAGAGCGCTGCCGACGAGGTGGCTGAGATAGGCTTTGAGTTCGGCAGGAGTCACCGGCGTGGCGAGCGTGCGGCTCGGTGAAGACTTATCGCCCAAACACTCTACCGCGCTCTCAGGCTTCTTCCAACAGCGACTTCGCAACGCTCGCATCCAAGCGGGCTCCCAGTTCGGTTACCAGGCGAGCGGCGGCGCGAGAGGCCAGTTGGCCCGCCTGGGGAACCGCCATGCCATTGGTGATGCCGTACAAGAAAGCACCGGCGTACATGTCTCCAGCCCCGACGGTATCGACCGCATCAACGGCTACCGGGGCAATTTCATGGAGGGTCTCGCCATCAAAAATTAGCGATCCCCGGGCTCCTAGGGTGATAGCAAAGCCGCTGCTGAGGGTTTTGAGGTAAGCGATCGCAGCGGTGAGGTCTTCGGTTGCGGCCATCGTTAGCGCCTCGCTTTCGTTGGCAAAAATAAAGTCAATGCCCTCGCCGATAATTTCTAGGAAGCCGGGCTTGAAAAACTTTGCCATATTCAAGTCCGATAGGGAGAGCGCGACTTTGGCGCCCGCCTCGCGGGCAATCTGACGGGCTTTGATGGCAGCGGCTTTACTGTCATCGCCAACGACCAAGTAGCCTTCGATGTAGAGATGGCTCGCATCCTGGATGGCTTCGGGCACGAGTTCGCGAGGGCCAAACTGGCTGGTGATGCCGAGGTAAGTATTCATGGTGCGATCGGCATCGGGGGTAACTAGCACCAGACATTTTCCCGTGGTGCCGCCGTCTCGCTCTTGGGCTTGAAGATTGGTGGCAACCCCGCAAGCGACGAGGTCTTGGAGATAGGCCGTTCCAGCCGGATCGCTGGCGACCTTGCAAGAATAATAAGCGCGGCCGCCAAACTGCGCGATCGCGACGATGGTATTGGCTGCCGAGCCGCCGCTGCCTTGTTTGCTGGCTGGGCCGAGGCGCGCCACGAGTTCGGCTTGACGGGCGTCGTCGATGAGGGTCATCACGCCTTTATCGATCTCAAGCTCTTGCAAAAGTTCTGAGGTCACCTCATACTCCATATCCAATAGAGCATTCCCCAGGCCATAGACATCGTACTGTTTCATCGTTGTTCTTTAATTCTTTCAGGCATGCAAGCCCTGCCCATCTTAAACGACTGCTGCTGCTGAGCTAGCGGGGCGGCCCTGCGGCCACGCCAGCCCGCACTAACTGGCAGCATTTGTTACGGATTTTTTTAAGTTACCGGGTAATGATTAAATCAATCTTAATTATCGGCCGTCCGTGACCGCAGGCTGCATGGAGTACAATTGGGTCGCAAGCATTGCACCCTCAGGCTGCGTATCGATTTGAGGTGAGATTGAGGCAAACCAATGACCCCTGCATTACTCAGACATCTCTGGCAGCTCGTCGAGCAAGCCAACCCCCAGGTACTAGCACGCTTGGATGACTCGAGCCTGGCCCGGTGGATTGTCGAGCAGCTCGCCGACCGGCAAGAACTCTCGCCCCAGCAGGCTGCCGTGGTTGACGACTACATTTCCCGGCGCGTTGCTTTGGTTCGGGACCTAGCTTCCCAGCACTTCTAAGACTTCTGAAATTTTCCAGGGCCGGGACCTCAACGTTCTCCTCGACGGTTGAGGAAACGCTCTAAAACCCCAAGCCCAATATCAGCCAGCAATGCCATGGCAGCTACCGGCAGCGCCCCCACCAAGAGAATAGCCCGGTCGTAGAGGGCAAACCCCAACACGATAAACGATCCCAGCCCTCCCGCGCCGATGAAAGCCGCCAGCGTCGCCGAAGCAATTGCCTCGATGGTGGCATTTTTAATGCCGGCGACCACCGTGGGGAGCGCCAGCGGCACCTCCACCTGCCACAGGAGTTGCCAGGGGGTCATGCCCATGCCCCGTGCCGCCTCAAGGACGCTAGGCTCTATATTTCGAAAGGCGACATCTGTATTAACGGCGATAGGCGGTAGCACTACCACGACTAAGGCGACCGCAGCGGTGGCGGGAGTCAGCCCCAGATAAGGAATCGCCACAAACAAAACAGCCAAGCTCGGAATCGCTCGCAGGGCGTTCGAGCCTTCCACAAAGACGACCGCGGCCCAGCGCGATCGCGCGCTCCAGAGCCCGATCCCCAACCCGACGGGGATACAGATGGCCAGCGGCACCCCTACCAAAAAAAGATGCTCCAACAGAGCCCGTTCGAGATCGGCTGAGTGGGCGCGCGCGTAAGCCAGAGCCTCTGGAAACAACGCCATTAGCCCTGGGGGGTTAGCTTAGCAGGCTGGCGATCGGGAGACTCCGGTGACGGGGTGAGGGCAGCTCGCACGAAACCGAAAAATAGGGGGTGGGGTTTGTTGGGGCGCGAGCGAAATTCGGGGTGAAACTGGGTCGCGACAAAAAACGGATGCTCCGGCAACTCGATAATCTCTACTAGGCGACCGTCCGGCGAAGTGCCGCTGACGACATAACCCGTATCCAAAAATAAATTCCGGTAGGCATTGTTGAACTCGTAGCGGTGGCGGTGGCGCTCGTAGACGACCTCGGCTTCGTAGAGCTGGCTCGCTTTGGTTTCGGGCTTGACGCGGCAGGCGTAGAGCCCGAGTCGCATCGTCCCGCCCAGGTCGACGACATCTTCTTGCTCGGGAAGGAGGTCGATGACGGGATTTTGAGCGTCTTTGTCGAATTCGGCGCTGTTGGCATCGGGGAGTCGGGCAACATTTTGGGCCCATTCGAGCACCGCACACTGCATGCCCAAACAGAGCCCCAAAAACGGAATGCCCCGCTCGCGGGCATAGCGAACCGCTCGCACCTTGCCTGCGATGCCGCGCACGCCGAATCCCCCCGGCACCACAATGCCGTCGATACCCTGGAGGCGCTCTTCAGGGTCGACACTCTCGAGATCTTCGGCATTGACCCACCGCAGCTTAACTTCCCCTTCTAGGGCGATCGCCGCATGGCGCAGGGACTCAACCAAGGATAGATAGGCATCGCTGAGCTGAATGTATTTCCCGACGATGGCAATTTCGACGACCCTTTGCGTGGGGCGCTTCATGCGCTCGATGAGGGTTTGCCACTCTTTTAAGTCGGGCTCTCTGCGCTCGAGCTGCAACAACGCGAGGGTTTGCTCGGCCATGCCTTCGCGCTCGAGCATGAGGGGAACTTCGTAGATACTGCTGGCATCGCGGGCGACGACGACCGACTCGACCGGCACGTCGCAAAACTCTGAGAGTTTCTCTTTAATGCCAGGGGTAAAGGCGTGGTGGCAGCGGCAAACCAAAATATCTGGCTGAATGCCAATGGAGCGTAATTCTTTAACGGAGTGTTGGGTGGGCTTGGTTTTCATCTCCCCGGCTGCTTCGATCCAGGGCACTAGCGTCACGTGGACGTAAATGACGCGATCGCGGCTGACATCCTTGCGAAATTGACGGATGGCCTCCATGAACGGCAGAGATTCGATATCGCCGACGGTACCGCCGATTTCGGTGATGACGACATCGGGGTTGGTGTTTTTGGCGACGCGATGGACGCGATCTTTGATTTCGTTGGTGACGTGGGGAATCACCTGCACCGTGCCGCCCTCGTAGTCGCCCCGGCGCTCTTTATTGATGACGGCTTGGTAAATCGAGCCGGTGGTGACACTGTTGAGGCGCGACATGGCCGTATCGGTGAAGCGCTCGTAGTGCCCCAGGTCGAGATCGGTTTCGGCACCGTCGTCGGTGACGAAGACCTCGCCGTGCTGAAACGGGCTCATGGTGCCAGGATCGACGTTGATGTAGGGGTCGAGCTTGAGAATCGACACCGAGTAGTCTCGCGACTTGAGCAGGCGCCCGAGGCTGGCCGCGACGATACCCTTGCCGATGCTCGAGACAACGCCGCCGGTGATGAAGACAAATTTTGTCATGGCCCGATTGCGCACCGAAATAAATATGCAGTCATTTTGCCACAGACACCCGCAGCCTCAGGATCGTTCCCGCTGCAGGCGTCGGTGGCCGAGTGCGGGAATTCTGCCAGGAAAATAGCTATTGCCACGGGGCAAACTGTCAAATTCGACACTTTTTTAAAATTAATTAAGAAACGCACCGGCAAGATGCGCTGCCAGAGGCGAACTGCGAAGAAGGCGCTAGAAAAACCGGAAAACAACTCGAGTTCCGGTTAAGCGTCTCGTCTGAATCCAGCGACGGGCGATGCGCTTTAAAGATGGGCGCGATGAAAAAAATGAATGACCTGCAGGGTTTTGTAGCAATATTTACCTCTTCTAACTAGAGGAGGATGCCAAAATCCTACGCAATTGTTTGTTATCTGTGGTTACCCGGACGTCCTGCACGCAACCGGTGACCTTTGGCGAACTAGCCCAGATGGCAGGCGTTGAGTCCCACTTGTCGTTTTTCTCGTAAGTTAAGGATGAACCTACTTTCGTTCAACGGGCGCACTCGCATTCTGCACCTGACCTGGTTCGCATTTTTCCTGTCGTTTGTGGTGTGGTTTAACTTCGCACCCTTTGCAACGACAATCAAAGCCGATTTTGGCTTGGAGCAGTCGCAGGTCGTCACAATCGGCCTTTGTAACGTCGCCTTGACGGTTCCGGCGCGCATCATCATCGGTATGTTGCTCGACCGCTTCGGTCCGCGTCTGACCTATTCAATTTTGCTGATGTATGCGGCGATTCCCTGTTTTATCTTCGCAACGGCGCAAGATTTTAACGGGCTGGTAATCGGCCGTTTGCTCATGGGCATCGTTGGTGCGGGTTTCGTTATTGGTATTCGCATGGTCGCTGAGTGGTTTCCCCCCAAGGAAGTGGGAACCGCTGAGGGCGTCTATGGTGGCTGGGGCAACTTCGGCTCGGCATTTTCCGCGTTCACGATGGTTATTTTTGCCATCGGTCTGTCTGCCCTGCCCGGCGCGCTCAACCTCGGCGAGCCTAAAGAATTTACGATTCTTTTCTTCCCGACTTTCTCGACCGACGTTCTGAACTGGCGAGCGGCGATCGCCGGCACGGGTATCGTCGCTGCTCTGTATGGGGCGTTTTACTTCTTCAACGTCACCGACACTCCACCTGGCAAAGAGTACCGGCGTCCCGAGAGTGCTCGGGGCATTGAAGTTACCTCCGTGCGGGACTTTTGGTTCCTGATGGCCATGAACGTGCCGCTAACGGGGATCTTGATGGTGCTGGCCTGGCGCCTGCAAAAGGTGGGATTCCTCAACCAGCAGGGAATGTTTATTGCCTGGGCCGGTCTGGTCGGTTTGTATTTGTTCCAGGCCTACAACTGCTGGAGCGTTAACAAAGAGCTGCTGGCTGGCACCAAGCGCTACCCCCCCGAGGATCGCTACGACTTCAAGCAAGTGGCAATGCTGGAGCTGACTTACATCGTGAACTTCGGTTCCGAGCTGGCGGTTGTGACCATGCTGCCGGCCTTCTTCGAGTTTACCTTCAGCTTGGATCCGGCCACAGCAGGCATTATTGCTTCGAGCTATGCCTTCATGAACTTGATGTCTCGTCCCGGTGGCGGCATTATCTCCGACAAAATGGGCAGCCGGAAGTGGACCATGGTCGTTTTGACGGCGGGCATGGGCATCGGCTACTTGATGATGAGCACCGTAAATAGTGCTTGGCCGCTACCACTGGCGGTCATCTTGACGATGACTTGCTCCTTCTTCGTGCAGTCTTCGGAAGGGTCTACCTTTGCGATTGTGCCCCTCGTCAAGCGCCGCATCACCGGTCAGATTGCCGGTAACGTCGGTGCTTATGGCAACGTCGGTGCGGTCGCCTACATCAACACCCGTCTGATTCTGCTCGACATCTCAAAGGCCAGTAATGGGGGCGAGGCCGTTCAGGGAACAGTGTACTCCCAGTTCTTCCAAGTGCTGGGCGTCACGGGCTTGATCGTGGCCTTCTTGTGCATTTTCTTCCTGAGCGAGCCGAAGGGATCCTTTGCTGAGTTCCACGAGGGAGAAGAGGAGAGCGCGCCTGGCTTCGACCCGGTTGCCGACAGCGCTGGCCGCTAGCTTAAGGATTGGCGTCCGTATCCTTGACTACGGTTTTGACGAATCGGCAAGCCTAATAATGCGGTTTCAAGTGGGACGGGAGGCGTGCTTCTCGTCCCGCTGCCGTATTAAGTATTTATGCTTAATATGTAAAGCAACCTCCTGCCAGCGGAGCCCAATAAAAATTCCCTCTCACCAGTCGTCCGTAGGATGAGCATGCAGCAGAGTTCGACCCATAAAACCCTTTGTCCTTACTGTGGAGTTGGCTGCGGTTTGGAGGTTTTGCCCCCGGCCCGACCCGGCAGGCTGACCCACCGCGACCCCGATGGCAACCCAATTTGGCAAGTTCGAGGCGATCGCGACCACCCGTCGAGCCAGGGCATGGTCTGCGTCAAGGGTGCGACGGTGACCGAATCGCTCCACAAAGATCGTCTCAAATACCCCTTGCTGCGAGACTCTCTCGACGAACCGTTTCGGCAAGCCACCTGGGAAGAGGCCTTCGAGCGCATTGTCAGCGAAATCTCGGGCACGCTGCAAACTCTCGGCCCCGCCGGAATTTGCATGTACGGCTCGGGCCAGTTCCAAACGGAAGATTACTACATCGCTCAAAAGCTGCTCAAGGGTTGCCTGGGCACGAATAACTTCGATGCCAATTCGCGCTTGTGTATGTCTTCGGCGGTTGCGGCTTACATTCAGAGCTTCGGTGCTGACGGTCCGCCCTGCTGCTACGACGACCTTGAAAAAACCGATTGTGCTTTCTTAATTGGCACCAACACGGCCGACTGCCATCCGATTGTTTTCAATCGCTTGGCAAAGTATCACAAGCGCAATCGCAAAGTAAAGATGATTGTCGTCGATCCGCGCCGGACCAAAACCGCCGAAGCGGCTGACTTGCACTTGGCCATTAAGCCGGGTACCGATATCGATCTGCTCAATGGCATCGCCCACCTGCTGCTGCGCTGGGGCCATGTCGAAACGGCGTTTGTAGAAGAGTGCACGCGCGGGTTCTCTGGTTACGCGGGTATTATTTGCCACTATCCTCCCGAGCTGGTGGCGCGCAAGTGCGGCATTCGCCTCGACGATCTCGAAAAAGCCGCGCGCTGGTGGGGAGAGAGCGATCGGGTTTTGTCACTGTGGTCGATGGGGGTCAACCAATCTTCTGAGGGCACCGCCAAAGCTCGCACCCTGATTAATTTGCATCTGATGACGGGCACTATTGGCAAGCCCGGTGCGGGGCCTTTCTCGCTGACGGGGCAACCCAATGCTATGGGCGGTCGCGAGGCGGGGGGCTTGGCGCACATCTTGCCGGGATATCGCCTAGTTAAAAACCCCCAACACCGTGCCGAGCTAGAAGCGCTGTGGGGGCTGCCCGCCGGCAGCATCAATTCCGAGCCGGGCTTGCCTGCCTGGGACATGATAACGGGCCTCGAGCGCGGTGAAGTTGGACTGTTGTGGGTGGCGGCTACCAATCCAGCGGTGAGCATGCCCGATCTCGAGCGCACTAAGGCTGCTCTGCGCCAGTCGCCCTTTACGATTTGTCAGGATGCCTACTACCCTACCGAAACGGCAAACTACGCCCATGCGGTTTTGCCAGCGGCCCAATGGAGCGAGAAGACGGGGGCAATGACCAACTCCGAGCGGGTCGTGACCTTTTGTCCGGCCTTTCGGCAGCCGCCTGGGGAAGCGAAAGCTGATTGGGAAATCTTTGCAGAGGTGGGGCGGCGCTTGGGTTTCGAGCGGCAATTTGCCTTTGCTAGCTCTGCTGAGGTTTATGCCGAATTTGTCCGCACCACGGCTGGGCGTCCTTGCGACAGTAGCGGCTTGAGCCACGGGCGTCTGGCTGCTGAAGGCCCCATTCAATGGCCTTGCCCGGCTGGTGCTCCCTCGACCCGAGAGCCCAAGCGCCTCTATGAGGATTTCCGTTTTCATACTCCGGACGGTCGGGCTCAGTTTGCGGCGTTTCACTCTAAGGGTCTGGCCGAGCCGCCGGAGCCGGATTATCCGTTTGTGCTGACGGTGGGCCGCCTCTACGGGCACTGGCACACGCTGACGCGTACGGCCCGCATCCAAAAAACTAGCAAGATGCACCCGCAACCTCAGCTCGAGATTCATCCTCGCGATGCGGCCAAGCTCGGTATTGAAAACGATCGCTGGGTTGTGGTGCGCTCTCGTCGGGGAAGCGCGCAGTTTCAGGCTTTGGTGACTGAGGCGATCTCGCCGGGGACGGTGTTTGCTCCCATGCATTGGGGTGCTCTGTGGGCGGAAAATTCGGAAGCTAATGCGCTGACTCATCCTGAGGTTTGCCCGATTTCTAAGCAGCCGGAGCTTAAGGCTTGTGCGGTGCAGGTGGCGGTGGCTGATGAGGTTGCTGACAGGGCTGTTACGGCAGTGCCGGTTGAGGTTCTTTCTTCGGCAAGCCTTGGGTAGAACGCGGGTTGCTACACCCTTTTGAGGTGTTCGGTGGCTTGCGAAGGGTTGTTTGGGCTGCAAGAACGGACCCTGGAGTAATAGATCGAGATAGCCCTCGAAGTTTAACGGCCGCGCCTCTGAATTTGAGGCAGCGGCCGCTTTTTTTGGGGGAATGGTCCCTTAAAGGGAGAGGCCGATCGCTAAAAAATAGCAGTCGGCCTCTGAAAATTACTCGTGGGTCTCTTTTGAAGCGACGCTGGCCTCGGAAAATTGGGGGCTGTTGTGGCGAAATGACTCGCCCGCCGGTGAAATTTAGGCGGAGGTTTCTGCTGATGTGGGGCGCAGGCGACGACCGAAGCGGCGGCCGAGTTCGTCGACGGCGGCATCGAGGCCTTGGGTGCGGCCGGTGGCTTTGGCGTAGTTGTAGACGACGAGCGCGGCGGCGTAGGCTTCGCTGCCTGCGAGGGTCGTGGTGTCGTCGATGAGTTCGAGGAGCTGGCTGAGGGAGAGGCGGATGGTTTGGAGAGCCTCGAAGAGGGCGACGTCTTTGGCCATTTCTTCGACTTCGAAGCTGCGGGGCAGGAAGTCGGGGTTTTGTTGGGCGATTTCTAGGGCTTTGCTGACGAAGGCGCGGCTTTTGTCGCCGAGCTTGGGGAGGGCGCGGATTTCGCTGGTGCTGAGGTCGGTTAGGAAGGGGAGGGCCGCACGGATGCTCTGCAGCTGAGCGAGGATTTCGCGGGTGGTTTCGGCAGGCAGGTCGGCGCTGATGCGATTTTCGGACATGGTTTTGCCAGAGGGTGGAATTGATTGCATAAAAAAGCGCCTACAAGCCTAGGCTTCGGGGCGATCGCGCGGCAGAAAGTTCACCCTGGCGGGGGATGGGGGTTGGGATTGATGCCGGGGGCGGGTAGGCTGCCTTTTCTTCGGTTTGCTGGCCTGTCGCGATTGTCGATGCTGTTGCCGATGGTAGTATCGATCCGAGGCGGTAAGTAGGCTGGCAAGTGCCCGAGCTTGCCGCAGGGGGACGGGCATTGGCGGAAATGTCTGGCGGTCGGGCGCTTCCGGTTTTCGATCTTCCTCCTACCGAGTCCAAGATTCTGAGTTGAAGAAGCTTTGATGGACGAGCAGAGAGTTCAAGCCTATATCAATCTGGTGCAACAACTCCTCAACTGCCCGAGTGGGGAGGAGCCACAGATATTGCAGGCCAATGCCGAACTGGTAGACCCAGGTTTGCTGGCAGTTATGCGACAGATGGCGCAGCAACTACAGGAGACCGGGCAGGAAAACCCCGCTCGTTTTTTATTGCAGGTAGCAGGGCAACTCGAGCAGGCTGTCGGAGCTAGTGCTGGTGCTGATGTCTTGGAAGACAGATTTGGCTTCTTGATGGCGGTGCTGCAAGCGATCCAAGAAAACTCCGAACCCCAAGCCATCTACTCCTTGCTGGCCGAGAACCAAGCCAAGCTAGACTCTGCACTGGCAGAGGTGCTGAAGCGCTGGGCAGAAACGGCGATACCCGAAAACAAACCGGAAGGACAGCAGGCGATTGCAGAAATTTTATTTATCTTTGGCTCCTATCTACTGGAGTTTTCTGGAGGCAATCCCCGAGATCGCCTGACGGTTACAGTCGCTGCCTTGGAGATCGTACAAACTGCTTGTCGCCGTCTGGAACTCGAGCGCGACCTGTCGTCTGCCCTCAATAACCTGGGGATTGCTTACAAGACCCAAGCCGAGTTAGGGGTAGAGCCCCAGGCCAACCTGGAACGGGCGATCGCGGCTTACGAAGAAGCGGTTACCATTGGTCGCCGTCTGGAACTCGAGCGCGACCTGTCGTCTGCCCTCAATAACCTGGGGAT
>CAYTBI010000077.1:0-9270 GCA_964435975.1 uncultured bacterium
CGCTCGTTGGCCGCGCGTCCTACTGCAATAGTCATCGCGCAATTCTCCGAAGTAGATGTGTATGAAGACAAGAAACCAAACTCTTGCCCGGGTCTTACTCCCAGTAAACTGCATGGGAGCGGCAAGAAGGACAAGAAAGTTTACTTTTCTTAACCGCCTATCATAATGAAATTTCCTAGAGTTCGCCAGCGCGAGGAAACCTCTTCCCGCCTGCGTTTTGGGAATATCGGCCTAAATTTTTATTAAATTTCTTGCGAATTCTACCTAATGGCCAGCCCTCTCTGGGGCAGTGGCTGGCGGCGGTTGACTACATCAGGGCGGCAAGCAGTGCCCGCGACCGACTCACCTGCTCCGGAGAAAACCCAGCTGCGCGCAAATGCGCTAAATAATCGGCGCTGCGGTAGCGCCCATCCAGGGCGATCGCCTGCCGATAGAATTCCCGTGCCGATTCTCCATCTCGGTTACTCCAGTGGGCAAGCGCCAGCGCCACCCAAGGATGGGGATTCCCGGGCTCGAGTTCGGTAGCTCTCCGAGCAGCTGCAATGGCACGGTCGAGTTGGCCCAAACCCTCGTAAGCCAGGCTGAGGTTGTAGAAGGCGATTTCGTTGGTTGCATCGAGTTCGGCGGCGCGGCTGTGGGTAGTGACGGCCGCATCGAGGTTGCCTGCAACTAAGTAGACAATGCCCAAAGCATTCAGAGCCGGGACAAAATCGGGATCGCGGGCCGTAGCCGCTGAGAGCACTGCCGTCGCGCGCTCGCGCTGTCCGTCGAGATGCAGGGTCCAGCCCAAAATAACCGCCCCATTGAGGTGGGTCGGATCGAGCGCCAAAGCTTCCTCAAAAGCGGCGATTGCAGCACTCAAGTCGCCACGCGATCGGCTCTCTAGGCCCTCGATGCGCTTTTGGGCGGCAGCAGTAACTTCTGCGGGTGAGGGGGCAGGTGGCGGTGGCGGCGGCGCGACGGCAGCTGCCGGGATTTCTGGATCTGCTTCGGGGGGTGCGGCGGGCTCGAGGCGCGCTGAGGGGGAGCATCCGAGCGCCCCAATGGCAAGCAGTGCCGTTGCAGCGATCGCTGCTGCTGCCCCAGAGTAACGCTGCCAGTTGTAGGCGCAAGCTAGCAATTCCATCGCAGCAGACCTCAAGCTGCCGGCCCCGGCTGGGGGCTGCTCTCAACTCGAGGAAGTTGCGCCAGACCGAGGGCTAATTTTTCAGCAATGCCCTGAATCCAAATCTCGTCTTGGCGCGTGTAGCTGCGAGGAGCATTAGCCCCCAGAATCAAAACGCCGCCATCGCCGAGGGGCTGGCAGATGACGCCTTGGGTATTGGGGGGCAAATAGTCAAATTCGATGCGGCCGGGATAGACCTTGAGATCGACTAAATATATGGGCTTTGCCTTAGCGATCGCTCGCTCGAGAATGGGTCCGGGCGTCACTTTAGGCTCGGGCCCCAAAACGCCCCGCCGCAGTAAGGTGCGACGGTCGTAGTAAACAACCAGCGATCGGGTCACCGTATTGGTCAGCAGCAGATGCGAGGCCCAGGCCAGCTCTGTTCTCAGCTCTGAGGGCAGCTCGGGGGCGAGTTCGAACCCTGCCTCCCCCTCGAGGGAAACCGTCTCCGGAGAGCGAGGTTGGGCCTGCTGCCAGAGCAGACCCGTCAGGATCAGCACGGCACTCAAGACAGTCCCCAGCACATCGGAGCGAGCCTGAGAGTCGGTCAGTACGGGGGAGAGCAGTCGATTGACAAAAATCAAGCTGCCGCCGAGACCACCTGCTAAAAAGGGCAGGCGACGCAGCCAGCGATTGGGATCGGCACTGGGCCCGTTGACACTCATGGGAAGCCTGTAAGGGCAACGAACGATCTGCCGTCGTTACTCTTTTTTATCGTTCGAGTCGAGGATGCGCTGGAACATGTAGCCGGTGCCGCGAGCCGTAAGAATGAGTTCGGGGTTGCTCGGGTCGTCTTCGAGCTTGGCCCGCAGGCGAGAAATGTGCACGTCGACTACGCGGGTGTCAACATGACGCTCGGGAGTGTAGCCCCAAACTTCCTGGAGAATCTCCGCGCGCGAGAAGGGCTCGCCAGAGCGGCTGACCATCAGCTCCAGGAGGCTAAACTCCATACCCGTGAGGCGAATGCGCTCCTCTCCTTTGAAAACTTGGCGGCGGTTGGTGTCGATTTTAAGATTGCCGACGTGAATGACCCCCGAGCTGGGAATACCTGAGGCACCCTCTTTATCGACGCGCCGGAGTACCGAACGAATGCGAGCCTCAAGCTCTTTGGGGGAGAAAGGTTTGACAACGTAGTCGTCGGCACCAAGCTCTAGACCCGTGATGCGATCGGCAACGTCGCCGAGGGCCGTGAGCATAATAATGGGAATGTCTGACTCTTTACGCAGTTCCTGACAGACGCCGTACCCGTCGAGTTTGGGCATCATGACATCGAGGACGACCAAGTCGGGCTTGGAGCTACTGAAGGTTTCCAACGCTTCCTCGCCGTCAGCGGCAGTGATGACATCATATCCAATCATGGATAAGCGAGTTTCCAGGATTCTACGGATGCTCGCCTCGTCATCGACAACGAGTATTCTTTCTTTGTGCGCTTCCAAGGGACCTAGCACTCCTTGCTAACAATCGACTCCGCTGCCCGCTCGAGAAGGCTAAAGCTTCACAGCAGGCCCGGGTGTATACTCAAAACCTTACTTGTCTTTAGCTTTCTTATGAACAACTTATGAACAACAGGATCGCCTGCTTCCTTGCGATTCCTAGAGATTTGTAAGGTTTATTTTATTTTCTCTGCCAAAGAGTTCCGAGCAAACTGAGCGCTGTTTCGGGCAACCGTCAACTACTTTTAATAAACTTTCTTAGTTAAAGATGCCTAAAGTCAGAACTGTTTACAATTGCGTTGCTTGCGGAGCAGAGCATTCACAGTGGTTCGGGAAATGCCCGAGCTGTCTGACCTACGGCAGTCTCGAAGAGCAAGTCTTACAGCCCCAGTCGGCTGCGTCGCGGCCGGGGCGCGTGGCCGCAGCAGCCCCCACTCGCTCGCGACCCAAGGCTCCCGTGCCGCAAGCCCGTTCTGCCCTCAAGTTGGCGGCGATCGCCAGCGACGCGCGCGGACGCTTCGGGTCGGGGTTTGGGGAGTTCGACCGGGTTTTAGGGGGCGGCATCGTGCCGGGATCCCTCGTTTTAGTTGGCGGCGATCCGGGAATCGGCAAATCGACCTTGTTGCTGCAAGCAGCCGCCCGCGTCTCGATCGAGCAGCCGACTCTGTATGTTGCAGCTGAAGAATCGGGGCAGCAGATCAAAATGCGAGCCTCCCGCCTGGGGGTAGAAAGCGAGGCCGACGACCGCCAACTCTACGTGCTACCCGAGACCGATTTAGAGAGTATCCTTCACGAGCTGACGGCCCTGCGGCCCCGCCTGGTGGTCATTGATAGTATCCAAACCCTCTACTACAGCGCGCTGACCTCGGCTCCGGGCTCGGTGGCCCAGGTGCGCGAGTGCACCTCGGCACTGATGCAGGTTGCCAAGCGCGAAGACATTTCTTTGTTGATTGTCGGCCATGTCACCAAAGAAGGATCGCTAGCCGGACCGAAGGTTCTGGAGCACCTCGTCGATACGGTGCTCTACCTCGAAGGCGATCGCTATGCCTCCCATCGCTTGCTGCGAGCGGTCAAGAACCGCTTCGGTGCGACCCACGAGGTGGGGGTTTTTGAGATGGTCGACTGCGGCTTGCGAGAAGTGGAAAATCCTTCCGAACTCTTTTTGGGCAACCGCGACGAGGCCGTGCCGGGCACGGCTACGGTGGTGGCCTGCGAGGGGACGCGCCCCCTTGTAGTGGAGCTGCAAGCCTTGGCG
The DNA here is from genome assembly GCA_964435975.1 of uncultured bacterium. Taxonomy (GTDB): domain Bacteria; phylum Cyanobacteriota; class Cyanobacteriia; order Cyanobacteriales; family Rubidibacteraceae; genus CAYTBI01. The sequence continues at coordinate 3,854 of CAYTBI010000077.1, forward strand.
AGCCCGACGAGCTACGCCTCGCCCCGACGGGCGACCACCGGCGTCGGCTACGCCCGCCTGCAGCAGATTTTGGCCGTGCTCGAGAAGCGCGTGGGCATTCCCCTTTCTAAGCTCGATGCCTACGTTGCCTCGGCTGGAGGCCTGGCTGTAGAAGAACCAGCCGCCGATCTCGGTATGGCCGTAGCAGTAGTTGCTAGCTTTCGCGATCGCATCGTCGATCCGCGGGCAGTTTTTATTGGCGAGGTGGGCCTGGGGGGTCAAATCCGTCCGGTTACGCAAATCGAATTGCGCCTCAAAGAGGCCGCTAAGCTGGGCTTCCAACGCGCGATCGTGCCGAAAGGCCAGGCTCTGGCGGGTACGGGTATTGAAACCATCGAAGTTGCTAAAGCGATCGACGCCATCGTCGCGGCGATGCCACCCCAGGATCCTTCAGCCCAACACGCTTAATTCGAGCCTTTAGACTTTTTTTTGGTGTCCTTGCGGGCCTTTTCTTTATCTTTCTGCTTGGCGCGCTTGGCAGTACGCTTGGCGTCATCGGCAGCCTTTTGAGCGGCGAGGTCCTGTTGGTGCTTTTCTTCGGCGATCTTGTCGAGATAATAGTTGTAGTCGCCTTTGTAGACAATTAGCTCGCCATCGCGTAGCTCGACAATCTTATTGGCAACCTGAGACAGAAAATAGCGATCGTGGGAGACAATTAACGCCGTGCCATCGTAGTTTCTAAGCGCGCCTTCGAGGGTTTCTTTAGCAGGAATATCGAGATGATTGGTAGGCTCGTCTAGGATGAACAAATTAACCGGAGTCACTAGCATCTTCGCTAGAGCCAGGCGGGCCTTCTCACCGCCACTGAGAGACTCTACTTTCTTTTTGACCGCATCGCCGCTGAAGAGAAACTTGCCTAGCAAGGCGCGTATTTCCTCATATTTCCAGTCGGGAGCGGCTTCCTGGATCGTCTCGAGCAATGTTTTGTCGAGATCGAGAGCTTCGGCTTGGTTTTGCTCGAAATAGCCCGTCACGATATTGTGGTCGCCAATTTTAACCGTGCCTTCTGTGGGTTGCTCGCGCCCGATAATCAAGCGCAGGAGTGTCGATTTTCCCGCACCATTAGGACCGATAAATGCGATGCGATCGCCGCGCTCGGCTTCGAGATTGGCCCCTAAAAATAAGACCTTCTCGCCAATAACGTAGGTCAAGTCTTTGACGGTCACGACCTCGCGGCCGCCACGCGGCGCCGGCGGGAACCGAAACGCTAACGCGCGGACGTCCCCGATGGGATTATCGATGACTTCGACTTTTTGGAGTTGCTTTTCGCGGCTTTTTGCCTGGGTGCTGCGCGTGGCACTAGCCCGAAAGCGATCGACAAATTCCTGTTGCTTGGCAATTTCAGTTTGCTGGCGCTCGTAGGCTGCTTGCTGGGCTTCTCGGTTGAGTTGTTTTTGCTCGAGATAGCTCGAATAATTACCCAAATACGTCGTCGAGATGCCTCGCTCGGTCTCGACAATTTGGGTACAGAGCCGGTCGAGAAACTCGCGATCGTGCGATACGATGACCATCGGCGTCGTCAGGGTTTTGAGATACCCCTCGAGCCATTCGATAGTTTCGAGATCGAGATGGTTGGTCGGCTCGTCGAGCAGGAGCAAATCTGGCTCCTGCAACATGACTTTGCCCAAACACAAGCGCATCTGCCAGCCGCCACTAAAGCTCCCCACCAGTTCGCTATCGGCTTCGAGGGGAAAATCAATCGTTGGCAGCAGCTTACTGATGCGGGAATCGAGACCGTAGCCATCGAGAGCCTCGAAACGGTGCTGCAACTCGTCCATCTGCATCAAGAGGCGATCGAGTTCTGCGCCTTCGGCACTGCCCATAGCCTCTTGTACGGCTGTTAAATCCTTTTGGACTTGGTTGGCTTCAGCAAAGACCGTCCACAGCTCCTCGCGTACGGTCCGGCTGACATCAACGTCAAATTCTTGGCTGAGGTGGGAGATCTTGAGCGCGCCCGGCCGAATGACTTTGCCCGCAGTCGGTTCGACTTGCCCGGCAATGATTTTAAGCTGCGTAGTCTTACCAGCCCCATTGACACCAACGAGGCCCACGCGCTCGCTCGCCTTCACTTCCCAGTTAACGTCTTTGAGGACTTCGCCTGTCGGGTAAATTTTGCTGATTTTCTCAAGTCGCAGAACAGTCACGATCGCACTCTTCTCCCGAAGCGGCAGCACCTCCGAGTATAGCAGCGATAGTTTACATATCTAAACAGATATGTCTTTGCAGGGCAGGGGATTGACAACCTGACAGCAGTGGCACCAGACTGAACTACAAGACAAATTCTCGGAAATCTCTACCTGCAAAGGTTTCACTGCGGTCGGATTGGAGCAAAGCGCCAGACTGCGGCCAATCTACTTATCAGATCACCAAAAGTTAGGAAGATCCCAAGTTAATTGTCACTTGACAAGGAAGCGGTGCCAGCGACGTTGGTGGCTCTGAGCTTGCTGGGCGCGGCTGCAAACATGAGCTTCCCAAGCCGTGAGATTCAACCGTTCGCTGCCAATGAGACCCAGGACCATCCAGGCCAATACGACAAGGTGGCGCAGGTCTTGGTAGCGACAGTGCTGTTGCAGCCAGTCGAGCAATTGGCGGAAAACAAGCAGGGTGGCAGGCATACTCTCTAAGTGGTTGATAGCTCACTTCAGTATGCCCTCAATCACGGCCCAGCAAGGCTTTCGAGCGTTCTGTCAGTCAGCCAGGGTCGCAACTCAAGGGATTCCTACGAAGCTTCAGCCCCAAAACCGTCAAAGCAGTGAAGCAACTGATTGATCTGGCAGTGATTCTGAGATGTTCTCAGGACTTCCACAACTGGTTTGCCCACTGTTGCTACTGTACTCAATAGATGCGCAAAGGGCTGTAAGTTCCGAGCGCCGACCCGCCGTCGCAATGCATCGGCGAGGAGATCTGGCTTTGAGGTTACGCCCGATTCTAGTAGAATTTCGAATAGTGAGCTCGACGTACTTAGATGACCAGAGATATTAAAATTTCTGTTATTGTGCCAGCTTTCAATGCTGCCAAATACATTCGCCAGGCGGTAGAGTCAGCTCTCATGCAGCCGGAAACTGCTGAGGTTCTAATTGTGGAGGATTGCTCTCCCGATCGAACTCTAGAGGTCGCAGAAGAGCTGGCGGAACAGTACCCTCTAGTTAAGTTATTTCGTCACGAGGATGGTGGCAATCATGGTGCTGCAGTAAGTCGAAATCTCGGCATCAAAAAATCTACACATGCTGTGGTTGCCTTCTTAGATGCCGATGACTATTATCTGCCAGGGCGATTCAGCACTGCAGCCCAAATACTATTAAAGCAGCCTCACGTAGACGGTGTTTACGAATCCATAGGTACGTGCTTCGAAAATACAACGGTTGAAAAAAAGTGGTTGAGACCGCTGATTACTGGAGTTAAGGAAAAAGTGGCTTCGGAAGATTTGTATGAAGCCCTTATGGATTCCGGTAAATTTGGCTGGATCCACTTAGATGGACTTACAGTTCGTCGCAGTCTCTTCGAGAAAGCAGGATGTTTTGACGAGCAATTGCGCATCAGACAAGACACAGCATTACATATAAAGATGAGCCTCGCTGGAAGGTTAGTAGCTGGCCGCTCCCATGGAGAAATTGTGAGCGTGAGACGCGTTCACGACGAAAATCGATTTTCAAATGCCACCAAAACGACATGGAACTACTACTCAGAATTGCTTTTTGCCGCACTGCTCCAGTGGTGTGGCTCTCATGGCGTCAGCCTTAAAAGACAGCGACCTTTACTGCGAAAATATCTAGAGTTCGGTCACCGAAATCGCAGTCTCAACTTGCAGGACAAACATTTCATTTTCAAAAGATTGGGCTACCTCCAGTTCTTGATCGAAGCAGTATTGCGATATCCTCTAGTTCTTTTCGTTTCCGAATTTTGGTACCAATTGAGCCAAACCCTTGGAGGAGGACAGATTAGAAGTAGGTTTTCCTTATTCAAGGCCATCGCAAAAAATAAATTGAAGCAGCCCAACAACTAGCAGATCTTATCGTGTTAAATCTAACTTACCTCACGAAATTATATGTCTAAACTTCTGGCGGTAATAGTCAAAAAAGTTGGCGGACTATCTGAAACTTTCATTCGCCGACATGTCGAACAACTCCAGCCCGATCGAACAGTGGTCATTGCTCTTACCAAAAGCGAGGCTGATGCCGGGCATTGGGATGTTAATTGCCCTCAGCTTATTCTCGATGAAGTGAGCTCGCGCAAGACTGTTCTTGCAAGATTGTCGAGTAGGGTTACCCAGAGGCTTCTCAGAAAGAAAGATTCAGAACTCTCCATAGCAAAGGCGTTTTTACAAGCACATCGGGTCGAAGTCATCATGAGTGAATACTTGGATGCAAGCCTTCGCTGGCTTCCCCTGGCGCAGGCTCTAGGCATTCCGTTCTACGCTCATGCCCATGGGTACGACATTTCGCGGTGCTTGCGAGATAAATACTGGCAGAGACGGTACCGACAAGAGCTTAGCCCGGCAGCAGGTATCATCACCATGAACCAATTAAGTCGGCAAAGGTTGATAGATCTCGGCATCCCTCCAGAGAAGATACATGTTATCCCCTATGGAGTCGACGTGCCACCTCAACCCTGTCAACGTCACCCGCAAGAGACCGTTAAATGTCTCGCAGTGGGTCGCATGGTCGGTAAGAAGGCCCCCATCTTGACGCTCGATGCCTTCCGCCGCGCTAGCGAGCGTTGTCCGAATTTACACTTAGATTACATCGGAGGTGGGCCATTACTCTCAGCGGCCAGGCAATACATCCTAGCTTTCGGTATTGCGGAGAAGGTGACCCTGCATGGCAATCAATCAAATGCTATAGTCCACCAACTCATGCAGGAAGCCGACATGTTTCTTCAGCACAGCATGACCGATCTCGACACGGGAGACGAGGAAGGATTGCCCGTCGCAATCCTTGAGGCAATGAGCTACGCACTGCCTGTGGTCTCTACAAAACATGCCGGCATACCAGAAGCTGTCTCGGACGGAGAGGTTGGATTACTGGTGGATGAAGGAGATAGCACGGGAATGGCAGAGAAGATTCTCGAGCTGGCCACAGACGGCGATCTGCGCCGTTCGTTCGGGCTGGCTGGCTGGGAGAGGGCTTCAGGTCATTTCAGTTGGAAGATAGAGAAAGAAAAATTACGCGATTTAATGGGCATTGCAGGGTAGCGCTACTTCGCAGAGGTCGGTAATGCTTCGCGAAACCCGGATCGACCTCCCAAGCGCGCGGAGCTTGGCATCTCTTTGCAGATCTCCACAGGAGGTACCCGCACAGCAAAGGCACCGGTGACCGATGTGAAAGTAATTGAGCGTCAAGGGAAAGAATTTGAGGTTTTGCTTAAGCGCTGGCTTGTGG
>CAYTBI010000077.1:9370-14590 GCA_964435975.1 uncultured bacterium
TGGCTGGCTAAACCGTTTTCGTAGACTTAGTAAGGATTTTGAGTTGCATGCAGAGGTAAATGAAGCGATATTATCAGCTCCCTCATTCGTCTGACGACCCGCAGAATGTCTGCTTAAAATTCTGCTTGCAAATTAGCTCTTAGGCTATTATTAGTCTTAGGTCTGCGGGCTCTAAAGAGGGTATCACATTCTATGGGAGTGCGGTCCCTTAGCAAGGATGCACGTTTGAGAAGGTTGCTTTCTTAAGTATGATTTCAGATAGCCACAAGTTTATTTTCGTGCACATTCCCAAATGTGCTGGCACCTCGATTCGGGCTGTGCTGGAGCCTTACGCCAGAATAAACTTATACCAAACTGAATACCGGAAGATGAGAAAAGGAATCTTTTCGCGGATGCGGAGAGACTACTTTCAAGTATTGGTCGAAGAGCCGGAGCTTCACGTGCGATTTATAAAGCGCAATACAAGACGCGATTTTTTTATGTTTGGCTTCGTTCGCAACCCTTACAGCAGAACTGTATCGCTTTGGAAATACCTGAAGGCAGATCTTACCTTTGAGGAGTTCTTGGATTGGCTTCAGAATGAGCCTGCCAAATCGTACCACGACTTGGCACACATTAAATCTTGTGCTTTCTACGTGAAAACCTACAGTGGTTTATTTGAAAACAGATTTATAGGGCGTATGGAGAATATTCAAGCAGACTTCTCTGCCATCTGCGATAGAATAAAAGTTGATTCGCAGGGCTTATCAGGCTTAGATGTGCTGAACGCAACAAACCACGAGCACCATAGCAAGTATTACAATTCGGCCTCAGAGGAAGTCGTTCGAAGTATCTACGCAGAAGACTTTTCTATGTTTAATTACGAGGCTTAGCCTGCGGTCGATAGCTCCGTATCGTTGCTTCGCTAGAAGGATCTCACTAGAAGACGACCCTGCTTTACTCGGATCTTCTTGGGATAGCGCGAAAGCTTCCAATCTCTCAGCAGCAAGAGCATTTTTACAAGCACATCGGGTTGAAGTCATATTGAGCGAATACCTTGACTGGCTCCCCGTGGCCCAAACGCCAGGTATCCCACTCCACGTCCGCGCTCGCGGGCATGACGTTTCGCGGTGCCCGTCAAGATAAATACTGACAGGAACGGTACCGACAAGAGCTTGGCCTGGCAGCAAGTGTCATCACCGCAAACCAATTAATATCGAATCCTTGCAAAGGGGCATATTGCATCGGAAGCAGGAAACCTCTCGCAGCAGAGGTTCTGGGTATTTTGCATCTGGCCTGAATCATGCACACTCAACAGGATCCGATATACTCCTCTTTAGTGACTACGGGAGAGCTAAACTGAAGACAAGTGTCGTTTCTGGGGTTTGGAGCCATGGTACTACCCCGAGCTGCTCGTCGAACTGTGGGTTTCGTAGATGAATACTGCGAAGCCTACCACCATCTCTTTGATGATGTGCGGAATTATGAATGCTTCAAGTATCTCCACATCGGGCTGATGTCCGACCTAAAGCGTAAAAGCCTTCCCGCCATTGCACGTTTAGTTGGGCTTCCAGACAGCCAACGCCTCCAACACTTTCTGACTGCTGCTCACTGGTCCACACAAGAGCTACAGAATCAACGCCTGAGACTCATTAAATCAATTGTGGGTGACCGGTCGATGATTCTGGCCATCGATGAAACGGGAGACCGAAAAAAGGGGCAAGCAACTGACTATGTTGCGAAGCAGTACATTGGAAACATTGGAAAAACCGAGAATGGTATCGTATCAGTGAATGCCTACGGCATCATCGACAATATCACCTACCCTCTGCTTTTCAGGGTTTTTAAGCCCCGAAGCCGTCTGCATGAGAACGATGAATATCGCACTAAAATCCAGCTAGCTATTGAGGTCGTCGAGAAACTACAAGAGTGGGGATTTAATTTCGATCTGGTATTGGCGGATAGCTTTTATGGAGAGAGTAGTGGCTTCATTAGTACCTTGAGGCGCTTGAGTTTGCCATTCATCGTCGCCATACGCTCGAATCATGGAGTTTGGATGCCGAAAGAGCAGCAGATTCGCTACAACCGCTTTCGGGCCTTCGAGCAACCTTTGGCGCATCGAGCTCCGGAGAAGCGTTTTATTCGAGAGATTATTTTTGGTAAGCGGCTCTCTAGCCGGTACTTCCAAATTACTAAGGGCACTGAGCCTAATAAACAGGCCGACAGCTGGTACATCATGACAGATGTAGAGGGTGATTTTCTAAGATTCCCTCTCCTCTACAGCTTGAGAAACTGGATTGAGTATGGATTTAAACAAGTCAAAAGTGAGTTGGGCTGGGCCGACTTCCGGGTCACAGACTACACGAGTATTGAGCGCTGGTGGGAGCTCGTCTTTTGTGTTTACTTGATGATTTCTCTCCACACGCAGCATTTTTGCTGGCAAACGTTGCTGTCATCGACGGAAAGCGAAGCACCTATGGTGGCAAGCCCCTTCAGCTTTCATCCTCATTGGCAGACGGAAGTGAATTGGAAAAGCACGCTCAACAACCTACGTTTGATTATTGAGCCCTGGATCTACTACCAGCGTATTCGCCCCTGGCTAAGCGTTTTCGCCATCCCAGAGCTGCAGCTGAGCTTCCGGCGTCTGATTCGCTGCACAAACAGATTTCGAGCCATTCCTCAACCCAACCACCTAAAAATTGCCTGATGGTGCTCGATTTCACTCCCGTAGTTACTAAAGAGGGGTAAGTCGGCAAAGGTTGATAGATCTTGGCATCCCTTTGTAGATCTCCACAGGAGGTACCCGCACAGCAAAGGCACCGGTGACCGATTGGCTCGTTTGCATCTGTGTTTTGAGGTAACCGAGGCTTTTAGGCGATCGCCGGGGAAATCGTCATGCCTTTGGCTGGGGTGTTTCTCGCGTTGGGGCAGCCGATCGCTGACGGACGAGTAGTGGTAACGTTCTCTATTAAACGAGGCCCTCTCGAATCCACTTACAAAAAACTTGGTAGAAAACGCCCATGACTGTCGCAACCGCCAATTTCCCCATCGACCTCGGCATCTACAAACCGCTCGCCCTAGATGCGAGCCAGCCGACGCTCACGGACGAGCAGCGCGCTACCTTGCAGAGCAACATTCAGATTTGCCGCGATGCGATTGTTTTCTTTACCGCCACGGGCGCAGCGCGGGGCGTTGGCGGCCACACGGGCGGCCCCTTCGATACGGTCCCGGAAGTCATGATTCTCGATGCCCTCTTCCGGGGATCGCCCGAGCGGTACGTGCCGATTTTCTTTGATGAAGCCGGTCACCGCGTGGCGACTCAGTACTTGATGGCTGCAATTTTCTACAACGAGCTGCCTGCCGAGCAACTCATGCAGTACCGGGCGGCCAACTCCAAGCTACCGGGTCACCCGGAACTGGGCCTGACCCCCGGCGTCAAGTTTAGCTCCGGCCGCCTGGGTCACATGTGGCCCTATGTCAACGGCGTCGCTATGGCCAACCCGGGCAAAGTTGCCTTCTGCCTCGGCTCCGATGGCTCCCAGCAAGAGGGCAACGATGCCGAAGCTGCTCGCTTGGCGGTCGCTCGCAACCTCAACGTCAAGCTCCTCATCGACGACAACGACGTGACGATCGCGGGCAACCCTTCCGATTATCTCAAGGGCTTTGACGTGTCTAAGACCCTGGCCGGCCACGGCTTGAGCGTCCTCGAAGGAGATGGCGAAGATCTCGACGGCCTCTACCAGCGCATCTGCCAAGCGATCGCGACCGAAGGCCCCATTGCCGTTGTTAACAAGCGCAAGATGTGCGTCGGCATCGAGGGTCTTGAAGGCTCCACCCATGGCCACGACGTTATCTCCGTCGATCTGGCCCTAACTTATCTCGAAAAGCGCGGCCACACAGCGGCGATCGAGCACATTAAGAGCGTCACCAAAAACAAGCAAAATTACACCTTCATGGGCTCTAGCGAAAACGTGGGGTCCAACCGCAACACCTTCGGTGAAGCGATGGTCAAAGTTCTCGGCAGCATGAGCGAGGCCGAGCGCAAGGAGAAAGTCCTGGTTATCGATAGCGACCTCGAAGGCTCCTGCGGCCTCAAGCAAATCCGTCAGGCTCACCCCGAGATCTTTGTCAGCGGCGGCATCATGGAGCGCGGCAATCTCTCGGCAGCGGCTGGCTTCGGTATGGAAAAGGGCAAGCAGGGCGTTTTTGCCACCTTTGCAGCGTTTCTGGAGATGTGCGTCTCGGAAATTACCATGGCACGCTTGAACTACTCCAACCTGCTGTGCCATTTTTCCCACTCCGGCATCGATGACATGGCCGATAATACCTGCCACTTCGGCCTGAATAACTTCTTTGCCGATAATGGTCTCGACGACGGCTACGAGACGCGCCTTTACTTCCCGGCTGATGCCGGCCAGATGACCGCTTGCGTCGAGAAAGTCTTCCACGATCCCGGCTTGCGGTTTATTTTCTCGACTCGCTCGAAGGTTCCCTTTTTGCTCGATGGCGAGGGCAACCCGCTCTACGGCGAGGGCTATACCTTCGCACCTGGCAAGGATGAAGTCGTCCGCGAAGGCACCGCTGGCTACATCGTCAGTTTCGGCGACGCGCTGTATCGCTCCTTAGATGCAGTCGAGCGCCTCAAGCAAAAGGGCATCGATGTCGGTCTGGTCAATAAGTCCACGCTCAATGTTATCGATGAGGCGATGATGGCGAAGCTGGGGGCGGCACCCTTCGTGCTAGTCGTCGAGGCTTTCAATCGCCGTACGGGTCTCGGCAGCCGCTTCGGGTCTTGGTTGCTCGAGCGGGGCTACTCGCCGAAGTTTGCCTTCCTCGGCACTCATGAAGAAGGCTGCGGCGGCCTCTGGGAGCAGTACCCGCACCAGGGCTTAGATCCTGCCGGCATCATGGCAAAGGTCGAGAGCTTAGCTAGCTAGGACCGGGCAATTCATCCGTGTTTTAAGGCCATGTTTTAGGGGCAGCTGCGGCTGCCCTTTTTGCTCGTGCAAACTATGGTCAGTTAGGCTTCGCCAGGTAATTACTGCCGTTCCCGAAGCCAAGTCTCCAGATCGGCCTCAACCGAGAAATCCAATAGAGCTTCCCCCAGCTCTTCTAAGTCTGGGAGAGAGAGCTTCTCAATTTATTGTTGAAGATCCTGGGGTAGGGACGGTCTAGTTGGCGTAGCACTAGAGGGTATCTGCAAAGAAACAATTAAGCCAGAAGCCGTTCGAGCATCAAAGG
>CAYTBI010000078.1:0-14261 GCA_964435975.1 uncultured bacterium
CAATCTCAGTGGGGTCAACCTCGGTGGCGTCGACCTGAGTGGGGTCAACCTGAATGGGGTTAACCTGAGTGGAGCCGACCTCGGTGGGGCCGACCTGAGTGGAGTCAACCTCAGCGGAGTCGACCTCGGTGGAGCCGACCTGGGTGGAGCCGACCTGAGTGGGGTCAACCTGAGCGGAGTCAACCTGAGTGGAGTCTGCCTCATCAAAGCCAACCTTGACGGAGCCAACCTCAGTAGAGCCCGCCTCGTTAGAGGCTATCTCGGTGAAGCTAACCTCATCAATGCCAACCTCAGTGGAGCCGACCTCAGTGGAGCCGACCTCAGTGAAACTAACCTTAGTAGAGCCGGCCTTGGTGGAGTCAATCTCAACGGGGCTGACCTCAGTGGAGCCGACCTCAGTAGCGCTGACCTCGGCGGAGCCAACCTCAGCAAAGCTAACCTCAGTAGAGCCAACCTCAGCAGAGCCAACCTCAGTAGAGCCAATCTCAGAGAGGCCAATCTCAGAGAGGCCAATCTCAAAGAGGCTGACTTCACATTATCTGTGGCGATCGCCACAGATTTTACGAAAGCTACCCTCACCAATGCCTGTATAGAGAATTGGAATTTCAACAGTGAAACTATCTTTGCGGGAGCTCAATGTGAATCTATTTTCAGAGAGACCGACAAAGGAAAGTATATAAATCGTCTTCCCCGGGATCCCAACACCACATTCAAGCCGGGAGAATTCGAAGTACTCATCCGTCAAACGCTACATTCGATCGACCTGGTCTTTGTGGACGGCCTCGACTGGCAAGCATTCTTCCAATCCTTCCAGGAACTTAGAAATCGGTATCAAGATAACGAGATCGATATCCAGGGGATCGAACGTAAGGGCAAGAGCTTTTTCATTCGGCTGGAAACTGCTGCAGATCCTCGAGTGAGAGGGATAATCAAAGCGACTGCCAGAGGACTCTATGAGGAGAAGTTAGCCTTAGCTGAGGCGCGATATAAAACCGAGCTAGACATAAAAGATGAGACGATCGCCGCTTGCCGACTGCACAACATAAATATGACTGAGATTGCCAAATCATTGGCTGAAGTTCGAAGAATTACGTCAGAAACCAAAGGCCAAAGACTCGAACCAGAAAGCTCCACCGATGTTAGATTTACTACTGGGGATGCGGTTCGCGCGCCTCAAGCGAATACACAAATAACCAATGACGCTCCTCAATATGAGAAGCATTGGAACTATAAATGGTGGATCGGCTTTTTTGTAGCTTTGGCAGGCACTATAGGAGCTTGGTTTGCAGTTCCAGAATTTCGTTGCTGGTTGGGGGACACCAGCTCCTGCAGCTTAAAACCTCAGCCAGGATCGAACGACAGAGAAAGCTAGCAGGCGAAAAACTCCCTTCACGCGTCCATTGCTGTCCGATCTGAGATTGCTGTAAACGCTCGACTACGGCTTCTAACCAATTGAATCCGGCCTTTGCCTGGGAGGCAGTACTCTTGCAGGGCAGGCCATAAGGGAGCCAGCGACAATAACAATCGCGCCAGCTCCCCGCTTGTGGAAATCAATGCAAACGAGCCCTAGGCGTTAATGGTAACCGCAGCAGCAGCCTCGGTGTATTTCTCAGCCAGAGAATCCCGCAGCCGATCGCCATACAACGCCAGGGCGTTACCGGCCAAAAGCAGGCCCAGATAGTCGCGGTCGTCTTCGTAGAGTGCGGCTGCATCCTTGACGCAATCTTTCAAGACGCCGTCCCAATGGCCGTAGTCGCCCGAGAAACACGCGATGTGGCGGCCCATCTCGCCCATACCCACCGGCAAATACTTCGGACCGGGGTCGTCAGACTCAAAGGAGGCAAACACCTGACCGCGACGGAAATAATCCAGCGGATCGCGGTGGCGCAGGTCGTAGTGCTCGTAGAGACTCGCATCTTCGATCTTCTCGGGATCGTGGTCGCGATTCCACAGCAGCGAGAACAGGTTCTTGGCCTGGGAGACGATGTTGAGATCGTTGCGGCCGCCCTTCTCCTGAATCATCAGTTTGGTAAATTCCATTAGCGAGGGGCGATAGGGCTTCTTGGGGTCGAAGTCGCGCACCCGCTTCTCCCAGTGCTCGTGGAAAGCATGGGCCAAATCGGGAATCCAACCGCAGGCCCCTTCCAGGAAGCCGACGCGCAGATTCGGGCAGGCTTCGAAGGCGCCGTCAAAGACCATGCGCGCCAGGGCCATCTGCTGCTGGTTGCGCTGCACGAAAATATGATTGAGCACGAAAGTCTCCATGTGGTCGGAGATGCCGCCTACCATCTGAGAGCCGGGGCCGCCGTGGATGCCCAGAGCGATGCCCAGCGATTCAGCCGCCTTGAGGATGGGTCGGAAATCCGGGTGAGAAATAGACTTGCAGGTCCGCACCTCGGGGAACGCCTCGGGTGCGGCCGGGTGGGGTATGGGCAGGTTGGGGGCGATCGCAACGCCCACCATACCCAGCTCGTTGATGCAGCGGTGCATCTCGGCAACGGCAGCATCGACATCTTGCAGGGGCAGCACGCCGATGGGCTTGAGGCGATTGTCGTAGCCCCGGCAGTCGTCGGCCATGTAGCTGTTGTAGGCGCGGCACAGGGCGACGGCCAGGTCTTTGTCCAGAATGCTGGAGAAAATTAAATTCAGGGTGCCGTAAATGATGTGGATGTCAACGCCTTCGCGATCCATGTGCTCGACGCGAATGCGATTGAACATCGCTCCCATGGTGGTCTCGGGGTGTAGGGTGCGGAACCCGCCTTTACCTAGGCCTTGGGGCTGCGGAAACATCCGCTTGAAATCGTTTTGGCCCGTTTTGGGGTTGTAGTCGAGCACTTGGGCGCGCTGGTCGCCTAGGCTGTCGATGACCAAGCCGAGGCGGTTGCGGTATTCCGGCTCCAGGTAGTCGATCAGAATGAGTGGGTTTTCGAGCTTGTGGGCGTCCGCATCGATAACGAGTAGACCTTTATACATGAATGCTCCTCAGTCGTCTTCTTTGTCTATGAGCTGTGTGAGAGCGGATCCGGTTCGGTCGGCCTTAGCAATCCAATCGGGAACCGAATTGAGATCCAAATCGCAACGCTAGTTGTGCTGCTGCCGGGCCGCACGGGCACGGCTAATCTTCGGGCCTTGCTGGCGCAGGCCAAACCAATTTTCGAAAGACCAAGACAGCGAAGCCAAAATCATAACGCCACTATTGAAGCGAATGAAGGCAGGTTCGTTTTTTTCAAAGAATGCATGGCCGCCGAGCGTGAAAACCTGCGTCAAAAATACGAGCAGTGCCGCTAGCCGCCAATCGACGAACAACAGGGGAACGGCGGCGATCGCTAAGATATTGGACAAATGATGTAGGGCAATGTTGACCGGATGCTGGTGGCTGGCAATGAAGTGAGCCTTAGCTTGCCGGAAGTAGCTGGTGGCTGTCATATCGGCTTCTCCCTCTTTGTGACTGGCATTTGCCTTAGGAACGATAGCACTCGCACTCCTCTGCAGAATCGATTCAAATTGTAAAATTTGGTTGCAAAGCTTTTCTGTTAGATTGCCGATGGTGCTGTTAATTGCGCTTCTCCACAGAGTTCCCTCGGCCGATGACGCCCTCGATTCGCCCTCTCCCAGATGATGTCGTTCGCCAAATCGCTGCCGGTGAGGTGATTGCCTCGCCCGCCGCCGCCGTGCGCGAGTTGGTCGAAAATGCCATCGATGCTGGGGCGACGCGCGCGAGTGTGGCGATCGACGCCCGCTGCGGCCACCTACAAGTAGCCGACAATGGGGCCGGCATGAGTGTAGAAAACTTAAAAGTCTGCGCCCTGCCCCACAGCACCAGCAAGATTGGCTGCCGCGACGACCTGCGCCAGATTGCCAGTTTGGGGTTTCGCGGCGAAGCCCTGCATTCGCTGGCGCGCTTGGCCGACCTGACAATCGCCAGCCGTACCATGGCACCGACAGAAGTCCCCGGCTGGGAGGCCCGCTACAACCTCCAGGGCGAACCCCGCCATCTCGAGACTCGCGGTATGGCACCGGGCACTATCATTACCGTGGCCAACTTGTTTGCTAACTATCCAGCCCGCTCCCAGGCGCTGCCGCCCCCGGAGCGCCAACTCAAAGCCATTCAGCAGGCGATTTATCACGTGGCGCTGTGCCATCCCCAACTCACCTGGCAAGTCAGCCGCGACGGCCGGGTTTGGTTCAATCTGTTTCCTGGCAGCAGCGCTCGCGATATTCTGCCTCAAGTGCTGCTGCGGGTTCGCACCACCGACTTGCGCTCGATCCAGCACGCCGTAGAAACCCCCGGCCACAGCAATCGCCCTTCGCACCTGGAGGTGACAGTTGGCTTGCCCGATCGCTGCCATCGCAGCCGCCCCGACTGGATTAAAGTTGCCCTCAACGGCCGCCACGTCAGCTTGCCAGAACTCGAGCAGGCAATTTATGGCATTTTCGCTCGCACGCTGCCGCGCGATCGCTATCCGGTGTGCTGGTTGCACCTCAAGACCTGTCCGAGCCTCATCGACTGGAATCGCCACCCGGCCAAGTGCGAAGTCTATCTGCAGGCTCTCGATTATTGGCAGGCTAAAGCCAGCGAAGCAATCGCCGCTGCCTTGCAGCTCGACACCGCAGATGCTGGCGACGGTAATGGGCGCGTGAAATCTCTGCTGAGTGTCAGCGAGGCTCGCGGCAGCTACCGCCTCGCTGACAGTCGCGATCGCGCCGCCGCATCGGAATTTAGCTTGCTCGCCCTCAAGGCGATCGGCCAGGCGAGCAATACCTATATCGTCGTCGAGCACCCGGCTGGAATCTGGCTGGTGGAGCAGCATATCGCCCACGAGCGAGTTCTCTACGAGTGCCTGCAGGCCGACTGGCAGCTCGTGCCCCAGGAGCCCCCGATTATTTTGGAGGGCTTAACTCCCAAGCAGCGAGAGTGCCTGCAGCACATTGGCATCGAAATTGATGCTTTTGGCGATAACCTGTGGGCGGCGCGCAATATCCCAGCCCTGCTGCAGGGACGCGAGGATGCTCGCGAGGCGATTCTCGAGCTGGCGGGCGGGGGCGACCTGCAAGCAGCTCAGGTAGCAACGGCCTGCCGCAGTGCCATTCGCAACGGCACGCCCCTGAGCGTGAGGCAAATGCAAGAGCTTCTCGATGCGTGGAAAGTGACGCGCAACCCCCGCACCTGCCCCCACGGCCGTCCCATTTATTTAGCCCTCGAAGAAACCTCGCTCTCGCGATTTTTCCGTCGGCATTGGGTCATTGGTAAAAGTCACGGCATCTGAGCCGATTCGCGCGATTCCGAATGCCTTCAAACCTGCAGCAGGTGAAAGCGCGCGTAGCGATCGCCTTTTTTTAGAAGCTCCTGGTGGGTCCCAATCTCAGCGATGCGCCCGCGCTCGAGCACCGCGATCCGGTCTGCTTGGCGAATGGTTGAGAGGCGATGGGCGATCGCCAGGGTCGTGCGGTTGCCCAGGAGGCGCTCGAGGGCTTCCTGCACCAGGGCTTCGGAGACACTATCGAGGGCGGCGGTGGCCTCATCGAGGATCAATACTTTCGGCTCTCGGATCAGCGCCCGCGCAATGGCCAGCCGCTGCCGCTGCCCCCCAGAGAGCTGCACGCCGTTCTCGCCGATGCGCGTCTCCCACTTCTCTGGCAGGCGATCGATAAATTCCCAAGCATTGGCATCTCGAGCGGCCTGCTGCAATCGCGCCTCGCTGACGGTGTCGGCCAGGCCGTAGGCAATATTCTCGCGGACGGTGCCGCTAAAGAGCACGGTCTCCTGGGAGACAACGGCCACAAACCGGCGATAGGTTCGCAGGTCCAAGCCCTGCATATCGCGACCATCGAGCAAGATCTGCCCCGCCGTCGGCCGCAACAGGCCGATAGCCAGGTTTACAAGGGTCGATTTGCCACTGCCGGAGGCTCCCACCAGAGCCACGGTCTCTCCTGGGGCAACTTGTAGCGATAGATTGCAAATGGCAGGCTCGGCACTCTCTGGATAGGCAAACGTCACCCCCGCGAAGGTCAGCTCGCCGCGCACCGCAGCGACAGCCGCCTTACCCGCATTCGGTTCGATATCGTCGGCTTCGAGGACCTCTGCAACGGCGCGCAGGGCCTCCATGCCTTTTTCCATGGCGGGTAACACCGCCAAAATCTGCGAAACGGCCCCGATGAGCGAATCAAAATATCCCGCCAGCAAGACAACCTCACCGGGGGTGATGCCGAGCTGGTGGGTATAGGCCAGCCAAGCCGCCAGTACCAAACAAGCTCCGTGTAGCAGCCGCAGTACCACCCAAGCCGTCGAGCCAAAAATCGCATCGGCACGGTCGAGGGCCATCGCCGCATCGCGCATCTCCTGCAGGCGCGCCCCCAAAGCATCGAGTTCGGCTGCTTCGACACCGTGGGCGCGCGTCACCGGCAGCAAGCGCAGCATCTCGATGATGCGGGCCGACATGGCCTCAACGCGCAGGCGCAGCACCCGATTGCGGGTGCGAATCGGGTCGCGCAGGAATCGCACCACCAGCAGACCGGCCGGAATCGTCGTCAGGAAAAACAGCAAAAACCAGGGCGCGCGCCAGGCCGTGACCCCCAAGGCCACCCCAATGGTGAGTATGGCAGCAGGCACGTATTGAAACACGCTCATCGCCAGAACTTGAATCGACTGGACGCCTTGGATGGCTTTGCTCTGGAGCGCGCCGCTCTGCTGCTGGCGGTGGTAAGAAAGAGAGAGCTGCTGGAGCTTGTCGGCTAGTTGCAGTCGCAGTTGGCACTCCATCTCGTGGGTGGCGTCGCTGATGAGGCGCACGTGCCAGTACTGGGTGGGAATATTTTGCAGCGTCGCAATTGCAATCGCGATGCCATTCCACCACAGTTCTGAGGGCTCGTGGCTCCCAGGCGTAGCAATAATGTCAATAATGTTGGCAGCTAAGATCGGCCGCAGCCATTCAGGGCTGTGCTTGACGGCATAGAGCCCCAGCGAGAGCCCGAGCTTCCCCCAATCGCGGCGATAGAGTTCCAAGAGCGTCCGCAGCGGCTTTTCTGCCTGGAACTTGGCCGGCGGGTTAGCAACTAGGGGGACGACGCTCATGGGCGCGGGCGAGACCTACAAGATCCGAGTCTGTGAGGCATTGTAAAGGAGATTGCCCCAAGCGACGCCACACTCGTCTTAGCTATCGTCGCGCCAGCGATGCCCGTGCGATCGCACGCGCTATTATGTTGCTCGGCATTGAGACGGACTCGCATGGGAATGCGATCGCACGAATTAGCCATGCTCCGTGTTTTCTATCGATATCTTCTCAAGATTTATCGTTCTGACTGGTCGGCAATCGCGCTTGCAGTACTCTTAGGCACGATTGGTATCGCCAACCACAGCATGTGGCGCGACGAAATGAATGTTTGGATTATCGCGCGCGACAGTCCGAGCTTGGGGGCATTGCTCGAGAATATCCGCTACGATCGCGGCCATCCGGGGCTATGGCACCTGCTCGTTGCCCTGCTGCATCGGTTTTTTGATAATCCAATTGCCATGCAGTATCTCCATGGCATCATTGCTATTGCTGCTATTGCGCTGATTTGGAGATACAGCCCATTCAATCGCCTGCAGAAGTGGTTGCTTTCTTTTGGATATCTGATTTTTTACGAGCATTTACTAATCGCTCGCAGCTACGGCCTCAGCATGCTGCTGATCTTCGCGATTTGCACGGTTTGGCCCTCTCGCAAGCGGCGCTACTGGCCGCTTGCAGGGCTGCTCGTCTTGTTGGCAAATACCAATCTCTATGCTTTTTTAGTGGCAATTGCATTGGCGCTGACTCTGGCGTTGGAATTTTTCTTGGACTGCAAAGAAAAAAATTGGCCTGATTTTATCGTTAGTAGCCTGGGTGCGATCGCTGGCTACGCAATCGCTGCCTACTACATCGTGCTGCCAAGCGACGTTCCGAGGTCGGCTTTTGGCGATACGTTTTTGCAGTTCGATTTCACGCGATTGCTAGAGACTCTCGGGCGCTACTTTGCGGCCTACGTCATCATTATTCCCGAAAACGACCGCCTGCTCGATTTGGCAGTCTGTGCGGCGATCGCTATTGCCACTTTTGTAGTAATTTCCTTAGGGTTAGCCCGCCAGATCTATGCTTTATTTTTTTACTTGTTTTCTAATGTTGTAATTTTGGGTTTTATCTACACTAAGCACGCCTCGAGCCTTCATCGCCATTTTGGTGTTCTATACTTCGTTTTAATTGCGGCGGTTTGGCTCTCTCGGCATTATTCGCGGTCTTCGGCCTTTTCGAGAGAGTCCGCGCCGTCGCAAGTGAGTACTTGGGCCTCTTGGCAAAAGCCTATCCTCTCAACAATTTTCTGCGCGCATCTTCTGGGTGGCATCTATGGATACGTTCGTATTTCCCTGACGCCTTACTCTGCGAGCAGGACCGCAGCTAATTACATCAAAGAAAATGACCTAGAAAATGCCTTCATCGTCGGCAGCAGCGATAGCAAAATGACTGCCTTGAGCGGCTATCTCCGTCGCAAGATCTATCAGCCAGAGCGCCAGCAGCTCTGGGGCTACATGCTCCCCTTCAAAGGAGATCGTCAGCTAGTCACCCAAGAAGAGGTCTTAAGGCAAGTCGATGACCTACTCGCCGATCGGCCTGAAATCTTACTGATTTTATCCGGCAGGCTTTCAACTGCAAATCCTAAAGTCGATCTCACGCCCATTGCCAGCTTTACAGAATCATTGCATGGTAGTGAAGATTTTCACTTGTACTGGGCTCGCAGGGCGACCAAAACACAAGTGAGCGCTTTTTAAACACCAATTACTAATTCGAGCTACTGAGGAACCCGATTTTGAAATTGATCATCCAAATCCCTTGCTATAACGAGGAAAAAACCCTTGGGGCAACGATCGCCGATTTGCCCCGGGAGCTGCCGGGCATCGATGAAATCCAGTGGCTGATTGTCGATGATGGTAGCCGCGATCGTACCGTGGAGGTAGCCCGATCTTGGGGAGTCGATATTATCGCTCGCCATCCGCAAAACCAGGGCCTCGCCAAAGCATTCATGACGGGCATTCAGGCTTCGCTGCGAGCCGGGGCAGACGTTATTGTCAATACCGATGCCGACAATCAGTACTGCGCCGCCGACATCCCCAAACTTATCGCGCCCATCCTCACAGGCGAAGCCGAGATCGCCATCGGCGAGCGCCCCATCTCCTCAACAAAACACTTTTCTGCTCTCAAGAAACTCCTGCAGCGACTGGGCAGTTTCGTCGTTCGCCTGGCAAGCAATACCGAAGTCCCCGACGCCCCGAGTGGATTTCGCGCTTTCAGCCGCGAGGCAGCGCTGCAATTGAACGTCTTCAACAGCTACACCTATACTCTCGAGACCATCATCCAGGCCGGCCAGCGCGGTATTGCGATCGCCTCGGTGCCCATTCGCACCAACCCCAACCTGCGACCGTCGCGCCTCGTTAAAAGTATCCCGTCCTATGTTTGGCGATCGGCTATCACCATCTTGCGCATTTTCATGGTGTACCGGCCCCTACGCTTTTTTTTATGGCTGGGGGCCCTTCCCTTTGGTGCTGGCTTCGTGTTGGGGTTGCGCTGGCTGACATTTTTTGTATTGGGCACCGAGCGCACCCGCATACCCAGCCTGATTTTGGCAGCAATCCTCATTATTATTGGCGTTCAGCTCTGGACCTTTGGCCTAGTAGCCGATCTGATGGCAGCCAACCGCCGCTTGCTAGAAGATATTCAGTTGCGCCTGCGCCGCGCGGCGGCCGATCCCATTGTTAACCCGCCTACCCCAGTTGTCCCTGATGTCCGCTCCCACCCATGACAATGCTGCTGCTGCCCTGCCCTATGCTCGGGCCGCCCTTGCCGAGATTCCCAAGATCTTGACGCTGCTCGATCGCAACCCCCACAGTCCTACCTATGGCTGCTTCGATCGCAATTTCTGGCACTACAAAATTATCGATTTCCCCAGTGGCATGGCCCAGGAGTTTGTTTATCCCCTGGCCCTGGCCCACGCGAGCAACATCGAGGGCAATCCTTTCTTCGGAGAAGCAGCCGTTGCCGACTGGGTCGTTGCAGGCATCCGGTACGCGGCCGCGAGCGCCCATCCCGATGGCTCCTGTGATGACTACTTCCCTTTCGAGCGCGCTGCGGGAGCAGCAGCATTTTCGCTACTGGCAGGCCTCGAGAGTTATTTGTTGCTGGGCCTCGATGCCCCCGACTGCCTGAGATTTTTCGAGCGCCGCGCCAACTGGCTTGCCGAGCGCCACGAGAGCGGTCGCCTCACCAATCATCATGCCCTGATCGTCTTGTGCCTGCTGAAGCTGGGTCGCTTGCTCGCGACCTCCGAGTGGGATCGCGCCCGTACCTTGCGCCTGGAGCAAATTCTCGCTTGGCAGAGCGCCGAGGGCTGGTTTCCTGAATATGAAGGCTTCGATCCGGGCTACCACACTCTCACCATCGGGTGTTTGGCGCAAATCTACGATTTGGCCCCCGATGTTCGTCTCAAAGAAGCTATTACCGCAGCCGTCGAGCTTGCTGCCGAGTTCGTGCATCCCGATGGCACCTACGGCGGCGAATATGGCAGCCGCAATACCTTTAATTTTTTCCCCCACGGGTTCGAGCTAGCCGGGCATTGGTTGCCCGCCGCCGCCGCCACGAGCGATCGCTTTTTAGCAGGCCTGGTTGCCGGGCGCGCCCCCTGCTACGCCGACGACCACATTGTCGGCCACCACGCTTGGAGCTATCTGTTGGCTTGGCGTCACCGTGCCACTAGCAGACCCCGGCCCCAGCCGCCTGCTGAGGGGCGGGTTTGGTTGCCAGAAGCCCGAATCGCGATCGAGCGCCGGGGGGACTACACGCTCTACGTCGCCCTCAACAAGGGGGGCACCTGCAAGCTGTTTCGCGGCGATCGCCTGCTAGTTTCAGATACGCAATTCTCCGTGCGCTGCCGCCAGGGCAAGCGCTCGAAAACCGCCGTCGGGCACCTCGTCGGCCCCTACAAGACGCGCCTCGACCCCGATCGCATTGCCATCTCTGGCCCGCTGGGGTGGGCCAAGCAACCCGCCATGACGACCCTGAAATTACTCGTTCTGCGGGCTGTTATGCTAAGCGTTGGCCGCTTTTTCCCCAATTTAATTCGCCGGATCCTGCAAGCTTTGCTCATCACGGGCAAGCAAGCTGCCCCCTATCGCTTCGAGCGCCAGTTCTGCTGGCAAGCTGGTGGAGGTCTCGAAATTCGCGATCGGCTCGTCGCCGCCGAGACTTGGGAGGGGGTCGAGGCCGTGGGTTTGGGGGGGGCGCAAACGTCTATTTATGTCGTGATGAGTCGAACCTTTACACCCAGCCAACTCCAACCCTGGTTCGATCTCACCCCGAAAGTTCGCGCCCTCAAATCTGGGGACGCGCTCGACCTCTGTCGCCGCTTTTAAAATAACCCGAATACATGAAAAAACTGCTTTCTCTGGCCGTCAGCTTGGGACTATTGGCGCTCATTTATTTCAAAATCGACCTGCAGGCCCTCGGCAATACCTTTCGCCAGAGCAGCCCATTTTGGATGCTCGTCAGCTCGAGCATGGTCGTCCCCCTGACGAGCTTGACGGCTTGGCGCTTGCAGCAGCTCGCCCCCCGGCAAGCCGGCCTGGGCCTGGGGGAGGCCACCCGCTTGACCTTGGCCGCCAGCGTCTTGAATATGGTGCTGCCTTCCAAGATGGGCGATATCGCCAAGGCCTATTTCATCAAGCAGCGGGGCCGCCTCGATGGCTCCCTCGCGCTCTCGCTGGTGGTGTTTGAGAAGGCCTGCGATTTGCTGTCTTTGCTGGTTTGGTGTGCCTTTGGCTTGCTGTTTTATCCGGCTAAAGACTGGCTGTTCTGGAGCATGACGGCGGCAATTCTAATCGGTTTGAGTGTCGGGCTGGCTCTGCTTGCCTCGCGCGCTGTGGCCCGCCGGGGCTTTACCCTCGGCCGAGCCCTGCTCCCCAAAAAACTGCGCCCCAAACTCGAGCAGCTCCAGCACGCTTGGCTAGAGATGCACGCTTACTTCTGGCAAGATTTGGCCCACCTGCGCGCGATCGCCATCGTGTCGCTGCTGATTTGGTTCTTGCACTTGGTCCAGATTTGGCTCTTTATTATTGCCCTGCGTGCCTGGGTGCCCCTGGTAGCCAACCTGGCTCTGGCCCCGCTGGCCATTCTCGCCGGGCTGCTGCCCCTCACCTTTGCAGGGGTAGGGACCCGCGACGGGGCCTTGATTTTCTTCTATCAGCCCTATTTCGATGCAGCCACCGGCGCGGCACTC
The DNA here is from genome assembly GCA_964435975.1 of uncultured bacterium. GTDB lineage: Bacteria > Cyanobacteriota > Cyanobacteriia > Cyanobacteriales > Rubidibacteraceae > CAYTBI01. Next base: position 12,280 of record CAYTBI010000078.1, read on the forward strand.
GGCTTGCTGTGCACCTCGCGCTATTTGCTCCCCGCTCTCGGCGGGCTGCCTTTTTTCAATCAGTATTTTCTGGCGCTGCAATCTTCAGAAAATCGCCGGCAAAAAGCGCAGGAGTAGCTGGCTGATACCGCTGACTGCATTGCCAAAATTGCCTTTGCTCTTTACATCCGGCGGAATGTAAGGCTGAGCCATGTAAGCCAAGAACTGCTGGGTCGATTGCACGCCCGCTTCGTTTTCTTGCTCGGTATAAAGCTCGGCCGCGCGTTGCGTATCGAGGGAGGCACCAGCTTCATCTCCCAGGCGGTATTTGGCAATGGCCCGGCCCATGTAGGCGGGGGCAAATTCAGGCGCGAGCGAAATCGCGCGGCCGAAATCGGCAACGGCGCGCTGGTAATCGCCGACCTGGAATTCCGCAACGGCTAGGCGATAGTGCTCGTCTGGGGATAAAGCGGCAACGGGTAGCCCGATACTGCCTTGAATGTAGGAGTTGCTGATATCGACGAGGGCAATGTCGCTGTCGACAAGATAGGCTTCTCGCAAATCTGCCCCCGTCAGGTCTGCGCCTTCAAGGCGAGCGCCTTTGAGATTGGCCCCAAACAACGAAGCCCCGCGCAAGTCGGCCCCGCGCAGGTCGGCATTTTGCAGGTTGGCGCGGCTGAGGTTGGCGTTTTGCAAGTTGGCCCCGGTCAGGCGCGCCCCCGGCAGCTCGGCTAGCACCAGTCCCGCGTCGATGAGGTCGCAGCCCGGGCAATCGCGGGTGGAGAGCAGCTGAGAAATATGATTGAGATTCTCCGCTCGCAGGGCTGGGGCTCCCAGAGCGAGTGCGGCGATCGCACCAACGGTGACTCCGAGCAATCGATTCGCACGCGGCATAAAAATACCTCCAGCCGGTTGTCTTGCAGATTGGCCAAAAACTGACCCCACAACATTACCGCAGAATTTCCGCGCGCGCGCTGCTAGCAACAGTCCTTGAGTATTCTTCTTAAATTTGAGGCTCTCGCGTTGCTGCCTCGCAGGTTGCCAGCCAGTCGAGCAAGATTGGGTTGACGACCTCGGGAGCTTCGTCTTGCGGGCAGTGACCGAGCCCCGGCAGCACGATAAAGCGATCGACCGTCGGAAACTCGCCAAAGGCCCGGCCTAGCGCGAGCGGTTCCCAGGGATCTTCTTCTCCCCAGAGGATAATTGTCGGGCACCGCAGCTGTGGCAGTAAATCTTCTGCCAGCGGCCCCTGCGAATAGCTGGTGAAGGCCACGAAGACGCCAACAGCCCCCGGATCGCGGGCGGGCTCGAGCAGGATCTCGACTAGCTCATCGGTGACCGCCTCCGGACGGCGATAGGCTTGCAACAGCACGTTACGAACCGCTCGGGGCCGGGCGACCGCCCCAAAAAACAGGCGGCCCAGGGCGCGGTTTTGCAGGGCTTTTTGCACCAAGGGCGCGCCGAAGCGTTCGATCCAAGAGAGGCGATCGCGCTTGCGCTCGTGGAGCAGGCGCAGAGAAATATTCAACGCGGCGATGCCGCGCACCCACTCCTGGTAGGCAACAGCAGCCTGCATGGCAGCAATGCAACCAATGGAGTTGCCTATCAAATAAGCCGGCTCGCCGATGACCTCGCGGCAGAAATCAGCAATCTGGGCCGCCCAGGTCTCGAAGGTATAACCGAGCGCAGCGCTCGGCTCGGGCTTGGCCGAAGCGCCAAAGCCGAGCAAGTCGATAGCAAAACATCGGCAGGAAGCCCCTAGCACGGGTTGATTCTTGCGCCAATGCCCCAGCGATGCCCCAAAACCATGCACCAGCAGCACGGCCGGGCCGCGGGTGCCCATTTGACGATAGGCGATCGCCCGGTCGCGCCACTGCCAGGTTTGCCGTCTGGGCGTTGCCCCAAGCGCCATCTGCCTCGGTTGCCTCATACTTGAAAACTCTTTACAAAGCTTAACATTTTAAAGGCTGCGTGTCGGCAGCCTTAATGCTCAATGGGACTAG
>CAYTBI010000079.1:0-13735 GCA_964435975.1 uncultured bacterium
GGAGCTGTGGCCGTTAATCCAACCGACATCTGCCGTACACCAGAAAATGTCGTTGTCTTGAAGGTCGAAGACCCACTTGGTAGTGATGTGGGTGTACAGGTTGTAGCCGCCGGTGGTGTGAACGACACCCTTGGGTTTGCCCGTCGTCCCGGAGGTATAGAGGATAAATAAGGGATCTTCGCTGTCCATCGATTCGGCCGGGCAGTGCGTTGCGGCGCTGGCTTTGAGGTCGTGCCACCAAACATCGCGCTCTGGCTCCATCGTAATTTCTTGGCCGGTACGCTTGACCACCAGGACATGCTCGACACTGGGCGCAGCATTGTTGGCTAGGGCGACATCGACTCGCTCTTTAAGGGGATTAATGGCATCCTTGCGCCAGCTACCGTCTGCAGTTACCACCAGCTTGGCTTCGGCATCTCGTAAGCGTTTGGCCAGGGCTTCAGCGCTAAAGCCACCAAAAACTACCGTGTGAGGCGCGCCAATGCGGGCACAGGCAAGCATCGCGATCGCCGCTTCGGGGATCGTCGGCAGGTAAATTCCGACGCGATCGCCTTTGCCGATACCGAGCTGTTTGAAAACGTTAGCCATTTGGCAAACGTCTCGATGTAGGGCGGCGTAAGTTAGGGTCCGGGAATCCCCCGGTTCGCCTTCCCAAATCAGAGCGGGTTTATTCGCCTTCCCCGTTGCCAGGTGGCGATCCAAGCAGTTATAGGCAACGTTGAGCCTGCCGCCGACGAACCATTTGGCAAAAGGCGGTTGCCAGTCGAGCGCGCGCTCCCAGTGTTGGAACCAATGCAGCTCCCGTAGGGCCAGCTCCGCCCAGAAGCCCTCTGGATCGCGCTTGGCATCGTCGTAGAGCTTTTGGTAGTCTTCTCGGCTCTTGATATGCGCCCGTTGGGCGAAGCCCGTCGGGGGTGGGAAGAGGCGTCCTTCTTGTAAAACGGATTCAATGGCAGCCATGATGTTTATCTCCTGCTGTTATAAAAAACTTTTAGGTGGGTGTCAGAGGGCGATTGCGGCTTCGACGATGTCGGGGTAGCGCTTGAGCTGGAAGCCGACTTTCTCCGAGACGCGCTGCATGGCCCGATTCTCGGCGAGGATCTCGGCAGTGATGCGCTGCAAGCCTTCATCTCGGCCAATTTGCACCAATCGCTGCAACAGTTCGGTGCCGAGACCTTTGCTCTGGAAGTTATCGCTCACTAGCAGCGCAAACTCGCCTGCCGGCGCACCGTGGGATTTACTCAGGCGACCGACCCCGAGGATTTCATGCTGGCCGGTGGCGGGGTCTTTGCGATCGGCAACAAGGGCCATTTCGCGGTCGTAATCAATGAAGCAAATACGGGTCAGGCGCTCGTGGGCTACGCGGCAATCGAGGGTCATCAGGTGGAAGTAGCGCAGATAGACGCTGTGCTCGGAGAGGGTTTCGTGGAACCGCCGGATCGCGGGTTCGTCTTCCGGGCGAATGGGCCGAATGATAATCTCGGTGCCATCGTGCGAGATCCAGGGTTGGACGTATTGCACTGGGTAGGGGCGAATGGCCGAGTGTGGTAGGTCCGCCTCCGGGAGGTCTGGGGGTTGGAGGACGATACGCGCATCGAGGGCAACCAGTGATGTCGGCGGTGTCGGCTGGGCAGCTTGGGCGCCAGCATCTTTTGAGGCAGCACCGCCAGCATTCCAATCGGGCAATACTAGCAGGGGATTGATGTCAATTTCTTTAATCCACCGTTGCTCGACGACTAATTGACCGAACTTCACCAGCAATTCTTCTAAAGCGGCAAAGTTTATCGGAGGCCGCCCTCGAATGCCTTTCAGGGCGCGATAGATGGTAGTGCGCTCGATCGTGCGCTTGGCCAAGGTGGTGTTGAGGGGTGGCAAAGCAATCGCGCGATCGCCAAAAATATCCACCAGTTGCCCCCCCGGTCCAAAAAGCAACACCGGCCCGAATTGGAGATCGACGCTACTGCCGACAATGAGTTCGTAGCCGCCGTCGCGTTCGACCATCGGCTGTACGGTAACGCCCAGGAAATCCGCTTGTTGGCCCAATTCAGCCACGCTGGCTGCGATCGCTTGGTAGGCTTGCCGCACGGCTTCGGCATTGGTGAGGTTGAGGCGGACGCCACCGACATCGGTTTTGTGGGTAATGGTTTCGGAATGGAGCTTGAGCACGACGGGGTAGCCCATCGCTTCGGCAGCAGCAACGGCGGTATCTTCGCTAGTGGCAACGCGGGTCTCAACGGTAGGAATGCCGTAGGCGGCTAAGAGTTGCTTGGATTCAAATTCTGTCAGGAGGGTGCGATTGGCCGCGCGAGCCTGTTGAATTAGTTGCTGTGCGGCTTGCCGGTCCGGGCCGCCTTCTTCCCAATCCGAAAGCATAATTGGGGTTTCGTAGATACCTCGCAAGCTGTAGCTGTGCTGCCACATGAGGTTGAAGAGGCGCGCTGCCGAGTCCGGGTAGCGGTAGGTGGGAATCTGGCTGCAATTGAGGATGGCTTCCCCTGCGGTGATGCCCGCATCCCCCATCCAACTAGCGAGGACGGGCTTATTGCCCAGAGGTGAGTTTTGCAGGCGATCGAGCGCGCTCTTAAGGGCTTCGGCGGTTTGGGTGGGATCGGTCATGGCCTGGGGCGTCAGGATCGCCAGCAAGCCGTCGCTATTGGGATCTTGGATGGCGATTTCTAGGGTTTTGGCATAGCGCTCCGGATCGGCGTCTCCGAGGATGTCGATGGGGTTACCGTGGCTCCAATGGGGAGGCAAACAAGTGTCGAGTCGAGCGATCGTTTCGTCGGCCAGCTCGGCGAGTTTGCCACCCGTGGAGACGAGGGCGTCGGTAGCGAGGACGCCGGGACCGCCAGCATTGGTGATGATAGTCAGGCGCGGACCTTGCGGGCGACATTGGCGCTTGGCCAAAACTTCTGCCATGTTGAATAGCTCGGAGATGCGATTGACCCGTAGCACGCCGCAGCGCTGGAAAGCGGCTTCCATCACTGCATCGCTACCAGCGAGAGCTCCCGTGTGGGAGGTTGCGGCTTTGGCAGCAGCCTCCGTGCGCCCGGCTTTAATGAGAATAATTGGTTTGGTGAGTGCGACTTCCCGTGCGGCAGATAGGAACGCTCGCGCATCGCCGATGGATTCCATATAGATGACGATGCTGCGGGTGTTGGGATCGTCGCCAAGGTGATAAATTAGATCGCCCCAGCTCAAATCGAGCATCGCTCCGATGGAAATAAACGCGCTAAAGCCCACGCTTTCGGGGAAGCTCCAATCGAGGACTGCCGTACAGAGCGCCCCGCTTTGACTGATAAAGCCGACATTGCCAGGTCGCGCCATGGTACTGGCGAAGGTCGCATTTAAGCCCCGATGGGGATTCATAATGCCCAGACAGTTTGGCCCTAGCAGGCGCAGAGAGCTACCTCGCAGGCGATTGCGGATTTCTCGCTCTAGGGCAATCCCCTCGGGACCGGTTTCCCGGAAGCCCGCCGAAATAACGATCGCGGTTTTTACCCCTGCGGCGATGCATGCGCTAATGATGTCCGGGACGGTAGAGGCAGGGGTCGCAATGAGGGCCAGGTCAATGGGCTCTGGAATCTCGCCAACGCTCGGGTAAGCTTTGATGCCGAGGACATTGCGTCGTTTGGGATTGACGGGAAAAATTGTACCGCCGAAAGGGCTGCTCACCAGGTTCCAGACCAAGGTCCGACCGACGCTATCGAGGCGATCGGTCGCGCCAATGACGGCGACGGTTTCCGGTGCGAACAGAGCTTTGAGGGGCTGATGTTCGGAGCGGTAAATGTCGTAAGCGCGGTCGGTGGTTGGTTTAAGGGAAGTTAGCATGGTAGGCTCCTCACAATGCAAGCAATCTCGGCAACTATGCAGCAAGACGAGCGCGCAGCGATGGCAACCGTTCCTATTGAGGAGCGGCGATCTCGCTTAAACGACGGGTTGGGAATTGGCATCGTGGGATCTCCCGTGCGATCGACAATGCGAATCAGGGGGGCTTAGCAGGGAGACGTTCCTAGAGCCCAGTCGGGCTGATAGCTCTGGATAGCCTCCATGTATTGCGCCCGCTCGAACTCACTGGGGTTGGGACAATAGCGCTGGCTCATGCTGCCGCGCAGTTGCTCGATAGATTCGTATTCGTTTTCTTCGAGCCACTGCGCTAATTCTTGGCGCATGACGTCGAGATGCGCGATGCCGTGGCGCATCAAGGCGCTCACCACCATCGCGACGTTGGCCCCGACGGCGAGCATTTTCACCACATCCTGACCCCGTTGAATGCCACCGGTAGCGGCAAAATCGACCGCCACGCGCCCGAAGAGGATCGCGATCCAACGCATGGGCAAGCGCAGATCCTGCGGCGTACTCAAAAGGACGTGGGGCTTGACTTCGAGGGCATTGAGATCGATGTCCGGCTGATAAAACCGATTGAACAACACCAACCCGTCTGCCCCGCCCAGCTCTAGCTGCCGAGCCATGTAGCTCAAATTGGTGAAAAATGGACCGAGCTTCACCGCCACGGGGATCCCGACGGCGGCCTTCACCTCCCGCAGAATTTCTGCGTATTCTGCTTCAATTTCAGCGCTGCTGCGGTGCAGCTCCGTGGGGATGGCATAGATATTCAGCTCGATCGCGTCGACCCCAGCCTGCTCCAATTGACGGGCGCAGTCGGTCCAATTGCCGAGGGTGGTGCCGTTGAGGCTGGCAATAATCGGTACATCTACCATTTCCTTGGCCCGGTAGATGCGGTAGATGTATTCCTCGACACCGACGTGGAAAATCTCCGGTTCGGGGAAGTAGGTGAGGGCCTCGGCAAAGCTATGGGTGCCATGTTCGAGGTGATGGTGCAGCTCGAAGCGCTCTTGGCGAATTTGCTCTTGGAAGAGGGAATGCAACACGATCGCCCCCGCGCCATTGTCTTCCATCGCCCGGATGTGGGTGAGGGTTTCGGTGAGAGGTGCTGCGGCTCCAACAACGAGGGGAGTCTTGAGGGGTAAACCCAGATAGGTTGTGGCTAAGTTCATGACGGCGATTCCTGCGAAGGTGGGTCGGGCGCGACGAAGTCTAAGATTGCGGCGATTGGGCGCGATCGCTAGCGTTAGCGGGCACCACCGTGGAGGTGCTACCGTTTTCTTGCGGTGGGGCGATCTCTGTTTCTGCTTGCATGGCAGCGAGGTGCTGGTAGAGTTTCCAGCGGGTTTCCACATCGCTGCGGGCCTGCTCGAGTAATTGCCGGGCAGCATCAGGTTGGCTGCGGGCGAGCATCTTGAAGCGATTCTCGGCATAAAGGACGCGATCGAGCGCACCCTTGGGCGCTCTCGAGTCGAGCTGCAGCGGCTGCTCCCGACGCGGGTCATAACGGTAAAGTAACCAACGCCCGGACTCGACAATTGCTTTCTGCTGTTGCATGGCAGTGGTCATGTTGATGCCGTGGGCAATGCAGTGGGAGTAAGCAATAATCAGCGACGGCCCGTCGTAAGATTCGGCTTCCAGGAATGCCTTCAGGGTATGTTCGTCGCGGGCGCCCATGGCGACGCTAGCGACGTAAACGTTGCCGTAGGTCATAGCCATCAGGCCCAAGTCTTTTTTCGGGGCGGGTTTGCCGCCTGCAGCGAATTTGGCAACTGCCGCGCGGGGTGTGGCTTTGGACATTTGGCCGCCGGTGTTGGAATAGACTTCGGTATCGAGGACCAAGATATTGACGTTGCGACCGCTGGCGAGGACGTGGTCGAGGCCGCCGTAGCCAATGTCGTAGGCCCAGCCATCCCCACCAATAATCCAGACGCTCTTCTTGACGAGGTAATCCGCCAAAGAATCCAAGTGCTGGAGCTTAGCTTTGAGTGCCTTATCGCTGGGATGAGCCGCCAGCAGTTCCTGCAGGCATTGGCGCAGGGTTCCGACGCGATCGCGCTGCTCGAAGATATCGGCCTCGTCTTGTTGGCTGGCCCCAAGGATCTCGCGGGCGAGGTCGATAGAGATAGGTGGGGTTTCGCCATCAATTTCCAGGGAAACTTGCCGCAGGAGTTCTTGGGCTTGTTGGATGTGCTTATCGATCGCGATGCGGAAACCCAAGCCAAATTCGGCGTTGTCTTCAAACAAGGAATTCGACCAAGCGGGGCCGCGCCCTTCCGCATTGTGGGTCCAGGGGGTCGTCGGCAAGTTGCCGCCATAAATCGAAGAGCACCCCGTGGCATTGGCGACGATCGTGCGGTCGCCAAACAGCTGGGTGGCGAGCTTGATGTAAGGGGTTTCGCCGCAGCCCGCGCAGGCTCCAGAGAACTCGAAGAGCGGCTCTTGCAGTTGCTGGTGGGCAATTTTATGGAGGTCGAGCTTACTGCGGTCTGGGTTGGGCAACTTCAAGAAAAAGTCCCAATTGACCCGCTCTTGCTCCCGCAGCGGCCGCTGCGCCGCCATATTAATGGCCTTTTTGCGAGGCTCGACTTTATTCTTCGCCGGACAAACATCCACGCAAACGGCGCAGCCGGTGCAGTCTTCAGCGGCCACCTGCAGGGTGAATTTTAGGCCGCTCCAGGCGCGATCGCGGGCATTCGCACTGCGGAAGGTCGGCGGCGCATCGCTCGAAGCGTCCGGCTCGTAAACCTTGGCGCGGATGACGGCATGGGGACAGACCATGACGCATTTGCCGCACTGGATGCAAACTGCCGGATCCCAGACGGGAATTTCTTGAGCGACGTTGCGCTTTTCCCACTTGGCAGTACCGCTGGGATAGGTGCCATCGCAGGGCAAAGCGCTCACTGGGATGTCGTCGCCCTCACGGAGCATCATTTTTCCCAGTACCTCCCGGACAAAAGTCGGGGCTCTGTCGGGAACCGGGGCGGCGGCCCGTGCCGGGGTGGAAGTCAGCTCGGCAGGAACGACGGCAAAGAGATTATCTAGCGCTGCATTGACGGCGCGCACGTTCATCTGGACGATTTCTTCGCCTTTTTTGCCGTAGGTTTTGCGGATGGCGACCTTGATTTTGGCAATCGCTTCTGCTTGGGTTAATACCCCTGCCAGAGCAAAGAAACAGGTCTGCATGACGGTATTGATGCGACCGCCCATACCCGCTTCGCGAGCGACTCGGGAGGCATTAATCGCCCGCACGTCGAGCTGTTTGTCGCGGATAGCGGTTTGGACCTTGTGGGGCAGCCGCGCCCACGTTTCTGCCGGATCGCTGTAGGGGCTATTGAGTAAGAAAGTCGCGCCGGGCTTGGCAGCTTTCAAAATGTCAAATTTACTCAGGAAATCCCACTGGTGACAAGCTACAAAATTAGCGCTAGAAACCAGGTAAGTCGAGCGAATCGGGTCGGGACCGAAGCGCAAGTGTGAGACCGTTACGGAGCCGGATTTTTTCGAGTCGTAAACGAAATAGCCCTGAGCGTAGTTGTCCGTTTCAGTGCCAATGATTTTGATAGAGTTTTTGTTTGCACCGACGGTGCCATCGGACCCCAAACCATAAAAGACGGCCCGCACGACGCGATCGCTCTCGATGGAAAATTCCGGGTCGAACTCCAGAGAAGTTGCCGTGACATCATCGCGAATGCCGATGGTGAAGTGGTTCTGAGGCAGCGCCCGCGCGAGATTGGTAAAGACGCCCCGCACCATCGCTGGGGTAAATTCCTTCGAAGACAGGCCGTAGCGCCCGCCAACGATCTTCGGCACGACCCCACTTTGGTGGGTTTCCAGCATCGCTTCGACGACATCTAGATACAACGGCTCGCCGCTACTACCGGGCTCTTTGGTCCGGTCGAGCACGGCGATTGCTCGCACCGTCGCGGGCAGAGCACTGGTAAACCCAACGCGATCGAAGGGTCGATACAGGCGCACTTTCAAGACGCCGACTTTTTCGCCGCAGTCGTTTAAGTAGTCCACTGTTTCGTGGACTGTTTCGCAGCCAGAACCCATTAGCACCACCACCCGCTCGGCTTCTGGATGGCCGTGGTACTCGTAGAGATGATATTGTCGCCCGGTTAGACGAGCAAATTCGTCCATTGCCGTTTGTACCGCGCTCGGGCAAGCGTCGTAGTAGGGGTTGACCGTTTCCCGCGCTTGGAAATAGACATCGGGGTTTTGAGCCGTGCCGCGAATGATGGGGCGATCGGGGGTCAAGGCGCGCTGGCGATGGGCGATGATGAGTTCGTCGGGAACGAACGCTTGCAAGGCTGCATCCGGGAGCAGTTCGATTTTTTGAATTTCGTGAGATGTGCGGAAGCCGTCGAAAAAATGCACGAAGGGAATTCGCGTTGCTAAAGTGGCCCGCGTGGCGATCGCGGCAAAATCTTGCGCTTCTTGTACTGACGCCGAACATAAGAGGCCGCAGCCAGTTCCGCGAGCGGCCATCACATCGCTGTGGTCGCCAAAAATCGATAAAGCTTGGGCCGCTAGCGATCGCGCGGCCACATGCAGGACTGCCGAGGTGAGTTCTCCAGCAATCTTGTAGAGATTGGGCAGCATCAGCAACAAACCCTGAGAGGCCGTAAAGGTCGTCGTCAAGGATCCAGCCTGGAGAGCGCCATGGAAGGCTCCGGCGACGCCACCTTCGCTCTGCATTTCCACCACAGAGGGCACCGTTCCCCACAAATTGGGACGACCGGCGGTTGCCCAACTGTCGGCCCATTCTCCCATGGGCGAGGAGGGCGTAATCGGGTAAATGGCGATCGTTTCGCTCAGGCGATAGGCTACCCGCGCGACCGCTTCATTCCCATCGAGTGTGGCAAATTTTCTCTCTTGCATTCCGTCCGCCCTCTCTTGCTTTGAAACGCCCTGAAATATTCAACTGTCGTTATAGCTTGCCTTACTTTTGCAACACAGTAATTGTCTTAAAGGCAAAGAATCACAGCCCAACAGGCATCTCTCAGCAATTTACGAACCTGTAAAGCTCTGAGACTTTTTACAACCAAACCCTTGGTGAAAGCGACTTCGGTTGCGGTCGCTCGTGGCCGATCGATGCTTCTTTTCTTATTATCAGCAAGGGACAATGAGAGGCTGCGCTTGGCTTCGAGAATGTTAACGATCGCATCAAATAAATCTCTGCTAGGTGGGATTAAAATGTCAAAAACCCGCAAAACCCATGCTTTGGCCGCATGATGTGCTGGCAGGTGGCTAATCTCCGTTCTCGCCACGATTTGGTCGAGCCAGACTTCACATCAATAAATAATCTTAGGAAGGGAATTACATGGCAATCTATAAGTAGTGGTGGGCCGCGACCAAGGCGAGTTACGACTTACAGGCAATTTTAGCTAACACGATCGATCTAGAGATATAGCATTCCTGACTCGATTTTTCATGGTAAATTTTGCCATACCCCTTCTCATCAACCATGTCAAGTAAATAGAAAATATAAATTTTGGAGATGGTCAAGGCCGAACAAAACGAGTCTGTCCGTGCTGCGGTTCTGCACGCCCCATCCGTAATGGTTCTATCGCTAGCGGCAAGAGAAAGTATCTTTATGAAGTCGTGGGCAACAGTTTGCCAAAGGTCCTAGAAAAATCATTATTTCGGAGGCTACAAAGCAGCTCGCTGAGAAACTTCTGCTGGAACGGATATCGCTCCATCGTATTGCTAAACTCATGGGTTTGAGTTTAGGACGGTTGTAAGATCGCGTCAATCGATTATTTGCCCGCACCCCCCATAGCATCAGGGTTTCACCGAAACTGAAGAAGCGCCTGATGGTCGAGCGGGATGAGCTTTATTCTTTTGTCGGTAGTAAAGAAAACGAGTTCTATGTTTGGCTAGCTACCGACCGTAATACATGAGAAATTTTTGGGTATCTTATCGGCGACCAAACCCAGAAATCGGCGCACAAGCTCTGGCAATCTTTACTCGGTGTTTATCGTCAATGCTCTGTGGCATACACAGATTTTTGGCAAGCCTTAAAAAAGTAATTTCGAGTCAGCGACATCGTCCAGTCGGGAAAGAAACTAGGCAAACAAATCATGTTGAACGCCTCGATAATACCTTTCGACAGCAGATCTCTATACTGGTCGGAAAGAGCCTATCTTTCTCTAGAAAACCTGAAAATCACATTGGTGCCATTTAGCACCTTGTGCATGGCTACAATGCAGAGCTCGCAGAGGTTTGAGCCACCACTACTTATGAACCACTGCGCACCTCACGATGATCCCAAAGATGGCGGTCTAGGAACCCCAGATTTCGAGATCTTTCTCCTCAGCTATTGCAATGTATTCGGCAGATTAGCATAATCTTCAACTGAGGTCTAATCAACATGTATACTGATTTAAATCAACTAAAAATGATGACTACGCGCAACATATTCCAGAGTGAGGGTCAATCAGGGGCAGTGCTGGGGTTGGTGCGGTCTAGCAAGATTACTAATAGATACGGTTTCGACATCGGAATGTCTGGTGGGAGTAAATCGCTTTCATTTTATGAAGTTTAGTAATGAGAATTCTCGAAATGTATGGAAAAGCTACTGAACTAATACAGGCGTGATATTGTGAGGTCACTGAGGTCAGTAGAAATACTTAAGTTTCTGAATCGACCATATCGACCTAACACCTAAATCTAAAACCTCTTTCCCCGTAGTTCTTTTGGAGCGGAGAGATGTTATCAACCTACTTGTATGCATTTTCGCCTGACAAAGAAATACATTGTCTAGGCACCCCACTATCGAGCTACGACTTTACTAAGTGGAACCAGGCTTCATTGTTGCAAGTATGAGCTGCCTTTAGAAGCAAGCATACTTGCCCTTGCTGTGCATCTACTTTACTCCGCCATATACGAAAGGAGCACATTCACTGGCATTGCAGTCACTGCCGTCAAGAGATGCTCGCGCTATAAGGCTGTCCGAAGAGCTTTCTGGCGTAGCATCGGCTACCTAGGCAATCTCCAAGCTGCGATAGGAAAATAAGGTTTTCAGACCCAGTTCTCACAGTAGTCATATGGTCTGAGATACCCGGAGTGACCCTTCCCAAACAGCCTCTATGACCCTTAACTCTAGAGAGAAAAAACATGAATGGCCAAAAAATTCTGCGAATCTGTCGGCCGCCTATTAAATTTTTGACGATCTCGCTTCTAGCAGCTGTCATCATAGGTGCCATCAGTCTTTTTCTATATTTTGGAGAACGGCTAGATGAAATTAATGAATGGAATTATAACAGTACTTCCCCTACCATTAATTATCAGTGGGGGACAGAAACTGAGAAGTCCGAGCAAGGTACTGATAAATATATCAGCTTTCTAGAAGAGATGGCCGATGCATTAGAGGAAGCTTTAGAAAATTACGACTAATAATTTCCTAGAATTTATCAAGGCCATACTTTACTTGTCCAGCGAGCTTTTTGAGATTGATCGCACCCAACTTCAAGTAAGGTCGTCGTCAGAAGGAGCTTTCGATTATTAGTTTGTACCCACGAAGAGAATAAATCACAAACATAGATATTGAAAAACAATGGCGATCCCTCTCCGCATTTTAGTGGCTGACGATGAAGCAAGTATTCGTTTGTCAATTCAAAGGTATTTGGAACTTGATGGCTGCCAAGTTGCCGTCGCAAGTGATGGCTTGGAAGCGCTCGAAATCATGGAAACGTTCCAACCGCAGCTCCTTTTGCTCGATATCAAAATGCCGTATAAGAGTGGCCATGAAGTTGTCAAGCAAGCTCGTCAGGGCACACACTTCCGTTATATACCAGTTATATTTATGACTTGCTTGGGGACAACCCGAGATCGCATTCGCGGCTATGAAATGGGCTGTGATGTTTATTTGACTAAGCCGTTCGAGCTAAAAGAGTTGAAAGCGATTATAAAGATGCTGGCTGGACGTCGGCAGACCCTTCAGTCAAAACAGAAGGTTGAAGAATCTGCGGTAGGCTTGTCATACCAAAAATTCAGCCTGACCGACCGAGAATCTGATGTGTTAGAACTAGTGTCTATTGGTTTATCAAATGCTGAAATCGGTCAGAAGCTATTTTTAAGCCCACGTACAGTTGAGAAATATGTGTCGCGGCTGTTGCGTAAGACCGATACGACCAAACGTGCCGAGCTAGTTCGCTATGCACTCAGTGTTAGCTGATTGATAGCCAAGATTTGGGCATAGAGGAGACAGGCTCGGAAGTGTTGCAGGCTCCAGTGGCTAGGGCGGATGGTAGTAATCTAGCCCTCTTCTGTTATATCGAGGATAATAAGGGAAGAGTCAGTAAGTGAAAGGGAGGGCAAAATAACTAGGCCCAGAGCTGCAGCCCCGACATTGACTTGCGTTGACCGATACTGCCAACTATATCGACACGTTTTTCCAGACGTCAGGGGCTTCGAGCACTTCAAATACATCTTGGGAAATACAACTTTTCCATTATTGTTTGAGGTTTTTAAGCCTAAAGAGCGTCTCAAAGAAGCTGACGAGTACCGCACCAAGCCCGAATTAGCTGTGAAACTCCTACAGTAGCTGCAGGGCACCTCGAAAAATTGGCATAGCCGATCGATGCAGCGCCTGAAACCCCTGAAATCTGGTTACCAAGCTCCGCCATATCCGAATAAATCGAGGTGCCCTGCAGGAAGAAGGATTTCAGTTCGACCTCGTGCTTGCAGATAGTCTGTATGGGGAACGTAGCATCGTCATTCGCGAGCTGTAGGGAATGTACGTTGATTTTGCAGTTGCCATTCGCTCCAACCACGGTGTTTGGATGCCAGAGGATATTACTGTCAGTTGCTACCCTGGATGAAACTTCTCTCCCTAAAGCAGCTACAGACCGGCTTGGGGAATTTAGTGAAGATTGCAGGTAAATCTCCTTTTCTGGTCCCAATATGACAAAAGAGGGACAGCCTGAAAGGCCTTTATTTAGGAATGGTGCTCGTTGGCGAAAATGCTACAGAAGGTAATCTTGCATGCTACAAGCGCCCGGATTGACGGATTTTCGCGGTCAACACAACAGAGTGGGTCGAGTTTGGCGAAACGATCTGCGTTCTCTTATAACGAACGTATGTTATAATTAAATTGAGGCCGCAAACGCTGCTGTTGTAATTGCTTTTTTCCTATGCCTAAGGTTGTCGATCGCGAACTCTATCGTCAAAGACTGCTCGCAGGCTGTTTCGAACTGTTTGCCGAGCGGGGTTATGGCACGATTACCATGCGGCAGATTGCCAAGGGCTTGGGCGTGTCCACCGGGACGCTGTATCACTACTTCCCCAGCAAAGAGAGTATCTTCATGCAGCTCGTGCAGGAGCTGTGCCAGCAGGATTTCTCGACTTTTCTCGCTTGGGTTCCGCAGGAGGGAACTTTGGAAGTTCGCCTGCAGAGTGTCATGGATTACGTCCTGCAGAACATGCAGCACTTCTATCAGCAAATGCTGCTCTGGATCGACTTCAGCCAGCAAACACGAGAATTTAGCGACGAGAATGCTCTTTTTTTGCGCCAGATCTGGGATCGCGTTCGTGATGGCCTTGTGGACTATTTACAACTCTCCGATCCGACGACAGTGGACTTCCTGATGATCTTTATCGACGGTCTCACCATGCAGTATCTCTACAACCAAGAGATGCACGATGCCGCTTGGTTCGATCGCCAAAGCAAACTCACGATCCAAATGATTCTTCACCATGAACGGCTTTCCCATTCCGCTTAAATCTAAGCCTCGGGTGTTGGGCACCCTGCTCGCTGCCGCTGCCGTCAGTGGCGGTGTCGCTATCTTCGGCCTCTCCCAAAGTGGCTGGCAAATCGCGACGAATGCAGAACCGGAGATCGCCGAGCCCCGAGCACTCCCCAGCGTGGCGGCTCTCGGGCGGCTAG
>CAYTBI010000080.1:0-13124 GCA_964435975.1 uncultured bacterium
CCTGCATGGCGATGGGGTAGCGATTGGGGGCGGGGGCGTCGGTGGGGACCGTTGCTAAGATTTTGACGCGATTGGAGCGGGTAGCATCGGTAGCATAGACTATCCCTAGGTCGGCATTCCCACTCTCGACGGCAGCCAGCACGGAGCGGACATTATTGCCGAAGACAAATTTCGACTGCAGGGGGGCAAGCGAATCGAGTTTTGCTAGAGCCTGCTTGGCGTATTGTCCGGCAGGGACACTGCGAAACTCCCCCACAGCCAGGCGAGAGATCGGCGCATCCTTCAGTTGGCTCAGATTACTAACTTGCAAAGCAGAGTCTTCCGGAGCAATCAGCACCAGACGATTCGCGACTAGATCTTGGCGGGTCTTGGGGGCAATGAGCCCCCGAGCCGCCAGCGCGTCCATTTGCTGGGGAGCTGCCGAAAAAAAGACATCCGCCGGAGCCCCTTGCTCGATTTGTCGCTGTAGCGCCCCAGAAGAGCCAAAGTTGTAAGCAAGGGATATTTGGGGATGAGCGACATGAAATTGAGGGGCGACCGCCTCTAGTGCCTCTTGCAGGCTAACCGCCGCCGACACCGTGAGGGTAATGGATTGCACCGCCCCAGAATTAGCCGGTGGCGCGGGTTGGCAACTGGCGATCGCCCAGCAAGCCAGAAAACCCAGTAGAGAGCAGATCGCGAGACGACGGCGAGTCATGAGCTAGCAGATTGCGGGTTTGGGGGCTGAGGATACATGCCCAACTGGCGGGACAATTCGCGCGCAATGAAAATCAAGAACTTTGCTGCCTCGGGGTTGTCCTGGTGAGCGAAGTAGGAAGCAGTTTGCATCAGAGCGCTGACAAAGCCAGCATCGAGTAAATCGGGCGAGCCATTTAATACTTCGGGCTCCTGTCCGTTAGGGCAATTCAGCAGGCGGTCTATTAGTTCGAAATAGCGCTGCTGATGTTCGGGGGCAGTGTTAGTATTCATGGTTGATTGGCGATTGGCATGAGAAGTTATCTTGACTCCTACTCTCATTCAACAAGAATCTCAACAAGTAGACTGTATCGATCGCTCCATTTGGAGCGATAAAACTCTTAAGTTTCTCGCCGCCCAATGCCCGTGAATGGATTGAGCCTGTCTGTGCTTAGAAGAGTTTCGGGTTATGATGAGATCTTACATAATATAAATCCTTGAAAAATGTCTGGGCGATCTTCGGGCAAGCTTGAAGACTTCGATCGATCCCATCGTCGCACGGGCTTTATTACGTAGAATCTAGCGCTCGATGCTCAGAATGGCGAAGCCGACTTCATGAGGGACAAAGCCCTAATAGGGTCTTGTCGTTTGCGTTATGGGCTCAAATTTGAATCTTCCTTTGGGTTGTGTATCACCATAGATCTGAAAGCTCTGGGATATCTCCCGCCCTACAGTTTTAGCTTGGTGGATGGCATTAGGATGAAAGCTAAGAATTTCGGCCGGACCGAGTAAATGTTCGCTGACTTGCTCGATTTGGAGTCGTTCTTCTGTGGCACCGACCCGTTTCCAAAAGGTATGGCGCTCTCGACCGCAAATTTGGAAGATGACGCCCCAAGTTCCGTGATTATGAATGGACGTTAGAGTTCCGGGCTTGGTCGCAACGTTCTGAACGGTGAGGGGGTAGCCAATTTCATCATATAAGGTCTTGACATTGACCCCAGATAATGGCCCGGGCTGAGAAAACTGCGTCTTCACCCAGTAAGAATTCACGAGGAGCTGGCGCACTTTTCGGCGGATTTGAGGTAAATAATTCCACTCCTCCGATTCACAAGGAGCGCTAGCCGCAATATCGAGAATTTCTGTCAGGAACTGATGGAGATAGTAGCGATCGCGCACGAGATCCCAATCTCGGGGAGTGGGACGCGGCTGAGGGCGGCCGTCTTCATCGACAAACCAATCTTGGGCAGACATGATATTGTATTGAACTCGATTGTTGCAAAATTGTTGTAATTTCTCGAGGACTTCGTCTTACTAAGTGCGATCCAGAGCTTGCATTGCAAGGGAATTTTTTGGGGGCGTCATGATGGTGATGGCCGGGCGGCAAAATTAGCCACAATTGCGGGCTCGCGCGGAGGTAAATCTTTGAAGAGCGCCGTACTCAGGTAGCGCTCGCCAAAGCTCGGTTGAATGACGACGATAAGTTTGTTCGCATTTTCAGGCCGCTGACCGATTTGAATGGCGGCAGCAAGGGCGGCCCCAGCTGAGATGCCCGAGAGCAGGCCCTCGTCGCGGGCCAGACGACGACCGTAGGCGATCGCATCGCTGTCGGTGACTCTCACGACGGCATCGAGTAACTCAGGAGCGAGCACCGGCGGCACAAATCCCGCCCCAATGCCCTGAATTTTGTGTGGCCCCGCCGCCCCACCGGAGAGAACCGGGCTGGTTTCTGGTTCGACCGCAACGATCTCTAGGCCGGGCTTACGAGGCTTTAGAACCTCGGCGATGCCGGTGATGGTACCGCCCGTGCCGACCCCGGCGATAACAATATCGACGCGGCCTTCGCTATCAGCCCAAATTTCCTCAGCCGTCGTTTCTCGATGAATTTGGGGATTGGCTGGGTTCTGAAATTGCTGCAGCATGTAAGCATTTGGAATGACCCGCGCCAGCTCTTCGGCTTTGGCGATCGCCCCTTTCATGCCGCTCGCTCCTGGGGTCAGCACCAGTTCTGCCCCATAGGCATTGAGCATGGCGCGGCGCTCTAGGCTCATGGTGTCGGGCATCGTCAGTACGAGGCGATAGCCCTTCGCGGCTGCCACCATCGCCAGAGCGATACCAGTATTGCCGGAAGTGGGCTCGATTAAGACTGTTTTGCCCGGTTCGATCTTCCCTGTTGCTGCCGCCGCACCAATCATGCTGACACCAATGCGATCCTTAACAGAGGCAGCGGGATTCATCCCCTCTAGCTTTAAGGCAACCTGCGCCAAGCAGCCCTCGGCTTGGGGAATGCGGTTGAGCTGTACTAAGGGGGTGTGTCCGACTAATTCGGTAACGTCGCGGGCGATTGGCATGACAGAGACTCCAAACAAATAGCTGGAACGGTATCGATTTACTTTTTGCGGGCAACAATCTGAAAAATATGCCAGTACTTTGCTTCTCCCAGGGCCGTTTTGCCAGGATGCTCTTCTTCGTCGAAGAGTTCTAGATCGAAGTCCGCCAATAGAATGCCCACGTCATCTCGCGTATGAAAATTCATGTTGGCGTATTGGGTCCAGGAGTCGCGGTCGCCAAATAGTTGACCGCTGAAGCGCCCGCCCGCTCGCAAGCAACCAACGAGCTTCGCCCAAAATTCGGGGAATTTTTCTTGCGGGCAAAACTGCAGGCAAAAGCTCGCATTGAGAAAATCGACATCTGGGGGCAGGGTCAACGACTCAAAATTTTGGATTTCTGTCGTTAAATTGGTCGGGTCGATATCCGGACGTCGAACGAGCCGGTCGATCGCATCGGGCGAGCCATCAATTGCGAGCGCTTGCCATCCTCGCCGGAGAATCTCAACCGTATCGCGCCCGTCGCCACAGCCAAGGTCGACTGCCTGCCGAGAGACGTTATTACCCAGTTCGAGATCGAAAAGATCTAAGGCAAAAAGCAAGGTATCCCGAGGTGGGCGTCCACTAACAGCTTGATAATAATCGGACCATTTGCGATGAAGGACAGCGCGTTTGTCAGGCTGGGAACGTTCGACAATAGTGGCCATCACAATAACCCTCCGGACTGAAGGAAAATTTTACTCAAAACCTAGCAACAACTCATAGACGCAGTAGCTCTTAGAGGCTATTTCTCGGTTTTGGCAGCCATTCCGAGTGGACAAACTCGAGCTGCTTCTATTGCTTGCGAGCGACAATCTGAAAAATATGCCAGTTTTTCTCCTCTCCTAGAGCAATTTTGCCGGGACATTCTTCTTCTTTAAAGAACTCCAGCACGAACCCTGAAAGTAGTTCCTCAACTTCATGCCGCGTGTGGAAATTCATATTGGGGTACTGAGCCCAGGAATCGCGATCGCCGAGTAGCTGACCGCTAAAGCGTCCGCCCGCCCGCAAACAACTGACAAGCCTCGTCCAAAATTTCGAGAATGTCTCCTGTGGGCAAAATGGCAGACAAAAGCCTGCGTTGAGAAGATCGACATTTATAGGCAAGACTGAAGATTCAAGCTGCTGAATTTGTGTCATTAGGTTTTTCGGATCGATGCCCGGATGCCGGATGAGCCGCTCGATCGCATCGGGCGAGCCATCAATTGCAAGCGCTTGCCAGCCCCGCCGGAGAATCTCAACCGTATCGCGCCCGTCGCCACAGCCAAGATCGATTGCGCGCTGGGGGGTGTCGCAATCCGATTCGAGCTTGAAGCGATCGAGAGCAAAGCGCAAAGTTTCTCGCGGCAGGCGATTCTTTACGGCTTGGTGATAATCGAACCAGCCACAATGGCGGGGAGGGCCTTCAACTGATTGGAAGGACTCGGTCACAGCGATTGTCATGGCAAACCTCCAGATAAAAAGGAAGAAACCTAAAGCCTTGCTCTACGGAGATAGAGTGAGTTCGATTGCTAACCTCGAGCTGCAGCCAGGGCGGGAAAGTCAGCTTTGAGTAGCTCCAGCCAGTCGGCAATCCGCCGATCGGTCTTGTCACTCTCGTTCGTTTCATCTAAGGGCAGGCCCACAAACTTATCATCGCGAATTGCCGTGGATTTCTCAAAGGAATAATCTTCGGTAGGAACCGCACCGACTACTTTAGCTCCTAGGGCCTTGAATTGGTCGTAAAGCGTTCCTAAAGCACCGACAAAGTGCTTGCTGTGGCCTTCACAATCACCCGGGCCGAATATAGCAATCGTTTTACCCGAAAAGTCTGGCTTGTCGACCTCTATATCGAATAGTGGCTCGCGCCAGTCGTTTTGAACTTCTCCTGCTCCCCAGGTCGAGCATCCCAGCAGTAGATAATCATACTTCAACAGATCGCCAACATCATCATAGTCATCTGCCATGCTGTAGAGATCGCATAGGTCTTCGCCAATTTCATCGCGAATTTTTTCGGCGATTTCTTCAGTAACGCCTGAGGTGCTGCCGTAGAAGATTCCAATTTTTGACATTTTCCGGTCTCCTAGTTCTAAAAAGATAGAGATGATTGACAGTAGCTGGCGTACGAAGCTCTAGCCAACCTGAATGAATTGCCGTTGCTAGTTGGCGAGAGCGATCTCGCTTGAAGAAAAGGTACGAACATAGATCGCGCGGCTCAAGCGCTCGCTCAGGGCAATCTGCTTTGCCCCAGACTTGACGGTCGTATTGGGAAACTGCTTGACGATTTCGATTTCCGCGCCGCGACCGAGGCCGAGAGTCTGGAGCTTTTCGATAACCTCGATATCGTCACCGAGCAAGCGGGTAATAATTCCACGCTCGCCAACATAGAGTGCGGGCAGAGAAGCACCAGCAACGGTAAAGCCAACGAACATGATTGAGCCTCCAGACAATAGTTCGAGTAAGATTTCTAGACGAGGTACGCTTCCATGTGGGTTTTGATCGTGCAATCCGAGCGCGCGTAAGCCACGCATAGCAAAACAAAGCCCTTCGCAATCTGATCGTCATCGAGGAAAGATTGATCGCTTTGATCGACTTCTCCTTCGACGAGTTTGCCAACGCAACTAGAGCAAGCCCCCGCGCGACAAGAGAAGGGGAGTTCGATATCGTTTTCTTCTGCTGCGTCGAGGATGTAGACATCTTCATCGACGGGAATGGTGATATCGATTTTGCGCTTTTTGTTGAGCAACTGGACCTGGTAAGTTGTCATGATTGGTTCTCCTCATTGGTTCTCTTCAAAAGTCAGTGACGGCGCAGTATTGTGAGGGGGATATAGCACCCACCTACGAACAAGGCGTGCCAGCGGGGCCGCAATCGCCTGCTTGGAAAGATTTGCCGCAGCCACAAGTATCGGTTGCATTGGGATTGACAAACTTAAAGCCGCTCTCAAGCAGGCTATCGATGTAGTCAACGACAACGCCATCGAGTAGCGGCGCGCTCTGAGGGTCGACAAAGACGCGCAAGCTACCTGCTTCTGTAACTTCATCGTCGGGGTTGGGCGCATCGGCAACTTTAATGTCGTACTCGTAGCCGTTACAGCCGCCATCTTTGACAGCGAGGCGAATGCCGCGCGAGGGCTTGTAATCGGGAGTGCCCCGCACAAAGGTTCGCAGGCGCAGCTCGGCAAGTTCGGTGAGGGTAACGGTCATGATGAATCTCCTTAGATATTGCCAGGGTTGATGAGTGGTCTCAGGATGGGCAGCCATTGCACGACAGGCACAATCCCGGGCAGCTTAAGCGCCCGAACGATCTGGGTTTCGTCGCGCGCGCGGGAAAAATCAGTAACCCGATGAGGATGGCGCCTTGCAATGGCGCAGGAGCCGAAAACAAGCCCCCAAGGGTGCAAGCGATGCCAGCCAGACCCCAGAGAGCGTGGCCGATATCTCTGGGGCGGCGCCGAGCGAGTCGCCAAGAGACGATCGCCAATCCAAGTAACGTCAGGGCAGTCCAGGGCATAGGTCGAATCAGAACTCAACTAAGGGTCGCGACCGCCGGCAAGCGATCGGATGAATTTGCCCGGGCGCCGCAGGTCGGGCAATCGGGATCGCGGTAGGAACGGTGCTTGGCAAATTTGGCACGGGCCAAATCCATCGTTAGCAATTGCCCCAATAAGGGTTCGCCCAAACCCGTCACGAGCTTGATGGCTTCAAGGGCAGCCAAGCAGGCGAGGGTGCCCGACACAGCCCCGAGAACCCCAAATCCCCAGCGATCCCACTCGGGCTTTTCGGGAAATAGACAGGTGAGGCAGGGGGTTTGCCCCGGCACGATTGTCGTGAGGTAGGCATCCATCCCATTCATGGCTGCTTCGACCATGGGTTTGCCCCAACGCACGCAAGCGGCATTGAGCAAATCCCGTTCTTTGAAATCAAAGGCACAGTCGAGGGCAATATCGGCGGCCCGCACCAAGGCGCCGACGTTGCCAGCGCTGACATAGTCACAGACGGCTTCGATCTCGATGTCGGGGTTGAGGGCGTGCAACGTATCTCGGGCTTTGAATACGCGGGGCTTGCCTACCCAATCATCGGTCATGAGTACTTGGCGGTTGAGATCGTCTCGTTGCAAGTTTCCGCCGCGTACCAAGATCAATTTGCCAACGCCGGCAACGGCAAGATAGAGAGCTGCCGTGCCACCCAAACCACCCACACCCGTCACCAGAGCAGTGGTATTTTTGAGCTGGCGCTGACCGGTTTCCGCTAGGCCGGGCAACTGGATCTGGCGGCGGTAGCGTTCGAGTTCTGTCGGGGTGAGAGATGGCAGCATGGTTGGAATGGGGAATGGTTGCGTCAGCTCAGATTTGCGGTCGCCGATTGACCTTATTCGGGCGTAATATCGGAGACCATCACGACATTTTTCGGCTTGCTCTGGAAGACTTTGAATAACTTTTGCTCGACGCCACTGGAAGTCACGAAGAGATCGTAGGCCCTCTGTAGGGCTTGTTGATAAGCTGCCAGGACTCGTGCTTCGCCTTGAGTCGTATCGACTTCTCGCTTGAGTTCGGAGAATTTCCGCAAGATATGCAAGCGGTTAACATTGACAACTTGCGGATCGTAAGCCAAACCAAAGAACTCGAAATATTCCTCGGCATCTTTGAGAGCTTCAAATTGAGCGAGAGTCTTAGGAAGAGTCATTCTGTGTTGGCCTCCAAAGTTTTAAGTTGTTGTTTGAGATCGCGAAGCTGACAAAAGATGTCATAGGTCCGAGCGGCTAATTCGGGAAGCTGCTCTAGATCGGCAGGTAGACCCTCGGCAACATCGTGCAGGTCCATCTTCATCTGGCCGGCTTTGCTATTGAGCCGCTTGATTCGGGCCTTGAGCGCGTCGATGGCTGGCGGCTCGGTTGCTTTGGTTTCAGTCGGTTGTGGCATGGCGGCAGTTTGTAATGGGAGCGAGATCGCGCTTAGAGATCGCAGACCTCGGGGTATTTGAGGCCGAGTTCGACGCCTTTGGTGACGAGCTTTTCACCTTCGGTGGCAAGTTTTTCGAGAGTATCGAAGCCAAAGCGCTGGGCATCTCGAAGGGTCTTGGCAACCAGAATTAGGCGTCCGGAGAAGATTAAGGCCCAACCAAAGCCTTCATGACTGAGGTCGATAACGACTTGGGAGAGTTGGCCGGTTTCTTCTTCAATGCGGGCGGCGATCGCGCGATAAAAAGCCAAAATTCTGCTTTGGGTGATAGGATCGACTTCTCCCTCGACCGGGATAGCCCGGCGCTGTTTCTTCGAGAGAATAAAAGGCTTTAGCAGCAGGAAATCGGTCCAGTTTCGGTAGGTGCCATAGGTATCATTGACGCGAATTTGCTGCACGAGGGCCTTGAGAAATAGGGAGCTGTCAATGAGTAGCGCTGCTGCAAGGGCGTCGGGATCGGTAGTCGTTTCCAGAGGGCTCATACGGTTACTTCCTCTTCGGTGGTTTCAAACTCTTCTGCAAAGCTGGGGGTCTGGCCTTTTTTCAGGGCTTTTCGCAGCCAAGGGGGAGGGCTGCCCTTGAGGGTCTCCACCAAGCGCGACAGTACATCCTGAATTTCATCGGCATCCGACTGCGCTTTGATTGGCGTAATATTCTTCCGGATCAATCGGGCTGCTGCACTGCCGCCAATAGCCAAAACGTACACGATCGTACAGTCATGTAGGGCTTTGATTTTTGGCTCCAGCTTATCTTCATTACCGTCTTCTTTGAGATCGCCCCGGAACTCGAGGGTTTCTAAGAAGGTATAGCCTTCGGTGTCGGCATCATAAACGTCTATCTTGCTTGCCGAGCCGAAGTGAGCATTGATATGGAGCGAATCTTTTGTCGTAAAGGCAATTTTCATTGCTGGCCTCCTTACTAGAGCTCAATAATGGTGAATTACAGGTCTTAGAAATTGCCAAAATCAACTGGATTCCCAATCACCGCTCGCTTCTCCCTGCCGCCAAGCGCGGACTTGAGCGTGGGCATTGGCTTCATCGGCTTCTAGAAAGATGTTGCCAATGTCAAATAGAAGCTGAGCCGTGCCATCGTAGCCGACGGTATTGCACCGACCATTGCCCAGGCGATCGAAGATCGGGAATCCCAAACGATACAGGGGAATATCGAGTTGCTTGGAAACTGCCTTGGCATTGGAATTGGCGATCAGTAAATCCGCACCTGCAGCCAGTTCGGCGAAGTCTTCTAGATCGCCAATCGTGACAGTATTAACTGGTAGAGTTTCGAGCAATTCGGACTTGGTCGTGGTGACCGCAGCATGCACCGTAGCTCCAGTCGCGCTCAGCCACCAGGCAATACGATGGAGCAAATCCGGCTCTAGGGCGAGGGCTACCCGCTTGCGGCCAAAGAAGAAATGGGTATCGAGGATCGCGTCCTGGAGTTGGCGACGCTGGTGCCGGAGCCGCTCGGGGACGGGCTGGCCGCTGAGTTCGGCAAGCTTTTGCACGAAGTCATCGACAGCAGCCAAGCCCGTGAGGCTATTGAAGGTGGCGAACTCGATACCGAAGCGCTGCTGCAAGATCTCTGCAGCTGGGGCCATGCTCGCTCCCAAGGCTAAAGTAAAGACTGAATTTCCGAGCGATCGCAGCTCGGCGACGGTCGTGCCACCACTGGTAACGGCACTGTAGGTGTCAGCGAGGTGTCCGTCTAGAGAAGTCGATAGATCCGGCAGCACCACGGCCTTGAGGCCAAAGGCAGTTACCATATCTTTGACCGCTTGCACGTCCCCAGGTGAGAAGCCCGGACCGGCCAAGACCGTGACTTGGAGTCGAGCTGTTGGTGCGGGCCGCGGACTGGTGCGATCGCCATACAAAGTCTCCAGGCTAAGGACTGCTTCGTCCCTGCGGGGGATATCCCGCACCAGAGCTTCTACCGCTGCGGCGTAGCCATCTTGGAGGGCACCTTTAAAATCAGGCGTCGAAGCAAAGGCCAATGGGAGTTCGGCAAGCTCTGGCCGTCGTTGGCGTAGGGTGCGCAAGATGCCATCCATGTCATCGCCGCGAGTTTCGGTCAGGCCGGTAGTGCAGAGGCCGACAATTTCTGGCTTGGATTTCTCCAGTAGGGTCAGCAGAGCCGTCTCGATGTTGTCTTCGCCCCCGAGAATCGTCGAAACCTCGGACATGGCCGTCGTCGAAAGCGGGATGGCCTCCCGGAAATGGCGCACCAGGACCACCTTGGCAAAAGCCGTACAACCTTGGGAGCCATGGAATAGCGGCATCATGCCTTTCACACCCAGGAACGCTAGGGCTGCCCCGAGGGGTTGGCTCTGCTTGAGGGGATTGACGGCAACAGATTTGCGACGGGCGATAACTTTGGTTTCTGGGGCCTCTACCGTTGGGGTTATGGGCCCGACAGTTTCACTATTTTCCCAAGGTGCCTCGCGCCGCACCTGTCCCCAGATTGGGCTGTGGAGGGCTTCGTCGAGTTCCTTGGCCATCTCGATGGTGCCTAGATACCCAGCATAGGGATGGTGGCGCTCTTGGTTGATGTCGAGGAAAGGAATGCGGGCTTTCAAGGCCGTGTATTGGTTGCGACCGCCTGCGATGAGCATGTCGGCTTTGGTTTGGGCGATGGTCTCGAGTAGTTCTCGGGCATTACCTTTTTGCAGCATGATGCCGTCTTTGCCCAGGAGCCGCTTGATGCGCGCTTTGTCTTCTTCGGTACTTTTTTTGGTACTCGTGGCCACCACGTTCATGCCCAAATCTTTAGCCGCCGAGATAATCGACCAGCTCTTGACACCGCCGGTGTAGAGCACCACGCGCTTGTTCTGCAGGCGCTGCCGGTAGGGCGCAAGGGCCACATCGAGTTTGGCGGTCTCGGTCGCGATCGAATCTTCAACGCGCCCTTGCAGGTCGGCATCCCCGAGCTGGCGGGCGATTTCTCGCAGTAAGTTGTTCGTGTCTTCAATGCCGTAGATGGAGGCTTCGATGTAAGGAATGCCGTAGCGCTCCTCCATACTGTGGGCCATATTGATTAGAGCTTTGGAGCAAATCAACACGTTGAGCTTGGCCCGATGGGCGTAGGCTACTTCGCGGTAGCGGGCATCGCCAGTAATTTTAGAGAGCACGCGGATGCCAACTTTCTCGAGCAGCGGCAGCACGCCCCACAGCTCGCCCGCGATATTGTACTCGCCAATCAAGTTGATGTCGTAGGGCGTCGTGTATTCCGGCTCTTCGGTACCGACGACATATTCCAGCAGGGCTTCGCCACCAATGCGGTTGCCCAGGTTTTTACTGCCGACAAAGCCGGGAGAGCTAACCGGCACCACGGGAATCTCAAATTTTTCGCTAGCCGCGCGGCAGACCGCTTCGAGGTCGTCGCCGATGAGGGCCGTCACGCAGGTGAGATAAACGAAGATCGCCGCTGGACTGTAGCGCTCTTTGACGTCGTGAATGGCCTTAAAAAGCTTCTTTTCGCCGCCGAAGATGATATCGTTTTCGCTCAAATCGGTCGTGAAACCCATTTTGTAGATCGTCGGCCCCGAGGAAAGGCTACCCCGGCTGCCCCAGGAATTCCCCGCACAGGCAATAGGACCGTGGACGAGGTGGGCCACGTCGGTAATGGGGACCAGGGCAATGCTCGCACCATCGAAGGCACAGCCTCCCTGGGCGGCACCGGGTTGAGCTTGTTGCTGGCAAGCCTTATTTTTGCCCTTGCCATCTTTTTTGTGGTTGTGCTCGCAACCCGGTTGGGTCAGGAGTTCGTTAATTTTGCCAGTCGTCATTTTCATGGCGATGTGCGGAAATAGGGAGTAGTGCAAACAGAAGTGCGAAAGTGGGCCAGATCGCTGGGGTTTAGATCTGGTGGGGAGAATCGCTCGCGATCGCCTCGAGCGGTACGCCAGGCCTAGCTAATATAGGGGGTTGCATCCTCGCCCCAAACCTCGGTCAAGCAAACTAGCGCGCGCAGGCGCAAACCAATCACTTCTTCGTAGAGCGGGTTGATACTGCACAGAGCCGGAATGTGAACCGTGCGGCCCCAAAGCGTTATGTCACGCTCGAAGGGGCAACTACTGGGAATCAACCGACAAATCCAGCGGGCGGAGCCATAACTTGTAAACTCAATGCCATCGAGCCAGCGTCGTAGGGGGCGCAGCGGTGCGAAGCCAAGGCCGGTGCAGTTGCGCTCGAGGGTGGAGGGTGACGTTAGAGAAGCCATGGCAAATTACCAAGTTGCTTGTTCGATGAGGGGCTTATAGTCTTCTACTTCGGCGAGATCGAGCTCTTTCTTAAGGCAACCAACGACGTAGTTTGTCTCGATGAAGTGTACGGAATAGATATAGGCTCGCTGTAAGTAAGTCCCGATGCCAACGATATAGCCTACTTCTCCCTTTTTGGCGAGATGAAAGCCAATATCTTTGCCAGGAAAGGTGCCGTCATTACGAATGACTTTGCGAACCCGGACGCGATCGCCCATCTCAAAGGCCGGTGGGCCGTCGATTTCGATTTCTTCACTCAGTTTCATGGGATTATTTCTCCGGGAGATTGTGGGAGTAGAGGGGAGCATAGAACTCCCCTTCCTCGCCAAAACACTGCATGTTTGGGAGCCGCCTACCGGATTAGATCGAAAGAAATATCCGTCTTCGCCGGAACGATAGTCTTGCGATCGAGTTCGTCGAGAATCGTATTCACGATCCAGTTGAACTGGTTGATGGCACCTTGATAACCCAAAGTCGGGTAGCGGTGCATGTGGTGGCGATCGAAGATCGGATAGCCGATGCGCACCAGCGGCGTGCCCGTATCTCGCCAGAGGTACTTGCCGTAGGAGTTACCAATCAGCAGATCTACTGGCTCGGTGAACATCAGCGATCGCAGATGCCACAGATCCTTCTTGCCCCAAACCGTCGCACCCTGGCCGTAGGGGCTGTTGGTCAGCAGCTCGCGGGCTTCGGCCTCGAACTCTGGATTCGAGTTGGTTACTACGATGTGGACGGGCTCGGCACCCATTTCCAAGAGGAACCGGATGATGCCCAGCGTCGGGTCGGGGTCGCCGTAGAGGGCAACCTTCTTGCCGTGAATCCAGGCTTGGGAATCCGTCAGCGCATCGACGGCGCGACCGCGCTCGTCTTGGAGTTCTTGGGGAATGGCCTT
>CAYTBI010000081.1:0-12765 GCA_964435975.1 uncultured bacterium
GCCAATATTTTTCTGCAGGGTCTCGATCTCCTGCAACTGGCCAACGAGAGTCGCATCGTCGCCGATGCCCTCAACGGTGCCGACGGCGGCAGCATTCTCATCGATAGTCAGTTTATTGTGGCGACGCCACCAACCGGCCCAAACGGCAGCGACATTACCGCCAACGCCGAGGCAGGAGATGGCGGCCAAATTCTCATTCGCGATCGCAACGACGGCTTCTTTGGCATTGCTTTGCAGCCGGCGCCGACGCCGGGCAACGACTTTACGGTCACCTCTGAAGCCGGTTTTCCCGGCGAATTTGTCTTCACTTCACCAGAGGTAGACCCGAGCCAAAGCCTACTCGCCCTGCCGAGCGACCCAACAGATATCTCCCAAGTAATTGCCGATCGCTGCTCGGCCGACGGACTCGCTCGCTCCAGCTTCCGAACGGTTGGATTGAAAGCATTTCCGCCTAGCCCTCAGGATTTGCTCGACGACGAGGCAACCTACTTCGCATCTTTGGCATCGTCACCGGAGTTTTTGGCCGATTCTGCGGCGGTTGAATCCCTGCAGCAAGCAAGAGAGCTGACCGAGCGGGGCCATAACCCTGCTGCTCTGGCGA
Source organism: uncultured bacterium (assembly GCA_964435975.1). GTDB lineage: Bacteria > Cyanobacteriota > Cyanobacteriia > Cyanobacteriales > Rubidibacteraceae > CAYTBI01. The sequence continues at coordinate 602 of CAYTBI010000081.1, forward strand.
TCTTGCACGCCTTAGTCGAGCGGTTGGACTCCCAGCCAGACACGCGGCTCAAGGCGGTTGCCTTGCGACATTACGGCAGCGCTCTGCGTGTCGATGGCAATCTGGATCGCTCTCAGCAAATTTTGGAGCACAGTTTGGTCGTTGCCCGCGCCCTCGATTCTGCTAACGACCTGGGTGCGGCGCTGTTGAGCCTAGCCAACACCCTCAGGAGACAAAATAATGCTGATTTCAGCGAGTCCGTTGCGTCTCTCTATGCCCGGGCAGCCGAGCTGGCAACGGACCCTTACCTACAAATTCAGGCCCTGGTGGTTCGGTTTAGCTATCTGCAAGAAAATAATCTTCGCCTCCTAGACCCGGACCTGCAGGCAAAAATCGAACGACTCTTTGCCAAAATCCCACCCCACCGCGTCGGCCTCCGCGCTCGCTTGCACTACACCAACAGTCTGCTGGCTCCGGAATCTGCTTCATTCCTCTTACAGCCTGCAGATTCTTCGGAAAATCTTGCCCTACATCTTGCCATCGCGCGCGATCGCGCCCGCACGCTGGCAGACAAGCGTGCTCTGGCCCACGCACTCGGGCAGCTCGGACAATTTCACGAACGCCAACAACGATGGCCCGAAGCCGAGCAGGCTACCCAACAAGCACTTCTGCTTTCTGAAGACATCGGCGCATCCGACTTAATCTACCAGTGGCACTGGCAGCTAGGGCGTATTTGGAAAGCACGGGCCGAGCGAGAAAAGGCGATTGCTGCTTACACTGCGGCGATCGAGAGCTTGCGGTCTTTGCGGGGCGAGCTGGCCTCCACTCGCGGTCCGGTGCAAGCCTCTTTTCGCAGCCGTGTAGAACCTGCCTATCGCGAGTTCACGAGCCTGCTCCTCGAGTCTGCCGAGGGCCATTCGCCCAGCCAAACACAATTACAATTAGCACGCAATGCCATCGAATCCCTGCGCGTTGCAGAACTCGATGCTTTTTTTCAAGACGACTGCATTCGCGTGAGACCTCAGCAAATAGAAGAGCTCGACCCTGACGCAGCCGTTATTTATCCAATCGTGCTCGAGAATGGTTTGGCTGTTATCGTCGGCTTCGCCGATCGAACGCTCGCCTACCATAAAATTGATATTTCTAGAAATGAGCTTCGCGCCGCTACCGATCGTTTTCGCTGGGCCATAGAACGCGGCCGAGAATTTTCTCGCTCTTCCCAGCAATTTTTTGATTGGCTCGTTCGTCCCGCCCTCTCCGAGATCGGCGCGCGCGGCACGGAAAACTTGGTATTCGTCCTCGATGGGGCCTTGCGCCAGTTGCCCATGGCAGCCTTGCACGACGGAGAAGCTTATCTGATCGAGCGCTTTGGGGTTGCCCGCGCGCCCGGCTTGGAATTGCTGCTGCCCCAGACTTCGACTCCGCCTGCGACCCGGAGATCCCTGATCGGGGGCCTCTCGCTGGCCCGCCAAGGGTTCAATCCCTTGCCTCAAGTCGAGACCGAGCTAGGCAGCATTCAAGATAGCATTGCCCGCAGCGAAGTTTTGTTGAACCAATCGTTTACCGAAGGCGAATTCCAAAATTCTCTCCAGCGACGGCCCTTCAACATCATTCATCTGGCAACACACGGTCAGTTCGGCTCGACCGCCGATCGGACCTTCATCCTGACGTGGGACGAGCGCCTCGATGTCAAAGAGCTAGGATCGCTGCTGCAGCGCCACCAACGCCGATCTCAAGGCCCCATCGATCTCCTCGTTTTGAGTGCCTGCGAGACTGCCAGAGGAGATGACGATGCGGCCTTGGGAATTGCTGGCATGGCCGTGCGCTCGGGAGCCCAAAGCACCATTGCAAGTTTGTGGGCTTTAGATGACCGGGCGGCCGCGCAATTCACCACGGAGTTTTATCGGGCCTACGCTCGCGGCAACACCACAAAAGTAGAGGCCTTTCGCCAAGCCCAGCTATCTCTACTGCAGCGCCATCGCTCTGCGCAGTATTGGGCTCCATTTATTTTGCTTGGGAGTTGGCTCTAAAAGATGTAGCGCCGCAATGAGCAAACAACCACGTAAATCGTCAGATCTGGAATGCAGTTTCGGGTCTCGCTGGCGCTGCCTGCAAAGTCAGGAGGTGCCAGGATAATCGGACTCGATCGCAGTCGCGAACTCGACAAGACCTGTCGATGTCCGAAAGACTCTAGGACTCCGCCCCGTCGGGGTCCAGACCAGCAGCCCGCAAACGGTCCCTAAGGCGTGCTATCTCGGCATCCGCGCGATCGGCCCGCTGTTTTTCTTCTCGAGCGCGATCGCTCTCCAGTTGTGCCCGTTCGTCGCCCGCCAGCAGCAGATTTCCATCGCGATCCCACCAGCGCAACCAGTCCCTGGCCGACTCTTCATCGTGATAGAAACCGTGCCAGACTCCCAAGCTCGCGCCCAGGGGAGCAATTTCATAACGACCATCAGCGTTGGGCGTCATGAGCTGATATCGCAAATCCTGCCAGCGGTACATCTCGAGGCGACCCTGACTTTTAGCCATTACGTAGATGCCATAGTAGGGAACGTGCAGGACCCGCTCGTAAATCCAAAATTTGCCTGGCTTTTCATCCCTACTTGGCGGCCTCGCATCCCGCTCTTCGGTGCCATCGCCACTGGCTAACTCAATAGCAATCAGGGGTGGCACCAACTCTTGCCACATCACATAGGAGCGGCGATACTCGCCCGCAAGCGTTGGCGGCACGTCGGGGACGTAGAACCAGTCGGGAGCGATGGCTCCTCGCAGAGGATTATCCGCATCGTAGCGCCAGTAAATACCGCAGTCTTGGCCGATGGCATACTGCTTGTCTGGATGGAGTGCTCTGAGGACGGGCTTGAGGGAATCGGTGAGGAGAATGCTCTGGGGATGCTCCTGGAAATTTTTCACGGGGATGCCGTCGGTTTCCGGCAGTTGGGTATGGTCGGGGAGTTGGGTTGCGCTCCGGGGGCCGAGGATTTGGGTCATGGCCATTGCCTCACTCGTGGCTCAATTGTGGCACGACGATTTACCGAAATTATTTTTCATTGGGGAATTCACGCCCCAGTAATAACGGAGTCAATTCTTTTGCCAACTGACGACCGAGCGTGTCAAATCGGCTCGAAAGGAGAGCTACCCATCGATTCGAAGAGGCGGCTGTAAAGGCGAATCGCCTGACCGTCGGTCATACCCGCCAAAAAATCGCAGATGATGCGCGCATAGTCTGCCTCGTCAGCCACATCGAGAAGAGCGCGCACGGGACGGGGGAAAATCTCGAAGCGCAACATTCCCGCACTCTTGCCAGTATTTTCCATAAACGCATCGAACAAGCGCGTGACGACCTCTCGGCCTTTGTAAGATAGCGTCGTCGTGCGCTCGTCGAGGATGACAAATTCGAGAGTTAGCATCTTAAATGTCAGACACTCTTGGCGGATTTCTTCTGGCAGGCGTAGCTGATAGTCGAAGCTGGTCTTACCGGTGCCATCAGTTGCGATTCTGGCTGCCAGGACAAAACGGTTGATGTAGTGCCGGGCCACCTCGCGAACGGTACTGTCCGGGCGAGCCAATCGATCGCGCAGCTCCTGCAGAATGTCGCGCACGCGCTCGAGACTCAGGTTGGCCGGAACGACGGGGCCGTGGTGCAAGCAAAGGCGCCGCCACACGCCTTCAGCGAGGCGCTCCGGCGGCAGTGCCGGCAAGAGAAACCCCCCCAAGAGGCCATCTTCCATATCGTGGATGGAGTAGGCAATATCATCGGCCCAGTCCATAACTTGACAGACAACGGAACGCGGGACCGCAGCAGTCTCGCTCGCGATTGCCAGCTCGTGAGGAACCCCAGCAAATAGCCACGCACCATAGTCGGCCGCGTCGTCGTCATAGAGAAACTTCGTCGTGCCTCGCTCGCGCCGGAATGGATATTTTAAAACGGCCAAAAGGGTGGCCCGACAAAGATTCAGCCCCGGAAACGCTTTGCTTTTTTCTTCGAGGCGCGTCAGGATGCGAAAGGTTTGGGCGTTGCCTTCGAAGCCGCCCCAACTTTGCATGAGGGTGTTGAGGGTGGCTTCTCCCGTGTGCCCGAAAGGAGGATGCCCGAGATCGTGGGCCATGCAAGCGGCCTCGACGAGGCTATCTGGGAGCTGCCAAGCCAGGGCCAGCGATCGACCGATTTGCGAAACTTCGATGGAATGGGTGACGCGCGTGCGCAAAAATTCTGCCCGACCGGGGGCAAAGATTTGCGTTTTGCCTTGCAGGCGGCGAAACGCTACGCTGTGGACGATTCGGCTGCGGTCGCGCTCGAAGTCCGAGCGCGGATCGGCGGCATCGGCTGGCGGCTCTTGGAAGCGGCGCTCGCGCTCGCGCTCTTGGCCCCAGTCATAATCGGCCAAGGCTATTTTTGCTGTTGCCTCCATGCCCTCACTTCCTCGCACTATCTGGATTCTAGCGGCCGGGCGTCTCCTTTCTCAGTTAGGGACGGGGTTCGTGCTGTTTTACGCGCCGATTTTCTTTGTCAATCAAGTCGGTCTCTCGGCAGCGCTGGTCGGTCTCGGCCTCGGCAGCGCCCAACAATCTACGGGAATTCTCGGGCGCGTGCTCGGCGGGACGATGGCCGATTCTCCCACCTGGGGGCGGCGCGGCACGTTGTTGCTCTCGGCTGCCGTCTCGGCAGTTGCCGATGTCGCGCTTTTTCTGGCAGGAAATTTTCCGATATTTTTAATTGGCAATCTCGTGATGGGCCTGGGTATCGGCCTCTACTGGCCTGCCACCGAAGCAGCCATTGCCGATCTGGCTCCTAAGGCCCAGCGCAGCCAAGCTTTTGCGATTACGCGCTTGGCCGATAGCATCGGGTTGAGTTTGGGGACGGCGAGTGGTGGGGCGCTTTTGGCGGCAGCTATCAGTGGGCGCTGGCTGTTTGTGGCTGACGGTCTTTCGTTTTTGGTTTTTTTTGGCGTTATCTATTGGGCGATCGCCGAGACGCGGCACCACCCGGAGAGCGAATCCCAAACTGCTTGGTGGCAGGCCTACCGCACGGCCCTCGAAGACCGCTGCTTGCAAATTTACCTGGCGGTCAACGTGCTTTTCACCGCCTTTATTTCTCAAACTCAGACCACGCTGCCGCTGTACTTGCGGAATTTTGTCGGTGGCGGCCTCGACGATCGCATCGTGGGGGTGCTTTTTTCCGGCCACATCCTTCTGATGGTTGCAGTGCAGCTGCCCATCGCCCGCTGGCTCGACCGCCTCAGTCGCCCGCGCGCGCTGGCGGTCTCTCAGGTGTGCTGGGGCCTGGGATTTATCCCAATTTGGCTGGCGGGTAGCACCCAAGTTAACTTCGCCTTGCCAGCGGCGATCGTCGGCCTAATTTGGTTTTCCCTAGCGATTGTGGCCTACACGCCTGCGGCCTCGACTCTCGCCACCGAGCTTGCCCCCGAGCGGCTGCGCGGCACTTATTTGGCGCTCAACAGTCTCTGCTGGGCAGTCGGCTATTTTATCGGACCGCCCCTGGGAGGCTGGGCCCTAGAGCAAGAAGCCCGAGATCTCTTCTGGATTGGTTGTGCGATCGCGCCGATTTTTGGGATTGCAACCCTGCGCTGGCTCGATCGACTCGTGGCCAAGCGGGAGGATATTTAAAGCTTTTTGTCAAGGCCGTATTTTCGCCACAAGAGAGGGAGAAACCCCTGCCCCGCAGACACCATGAGGGGGTTGCCCGAGTTAACAATTTGTTACACAATATTTACATTGCACAACAAACCCGCTTGATGCGGAGGAGAAATATGGTTACTTTACTTGCAGTTCTGTTTGTCGCTGGCTGGGTTGCAGCCGCCCTGATTGGCACCCTGGCATACTTCCGTGGCGAGCAAGTCAAGCCCATCCACGAGCGCAACTGGCGCTCCGCTCGCTTCGAGCGCTTGGCCCAAAACATTACCGGCACCGGCATTGATTACGAGACCCGCACTCCCGCTCGCGGCCTCGACCTGTACGCCAGCAACAACATGCCTGGCTAGAGTAGCCGCCTCGCGATGGAGGCTGTTACTGTTGGCTTTACGCAAGATGCGAGGCCCGCTCGAGCTGCGACCCGATGCAGGGCGCGATCCGAGCGGGCCTTTGTAGTTTGTCTAGGATTTGAGTTCTTCGCGGACGATTTGCGTGACGAGTCGAGCGAAGGCGTCGTCGCCCAGGCGACCGAGTGCTTTTTCCATAACTGCCGGGTCGAACTGCCCGGGTTGCGTGGAGCCGGTCCGGGGCGGCACCAGGAAGCCAATGTGCTGCACGAGCTGAAGGATGTCTTCCCGAATGCGTTTGCGTTTACCTTCAAGAAGTGAAGCCACGCGGCGGACGGGTATTTCCTGGTGAAATTGGAGCGTCAGCGTCTCTTCTTCTGGCCGGTCGGACATAGCAGCAATCCTCTAGAGAAGTGTAGAAAAGTACCGGAGGCCAACACTCTCGCGGCAGGCGGGTAGTGATAAGCCGAGCTAATGAGAGAATTAAACCGGACCTATCATTGACTCGCATCCCGTTCGTTAGAGAAATTAATCACTTTCAACAAAGCTGCGACAAAGTCCACGCACGGTTACGATCTGCGGGCAGCAGCGTTCCTGTGGTTCGAAAACAGTTCAAAAACGCAGCAAAATTTCTGATAAAAATGGCACAAAACCCGTGAAGCTCGCCGGTAGTATTTGTCACTGCGTGCTGCGTTGATTTTGTGCGGCCGACTGCGAGCTTTGTCTGAGACTACTCGGTCGGGCGCGGGTATCTTCTCGGCCGCGTGGCGACCCTGTCAACTAACCTTGGGTTGAAGGGACTGGCCATTGCCGCTAGGTTTAAGATATGTGAATTGCTTCTCAGGGACGGCGATCGCGTCCCGCACAAGCTTCAGACATGATGAACCAGAAAGTTCTGTACGTGCGGCTCCCCTGCAACCCGATCTTCCCCATCGGTGTGGTGTACCTGGCCGACCATCTGCATAAATGTTTCCCGGATCTGGGGCAACAGATTTTCGATCTGGGGACCGTTGCGCCCCTTGATTACGCTCGGGCCCTCGATGCGTGCATCGATGCCTATCAGCCGACGCTCCTCGTTTTCTCCTGGCGGGACATTCAGATCTACGCCCCCGTCGGCGGTCGGGGCGGCAACCCGCTCCAGTACGCCTTCGAGTTTTATTACGCACGCAATCCCCTCCGTCGCCTGCGCGGTGCGGCCGGCGGCTTGCGAGTGGCCGCTGCCTATTACGGCGAGCTGTGGCGCAATTTGGGCCTCGTTTCTCGCGGCCTCAGGCGCGCGCGCCGCTACCAACCCCAAGCACGGGTCGTTCTGGGCGGCGGGGCGGTGAGTGTCTTCTACGAGCAGCTGGCCACCAAGCTGCCAGCGGGCACGATCGTCTCGGTAGGCGAAGGCGAGCTACTTCTCGAGAAACTCATTCGCGGCGAAGATTTTGCTGGCGAGCGCTGCTATGTCGTCGGCCAGAGCGCGCCCCGCGCCCGCATGATCCACGAGGAGCCGACGCCCCTGGAAAAGACGGCCTGCAACTACGACTACATCGCGAGCATTTGGCCGGCATTTGGCTACTACTTGCAAGACAACGACTTTTACGTCGGCGTCCAGACCAAGCGAGGCTGCCCGCACAATTGCTGCTACTGCATCTACACCGTTGTTGAGGGCAAGCAGGTCCGCATCAACCCAGCCGATGAAGTCGTCGCTGAGATGCGCCAGCTCTACGATCGCGGCATCCGCAATTTTTGGTTCACCGACGCCCAGTTCATCCCAGCCAAGCGATTTACGGCCGATGTGGTCGAATTGCTCGAGAAAATCATCGATTCGGGCATGAGCGATATCCATTGGGCGGCTTACATTCGCGCCGACAACCTCACGCCTCGGATCTGCGACTTGATGGTGGCAACCGGCATGAACTACTTTGAGATTGGCATCAGCAGTGGCTCCCAAGAACTCGTGCGCAAGATGCGCATGGGTTACAACCTGCGGACCGTCTTACAAAACTGCCGAGATTTGCGCGCGGCCGGCTACGACGAGCTAGTCTCGGTGAATTATTCTTTCAACGTCATCGACGAGCGCCCGGAAACCATCCGCCAGACGATTGCTTACCACCGCGCTCTCGAAGAAATCTTTGGCGAAGACAAAGTCGAGCCAGCAATTTTCTTCATCGGCCTGCAGCCCCACACCCACCTCGAAGGCTACGCTCTAACCAACGGCATTCTCAAGCCGGGGTACGATCCCATGAGCCTGATGCCCTGGACGGCGAAGAAATTGCTCTGGAACCCGGAGCCCCTGGGCTCTCTGCTGGGCGAGGTGTGCCTGCAAGCCTGGCAGCAGAATCCCAATGACTTCGGTCGGGAAGTCTTGCGAATCCTGGAAGTCCGCTTGGGCCGCGCCGACCTCGAGGAGGCTCTGCGGGCTCCTCTCGAGGAGACGCGATCGCCTCGGCTGGTTGCCGTATCCTAGGGTGGGGCCGCGACGAGTTTTAAGTAGGGACTATTTTTAAGTAGGGACTATGCTGGAAGGCTCGATTCTACAACAACTAGCTGCGACCCGTCGGGAGGGTAAGCCACCCCTTAGCTTGGGCGTTTATTACAAAAACACCCTCGTTGCCCTCTGTCATGCCCTTGAGGACTTCATCTTAGAATCCCAGGAGCGCCCCCTGGTCATTGCATTTTTCCAAGAAGGCAAGTGGTACCTCCAAGAAGCCGAGCGCTACGCTCAGATCGCCGATAGCGCCGACTCCGTGGGGATCGTTGCCGTATCGGAGGCGGGATTTGCCGAGCATCCGACCAGCCAGAAAGGCAATGTTTCGGTTGTGAGCATCGATCCGAGCGAGCCGATCGCGCGGGAGTGGCACCTGATCGTGCTCTCGCCGCGCTACACGGCGATGGTCCTCTGCCAAGAACTCTCCGAAGAAGACTACGGCCAGGCCGGCTGCCCCACAGAAGACCTGGAGCGCAAATTCTACGGCTTTTGGACTTTCGAGCCAGAGCTGGTCAAGACAACGGTGGATCTGGCGCTCTCTCACATCGAGCGCTACGATAACCCGCTGGCGGCGCAGTTGCGAGCGCGGGCGGCCGCCCTACAGCCCGGCCCGGACGATCGCCCCCACGACGAGCTGCGTCGGGTCGTGCCTCGCGTGGTGAGCTACCTGCAGCGCTGGCAAGCAAACTTAGCCAAGCCAGCAGTATCCGACCGCTTTGCCGAGTCAGCGGCCCTCGATAATAACCTCCTCTCCAACGAGCTGCAGGCCCTGCTGCGCATGGCCCAACTCATCGACCGGGCCGATCCGCTCAATCCCTCGGCTGCTACCGAAGTTGCGGGCATCTGCGAAGCGCTCGGCCAGATTCTCGATTTGCCCGCTTGGCAAGTGAAGCGCTTGCGGCTGGCTGCCCTGCTCCATCGCCTCGATCCTCTGCAAGCCACGACGGGACCCTTGGCCCCCGAGCAGCGGACGAGCGCCCAGAAAGATGTCCTCGCGCGGGGCGGCAACCTATCTGCCGCCTCGCCACCGGTGCTGCGCATCATGCCCCAGCTCGAAGCAATCGCCCAGATTATCACCCACCGGCACGAAAATTGGGACGGGGGCGGCAAACCGGACGGCCTGGCCTACGATGCGATTCCTTTAGAATCTCGGTTTTTGGGTCTGGCGATCGCCTTTCAGTATCAGCTCTCCGATCGGCAAGACGAGCCCCGCGAAGACGCCATCCAGGGAGCGCTGATGGCCTGCCAAGACGGCAACGGCACTCGCTTCGATCCGAAGTTGGTCGAAGCCCTGGGGTTGCTGGCAATGGGCATGTCCCAGGGAATGCCCCTCCCGACGGGCTCGCCTAAGATTGCCTCGGGAATCTGGCTGCTCGAGGAGGCGCAGTGAGCGCCCGTAACGCCTATAGAGAGGCCCATCAGCGCCCGGCGGGCAAACAACCAATATCGCGCAGTAATTGCAGGTGAGCGGCGACCGGGGCCAGGGTATTGGCCGCTGCAAAGCCACTGGCTGCCACGGCCGGCAAGCCAATACCCGGAAACGTCGAGTCCCCACAGCAGAGCAAATTATCGATGGGGGTGCGGGGGCCGGGAAATAATCCCGTCGCTGCCGAGATGGCAGGGCCATAGGAGCCGCGATCGCGCCGCAGAAACCGCTCGTGGGTGAGGGGCGTGCCGACGAGGGCCACCTCGCACCGCTCGCGGATGTCGGGGATGACGCGCGCGAGGGCTTGCCACATGACCTCGGCACGCGCCTGCTTGCGCGCGGCATATTCGGAGGAGCGGCGATCGAGCCTGGCCCACAGCTCGTAGGGCTCGTTGCCGGGCGTGTAAACGTGGAGGGCGTGCTTGCCAGTGGGAGCCAGTGCCGGATCGAGCAAAGACGGAATCGAAACCAGCACGACATTTTGCGGAGCATCGACTCCTCGCGCCCAATCATTAACGATGATGTGGTGGCAGGCCAAGTCCTCGGGCAGACCGCGAGCATCGATGCCCAGGTGCAGGTGCATGAAGCTCGCACAAGCAGGCGTGGCTTGGCGCCGGCGGCGAAAAGCGGGCGGCAGCGCCTCCGCCGGTAGCAGCCGCAACGTATCCCAAATCGAAGCGTTGGAGATAACCGCACGGCGCGCGCCAATGGTGCGATCGTCTTGCAGGCGCACTCCCACCGCTCGGCCGTGCTGGAGCAGAACTTCAGCAACATGGGCTCCGAGGTGCAGCTGGCCGCCCTGGCGGGTTAAGCCCCGTACCAGCGCCTCGACCAGCGCGCCACTGCCGCCTATGGGGTAATCGAGCTTGACGCCCGGACGGTACCAGTCGGCGAACATAAAAGCCATTTCGGCAGCACTAGTGCCGCGAGCGGGCAGCCCCGAGAGCAAAAAACACAGTAAATCGAGCCAGTCGCGCAAAAAGCGATCGCCAACGACCCCGGCAATGAGCTGGCTAAAAGGCCCCGTCAGACGAGAAATCTTCAGAGCCTGACGCCCCGCTGCAGGAGCAAAGCGCCCCACCGTGGCGATCGCGCGCCAGTCGAAGCGCAGGGCCGCTGGCGGGATGGCAACCGCCGCTGCGGCTAAAGGGGCCATCAATTGCTGCAGGGCGCGCCACTCACTAACGGCGGCAGGGCCGCGCAGGCGAGCGAGTACCTCACAAAATTGGTCCGCACCGACGGCTGTATCGAAGGTGCCCTCCGGCAGGCAGCAGCCCCAGGTATCGTAATGGGCGCAGGGCAGGTCTTCGCCGAGGGCATCGAGCACTTGGCGCAGCGGATTGGCAGAAGGGCTCGCCGCGATACCAGAAAAGAGCGATGGCCCCGAATCAAAGCGAAAGCCCCGGCGATCGAAGCTGTGAGCCGCGCCGCCCGGAATGGTGTGGCTCTCGCAGACGACGACCTCAAACCCGTAGCGGGCGAGCAACCCCGCACAGCAGAGGCCACCAATGCCACTGCCAATTACAATTACATCGGCTGTTTCGGAAAATGCCACGCTCGCAACCCCGCTAACCCAACTGTCGCCACGGGTTAGAGCGCGATATCTTCCTCAACCGGACGCACGCTCGACCGCTTTTGGCTAAACAATGCTAAGCCGAAGGTGATTGGTTCCGACTCGGCCAATAAACATTAACACTACTATCGCAAGCTTTCCCAAAGGGACCAGGTCCCCTGTAATTCCTCTGGAGAGGCCCACTGTGCCCAGAGCTGAGGCAACCTCAAAAATCACATCTTCGAATGCCTGAGCCTGGAGAATCAGCACGACCGTGCTACCAACCAAAAACATCCCGAGGTAGAAAACCAGGGCAGTGAATGCTTCGAGAACTCGGTTGATGGGGATGCGTCGCTCCAGAAAAGTGACATCCCCTTGGCCGCGAAGGGATGCCCAGACCGTGCCGATGGCGGCAGAGATCGACGTAGTCTTGAGGCCGCCGCCCGTCCCCGACGGGGAAGCCCCGATCACCATCAGCACGAGGGTAACTAGTAAAGGCGCGGCCCCCAGCGCCTCAATCGGATGTGTATTGAAGCCGACGGTGGTCATTGCCGTCATAGACTGAAAGCTCGATGCCAGGATCCGCTCGCCCACCGGCAGCTCGGCAATGGAAGCATCGAAGAAAAGGAGAAATAGCCAGCCAGCGAGAATAAACCCAAAAGTGGCATACAAAATAATTTGATGGTGCTATACAGTAATGGAACACGATCTCAACCATAAGCTAGTCTAATG
>CAYTBI010000082.1:0-12244 GCA_964435975.1 uncultured bacterium
ACATTAGGTGGCGATTTCGGTCGTAAATATGAACGCTCCAACCCTCGCCGATAGAATCAATAGAATTTTGCAGCTTCTTCACGGTCCGTACTCCCAATGGCATAGATGACATATCGATTCCAGGCGTAAAACTCTAGGTCCGACTGCCAGGTTTAGCCCGCCTGCATCGCGGCAACACCTGCGGGGTCTAAAAGATCGCCAGCAGTCACAGTGGCGTAGATCAGCCGGCGATCGCCACATTCCGTTGTTGCCTTAACAGTGCATTCTAAATAAGCCAATGCATCTGCGAGTATCGAACAGCCATTACTAGCCATGCGGGTTGACAGACCAGCCGCACCATCGTGGGAGTCTGTAAGCTCGATGCTACCAGCCTGAAAATGACGTCGCAAATTACGCCCTTCTTTGAGAATATTCAACACAAACGGGTCTCCGGAGCGGGGCGGCTCGGATCGAGCTACTTCAGGGTCAATGGCTGCGACAATTCCGGGGGGATTAAAGCTTGCCTGGGATACTGCAGAAGTTAGGATGCCCCGGTGGCTGACTCGTGGTTCGGTTGTGATTGTTGGCTTCTCATTCTGGGGTGTCTCCCTTCGAGTAGTAAGCACGCATAAAGAATTCAGGATGCGCCCCATGGCCTGCTCGGTTCGGGCTGCCTGGGCATCGGTTATCCCTTGCCGGGCAGCGCGCTGGCGGTGCTGGCGTCGCAAGGCCTGAGCGAACAGCGCCGCCGCATCCCGACACTGCTGGCGGGCCTCTTCTGTGGGGCTAAACCGCACGCGGATGGGGTCGAATCCCAGGCGATAGTTGGCATTCCGCAGTCTTTCAACGATCGTGTCAATGGCTTCGCCACTCCAGCCATAGGAGCCAAATACGCCGGCTAATTTGGTTTTTGCCGCTGCTGAAATGACAATGCCCAGCGCAGTCTGAATTTGAGTAGGGACGTGACCGCCCAGAGTCGGGGAGCCGATGATAAAGCCATCGCCTGCCGCAATTGCCCGCGCGATCTCTGCAGCGCTCGCCCACTCGCAGTCGATGCGATCGACTGCGACGCCCGCAGCCACTAGGGCCTGGCCGATAGCATCGGCTAACACCGCCGTGCTGCCGTAGGCCGAGGCGTACAGGAGCGCCACCCGAAAGGTGCGATCTGATTGTTCTTGGCACCACTGACGATAATCGGAGCGATGCAGGCTGAGGCTGTATTTCACCAGCGGACCGTGGCCGGGCGCGAGGCAGGTTGCATCGAGTGCGTCGAGCTTGTCGAGAACAGCGGCCACTTGGCGGGCTTGCGGGGCGTGGAGACAGTCGAAATAGTAGCGGCGACCGCTCTCGAGTTTTTTCCAAGCCTCATCTTCTAGGGCCTCGCTACATATATGAGTTCCGTAGAACTTGTCGGCAAACAACAGGCCTGTTGGCGGATCGTAAGTACACAAGCCATCGGGCCAGCGGGGGGTCCTGGCCGTTACAAACTCCAGGTTATGGCCTTGCCCGAGATCGAGACGATCGCCATCCCGGACTTCCTGCAAGCGATGCTGCCAGTGGGGGAAGGCTGCCCGCAGGGCATTCGCTGCGGGTTTGGTACAGATGAGCCGCAGGCGAGGAGAAGCCTTCTCGACCAATGCCACCAACGTCGCCATCCGGTTGGGATTGACGTGCTGCAGAATAATATCATCCAAAGACTCGAGATCTAGCTGGGCTTGCAGGGCTTGGAGATAGATCTCGGTAAACGATTCTCCTGGCGGGTCGATGAGGGCCACGCGATCGGCTTGGATTAAATAAGAGTTGGCTGTCGTTCCTTCTTGCAGTGCGTACTCGACTTCAAACTTCAGGCGATTCCAGGTACGGGATTGCAAAATTAGGGTTCGAGCGGCCACCGGCGCCACCCGCACGTCGCGAAGGCCCGGTGAGGGAGAGAGTGGCGCATCGCGACCGGGCTCAACGGGACCGTCGTGACGATTTGTTGGATAGGCTGTCTCGAGCATAACGAACCTCCTGTAAGCATTGATAAAAATCGACAAACTCCAGCAACATTTGCTTCAGTAATGATTGCCCACCGTGCGATGGTGTACGGCGGGAATGCCAGTTGCTTTGGCCACCCGTCCGTCCAACACAGTGCCGTACACGATCCAGTGATCGCCCGCATCGATACGGCCGGTCGCCTCGCATTCCAAGTAAGCTAGGGCATCAGCCAAGATAGGAATACCGCGTTCGGAAAGGCAAGTCTTAATATCCGCAAAGCGATCGGCTCCCGGTGGAAAACGGGTGAGGAAATGAGCGATTGCCTTCTGGCTGTTGCCTTCTTCCAATACGTTTAGAACGAAGCTATCGCCAACTTGCATGAGGGATTCGATGGCCCGATCTTTGGCAACTGCAACCGTAATTCCCGGGGGAGTCGTACCGGCCTGCATGACCCAAGATGCCAGCATGGCACCAGTGACCTCCCCTTTGCAGGCGGTAGCGACGTAGAGCCCCGTACTCAGGCGTCCGAGGGCCCGTTCTAAGCTGCTAGCTGCAGGTTGCTTGGCACCACCTCCCGTGCTGCGATCGCCGACGATCCACTGCCCCATGTCGGTGCCTGCTTCCTCGCAGAGCTGTAATAGACTCGGCGTCGGAGCTGCAGGCACCAAAATGGGTGGAAAGACCTCTGCCAATCCCAAGTCTTGAAACTGAGTGCGCAGGGGATAAAGGGGGTCGCCTTCACCACTCCCCGTTTCAAAGAGTCCGAAACCCTGTTTGTGCCCTGCAGAAGCCAAAATCGTACTGATGGCCGTGCGAGCTTCGGAAGATTGCCGCTCGGGCATACCAATTGCCAACGCAGCGGCTACGGTTGCCAGCTCTCTCACCTCTTGCAGGGAAACACTAGCAAGATCCACTAGTTCGACTTCAGTACCAGTTTTATGTAAGCCGCGGGCAAGTGCTTCTACAATGCGATTGCCATGCTCGCACCCTTCTGCGTAGAACACAACAGCAAGCCCTGCAGTTTTTGCTTGCGACTCACTCCAGTGGCGGTAGCTTTGGAGCCAACGCCCCACGTGATGCTTGAGTAGAGGGCCGTGACCCGTTGCAATCTGCTGAATTTGGAGCCCTTCGATACGTTTGAGCGCCATCAGCACCGACCTGGCGTTGGGGCCCATCAAACAGTCGTAGTAATATTTGAAATCTGCCTCGAGATGTTGGGGCACCTCGTCATAGAGGTGTTCGTCGCAGTAATGCATCCCGAAAGCATCGCAGGTAAAGAGAATTTGCGCGACCGGGTCGTAGGTGAAAAGCGTATCCGGCCAGTGGAGATTGGGGGCCGAGATAAATTCGAGGACGCGACCCTCCCCGAGATCCAAGCGATCGCCACTCTTGACGATTTGGGATGTAAAGGGCCGATGCACCATATCGCTAAGAAACTTAATGGCCTCCTTCTATCCCACGACAGTAACCTGGGTGGCAAGCTCCAGAATATCAGCTACCAACCCGCTGTGGTCTGGCTCGGTATGGCTGACAATCAGATAATCTAGCCGATCCAGTTCGATCGACCCCAACAACATCTCGCGATAGAGATTTTGAAATTTGGCATGAGAGGTATCGACGAGTGCTACCTTTTCTGCGCGAATGAGAAATGAGTTGTAGGTTGTCCCATTCTGCAGCTCGAACTCAATATCAAAGCGACTGCGATCCCAGTCTAGGCAGCGAATCGCGGTGATATCTTTCCCAATTAACTCGGTCTGGAGTGTCAGCCGAGCTTGAGGTCTTTCGGCTGCCGAGCGATCTTGAAGTAAAACCATGTAAGCCTCCTACAGATAACGAAGGTAACGATTTGGACACAGGATCGGGCTTTTTTATCCGAGATTCAATCTTTTCTGCGGATAATATCAGCAAGTCTTCTCTTCTTTGGCAGAAAGTTAGATGCCTGTTAGCGCAATCGCCAGCAAACTCTGCCGGTAAATCCTTTAGTAAGGGGACCTTGGTTCATCTAGAATGCCAGACTCAAACGTTATAGATGCGACATTCTGCCAAATCGGAATGTCGGATGCAGTGGCGCTCTATGTTCGTTTTTCGGTCCTGTTTTTGGTGGCGAGCGCGGATTAATTCATCCACTTGCTACCAAGCAATGACGACTGGGGTGTCCATCACCCCCTTTTGGCAAGTTATCAGCCGAGCCTGGCGGCGCAGTTGAGAGAGCTTGTTACTCAGGACATCCTCTCAGGGGTTGTCCGAGGCTCCGAGACTTGCTGTAGTAACTGGGATATGGGCAGTCTGAGTTTCGACTTGAAGCATGTGGTTACCTCCAAGAACTACTTCACAAACATCAACTGGCAAAAAGCAGAAAAGTCTGACCTCTCTTAGCTTCTGCGATAGTTAGACTGTAATACATAAACAAAGAATATAGCAACGCAAAATATATATAGGTGTTTTTTATATATGGTAAGTTTTGCTTAACCTTGTATGCTCTAGGGGTGACAACGTGCTTGTAAGCCTTGCGCGGCAGAGGCTCTGGCGTCTATGGTTGCAAAGGGTGGCCTCTACAGAGCATCATCCAGAGCGAGTTGGAGCTGCCTTGTCACCCCTAAAGCCGAAAACCTCAGCACATCGCGGGTTCTGCAACATCCTGGTACCCACGCAGCGAAAGAGCAAGCAGCCAACCATTGAGTAAGCAGTGCAGAGGTGGTTGGGCTCAGATCTCCCAGTCTGGATCCCAGCGTCTCCTAGCTACCGAGTTGGTGCAAAAAGTCACGAGAGCGGTTCGAGGTCTGGAACGAAGTTTTTGGGTGTTGCTTGCGCTGCTTGAGATTCCGGGAAGACGAGGGTCGTTCTGTCCCAATCTCCGATCGCGGCCGCAAACTTGATAGTGCCAGTCAACTTGACGATGCCTGTGAACCTCTTCTTTAAGTTTGCAAGTCGCAATTAAAAAGATCGTTTATTGCTTCTTTTGAAGGAGTAGAGCTGAGGTGGAATTCGCGCGTGCCTCAACTCTCACTCAGAGAGTTTCCAGGAGTATTACAGGCAACTCTCGGTTTTTCTTCAGCGCTCTCCAAGTCACCTTCGGAATAATGCCTGGCAACTGAAGAGGGGGGTGTTAACTTTTTTGTTTCAATATTTCGACTTTTTCGATGGAGGTGCTACTCGGTAAATGGTATGATTTGGGTATTCGGCGGCCTCATTGGCATTCCCCTCGGGCATACCATGGGCACGACGAAAATGGGGACAGATGCCAGTCAATCAGTCCTCGATTCCTATTGCAAACCCCACGAACTAGAGAATGTTTTCGTCACCGATGGGAGTTTCTTCGTAACCGCCGGTGCGGTCAATCCGACGCTGACCATTATCGCACAGACATTACGTGTTGCCGACCGCATCAAGCAGCACATACTGTAAATTCTAGGAAATCCCAGGTTGCGTTCCAGAAGCTACTGGAGATCGCCGAGGGAATCGATCTCCCCGGCGATCTCAACAGTTTCTGCTTGACGTTTGGAGGAGAGTTCATTCATGCAAGTCAGCGACCTTGTTTTAGCCGCCGGTCTGGCCTCGATCCACGCCTTTGCCTCGAAGTTAAATATCTTTGCTTTCGTTCCCGAGTATCGTTGGGTTTCTTTTGCCGGTGGTGTTTCGATTGGCTATTTCTCGAAGTTTTTCCCGAGCTGAGCCACGCTCAACTAGAGCTGGAGCATTCGGTAATTCCTTGGATTGCCTATTTGGAAAATCACGTCTACCTCATAGCACTATTGGGGCTGCTGGTCTTTTATGGCCTCGATATTTTGGCGATCGTCTCGCGGCGGCGCAATCGCGCAAGGACCAGCAGCGATCGCACCAACCCAGCCGTATTTTGGTTGCACGTTGCCGTGTTTGCGGTTCTCAATGCCATGGGTACCTCCTGCAAGACGTCAGCCAGCAAACACGGCTACAGTCAGCATTATTCTTTGTGGCGGCGGCGCTACATTTTTTTACGATCGAGACGCACCTGCGAGAGCATCACAAAGGCCTTTATGACAAACGAGGGCGTTGGTTGCTGACAGCAGCCATTATCGTGGGGGCGACTGTCGGTCAGGTATTTCAACTCAATGAAGCGGCCCTTTCCATCGTTCGATCTTTTCTCGTTGGCAGCATTATTCTTAATATTTTGAAGCGCGAGTTGCCAGACGAAACAAAAAGCTACTTCTGGTCTTTTAGTGGGGGTGCTTCCCTTTACACGAGTCTGCTACTGTTCACCTAGAACTCATCGGAAATTTAGGAACGTCGCCGAGCATGAGGATGCGCCTGAAAGTAGCGATCTTCAGGCTCTAGCTTGCGCGGCAGACATTGCGGATCTGTTGGAGTTAACCGGAAAACGATTATGGATGGAATTGGGATTGCAATTGTTGAATGGCCGATCGAGGCCGTACGGGCTTACGCGATCGCCGGGCTAATTTTTTCGGCGGCGTTCGTCCTGTTTGGCATCCACCGCGTGGACCCCGATGCTCGGGGTTGGAGCCTGGGATTTCGGCTCATTATCCTGCCGGGAATGTGCGTATTTTGGCCCCTATTTGCGGTCCGCTGGGTTCGAGGCAAAAGTAAGCCTACAGAACGTAACGCCCACCGGGCGGCTGCGCGTTCGTTTACTGGGAGCTAGGGTCATGATTTTCTCTCACCGCAAAGCGCACTTTTATGCAGCCATCGGACTTGCTTGCACCTTACCCGTTGTCTTTGGAGCCGGGTTGGTGTGGCGTCCCACGGTCCCCAATGCCGATCGCACTGCCGATCCCTTGTTTGCCGCCGCTGATTTTGCCGCCGCCGCTGATGATGACAGCCGCACGACAACCTTGATGGCAAACGAAATCTCCGTTCGAGCAGCGATTGTCGCGTCGCCCGACGGCAGTTCGGTTCTCATTTTGCAGCCCGAACGGGCCCTGGAATTTGCCGATGTTTTGGTGTACTGGACGGCTAATGATTCTCTAGACTCCCCCGACGACAGGGCGATTTTACTCGGGCAGCTCTCCGGAACCGCGCGCCGTCAATTCCCGCTGCCTGCAGAGTTGGCAGCCGGATATCTCTTCTTCTACAGCCAGGGCCAAGAGCGAGCGATCGCCTCGGTTCCGTTCCCTTAAAGCTCCGAACTTCTTCTATTTCTGCATTCGGCTCGTAACTCAAATAGCAATCGGGAAACTGCGATGAGTGTTGGTTATAAGGCGATTCAATGGAGTCGCGCAAAAATCGTCTACGACATCATTCTGCTCGCCGCAGTTGTCGCTTATCTCTATGGCTTTATGGCCATTACGGCCCAAATCGATCCCAACGTCGACGATTTACATGGCGTGCGGATTCGTGCCTATGGCTCGGCAGCATTTCTATTACTCCACATTATTTTATCGATCGGGCCTTTGAGTCGCCTCAGTCCGAAGTTCTACCCCCTGCTGTTTAACCGTCGGCACATGGGGGTGACGATGTTCTTGCTGGCGTTTATCCATGTCAACGGCTGGCGCTGGGTGCGAATTCCTTGGGATTGGTTTGATGCGAGAGCGCCTAGATTCCCCTGGAATTTTAACGGCGCTCTCACCTGGTATCACGACTTTGGCGACCTCGATCCCCTAGTGAGCCTATTTGTAGGCAACAGTCACTACGGCAATTTTATTTTGTTTCCCTTCGAGATTCTAGGAGTTGGGGCTTTCGTCATTCTGTTTGTCATGGCAGCCACCAGCCACGATTTTTGGCTGGCCAATCTCACGGCTCCCATCTGGAAAGCCCTGCATATGGGGGTCTACGCCGCCTATGGCTTACTCGTCGGGCACGTAGTCTTGGGCGCGCTGCAAACCAACAAACATCCCTTGCTGACAATCGCCACCTTCATCGGCATGGTGTGGATTTTAAGCATCCATCTCATCGCGAGCTGGCGCGAAGTTCGACACGATCGCCAACAGCTCGCGCCGGGTGCTGACGGGTTTGTCGAGGTGGGCTCTATTGACGACATTCCGGAGAACCGGGCCAAGGTGGTAACCCTTGGGGGCGAGCGCGTCGCTGTCTTTAAATACGACGGTAAAGTTTCGGCGATTTCGAGCGTTTGCCAGCATCAAAATGGTCCGCTCGGGGAAGGTAAAGTCATCGACGGCTGCATTACTTGCCCTTGGCACGGCTATCAATACTTGCCCGATTGTGGGGCATCGCCACCACCATTCCACGAGAAAGTTCCGACCTTCAATATTGAAGTTCGCGGCGATCGCATCTACGTCCGTGCTCAGCCCAATCCGGCCGGAACCCTCGTTCCTCCTGCGATAATTGCCTCCCCTTAGTGCGTGCGACCGACAACAATTTTTAGACCCATGACACCACAGCCTACGTCCGAAAAAGACGAGTTTTATATCAACTATACACCCTTGCCGGAGAACTATCAGAAATTTCTGGTGCGCTTTATTCCGCTGCTGGCGATCGGCGCGGTTATATTTGCCATCGTTCTGCCAGGGCTGCACGACCAATTCAATAGCGGTCGGATTCAAGGCACGACGGAACTAGAAGGCTTGCTCGTTGCCAAACCAGCCCCTCACCTGGTCGTGCCCCGTCCGGGCAACGTAGCGTCCAACGTGCCATTTTCTCGCTATTTGCTAACTGGTCTGGGAAAGACGGACCCCAAGGCTGACATTGTCGAGCTAACCGGGCAGTGGGTCAAGCTAACGGGTACGATCGTCTCCCGCAACCAGCTCTCAGTGATTGCTGCCCGCTCGGCAGAACCGATCGAGCCACCCGCAGATGTCGAGATTGCGCCTGAGGCCGGAACCCCGTTGGGGCGCTATTCTCTGACGGGAGAAATCCTCGATAGCAAATGCTACCCCGGCGTCATGAAACCCGGGCAGGGCAAAACCCACCGGGCCTGTGCGATTCGCTGCATCAGCGGCGGCGTGCCACCGGTCTTTCGCGTGCAAAACGATCGCCGCGACGTGATGTACTTCCTTCTGACCGACACGGACGGTCGGGCCGTCAACGATCGCGTCCTCGACCTCGTCGCCGATCCCGTGCGGATTGCGGGAGAGGTCGTGCAGTACGACGACATGTTCGTGCTCGAGGCCGATCCAGCTAGCTACGAGCGCATTTGAGGCAGCCGTCATGATGGAAACCACCCAGCAACTCAGTCTCAATCCCAAGCTGATGTTAGTTGTGTCGCGAGCGCTCCAAGCGCTGCGGCCCTCGCTCATTGCCTACTTGGCCGCCAATGCAACGGTGTTGAGTGGTGGCATATTAACGCCAATCTCCTTTTGCAATGTGCTGTTTGTCGGTAACTTCTGCGCGGCACTAACGGTTTTGATTTGGTTTGGTGCCGGAGCGATCGCGCGCGATCTGCGCCAGCTACCACCGCGAATTCTGGCAGGATTGTTTGTCAACGGCTGTCTGGCGGCCTTACTCTCGTCCCTAATCTATATCGGCTTGGAACATACGATGGTCACCAATGCCGTTCTTTTAGGACGACTGGGACCGATTCTATTTGCCGTTGCCGGGGCGATTATTTGGGGCAAACAAATCTCCAAGGCCGAGTGGTCTGGATTTGCGTTTATTCTCGTGGGGATCCTGGCGATCGTCTCGATTGGTAGCAATTTCCAGTTGAATCTCGGCGATCTCCTGATTCTCGGCTCGACGGTGGTGTATGCCATCTCTTCCGTGCTCGGTAAGTTCATGCTCGCTAAAGATACGCCACTACGAACGGTTGTCTTCGCCCGTAATTTCATCTCATCCGTTATTTTCTTTGCGATCGCCAACATTTTGTTCGGGCCGGAGCACTTTAGCGAAGCCTTTGCCGGGCAGCTTTGGGTCGTGATGGCAGTTTATGCCCTAATTGTTATTGTCGTCGCTCAGTTCCTTTGGTACGCCGCTCTGGGGCGCTTAGATTCGCGCGTGGTGGGACGCTGGACCTCGCTAACGCCGGTATTTGGTGTCGTTTATGCCTTCGTTTTGAATGGCGAGCGCCCTTCCTTCACCCAGATACTGGCGTTCGCCGTCATCATGACCGGAGTTTGGATTGCCACCCCCAACAAGAAACCCACTGCAACGCTGCAAGCAAAGGAATCCGCCCTGAACGAAATGGCCGTTCGCGGCGAGAGTACCGCATCTTCAACCTAAAATCACCATGAAAATCCTCAGTATCTGCGATCCGAGCCGTTACAGCAGTCCACCTCTGGACGTGCCAACCTATTATCAGCGCATCTCGCACCGTGCCGATATCGAGTTCTACCACTTGCCAACGCAGCGGGTTTTTACAGACCGATTTTTGAACGTTGCAGCAGTGCGCGCCCAGGACCTCTCGTCTTACCAAAAATTTCTAGACTTAAGCACCGCACCAGCTACTTGGCTCGATCTTGCCGATGTCGATCTGGTATTCTGCCGCACCTTGAAGCCGTTTCCGCCCGGCTATCTCGATCGCCTGAGTCGGTGGGAAACGCGGACGCAATTTGCGAACAGCCCGACTGGCAAGCAAGCACAAATGAAGTCCGATTTTTTATTGCAGGTTGCTGCCGGATACATTCCCGAAACGATCGTTACTGCCGACGTTGAAGAAGCCCTCGCATTCTTCGAGCGCTTTCAAACAATTGTTGCCAAGCAAGCTAATAGTTGTGGCGGTCGCGGGGTCTTTAAAATTTGGTATCGAGACGGGGCATTCCAGGTCGATAACGTCCTTGCCGGAACGCAATCGTTCTCGTCCTTTACTGAGGCCGTGGCGTCCTTACAGATCGGCCAAACTGAACCTCTGCAATTTTGTCGCTTTCTGCACCGCACGGCTGCTGGCGATAAGCGAGTCGTCGTCGTCGATAGCGAAATTTACGGCAGCTACCTGCGCCGTTCGAAGCACGGGCACTGGGTAAATAACGTCAGCAGTGGTGGGGAATGCACCCTGGCAGAGATATCTACTGCCGAGATCGAAGCCATCGAGCAGACCGTCGGGCGCTACCGCACGTTGGGCCTGCATACGTTGGGGTATGACTTTTTAATGGACGATGATGGTACCTGGCGCATCAGTGAAATCAATGCTGGCAACATTGGCGGTTTTGCACGCTTAGAGTTGCTGACCGGGCAGCCCACAATGGACCGTTTCATTGACTGGCTCGTCGATCGGGCCGGTCGCTCCTCGGGAAACTCGGTTGCCCACAACGTTCGTCCGGAAGCACCGGAGGCAATCGCAGCCTGATGATGTCCCTGATGGTCGAACCTAAGACAGCACCGCTCGCCATTCGTTTCGCCCGGGCTGCCGACTTCGGAGCGATTGCTGCGATTTACAACGAAGCCATTGCCTGCGGCAGCATCACCATGGATGGACGGCCCCAGACCGCTGCCGATGTGGCCGCGATGGCAAACAAGATGACCCCCCGGGAATGTTTGCTTGTCGGCGAAGCAAACGGGCGCGTTGTCGGCTGGGGCATTGTCAAGCGCTACAGCGACCGCCTAGGCTACCAAGTCTGCTGCGAAACCTCGATCTACCTGACCTTTGCCGAGACGGGCAAGGGATATGGTAGCGCCTTGCAAACCGCCGTGATGCAACGCGTTCGTACCTTTGGCTACCACCACGTCGTGGCCAAGATCCTGGCGGCAAATGCGGGGAGCATTCGCTTTCACCAGCGCTTTGGCTTCGAGCTCGTCGGCATCCAGAAGGAAATCGGCTACATCAATGGCACTTGGCACGATGTGGCGATCTTGCAATACATCGTACCTGAGGGGCGCGCGGGCAACGACGGACAAGCCCTCAGCCATTGATGCGGAAAAATAAGCCTCCTCTCATCGGGGCATAATTCTCGGATTATTTTACCTGCATAGACTGAAATTGAATCGAAATTACAGATTGCATTGCATTGAGTTCGGATGCCTCAGGTTCGCAAGATGTTCTATTCCTGAATTGCTGCAGGAGATACAACCATGACTGCCATTGTCATCGAAAACGATCCCCAACTACCAAGCCACGCAACCCTTCCGCCCAGCTTGAGCTATTTAATTGCCCGGTTACAAGTCACCAAGCAATTGACGCCAGAATCAGTTAAGCGCCTGGTTCTAGAAGCGAATATTTCGTCTGCAGACTTGCTGCCTTGGGCTGACTTCGACCATCCCATCGCCGATAGTTACGGTCGTAAGTTGGTTTTCTGGGGTGGGCATTTTGAAGTTATGGTCATGTCTTGGCTACCGGGAGATTTTAGTGCCATTCACGACCACGGCGCAACGCAATGGGGCGCGGTTCAGTGCTTTGGTGCTGCCGAGCACTATGTCTATCAACTCTCAGACGACGTTTTGAGCACCCGTGCCACCGCCCACTACACAC
>CAYTBI010000083.1:0-12151 GCA_964435975.1 uncultured bacterium
AGGACGACGAGTCGAGCAACAGCCGCCAGGTGGCTGACTCGCTCGGGTGTGGTGGTGGTAACGGTGAGGTCGTCTTGCTGCCATTGCTTGGCATCTGCCGTGCCGACATAGCCACAGCCAACGATTGCAATCTTCATGAATTAAATTTCAAATGCCGCGCCTCAGGCCACGACGTGGAAGTAGTTGTAAATTTCTTGCGCCAGGCGCGGGCCGATACCCGGCACGACTTGGAGCTGCTCGGGGCTCGCTTCGCGGATGTAGTCAATGGAGCGAAAATGGGCGAGCAATTCCTTTTGCCGCTGAAACCCCAGACCCGGAATCTCATCGAGGCGCGATCGCCGCATTTGAGTGCTGCGCTGCTGGCGATGGAACGAGATGGCGTAGCGGTGGGCCTCATCTCGCAGTCGCCGCAGCAGCAAGACCCCCGGTTGGTTGGCTTCGGTCGGCAGGGGCTCGGGATCGCCTGGCACGAAGATTTCCTCACGCTGCTTGGCCAAGCTAATAACGGTAATATCCTCGCTGAGATTGAGTTCGTCGAGGACGGCCACTACCGCAGACAGTTGGCCCTTGCCGCCATCAATCATGAGTAGGTCGGGAAAGGCCGGGTTGCCCTGGCGCTGGAGGCTGGGGTCGGCCGCAAACTTGCGAAAACGGCGGCGAATCACCTCAGCCAAGCTGGCAAAGTCGTCGGAGCGACCGTTGCGAACGGCCGGATTGCGAATTTTGTAGTGGCGATAGTGTTGCTTGGCCGGAACGCCATCGATAAACACCACCTGAGAGCCCACGGCATTGGCGCCTTGGATGTGAGAGATGTCGTAGCCCTCGATGCGCCTGGGCAGCTCCGGCAAATCGACAATCTCGGCCAAATCGACGAGCGCCTCAGCATTACGGTCGGCATCTCGCTGGGCGCGGTCGAGTTCGTACTGGGCGTTGCGCTGCACCATGGCAATGGTTTCAGCTTTGATTTGCCGTTGGGGCACCACCAAGGCAACCTTGCGGCCCCGGCGCTCGCTCAGCCATTCCTCGAGCAACTCGCGATCGGGCAAATCGTACTGCAGCAAGACCTCACTCGGAATCTCGACTGCTTCGGAGCGCGCGTAATGCTCCTCCAAGACCCGCTGCAAAATTGCCCCTGGCTCGGCATTTTGAGTGGTGTCGGCAAAGAAACCCAGACGGCCGACTAGCTTACCCGCCCGCACCTGAAATAGCTGAACGGCGGCATATTGGTGGTTGGCGGCCAGGGCGATCGCATCGCGCGACACCGTATCGTCAGGTAGCGAGACCTTTTGGTTGGCATTGAGGGCGTTGAGAGCTTTGATTTGGTCGCGCATGCGGGCGGCTAGCTCGAAGCGCAAGTTCTCGGCGGCCTCTTGCATTTGCCGCTCGAGCACTTCTAGCAGTTCGCTCGTTCTGCCCTGGAAGATCATCGCGATCTTTTGTACGGTTTTGCGGTAGTCTTCTGGAGAAATCAAGCCCTGGCACACCCCCGGACAGCGTCCCAGGTCGTAGTTCAGACACGGCCTGTCCTTAAACAACGGGCGCGGGCGCTGGCGCAGGGGAAAAATGCGCTTGATCAGGCGCAGCGTCGAGCGCAGGGCGCGGCTGTCAACGTAGGGGCCGTAGTACTTATTTTTCTCGTGGCGGAAGCGACGCTTGCGCGTGATGAACAGGCGCGGGTAGTCGTCGCCCCAAGTAATACAAAGATAGGGATATTTCTTGTCGTCTTTGAGCAGCACATTGAAGTGCGGCTGGTGCTGTTTGATAAGGTTGGCCTCGAGGGCGAGGGCTTCGGCTTCAGTGTCGGTGACGATAAATTCGATATCGACGACCTGGCGAACCATCAGCACCTTCTGCTCGGTCAAGCCATTGGACTTGCGAAAGTAGGATCGCACCCGCGCCCGCAGCTTTTTAGATTTCCCAATGTAGAGAATATTGCCGCGCTCGTCGCGCATGATGTAGATCCCCGGCTGCAAGGGGATTTCCTTGAGGGTGCGCTCCAGGCGTTCGGGATCTTTAAGGAGAGTGGCCGGGCGGCTGGAGACAGTCATCCGATGGCGCTTTTTTCAAAACCTAGACCAGTAATATCGGTATAACCTAGTTTGCCGATACGTGCGGGCAGGCGCGCGCGTTGCCTCAAGAGGCAGCCGCAAGAATTTGAGGCCGACGGCCGCGAACCAATTTGTGAAGCCGGACCTGGGTGCCGTCTTCGCTCCAGCTCACGCGATCGAACACCTTGTGCAAGATGCACATGCCACGGCCGTTTTCACAATCGGAAGCAGGCAGAAAATCCTCGGGACGACCGCCGCAATCGGGACGGGGCGGCTCGAAACCATCACCAGCATTGGCAACCGTCCAGTAGTAGGCCCCATCAGCCAGCTCGTAGCTAACGACGACCGTCTTGCGCGGATCGAGCTGGTTGCCATGCTTGGCAGCATTGATCAGGGCTTCTTGCAAGCCCAGGCGCAACTCAGCATGCCAGATGGCGGGTATTTTTTCCAGGAGCAAGTCTAATATCGGGCAAAGATAGAGCGTCGATGCGAAGCTAACCGTTCCTCGGTGATGCCTTTGGCGAAGCGATAGTGCGATCACGCGTTGCTTTCCTCGCTCGATATCTACAGTTAAATCTCGGCTCGCACCCCCTGCAATGACCTTACTTCGGCCGCTTGACTCGAGAGCGCTATCCCTACTCAGATCCAGCAGGTCATCCTGATAAGTACTATACCAAACTGCTCGGGAGCCTCGCTAGCGCCTAGTTCCGACCTGCGGCCCGTCTCAGAAACGCTACACATTCGACGTGGGCGGTCTGGGGGAAAAAGTCAGCCGGTTGGAGATGCTCTAGAGAGTAAGTGCCGCCACTACAGAGAATTTTTAGATCGCGTGCGAGGGTGGCTGGCTTACAGCTCACATAGACGATGCGGGCGGGCGCTCGTGCCAGAAGCCCCTGCAAGACGTCGCGATCGCAGCCCTTGCGGGGCGGATCGAGCAAGACGATATCGGGGGCGATCTCGCTTTGGGGCAAAAGCGCCGTCACCGAGCCGACGCGGAATTCAACATTGTCGATCCCGTTGAGCGTGGCATTGGTCCGGGCTTGCTCGACAGCAGCAGCCTGAAGCTCGATCCCGACGGCCGTGCGGAGGCGACGGGCCAGAGGCAGCGTGAAGGTGCCGATGCCGCAGTAGGCATCCAGGAGGGTTTCGTGGCCTTGCAAATCCAGGTGGGTCTCGATGCAGCGATAGAGAGCTTCGGCGGTTTCGGTATTGACTTGGAAAAACGTATCGGGGCGCAGGTGCAGGCGCAGGCCTGCAAAGCGCTCTTCGAGATAGGGCCGACCGGCGATGGTGTGGGTTTGAGCCCCGAAAATAACATTGGTGCGATCGCAATTGAGGTTGAGGGCAACGCCGACGAGTTGGGGGTAGCGATCGAGCCAGGATCGAGCTGCTGCCTCGAGATCGGGCAGATTTGCAGTGGTACTCACGAGTGTTAGGAGTGTTTCTCCCGTGCGCCGACCGATTCGCAGCGATAAGTGGCGCAGTTTGCCGCGATGGTCACCCTCACTGTAGATCGACCACTGGCGCGCCTGGATATCGGCTTTAATTTCGGCCAATAGCGGATCGAGACGCGGGTCTTGGACGGGGCAGCGATTGAGATTGACGATCTGGTGGGAGCCCTTGCGGTAGTAACCCGCTCGCACCTGCCCGCTGGCACCGCGCCCGAGGGGATAGCTGGCCTTGTTGCGGTAGCCGAGGGGCTCGCCCGAAACCAGCAGCGGCGCGAGCGGGGGTGATGCCATGCCGCCGATGCGTTGGAGCGCTTGCCGCACGTTTTGGACTTTTGCAGCCTGCTGGTAGGTGTCGGTGACGTGCTGCCACTGGCAGCCACCGCATTTGTCAGCAACGATGCAGGGAGGGCGCTGGCGCTGGGGCGATGGAACGAGGATTGCCTGCAATTTGGCGCGAGCGAAGTTAGATTTGACTTGCAGCAAGCGCGCTCGCACTCGATCGCCAGTCACGGTGTCGGGCACGAAAACGGGGTAACGATCCTGCCAGCGGCCGACGCCATCGCCGCTATCGCTGAGATCGGTGATGGCAAGTTCGAGGCTGTCGCCCTGTCGCCAAGATGGTGCTGTGGATTCGCTCACAATTTACTTGCAGGCCCGCAATCGGCTCCTCGCGGCAACAACGGGTTCTCCTTGAGATTAGGCGATGTTGTCAGGTAACGGGATTATCGTGAGAGGATGCACCGAGATTCACCACAATCTACTGCCGCCATCGGCCTGGGCAGTAACTTGGGTCCCTCACGGCAAACCCTCGAGGCTGCCCTCACCAGCCTCGCAGCCCATCCTGAAATTGCCGTGACGGCGCGATCGGCTTGGTACCGGACGGCCCCCATCGGTCCGCCCCAACCCGATTACCTCAATGGCTGTGCCCTACTGCAGACCACTCTGACTCCGGAGGGTTTGCTCGCAGCGCTCCTAGCAACCGAATTGCAGTTCGGCCGCGAGCGGCGAGAGCGCTGGGGACCGCGTACTCTAGATTTAGACCTGCTGCTCTACGGAGATCTGGTTCTGAAGACCGCCAAGCTGCAGATCCCCCACCCCCGCATGGGCGATCGCGCCTTCGTACTGGTGCCTTTGGCCGAGATTGCCCCCCACTGGCGACATCCCGGCTACCGCTGCTGCATTGCGGCCCTGCGCGACAAGCTAGACTGTTCGGGTGTCCGCCCGATTTAGCCCCATGAGCCCCAACCTCGAATCGCCCCAACTGCTCGCTCAGCGTCTGGACTATCGCGGCCGTAAGTTCAAGTTCGAGGTCAGCCGCCTGCGCTTGCCCAACGGATCTGAAGGCGAATGGGAGTGCGTGCGCCACCCAGGCGGGGCGATGGCCATACCCGTTACGCCAGAGGGCAAGCTGGTTCTGGTGCGCCAATACCGCTTTGCCATCTGCGCGCGGCTGCTGGAATTTCCGGCGGGCACCCTCGAGCCCGGTGAAGACCCCAGCGAGACCATTGCCCGCGAAATTGAAGAAGAAACTGGCTACCGGGCCGGCCAGTGGCAGTCTTTGGGGAGCTTTCCGCTAGCACCGGGCTACTCGGATGAATATATCCATGCTTTTGTAGCCCGAGATCTCGAGAAACTCGCCGCGCCGCCGCCCCAAGACGAAGACGAGGATATCGAAGTTATCCTGCAGTCTCCCGAAGAATTTGAAGCGGCCATTCGCGCGGGCGTCCTGGTGGACGCTAAGTCCATTGCCGGTTACTTCCTGGCAAAACCCCACCTTTAGAATTACGCGAGCATGTCCGAAACCGTACTCTTTTGGCATCGGCGCGACCTGCGCCTCGGCGATAGCGTGGGCTTGGCAGCCGCACGCGATCGCACCCCTTGTGTTGCGGGGGTTTTTTGCTTCGATCCGGGCATTCTCGATCGCGATGACGTTGCCCCCGCCCGCGTAGCCTACATGCTCGGCTGCTTGCAGGCCCTGCAGGCCGCCTACAAAGAAGCAGGCGGTACTTTTTTCTGCATGCAGGGCGCGCCAGAAACCTACATTCTGGCCCTAGCCGAGGCCCTCGAGGTCACAGCAGTCTATTGGCACCACGATGTCGAGCCCTACGCCCGCCAACGAGACGAGCGCGTCCGAGCTGCCTTGAAAACTAAGGGCATTGCTAACGAGCAGTTTTGGGACCAGCTTTTGCACGCGCCCGGCACGGTCGAGACCCAAAATGGCGATCCGTACCGCGTCTATTCGCCCTTTTGGCGCAACTGGAGCGGCCAGCCCAAACCAGTACCCGTGGCCTCAATCGAGGCTTTAGAAGCTCCCAGCGAAGACCGGCAGGCCGCCGCCGCCCGCGACGCTGGAGCCGCCCTCTCGCTGCCGAGTATGCAATCGCTGGGATTTTCCTGGGAGGCAGATTTGCTTCTAGCGCCCGGAGAAGCCGCCGCGCGCGAACGACTCGCCACCTTCTGCGATAGCGCGGTGGCCACCTACGACGACCGGCGCAACTACCCAGCCGTCGCCGGTACTTCGCTGCTGAGCGCCGCCCTAAAATTCGGAGCAATTGGTATCCGCACGGTTTGGCAAGTAACTGAAGGAGCCAAGGAAAGTGCCGACAAGGCAGCTCGCGAAAATATTACCGCGTGGGAGCAGGAGCTAGCCTGGCGCGAGTTTTACCAGCACGCCCTTTATTTCTTCCCAGAATTGGCCGTAGGGCCCTATCGACAGGAGTTTCAAGACTTTCCCTGGGAAGATAATTCCGACCACCTGCAGGCCTGGCAAACCGGGCAAACGGGCTATCCCATCGTCGATGCAGCCATGCGCCAACTCAACGCCACCGGCTGGATGCACAACCGCTGTCGCATGATTGTGGCGAGCTTTCTGACCAAAGATCTCATCCTCGACTGGCGCCAGGGGGAGAAATACTTCATGCAGGTGCTTTTTGATGGCGATTTGGCAGCCAACAATGGTGGCTGGCAGTGGAGCGCCTCGAGTGGCATGGATCCCAAACCCCTGCGAATTTTCAATCCAGCCAGCCAAGCTCAAAAATACGACCCCGATGCCGGGTACATTCGAGAGTGGGTGCCCGAGCTCGAGTCGCTCCCGACAGCCCAGCTCCTCTCGGGAGAAATTGCCGACCGAGACCGCCAACAATGCGGCTACCCGGCCCCCATCGTCGATCACAAAGCCCGACAGGCTGAATTCAAACAGCGTTATAAAGCCCAAAAAGAACGCTCGCAAACTTGACCCTATATTCTTGTCATGCAGGACTTTTTATTCGTAACGGACCTCGACAATACCTTCGTCGGCGACGATCGCGCCCTCGAGACTTTAATCGCAGCGCTCTTGGGCCACCGCCAGAACTTTGGCACCAAAATCGTCTATGCCACGGGCCGATCGCGGCAATCTTACTTGGGGCTTGCTGCCGAAAAATCCCTGCCCCAACCCGATGCCCTCGTCGTCTCGGTCGGCACCGAAATCTACTTCGACCCTGAAGGCGAGGAGCCCAGCACCGCATGGGCCAATCTGCAATCAGAGGGCTGGAACCGCGATGCCGTCGCCGCAGTGGCAGCCCAATATCCGGAACTGACGCCTCAGCCGCCCATCGGCCAGGGACCTTTCAAGGTCAGCTACTACGTCACCGAGGCGGCCGTTGCCACGGTTTTGCCTCAATTAGAGGCCGGTTTGCAAGCCGCGAACTTGGCGGTGCAAATGATTTATAGCGGCGGCAAAGATCTCGATATTCTGCCCAAAGTCTCGGATAAAGGGCGAGCGGTACGGTTTTTGCAGCAGCACTGGCAGCGCGAAGACGAGCGCACGGTGGTTTGCGGCGACTCGGGCAATGATATTGCCTTGTTTGCCGTGGGCGGCGCGCGCGGCGTTATTGTCGGCAATGCCCGCCCCGAGCTGCGCGACTGGCATGCCGAGAATGCGTCCGATCGCCTTTATTTGGCACAGTCTCACTACGCAGCAGGTATCTTAGAAGGCTTGCAATATTTCAAGTTTTTGTAGCAACCCGGCGATGTCACTCAGCTACTACAAGGGGACGGTCGCCAGCGTCGCTCAAAGTGCGGTCGGCCGCCACGTTTTGACGCTCGAAGTTGGCAACATCGGCTACGAACTCCAAATTCCGGCGCGCTTTGCCCGGCAAATTCTCGGCGATCGTCTTCAAGAGCTGCAGGTGTTCGCCCACCAGCAAATTCGCGACGATCGCCTGGTGACCTTCGGGTTTGCCAGCAGCACCGAACGGGATTTATTTCGCGAGCTAACCGGCGTTAGCGGCGTCGGCATGCAGATCGGGATCGCGCTAATCGACACCCTCACGCCGGCAGAACTCGTTGAAGCCATCGTCACGGGCAATATTAAGGTTTTGATTCAAACCCCCGGTGTCGGCAAGAAAACTGCCGAGCGCATTGCCCTGGAGCTAAAAACCAAGCTCGCCCAATGGCGCGAAGCAGCCGGGTTGAAGCCTGTCGCAACCGACGGCCCGCTGCCCCCAGACCTACAAGAAGACCTGGAAATGACGCTCCTGGCCCTGGGATACAGCGACCTGGAAATCGCCCGCGCCCTCGCGGCTCTCGCTCGAGACGGGCAGATCGCCCAGAGTGAAAACGTCGAAGATTGGATCCGAGGCGCGATCGCTTGGCTGAGTAATTGAATGGTTAACCGTACATGTATTGTGGAATCCTCTGTCACCGAGAGGCAGCAATGTTATTTTGCGAAACGCGACGCAAGCTGCCTCCTCCTCAGGGGTTAAGACGGTAGAGCGGGATTGCTTGGGCCCCATGGGGTGCATCGGAGACCGAAGTCCTTTTCTTCCACTTCGCCACGGTCTTGGGATTGAGGTCGTAGCGCTTCGCCAAGACACTTATGCTCTCTTGGCTTGCTTGGATGGCTTGTCGGACTGCCGCAGTCGTTCGGGCGCAGCCGTGTAGTACTTGTCCCATAGTGCTTCTTGGCTCGGGAGGATACCATACGCCCATCCACCATACTCTGGGACTAAACAGATAATAGATTAATAAAAAGGGCGGCTATCACGACCAACCAACCCGACATGGGGGAGCTTTACATATTGTTACGATTGGGTCAGTGAGGAAAGGTTCATCCAGATCTTTCTTCAACGGATTCAATGGAGGACGCCAGTATGAATGGCAATATTCGCGTTGGCAACCTGTTTGGGATTCCCTTTTACGTCAATCTCTCCTGGTTCCTGGTTTTGGGCTTGGTCACTCTATCCTACAGCAGCAACCTGGCCGCTCAATTTCCTCAACTAGGTGGAGGCTTACCCTGGATTTTAGGCTTACTGACCGCATTACTAATGTTTGCGTCGGTTCTGGCGCACGAACTAGGCCATAGTTTTGTAGCCCTGCGTCAGGGGATCCAGGTTCGTTCGATTACCCTCTTTTTGTTTGGTGGATTGGCTAGCTTAGATCGGGAGTCGACAACTCCCGGCCAAGCCTTTCAGGTAGCAGCCGCAGGTCCCGCAGTTAGCGCGATCCTATTTGGCATTGCAATCTTACTCCAGATCCAAATTGGGGTTTGGAACCCTCTAACAGCGATTCTGGGATTGCTTGCTTCGATTAATTTTGCCTTAGCCTTGTTCAACTTACTTCCAGGCTTGCCTCTAGATGGAGGCAACATTCTCAAAGCTCTGGTCTGGAAGATAACCAAGAACCCCTATCGTGGCATGGAAATCGCCGGACGAGTCGGTCAAGTTCTAGGCTGGCTCGCGATCGCAGCAGGGCTCATTCCCTTATTGGCGTTTGGTAGCTTCGGTAATGTTTGGTACGCCCTGATTGGCTGGTTCTTGCTGAGAAATGCAAGCCTTGCCGCTCAAAGTGCCCGAGTTCAAAATGGCCTTTCACAGCTAACTGCTGCCGATGCGGTACTGGCAGACAGCCCGATTGTGAATGAGGAATTGAGCCTGCGAGCTTTTGCAAATGAGTACACGATTGGCAAACGCAATTGGCGGCGCTACCTGGTAACGGATCGGTCAGGTCAATTAGTGGGAACATTTAGTGTGGACGATCTCAAAGTTGTTCCAACCGATACTTGGCCACAAGTTCAGGTCAAAACCCTTGTAAAGCCGTACGGTAGCCAGCCGACTGTGATGGCCGAGCAATCCTTACTCGATGTCGTGAAATTACTGGAGCAAAACCAGTTGAGTGAGGTACCCGTACTACTGGATAGTACCCCGATCGGGCTCTTGGAAAAGTCTTCGATTTTGGGGCTACTCGCTGAAGGTAAGGCCGAGACTGCATCATAAGACCCCCTACTCCGCAAGCTTCCATATCCTGCACTTCCCCTCTCGCGAATCGCGCGGGATGGGGAGTTTTCCTTCGAAAGGGCAGCTTGTTGTGGGTTGTAGCCGTTCCCAGTGGGAGTATATCTGTGAAGATATCCTCGAAGCCTAGAATCAAGACCGAAGCTGTTTCATCAACGATTAACTGGGGGAGTAATCATGCTCAGACGGGTTTCCGCCCCTGTATTCGGTTGAGCTGAGCGATATGCTTGAAGTCAGAAGGGTTAACAAAACTTAGTAGTTCGGTGAGGTGACCCTGATGAGCATAATCACTCTGTTGGTGTGGATCCTAAGTGTTCTGGCAACGATCCGCTGGCTTGGTAATCACCCGCCAATGTAAGGTATTGCGGTAGAGAAGCAGTTTTGCAGTTGTCAGTAAGGTAGGTTAGCTCTTTGCCTGAAGGCTGCTGCCACAGGGCTGGACCAGAGAGATGATGGTTGAGTGAAAGCTCTTCGGCCAAGCCTTTTTGGAAGAGCTTTGACCTACCGTTTCCAGTCGTGACACGTTACCTGTATCTCCGAGCACTTCATTGGAAGCTACGGAGATTTCCAAACGTTAGCCTCGCTTACTGATTCTCGCTTGGTGGAACGACGAGCCTTATCCAGGCTGAGATGTAAGTGTTTTTTTGCATCATTTGACAGATGCAGAGCTGTAGTAATTGGCCCATAGTTGAGTTGCCGAGGAAAGTTTCAAGTGTAGGCTTTTTACTCGCCGCCTTCTGTCTTGGCACCTCATTATCTGTAGCACTGCGCCACGGCTGCCAATAACTTCCCGGGCATTCATGGGTATTTCCCATAATTTGTTGACTAGAGAGAGTGTAGATCGCTCGATTTTCATTATGACCAATTACCTTGTAGCCGTTCTTAGTGACAGAAAGAAAACGGAGGAGGCATATCATGCGCTAGAAAAGGAAGCGTTGTCAATGGAGCGGGTATCGATTCTCGGTGCAGGTTACGATAGTGCTGATGATTTCGGTCTCATTCATCCAGATCGCGCTGCCGAGAAGAGCTCGAAAGGCCTTTCGACCTGGCTTCTCCCCTTTGGTTTTGCCGCTGGGTTTGCGTTCGACGCGTTAACGGGCATCGAGATTGTGTCCTGGATGAATGAGTTCAGCAACCATGTCATTGGTGGTTTGTTTGGGGCTGCCTCAGGGTTACTGGGTGCGTACATGACCGGCCGTCTCACTGGTTGGACTGTCGGTAGTGGCGACGCGATCGCTTATCGCAATCGCCTCAATGCAGGGAAATATCTCATCGTCGCTAGGGGTGGTGACAATTTCATCCGCCGGGCGACACGCGTTCTTCGTCAATTCGATCCAGAAAATCTCCAAGGTTATGTCGAGCAAGTCAATGCCGTATCCTAATGACAAATTCGACCCATTCTGTGGTTTCTCAAAATGATGGGAATGAGCAAACCAAGCTCTTTAACCGGTCAGTTGGGGCACTTTTTTACTCTGGCCCTAATTTATCCCAGTATCTGGGTTTCTGGCGCTCTAGCCTCCCTCGTGATATTCGTGCAGTCCACGCTAGGATTGGACTTTAACTGGTCTCCGGTTTTACTAATTTTCTTCTCAGCGCTGATTCCGTATAACCTCGATCGCATTGCAGACAGCGTCATACAAACTATTCCCGATCGCGATGCACAGGTATATTTTCAACGCGGTTGGGGGTGGTTTACTTTGTTTGGGGCAGTGCTTGCAACCGCCTACCTGTTATTTCAGGCGAATCGCTCCGTCTTAGTTGTTAGTCTGGGTGGTTTAGTCCCTCTAATTTATGGACTTCCACTACTTCCACTATGGCGGCGGGGTAAAGTGGAATGGCGGCGGCTGAAAGATATTCCGGCAACTAAAGCTTGGATTGTTGCAGGCGTCATTACCTATGCACTGATTGCCGTACCACTGGCTCATGCAGAAGCCCCGTTTACAAGCTCTGCAGGCTTGACAGCGCTATTTATGCTGATCTTCGTTGGTACGAACTCCCACCTGTTTGACGTACGCGATCTTGAATCGGACCGTCAAGCAGGTGTGATGACACTACCCGCACTCATAGGGGCCAAGGGAAACCAAGTTCTTTGGTTTGCGTTGAACGGTTTGATGCTCGTCGCCCTTGGATACGGCTGGATGCAGAATTTGTTGGTGCCTTCGCCCGTCGTGACTATCCCTTGCACAATCGCCAATCTAGTAGCTTTAGGCCTGCTGCGGCCGGATACGCCCCGGGCAGTATACGACATTTTCGTTGACGGCTATCTATTCCTACCCGTTATCATCACCGGGATGTGCGGCCTCATCTAGGCTACTTTATTTAAGACTGTGGGTAATGGTTACCAGGGGGACAGAAATTTTCTTTGATAGCAGAGATTCTC
>CAYTBI010000084.1:0-11921 GCA_964435975.1 uncultured bacterium
GTATTTCAAGCAAATCGAAGAACCTCACCGAGCGTGGGGCAAGTTCGTACATCGCTCCAGAAGTTCTAGTAGGAAGGCAGCACGTCATTCAGTCTGATATCTACAGCTGCTCCGTTACTCTCTTCCATGCACTCATTGGGCGGCGACCGGACCGAGATGCTTTGGGCAATCACCTAGGAAGGAAAGGTTACGATGATAGACTAAGTCTTCGACTCCGCGAAGTATTCCAGGTAGGTGCATCGGCTACGCCGGAGGGACGCTTTTCAACTGTAGAGGCGCTGAAGTTGTCAATTTTCGGAAGTATGGCTGGAGTGACCTGATTCCTATGAGCCTCTGCTAGATTTAGAGTGCTGCAGTTTGGGTCGGCGTTGCCTAACACCTCGCCGCAGGGGACGCGGAGGTCTATGCACCGGACTTCGTTCTGTATTTTTGGCCGCGCCCCTAGCCTCGAAAACGTTATCCTGTAACGCTATCAACATAGATTGACAAATATACTGAATCGAGAGTATCACTTCTCAAAACGGCGACTTCTGTATCTGGCAAGACTTTTTATCCATAGAAATTAGGGGCGATCGCTCGTTGAAGGGCCTTATTTGACTGGTATCTTCAAAGTGACCTGGCGCCAAATATTGACAGGTGGTTTTCAAGTATTTGCCCCACCGAGGACTTGCGGCATAACACATCCTAATTGCCCCGCTCGCGCTGCCACAGGGCTCGCACCAGCTCCAGCTCGCCGAGATCGAAGGCATCTCCCAGGCGCGAGCGGGCGGCGGCCAAGTCGCCATCGACGGTTTTGAGGGTTTGCCAAATGGCTTGGCGGTGAGCGATGGGCACCAGGCGGTCGAAATCAACGGGCTCTTTGGTAACAATCGCCGCGCACAGGTGCGAAATGACCTGGGTGCGATCGAGTTTGGCGCGGCGGACGATATCGCCGACCCCCAACCCTTGCTGGTGATAGTCGAGGACGCGCCGGACTCCGTCTTCGGCAGTCGAGTCGCGAATGGCCGCTTCTTGCTCGCAAAAGCTGCAGATAGCCGCCACAAATGTCTCGCCGTACTGCTCGAACTTGCGGGCGGTCACCCCAGAAAGGCGACGGAAGGCGTCGAGGGTCTGGGGTTTGAGCTGGGCCATCAGCCGCAAACTCGAATCGTTGAAAACAATGTAGGGCGGCACCCCCTTGGCATCGGCGAGGGTTTTGCGCAGTTGCCGCAACACCTGGAAGAGCCGGTCGGCTACTTCGCGGCCGGCATTGTCTGGTATGGGGGTCGCGCGCTTCTGGCGCACCAGCACCGGAATTTTGACCTCGCGCTCTCGGCGCAGAATTTCCCAGCTAAAGTCGTTGAGCTTCAAAATGCGGTAGCCGTCGGTGCTCTGATCCACATAGCCTCGGTGCAGGAGCGATCGCACCAGCTGCCGCCATTCATCGACGCTACGATCCTTGCCAATGCCATAGGTCGAGAGTTCGTGATGGCCGTTTTGGGCGATTTTTTGCTTTTTAGCACCGCGCAAGATATCGATGATGTAGGCAGAGCCAAACCGCTCGCGGCAGCGGGCCACGCAGGAGAGAAACTTCTGCGCTTCGATGGTCCAATCTTCAATGGGTTTGGGCGACAAGCAGTTATCGCAATTGCCGCAGCCGCCGTCAAAGCGCTCGCCAAAGTAGCGCAACTGAATCGTGCGGCGGCAATCGGTGCCCTCGGCATAGTCTAAGACCTGGCGCAGTTGCTGGCGGGCGACCCGCTGCTCGTCGGGGTCGGATTTGCGATCGATTAAAAATTCAATCGTGCGGATGTCTCCCGGCCCATAAAACAGCACGCACTTGGCCGGGTCGCCATCGCGACCGGCACGGCCGGCCTCTTGATAGTAGCCCTAAATTGCGCGGCAGATCGGAATGGACTACGAAGCGCACGTCTGGTTTGTTGATGCCCATGCCAAAGGCCACCGTTGCTACCATGACTCGCGCGTCATCGCGAATGAAGCGGGTTTGGTTTTCAGTGCGGGCGTCGGCGTCCATTCCCCCGTGGTAGGGCAGGGCTTCGACCCCATCGGCCTGCAGGCGCTCGGAGATGGCATCGACATTTTTGCGCGTCAGGCAATAAATGATGCCCGAGCCGGGCTCTTTGCGAACGAAATCTAAGAGTTGGTAGTAGCTGCGAGATTGCTTGTTCTGAACTTCATAGTAGAGATTCGGACGATCGAAGCTGGCAACATGCACGTTGGGCTTCTCGAGTACGAGCTGCTCGATGATGTCGCGGCGCACTCGCTCGGTGGCTGTCGCCGTCAGCGCCAAAATGGGGACATCGGGATAGCGGTAGCGCAGCAGTTGCAGTTGGCGGTACTCGGGCCGAAAATCGTGCCCCCACTCTGAGACGCAGTGGGCTTCGTCAATGGCAAAGCTGGCGAGGCCGCGCGCTTGCCGGACGCGGTCGAGAAAGGCCAAAAAGCGATCGCTCACCAACCGCTCGGGCGCGACGTAGACGAGCTTGGTCTGCCCGGCCAAAATATCGGCGGCGCGGGCGCGGGCCTCTTCGAGGCTGAGGCTACTATTGATAAACGTTGCGGCGATGCCGTTGGCCTGGAGCGCTTCTACCTGGTCTTGCATGAGGGCAATCAGAGGAGAAACGACAATCGTGAGCCCGTCTTTGAGCAGGGCGGGTAGCTGAAAGCATAGCGACTTGCCGCCGCCAGTAGGCATGATGGCTAGCTGGTCGCGATCGGCGAGGGCAGTCTCGATAATTTGGCGCTGGCCGGGACGAAAGCGATCGTAGCCGAAGAAGTGCTTGAGGGCGGCTTCCAGGGAGCCGAACTGGGACATGGTGGCAATCGCAGCAGCACTCAAAAGTTTGCTCTTCCGATGGTAGCGGCATTCGGGCAAGACGCGACCGAATGCCCGCAGGTGCCGAGGTGGCCCGAGCTATGGGGGTCATTGGCGCGATTTTTGCCAAATATACCAAATCCCCAAATTGAGGCTACACATCAGTTTTTGTGGTGTTGGCTTCGCTGTTTGCTTGCTGCGAGAACCGGAATGCGAGGGGGACCAGCCCCGCGAGCGGGGCCGACACTCGGCCGGCCCATCACCTTTGCGAAGTTACGCGAACTAGATGAACGCGATATCGGTGCCGATGACCAGGTCGGAAACGTCAACGCCCGAGAGCGTGGCGACTGTGTTGCCGCCTAGAACAACGTCGTTGCTGCCTTCTGACAGCTCGAGGTCGCCTGCGCCGAAGACCGACGCAGCGAGTTCGAGAACGTCGACTCCGGCCTCAAAGTCGGCGATGGTGTTGTTTGCGGAGGCCGCACCCGTATCATCTACGAGAATATAGGTATCCGCTCCCGCGCCACCGGCAAGGAGGTTATCGTTGGCTTCACTGAGGGTGAAGGTATCGTCACCGGCTCCGCCTAGGAAACGATCGCCACTTCCCTCAACGAAGAATTGGTCGTCTCCGGCCCCACCGGAAACGCGATTGCCGCCATCGACCTCACTGGTAAAGAGTATGTCATCGCCACTGCCGCCAGAGATGATATCCCCGGTGCTGGCGAAGATGATATCCTCACCACTGCCTGCGAACACAATGTTGCCTCCAGCACCACTGCCTGCGGCGGCGAGGTCGATGGTGTCCCCTCCCGAACCCGTCAGGACGGTGTCTTCAATAGCGTCGATCGTGTCACCGCCGAGGATGTTGTCACTCCCAGCCGAGCCAACTTCAGGAGTCTCGGGCTCGCCTGGGTCATCGCTATCCTCCTCACTGAGAGCCTCGGCAATATCTTCGACATCTTCATCTAGCTCTTCAACTTCGTCTTCGAGGGCGTCGAGAGCATCATCGAGGTTATCGAAGTCTGGGGTTTCTTCGTCATCGTCATCCTCTTCGTTATCATCATCGTCGTCGTCATCCAAGCCGAGGGCTTCTTCGACTTCGTCGATGTCGGCTTCGATGCCATCGATTTCAGCAATGAGGAAATTGACTCGATCGAGCGGATCGTCGCTGGCGGGGCCTTCGTCGTCTTCGCCGTCGGCGTCATCTTCTTCTTCGCCTGCGTCGAGGTTTAGGAAGTCTTCGATAACATCGATGTCTTCATCGAGTTCTTCGACTTCAGCTTCGAGAGCGGCAACGGCCTCGTCAACGGTTTCAAATTCAACGTCTTCTTCGTCGCTTTCGTCGGCACCGTCAGCATCATCGTCGGCATCATCGTCAGGAACGCCGAGGGCTTCTTCGATGACATCGATATCTGCTTCGATATCATCAATTTCTTCGATGAGGTCTTCGATATCTTCGATGAAGTCTGCTTCGGTCTCTACCTCGTCGTCATCATCATCAGGAACGCCGAGAGCTTCGGCAACATCTTCGACATCCTCGTCTAGCTCGTCGATTTCGTCTTCGAGCGCGTCGATAGCATCTTCGAGGTTGTCAAATACTGGAGTTTCTTCGACCTCGTCGTCATCATCATCATCGTCGTCATCGTCGTCATCGAGGTTGAGGGCTTCTTCAATCTCGTCGATGTCGGCCTCGATACCATCGATTTCAGCAACGAGGAAATTGACCCGGTCGAGCGGATCGTCACTCGCGGGGCCTTCGTCATCTTCTTCGCCGTCAGCATCTTCTTCTTCGCCTGCGTCGAGATTCAGGAAGTTTTCGATGACATCGATATCTTCGTCGAGTTCTTCGACTTCAGCTTCGAGGGCGGTGAGGGCTTCATCGAGACTGTTGAATTCTACGGCTTCCTCTTCGCCGTCGTCGTCGCCGTCAGCATCGTCTTCGGCATCGTCGTCAGGAACGCCAAGGGCTTCTTCGATTGCGTCGATATCTGCTTCGATATCATCAATCTCTTCGATGAGTTCTGCAATCTCGCCAATCAGAGTACTGGTATCTTCCAAAATGATGAGGTCGTCAGGACTTCCGACCGTTGCAGTGCTTAAATTTTGCATCGTAACTTCTCCCTGGATTCCAAATCATCGATAGGTTGTGAGGACTTGCATGAAGATCTTGCCGGCTAACGAACCCAACTGTTTCGATTTCGGAGCCTTGACGCCAGGGCATTTTCGAGCTAGCGAAACGATGTAGGCAGAAAATCGCCAGACACTTGCACCTTTGCTAGAGACGCACTATTTGAAACAGGAACGTTCGGAACCGTGCCCGACCTCATGCGCCAGTAATCTATCAAGGGTCAATGGGTAGATCTTGTCAATTCTTGCGATCTCTATTCAAAATTTGCTCGACTAGAAATATACGTCCCGAGGGCGGGTGTCTTAACTGCCAGGGGGAGGTCTTAAGGGATAATTGGCTCAGTTTCCACGCGAAGACGAGCCTCGTTGGCTTTTGCGCGTGCCGGGTGTTGCGCGTATCTGCTGGAGATTCAGGCCCTGGCGAGATTTCGATAAAAAGCGCAAATTTTGACAAGATTGGGTCTGGCACGATCGCTAGCTTATGTAAGTACGGGAGCGGGTCGAAGGCAGCAGCAGCAGCAATCGGCTCGAGATGGCTTTGGGGGTAGCCTAGAAAAACTGGGGAATGAGTCGTAGAGGGCGCTTAAGGGAATTTTGCAACAACGTTTGGCTGCTAGGCCTCAGCGTGCTGGCGGTCGAACTAGGAGCGATCGCTCGCGCTGAAGATAAAACGCAGGAATCTTCCACGCAGAGCGGATCGACGCAGCAAGAATCGCCTCCAACTGTTACCTTCGAGCCACCACCAGGCCAG
The DNA here is from genome assembly GCA_964435975.1 of uncultured bacterium. Classification (GTDB taxonomy): domain Bacteria; phylum Cyanobacteriota; class Cyanobacteriia; order Cyanobacteriales; family Rubidibacteraceae; genus CAYTBI01. Next base: position 5,694 of record CAYTBI010000084.1, read on the forward strand.
GATGCGCCCGAAACGACGACTGCTGGGGGCAAGCGTATCAGACCTCTTTGCCCGGGCGACAGTGTGGCGACGGGCATTCCCCTCATCCCACTCGCACCTGCCAATCGCTTTGGCCTAACGATAGCGTCCCACCCGACGATTTTTGTTTACGTTCCGGCCACCTCGGCACGCGTTGCCGAGTTTCACATTAAAAACACCAACGACGAGACAGTTTACCGAGATACAATCGCGCTGCCCCGGCAGCCCCAGCTATTGAGCATTACTCTCCCGCCGACAGTCGAGGCTCTAGAGCCCGGTCGAGACTACCGATGGACGTTTTCCCTGATGTGCGACCCCAGCAACCGCCAACAAGACCGTTCGGTTGCCGCCTGGATCCACCGGATTCGTCTGAGCCCAGACCGCACCGCCCGCCTTGAGGAGGTCGAGCCCGAACGACGCGCGCTGGTCTACGCGCGCTCGGGGATTTGGTACGACGCCCTAGAGCGCCTCATCACGCAAGCAGATCGAGCCCAAAGCCCGGAATTTCAGGCCGCCCGGCTAGAGCTGCTGCAGTCTGCCGGGCTCGGTTTCCTGGCCCAAGAGCGCCCCCAAACCATTCCCCGATAGGAGGGCATTCTCGGCCAATGCAGTTAGAACGACAACCCCTCTGGCAATGGCGCAGCATCCTGTCGACGGCACCGAGTGTCGCCGTACTGGTGCTGGTGCTGCGGCAGTTTGGGGGCTTGCAGTTGCTCGAATATGCCGCCCTCGATCGCTTCTTTCGCTGGCGTCCGGCAGAACCCACCGACTCGCGAGTGGTCATTGTCACGATCGACGAATCGGACATTGTTGAGATCGGTCAGTGGCCGGTCCCCGATCGCGCCTTAGCCAGAGCACTGCAAAACTTGCACCGCTGCGAGCCCCGCGCCATCGGCCTCGACATCTACCGCGATCTACCAGTCGAGCCCGGCCATCAAGAGTTGCAGCAGGCTTTTAGGACCATCCCCAACTTGATCGGGATCCAAAAAGTCATTGGCGACGGGCAAGGCCCGGCGGTAGCGCCGCCGCCGCTGTTGCAGAAGCTAGACCGAGTGGCGGCAGCAGATTTGGTCCTCGACGCCGACGGCAAGCTGCGCCGAGCGCTGCTGTCGCTACGCGATCGCGAGCGACGAACGATTCCGGGCCTAGGAACGCGACTGGCAATGCTGTACTTAGCTGCCGAAGGCATCGTTCCCCAGGCGGGAGAAGCCTCACCCCAGCACATCCGCCTCGGTCGGGCTCGGTTCGAGCCCCTCGAAGCTCACGATGGCGGCTATGTCAACGTGCCCCTCGGCGGCTACCAGATTCTCGCCAACTTCCACCGCATGCCCGGAGCCTTCCCCGTTTTGTCGTTCTCGGACGCGCACGCCGGGAATTTTCCCAAAGATCTCGTGAGCGATCGCATTGTTTTAATCGGATTGCGGGCGGAGAGCTACCAAGACCGGTTTTATACCCCCTACTCCAACAGCCTGGAGACGACGCTTTCTGGCGTGGAGATCCATGCCGATCTCGCCAGCCAAATTGTCAGCGCGGCCATCGATGGCCGACCGATCTTTCGCTTCTGGCCCGAAGCGCTCGAGTGGGTCTGGATTATGCTGTGGAGCGTTGTGGGGGCACTCCTGGGGGGCTCTCGCTTGGTTTCTCCGGCCCAAACCATGGCAGTTGTCGTCGTGCTCGCAGGCGGGCTCGTTGCCTTTGCTTACTCTTGGTTTTTGGCGGGGTGGTGGATCGCTCTGGTGCCCGAGCTGCTCGCGCTAGCAGGGGCTGCCACGGCCAGTGCCGGCCACCGACTCTGGAGCGATCTGCAGGCCTCTTACATGCAGCTTGCGTTTGCAAACGGGCAGCTTACCGACCGGGCGAAGACGCTCGCAGAACGGGTCGCAGATCGCACGGCCGAACTCGATGAAAAGAACCGATTGCTGCAACAGGAAGTCGAGACCCGTACCGAAGCACAGAGCCAGCTCGAACTCTCCCTGCAGGAGAAAGAAGTATTGCTCAAGGAGGTTTATCACCGCGTTAAAAACAACCTGCAAATCATCTCCAGCCTGTTTTCGTTGCAGTCCGAGTACGTGCGGGATCCGAGGGCGCTATCCATTCTCGAAGAAGGCAAAAATCGCGTGCGGGCCATGGCACTCATTCACCAGAACTTCTATCAGCTAGAGCGCTTAAGCGAAGTCGATCTCGAAGCGTATGTCAGCACCCTAGTGCGAGAGCTGCTGGTTGCCTACCAGGCACAACAGCGCGTAGAAATAGATCTATCTGTCGAAGACTGCGGCCTCAGCCTCGACACGGCTATCTTGTGCGGCCTATTGCTCAATGAGTCAATTTCAAATGCGATCGAACACGGCTTCCCTAATAATGAAAAGGGTCGCGTCTGTATCGATATGTTTCCCCTAAATCGAGAAACCTATTGCTTGCGAGTCTGCGATAACGGGATTGGCTTGCCTGCTGATTTCGATCTCAACTCAAAACGAACTTTGGGAATCAGGCTGACTCGTGCCCTGACCCGCCAGCTCAAGGGCGAGTTGAAAATTGCAAGCCAAGATGGCTACACGTGCTTTGAAATTCAGTTTCCCAAGGCCAGGGTCAACCCGCAGGAGCGACCGTGAGCGATATTAAAATTCTCATCGTTGAAGATGAAGCCATCGTCGCCGAAGACTTAGCCAGCCACATCGAGCGCCTCGGCTATATTATTTCTGATGTTGTCGATTCTGGAGAAGAAGCGATCGCGGCGGCGACAACAACCCGACCCGACTTGGTATTGATGGATATTCGCCTCTCGGGAGAAATAGATGGCACCGAAGCAACTCGACAAATTTACAACACCCTCGGCATCCCGATTGTCTATCTGACAGCCTACGCCGACGAGCAAACCCTCAGCCGCATAAAAAGCACGAACCCATACGGCTACATTCAAAAACCATTTTCTACACCAGAGTTGCGCGCGGCCATTGAAATCGCCCTGACTCGGCATCAGACAGAGATGCAAGTCCAGCAAAAACTGGCAGATGTCCGCCAGAGCCAAGCAACCGCGCGGTCCGACCGCGAGCTGCGATCGCAGTATCTCAGTCTGGCTTCTCGGGAGCTGCAAAATCCGTTGATGGCTGCCAGCACGATTGCATCCCATTTAAGGGGCCATGCTTTTTCAGAAGAAAAAATCCGCGACTACCTGTGTAACATAAAAACAGCCATTACAGATGTCGATCGCCTACTCGAGCAACTGCTACTTCTCGAAAAAATCGATTCGCACCGCATACTCCTCAAGCCAGAAAAATTCGATGCTGTCGAGCGCGCGCGCGTCGTTGCAGACGAACTCAGCAGTACAAATCAGCTTGTCTGCGCCTGCGGTCTCGAAGAACTTTTCGTCTACTTCGATCCACAAATCTTTCAGCACATTCTCAAAGGCTTGCTCTCGGAAGCAGCCCATCGCTCTCCGGCAGGGGCGACAATCTGGCTCAAAGTGATGCAGACTGGCGACGCGCTCGTTCTCCAAGTTAAAGACCGCAGCGATGGCATGCTCGATAATGTCAGCACGACTTTCCATGCCGGCTTTCAGCAGAAAGAGAACGCCCAGAGCGCGCCCGATCTGGGGCTTGCAATTGTGGAGCGTCTGGTCGATTGCGGCGGCGGTGAGATCGAGACCAGCACGACTCCAGGGGAGGGAATGACGCGCTCGGTGACCCTGCCGATAGACTCAGCCGCAGCAGCCGTAGCCGACGAGCGCCTACTGGTGCCCGAGCCACCTGAGGGTCTACCTGCCTGGAGCCTGAGGCGCGCGATCGAACACATTCACCGGCATCTAGATCGAGATCTAAAGCTCCTTGATATTGCTGCGGTAGTCGGTATGAGCCAATCTCATTTTTCTCGTCTGTTCAAGCAAGCCTTGGGCATTAGCCTGCGTCAATATATCATTCAGCAGCGAATCGAGAGAGCCAAGTATCTCCTCAAGCAAAATCTGAGCCTACCAATCTCTGAGATTGCCCTACAGTGCGGCTTTGCCAACCAGAGCCACTTTACAAAAAGCTTTCGGCAATCAACCGGCCTTACTCCCAAGGCGTATCGGGAAAATTAAGCAGCTCGGCGCTTTTCATGTTCTTAAGATGGTGGAGGCTCTCGCTCGATGCTTCGGAATAATCGTGGCTTAAATCCATTTGCCCTGTCGGGGCTGCTTTTACTGGTGCTGACTGCAAGGCCTGCCCTCGCCCAAATCGTCCCGGATGGCAGCTTGGGTGTCGAGCGCACTCAAGTCGGAGGAGCCGGGACGGCCGCCGTTCGCATCGAGGGTGGTGCGACGCGGGGGAGTAACTTATTTCATAGCTTCGAGGACTTCAACATCAAAGCAGGGCAGCAGGTTCTCTTTGGCAATCCTGCAGGAATTAGCAATATCTTTACGCGGGTCACTGGAGGCGATCGCTCGCTTATTTTGGGAACCCTCGGCGTTGACGGGCCGGCTAATTTCTACTTGCTCAACCCCAATGGCATTCTCTTCGGTCCTAATGCCCAGTTAAATCTTCAAGGTGCCTTTGTCGCATCGACAGCAGAAGCGCTGCAATTTGGCGATCGCGGCACATTTAGCGCCACCAACCCGCAAGCGCCACCTTTGTTGACCGTTGCCCCGTCTGCCCTGCAATTTTCCCAGCAGGTCAGCTCGCTGGAAGTCCGGGGGCTTCTGGAGCTTCAACCCGGCCGCAACGGAGCGCTCGCTGGGCCAGAGATTATTTTTGATGGCGGTCAGTTGCGCGTCGAGCGCGCCAGAGCAGACGTCGCCGGGCTCGCCGGCGCGGGAACGATTGCTTTGGCAGGCGACTCGCCTGGCTTGGTTGCCCCCGACCCGCGAGCTGCCGGACGGATAAGCCTGCGCGAGGCAGCCGCCATCGAGGCAGCCGGCGCGGGCAGCAGTATCGCAGTTACCGCCGCAGAATTATCCCTTACGGGTGGCGCGCAGATCCGCACGATTGCTGATGGCGTGGGAGATACGGGGCCAATCGAGGTGCGCGCGGGGACGCTCGCGGCAACTGGCGAATCCTTTGCCAACGAAGTAGCGAGCGGTATCTTCGGCCTAGTCGAAGCCGAAGCAACTGGCGATGCAGGGAGTATTTTCGTCGAAGCCGAAACCCTGACCCTCTCGGCGGGCGCGCGCATTGAGGCCAATTCTTTTGGTGCGGGGTCCCTTGGCAGCATCAATGTCAGAGTCAGCGGCGCGGCAATTTTTTCGGGATCGGCTATTAGCGATTCCGATGCCGCCAGCGGCATTGCCAGCGAGCTCAGCGATACCGATCGCCCAAATTCGCAAGGCATCGATATCACTGTAGAGGTTGGGTCGCTGCGCCTAGAAGACGGCGCTCGTATCTCGGCTGACACCGAAGGTCAGGGCAGTGCGGGAGCGGTGACGGTCATCGCTCGCGAGGGCATCGAGATCGTTGGGTCTGCCCTCGACCCCAACCTAGACGAAGAGGGAGATGAATTTGGGGTCATAACCGAGGAACCAAGCGGCATCTTTAGTGAGTTTGACGAGGCTACTCTCATTGGCGAATCGGGGGGCATTCTCATCAAGGCGGAGTCTTTAACTCTCAAAGAGGGAGGACGCGTTTTTAATAGCATTGGCGGCCAAGGTAATGCTGGCCTCATTAGTATTGAGGCGCAAACGGTAACGGCAACCGGAGCGACTCCTCTGACTGCCGAGCCGAGCGGGATTTTTAGCCTCGTCGATGAAGATGCAGAAAATGGCAATACCCTCGGCGTCCAGCTTGCGACCGACTCGCTAACCCTCGCTGACGGGGGCCGCATCGATATCAGCACTGCTGGCGATGGCGATGCGGGCTCGATTGCCATCAAAGCAGGTACGGTGACCTTAAAAGGCGCGGGGAGCGGTCTTTTTAGTCAGATCCTCGCGGGTGCGAGCGGGACCGCAGGCAGCATTGCAGTTGAAGCCACCGAATCAATTACCTTGCGGGGAACGACCGGCACCCCACCGACGATCGCGGCAGAGTCTTTCACCACGGCGATCGCAGGCGACATCCAGCTCGAGACCCCCGAGCTAAAGGTCGAGAATGCCACGATTGCTGTGGAAAACTCAGTCGCAGGACCGGCTGGCAACCTGACAATTGCTGCCCAAAACGTAACCCTCAACGGTGGCACGCTCTCGGCTTCTACAGCAGCCAGTCCTGATAGCGATCCGCACGACAGCAATGGCATTACCGGCAATGCCAT
>CAYTBI010000085.1:0-11625 GCA_964435975.1 uncultured bacterium
CGCTCCTGGTGGGTACCGTTTGGCTGCTACTTTCGGCCACGATATCATCCCGACAGTGCCATCATTATTTACTTTTGCCATTGCCGATGTGCGCCTCGACGACCTGGCTGGCGTTAGCGTACCGCAGGCGCGCCTGCGCTTGCTCGAGGTCGGCAAGAAGCGCTCTCCTCTCGAGCAAATCGGCCCACTCTTGGTAACCCATTGGGGCCTCAGCGGCCCAGCGGCCCTCAAACTCTCGGCCTGGGGGGCGCGCGCCCTCAAAGAGCGCGGTTATCGCGCGCCCCTCGAAATTGCTTGGTTGCCAAACCACAATCTCGAAACGCTGCAAGCAGAATTCCGGCAGGCGCGCCAGCAGTTTCCCCGCCGTCAGGTGAGCAGCCACTCTCCGGTGGAGCTGCCGCGACGTTTGTGGCAACAGTTGGTGGCCCACACTGGCATCACTCCCGCCACCCGCTGGAGCGAAGTCTCCAAAAAAGCGCTGCAGGCCCTCGCCCGCGAACTCGTTGCCGGGCGCTACGAGATTACCAGCAAGGGTATTTTCAAAGATGAGTTCGTTACCTGCGGTGGCGTGCGCCTCAAAGGGGTCGATTTTAAAACCATGGCTAGCCGCCACCAACCGGGCTTGCATTTTGCTGGCGAAATTCTTGATATTGACGCTATTACGGGCGGCTTTAATTTCCAGAGCGCCTGGACCACCGGTTGGCTGTCCGGGCGTGCGATTGCCACTTCGTTATAGTTACCCTAGAACCCCATGACCCGTCTTGCTCTTACCCTCGGCGATCCCGCCAGCATTGGCCCAGAAATTCTCCTCAAAGCCCTCGCTGACCCCGCTGCCCTGCCAGCTGCCGATTTAGTTGTTGTCGGCAGTCGGATACTACTCGAGCGCGCCCACGAGGCTCTCAGCAAGCGTAGCAGCGTGCCTCTGGCCGACCCGCGCAGCTTTGAGATTCTCGATGTGCCCCTCGGCAGCGAGAGCCAGCCCGGGCACGGCGATGCGACGACGGGAGCGGCGAGCTTTGCTTACCTCAAAACAGCTCTGGCCCGCACGGTAGCAGGCGAGTTTCAAGGCGTCGTGACCGCTCCCATTGCCAAGTCTCTCTGGCAAGCCGCAGGGCACGATTTCCCCGGCCAAACGGAAGTTTGCGCTCGCGCGGCCGGCTGCCGTCGCTTCGGGATGCTTTTCGTGGCGCGATCGCCCCACACGGGCTGGACGCTACGGGTGCTGTTGGCCACTACCCACATTCCCCTCAAGGCCGTTCCTGCTGCCCTCACGCAGGAATTGTTGGCCCGCAAGCTAGACTTACTAACTGAGTGCTTGGCGGTTGATTTTGGCCTCAGGGCCCCGCGCATCGCCGTTTCTGGGCTCAATCCCCACAGCGGCGAAGCCGGCCAGCTCGGCTGCGAAGAGCGAGACCTCATTTTGCCCTGGCTCGAGGGCGAGCGCCGCCAGCGTCCGAACCTAGATCTCGTGGGGCCGGTGCCACCGGACACGCTCTGGGTCGGCCCCGGCAAAGCCTGGTACGCCGATGCCAATGCCTCTGGCGCGGCAGATGGATATCTCGCGCTCTATCACGACCAGGGGCTCATTCCGGTCAAGCTGATGGCCTTCGACCGAGCCATCAACACCACCATTGGCTTGCCTTTCGTGCGAACCTCTCCCGACCATGGGACGGCCTTTGACATTGCTGGGCGCGGCATCGCCGATGCCACCAGCTTCCAAGGGGCAATTTCTCTGGCAGCCGAACTGGTGGCGCAGCGTGCTAAAAGGGCGACCGCCGTGGCAGCGCCGCGATAATCTTAATATTTGCCTTGGGAAAGGGAAACTCGCCCAAAGCCGACGGCTCGACCCAGCGAATTTCGTCGCACTCGAGAGGCTTGGGTATCCCACCTCGGTAGCGGCAGTGATGTACGTGGAGCGTTACCCGGAAATGCGTGTAGGCGTGCGTCACATCGAGCAGCCAGGGGCCGACTTCAATGTCGAGATCGAGCTCTTCTTTAATTTCTCGGCGCACGCAATCGACGACGGTTTCGCCAGCTTCAACCTTGCCTCCCGGAAATTCCCAGAGCCCCCCTAGCAGGCCTTCCGGGCGGCGGCGGTCGATCAAAATCCGGTCGCGATCGTCCCAAATGACGGCGACGCCAACTCTTTTGTGGGGGAGGGGGGCTTTCGGTTCGCGCATCGGGAGTTGTGTTTGGCGGCCCTGTTGGTATGCTCGGCAGTTAGGGTGCCAGGGGCAGCCAAAGCAGGCGGGCTGGCGGGGCGTGCAAACCGTCGCGCCGAGGTCCATCAGAGCTTGGTTGAACTCTCGCGGCTGCGCTCGGTCGAGCAGGCGGTCGGACTGCTCCCAGAGGTAGCCTAGCGCTCGGGCGGGGGGTACCGACAGCCCGAGCAGGCGGGCCAGCACGCGTTTGACATTGCCATCGAGGATCGCAATCGGCTGCGCGAAGGCTGCACTCAAAATCCCGCCAGCGGTGGTCCGGCCGATACCAGGGAGTGCCAACACAGCCTCTAACTGGGTCGGGAATCCCCCGCAGTGGCGGCTGACGATTTCTCCGGCCGCTCGGTGCAGGTTGCGAGCGCGGGCGTAGTACCCCAGACCTTCCCAGGCCTTCAAGACATCCTGCAAGTCGGCTATAGCGAGGGCCTCGACAGTCGCAAAGCGCGCCAACCAGCGGTGGTAGTAAGGAATGACGGTGACAACCTGGGTTTGCTGGAGCATGATCTCCGAAATCCAGATTGCGTAGGGATCGCGGGTGCGCCGCCAGGGCAAGTCTCGCCCACATCGGGCGTACCAGGCAAGCAACTGGCGGCGCAGCTGCTGTAGCTCTCGAGCCCGTAGCTCTCGATCTTGCGGGCCGGGCCTACTCGTCGCTGCCGACAAGCCCATCGTTGCCCTGGATCGTCCGCTCGAAAGACATGCGCTGCTCGGCGTTGCGCAGAAAGTAGCCGCTCATCATCGCCGATGCCAGCAGCTTGCCGAGATGCTCGCGACTGGTGTTAATGGTGACACCAAATTGCTCCGAGGGCAGGCCGCCCAGCAGACCAATGATGTTGCGCTCCATCACGTGGAATACCTCTTTCGACTGAGGTCGAGAGAGCTGCTCGATAATCTCGGGATTGAGTGACTGCACGTATTGCCAGAGATTATCAGAACTGTTGGCCGCCTCTTGAGCCTCCTCAAAAAAGTCTTGCCGTTCGCGATCGAATTGGTCGTTCATCGCGTCACTCGCCTCCGTCAACGTTGCGATTATCGTAGCAGCTGCACTGAAAGACCGGGCGTGTCGTGTTTTCCACACTCACGGTCCCCGATCGCTTTCAGTGCCGAAGTTTGCCGCGCTCTAGCTAGCGAGATACTCGCGCATGTCTGACTTGCGCTTGCGGAGCTTCGAGAGGGCCTCACGCTCGATCTGGCGCACGCGCTCGCGACTGATGTTCAGGCGATTGCCAATGCTCGCCAAAGTCAGTGGCTGACCATCACCGAGGCCGTAGCGCAGGGCGACTACCTCGCGCTGCTGGGGGGTCAGATCCGCCATCAGGCGCTCGAGATCGTTCTGCAAAGAAGACTGAGTTGCGAAGTCTTCTGGAGAGACGCCGTCGTCCTCGAGCAGCTCGCCTAGCTCGGTATCTTGATTGTCGCCGATGCGTAGGTCCAAAGATAGGGGCTGGCGGCCCTTCTCTAGGTACTCTCGCACCTGCTTGGGCGTCAGATCTAACTCAGTCGCCAGCTCGGTAACCGTTGCTGCCCGGCCCAGGGTCTGGGAGAGCTGGCGCTGGGCGCGCTTGATCTTATTGAGTTTTTCCGTAATGTGTATGGGCAGCCGGATCGTGCGGCTTTTCTCGGCGATCGCGCGGGTGATGGCCTGACGAATCCACCAATAGGCATAAGTCGAGAAACGATAGCCCTTAGTCGGGTCGAACTTCTCGACGCCGCGCTGCATGCCAATGGTGCCTTCCTGGATCAAGTCGAGCAGGTCCAGGTTGCGCTTGATATATTTCTTAGCGACAGAGACCACCAGACGTAGGTTAGCCTCGACCATCTTGCGCTTGGCAAGCTCTCCGGCGGCAACGCGCTTGCGCAATTGAGCGATCTCGAGATCGGCGGCCTCGGCCCAGTCTGTCTCAGAGATGAATTGCCCGGTTTCTTTCTCCCTCTCGTCTTTGATCGCCTGCAGAGCGATTAGCTGCTGCACCTGCTTGGCGTACTGGATCTCCTCCTCGTGGGTGAGGAGGGGAACGCGGCCGATCTCCTTGAGGTAAGTGCGAACGAGGTCGGTAGAAGTTTGCGCGGTTTTCATTGGTACAGAGAGTTATGGTTCGGACTAAGCTGCGTCGGGTTGACGATGGGCCAGAGCATGGGCGGAAGCCGTAGCCGCCGGCAACCCGTCGCGGAAATGGAAATCAGAGTGGTCTGCCAAGACCGGAATCCTCAGAAACTTAGATAGAGACTGAAGGTCGCTCGAACCCTGGCGAACCCTGCAGAAGACAGCTTTGGCACTCCTCACTGGAGGCCCGGTCGGCGGCAGCCTGTAGAGACAGCCCGATCTCGCTGTTTGGTTTAGTAACCCTGCAAACTGTTAACTTTTATTCCAAAATTCAATGTTTTTCTACAATCCTAACATTGAAACCGGGAGAGATAAAGAGGCAGATCGCAATTCACGCGTGTCGCGCGACGATCTGGGCCAGAAAGCAGAAGAGACACCGCTCGAGGAAGTATAAAGAGAACGCAACAACCCCGACCGAAGGCTGCATCCTATACGATGCCTGGTGACTGCAATGCCCTTGCAAGAGCGCTCGCTCTGGTTTGCCCGTCATGGCAATCGCTACGACTTTTTGCACCCAGAATATTTTATTGTAGCAGATCGTCCCTACGATCCACCCCTCTCTTCAGAAGGGCACGTGCAGGCGCGGGAGCTGGCCGCGCGACTGCGTGAAGAGGCAATCGCAGAGATTATTTGCTCGCCCTACCTACGCGCCGTGCAAACAGCCGCGCCTCTGGCGACTGCTTTGGCAATGCCTTTGTACCTAGAAGCAGGTTTGGGGGAATGGCTCAATCCGGATTGGATGCGATCGCCACCGCGCCTGATGGCCGTTGCCGATCTGCAGCGGCACTACTCCTGCGTTGAGGTTGGTTACCGCAGCTACCAGTCGCCAACGTACCCTGAGGCCAGTTTGGCCGAGGCCGAGGCACGCTTCGGTCGCACGCTGCGCCATCTCCTGGACCGCACGACCGGCAATCTCGTCCTAGTCGGCCATGCATTTGGGGCAGCGGCGGTGGCGGCAGCCCTCGACATTGCCGACCCGCCCGCGTTCGACACTTCGCCTTGCAGTCTGCTGCAGTTTGTCGAGACTGCCTCGGGATGGCAGGTGTTGCTGGCCGGAGATACGGCTCACCTGAGCCAGCCTGGCGTTACGGTTTGCACCGATTGGGAAGATAACACCCACTCGAGAAGCTAAAACGTGGGAGAAGACTCTCTAAACTTTCTCGCAACTCTTCGAACGATGCCCCGACTCATTGCTGGTGACATTGGTGGGACCAAGACCATCCTCAGACTGCTCTCGGCCACTGGAACCGATGCGATCTCGACCGATCTCGAGCGGACCTACTCCTCGCAGGCCTACTCCGATCTAGTGCCGATGGTGCGGGAGTTCCTCGCCGATATCTCGGCCGATCGCATCCCCGAAATTGCCTGCTTTGCGATCGCCGGTCCGGTCGTCGATGGTCGCAGCCGACTGACCAATCTCGACTGGGAACTCGATACCGCGCGCCTCGCGCGCGAGCTAAACCTAGAGCGCGTCGAACTCCTCAATGATTTTGCTGCGATGAGCTACGGCGTGGTGCAATTGCCCCCCAAAGACCGGCACGTGCTGCAGGCAGGCACGCCTCGGAGCGAGTCGCCTGTTGGCGTCATCGGCGCGGGAACCGGCCTGGGAGAGGCCTTCCTCATCCGGGATGGCGGGGCATATCGCGTGTTTGCCACCGAGGGCGGCCATGCCGACTTTGCCCCTCGCAGCGAACTCGAGTACGGCTTGCTAGCCGACATTCGCCGCCGCCATCAGCTAGACCGGGTGTCTGTCGAGCGCGTCGTCTCGGGTCAGGGCGTGCTAGCTATCTATCAGTTTCTCAGAGATCGCGGCGAAGACCCCGAGGCGCCGAAGATTGCCGCCCTCGTGCGAGCGCAAGAGCAAGGCCAGCCCACCGCCACCGATCCGGCAGCCGAAATTTCAAAAGCCGCTACCGACCAGAGCAATGCCCTCTGCGAAAAAACCTTAGAACTTTTCGTTGGGGCCTATGCTGCCGAAGCGGGCAACCTTGCCCTCAAACTTTTGCCCTACGGCGGCCTCTATATCGCCGGGGGTATTGCTGCCAAAATTTTGCCCCTGCTCGAGCGCTACCGCTTCGTGGAAATCTTCAAGCAAAAAGGCCGCATCAGCGCGGTGCTCGATGGGGTGCCCCTACAGGTGGCGCTGAACCCCAAAGCAGGGCTGCTCGGCTCCGTTGCCTATGCCCTTCGCCTAAAATAGGCCACGGGCACCACAGCCGAGTAAAGCGCCAGTAATTGCGATGGCCGGACACAGCAAATGGGCGAATATCAAGCGCCAAAAAGCCAGAGTCGATGCCAAAAAGGGTAAAACCTTCACCCAGCTCTCGCGGGCCATTATCGTTGCGGCCCGCAACGGCCTTCCCGACCCTGAGGGTAACTTTCAGTTGCGTACGGCTATTGAGAAAGCCAAAGCAGCAGGCATCCCCAATGACAACATCGAGCGCGCGATCGCCAAAGGGGCGGGCACCCTTCAAGGTGGCGACAGCCAACTCGAGGCGATTCGCTACGAAGGCTACGGCCCTGGCGGCGTGGCAATTCTAATCGAAGCCCTCACCGACAACCGCAACCGCACTGCTGCCGACCTACGAGCCGCCTTCAGCAAAAATGGCGGCAACTTGGGAGAAACCGGTTGCGTGAGCTGGATGTTCGTTCAGAGGGGTATCGTCAGCCTCGAGGGCGACATTGAAGAAGAATCTCTGCTTGAGGTTTCCCTCGCCTGTGGGGCCGAGAGCTACGACCTCAGCGACGATCCGGAATTTCCTGGCGCCGAGGTAACTGCAGCAATCGGCGACCTAGAGCGCGTCAACCAGGCCTTGCAAGCGGCAGGATTTTCCGTCAGAGAGGCCGAGCTGCGCTGGATCCCCGAAAATCAAGTGAGTGTTGGCGACCCCGAGCAAGCCCGCTTCCTATTGCGCTTGATCGATACCCTCGAAGAACTCGACGACGTTCAAGCAGTCACGGCCAATTTCGAGCTAGCACCCGAGGCGATCGCAGCTGAATAGTTTTTAGGGAAACATTCCGTCCGCCTGCGGCAACTCGTGCTAGATTAGTCAGAGTCCACTACAGAAATTTACCGCTTAGGAAAGCAGGAGGTGATGCCCATGTCTGAGAGTAATAAACCCGTGGGTCGCCTGGTTGATGTCATCCGGCTGTGCGCCGGGGCCGCTCTCTAAGCGGTTACCTTGTGCGAGCTTCTTCGGAAGCCGAATGTCAACGTTGCCCTTGGAGTTTCTCCCGGCAGTCAGGTTCCCAATCAGTAACGACCCGACTAGACCGCCCTCGTTTGGAACGCAAGTTCCCCGACGAGGGCGGATAGTTTTTTAGGGGGTATTTTTGCTAGCCTAGCCGCCAGAGACAGCTCTGGAGTGCTTATGAGCCAATTACTCAATACTGCCGAGATCCAAACGCGCTTGGAGCGCTTGGCGGCCGGTTGGACCTTGGAAGACAATCTCATCCGGCGAACTTTCAAGTTCGAAGATTTCATTCGGGCGGTGGCCTTTGTCGATCGTCTGGTCGCACCTGCTGAAGCTGCCGGTCATCATCCCGATCTCGAGATTTCCTACAATAAGGTGATTGTCTCCCTAACGACCCACGACGCGGGTGGTTTGACGGCCAAAGACTTCGATCTTGCTGCAGAACTCGATCGCTTGGTCTGAGGCGCGCGGGTGAGGCGATCCGCAACTGCAAGCCACTGTCTGAGTCAGTCAAAATAACAAATAGGCTCGTTTGAGAGCCATCTATTTCAAAGAGGAAGAGAACATGAGCAATACCTCGAACTTCCGCGAGGCAATTTCCAAGGCGCGGGGTCAGAGTTTAGTCGGCCCTAACGTCATCGCCAATGCCCTGCCCTATCTTGGGGGTGGCTTGGTGTTGACGTCTGTTGGCGTCTACGGCGGCCTCGGCGTTCTCGGGAGCAACCCCCAGCTCTTTTCTGGAACCTTTTTCGTCGCGATGATTGCTGAGTTTGCCCTCTTCTTCTGGGCGAGCAACGTCGCCCAAAAAGGCGACAACGACACCGCACTGCCGGTGCTCGCGGTCTACAGCTTGCTGACCGGCTATACTCTGAGCGCGCTCATCTATGTTGCCCTGGGCGTTTCCGGAGTTGGCATTCAGGGCATTGCCCTGGCAGCCCTCGGTTGCGGGGCGGCCTTCATTCTCGGCCGTCAAGTGGGGTCCAATTTATCTGAGGAAGACGCCCTGCCGCTGATGGCGACCTTCCGTCTCGGTCTGACGGGCCTGATTATCATGGCCGTCTTGCAGTTGGTCCTGGCCTTATTCGGCGTCTACACCCCCGGCTGGCTCGAAATCGGCATCTCCGGTGTGGGCGCATTCGTCTTCTGCGGCGCGGCAATCATTGATTTTTACGTGCTGCCCCGGTCTTACCGCGACGAGCAGTACCTGAGTGCGGCGCTCTCGATGTATCTCACCTACGTCAACCTGTTTGTCTTTATCCTGCGCCTGCTGATTGCCTTCAACAGCAGCAATCGCGAGTAAACCGGCGACAGCATCGGACCCTGCCTGAAAACTCCGGCCAGGCAGGGTATTTTTTTGGCATTTTTGCCAGTAAACGGTTGATTTTTAATCACTAGAACTTATTAATAAATTCTGAAAAAAGAGAGTTATTGATTTGAGCCCATACTACATTGGCTCTAAGCGATAACCTTCGGGGCAGTTGCCCGCGCCCATTTCGCTCGCGGTCGCCTCACATCGCTGCCCCTGACAATGTGCCTGAGATGATTCTATCTAGCCTCCTCGACCCGCCAGTATCGACTCTCATTACCTGCGCTTACAAAAACTCGAGCGATCGCATTCAGATCGCTCGAGTTTTTGTTGGTGATGGGCTGGTGCTAGAGCGAGCTATTTTCCCCGGCCAGTGCCTGCGGTTTGAAACCGAGCCCGAAGCTCTGCTGGAACTTTATTCCGGGGAGACCATCGGCGCCCTACTCGAAGACCGCTTGTCTTGTCGCCATCTAGCTGTTAATGCTTGACCTCGAGCGATCCCAAAGATTTGTTTAAAAAGTACCCGACTTGAGGAGTTTGGCTCGTGCGGGCCCGCCCCAATTGCTTGGGGCGAGTTCTGCTAAGCTGAGCTCAAGCACGCGGTGGTCCTATGAATGTTTCGCAGCTTTTCGATCTCTCCAATCTCTTCGTGCTGCCATTTTGGCTGCTGATGATTCTTTTGCCGGGTTGGGGCGTGACGCGGCGGGTGATGGCGTCGTTTGTGCCCTTCGTTTTGCTAGCCGGGCTGTACGTTTATTTGTTTGTGAAGACCCTCGATAGCGAGTCGGCCCAAGCATTGGCAAACCCAACTCTCGAGGCGGTGACCACATTTCTCGGCGAAGAAACGGCCGCTGCCACCGGTTGGACGCACTTTCTGGTGATGGATTTGTTTGTCGGCCGCTGGATTTATCTGGAGGGCCAGCGCACTGGGGTTTGGACGGTACACTCGCTCGCGCTGTGTTTGTTTGCGGGTCCGATGGGTTTGCTCTGCCACATTCTGACTCGTTGGATTTCGACAGCATTCTTCAAGCCCGAGGCGGCTAGCGAGGCAACTGCTGCCGAGACTTAAGCGCGGAGCCCGGTGACGAGCTGCCGTAGGTGCTCGTCGGTATGGGCGGCCGAGAGCGTCAGCCGGATGCGGCTGGTGGGTACTGTTGGTGGGCGCACGGCTGGGGCAAAGATACCAGCCGCTTCTAGGCGTGCCGATCGCGCGAGGGCTGCGGCGGGAGTTGGCTGCTGGATACAAAGTATGGGAGATGCTGAAGGTAGGGTGGTAATGTCCGCAGTAGCCAGGGCGCGCTTGAGAGTGGCGACGTTTTGCCAGAGCCGATGGCGGCGCTGGGGCTCGCGGCGATCGACGGCGAGCGCCGCGAGGGCTGCGGCTGCATCAGCGGGACTCAGGGCAGTGGTGTAGATCCAGCTGGCGGCACGGTTGCGCAGATAGTCGATAAGAGTAGCCGATCCGGCTACGTAGCCGCCAAGACTGCCAAGGGCCTTGCTAAGGGTTCCCACTTGCACCAGGGGTTGCCCGATGCACTCAAAGTGTTCCACGCAACCCGCTCCTGTGGCGCCCAAGACGCCGGTGGCATGGGCCTCATCGACAAGGAGCATGGCTTCGTATTTTGCGGCAAGCTTGAGGAGTTGGGGCAGAGGGCAAAGGTCGCCGTCCATGCTGAAGACACTGTCGGTGGCAATCAGGCAGCGCCTGTGGGCCGATCGCTGCTCGGCGAGGAGCGCCTCGAGGGCGCCAGCATCGTTGTGAGGGTACTCATAAATGGTGGCACCGCTGAGACGCGCGCCATTTTTCAGGCTGGCGTGATTGTAGCGATCGCCCAAGACCAAATCTCGCGGGCCGACGAGCGCGGCAATGGTTCCCAGGTTCGCCAAATAACCCGAGCTAAAAACGATGGCATCGTCGGTTTGCTTGCGGCGAGCGATCGCCCGTTCTAATTCGCGGTGTAAGGGGCGATCTCCGGTCAGCAAGCGCGAGCCCGTGCTGCCGGTGCCCCAGGCGCGCGCGGCGGCCCGTGCGGCGGCGACCGGGCGTTTATCGCCGGCTAAGCCCAAATAATCATTACTCGCAAAATTCAGCAGCGCGCGACCGTCTGTTGTTAGGGCGATCGGTCCGGGGGCCCCGCACAGCGAGCGGGGCGTGCGGTGCCAATCGGCCCGGTGTAGAGTTTGCAGGGCCCGCTCCAGCCAGCTATAGGGGGTTGGCTGCGAAATCATACACCCGACAACAACTCCAGCAACATCAGTCAAACCCGCATCCGAGAAGTCGAACATTACGCGAACTTTGGCAACAACCTGGGTGGAGTTTAATAGTTTCAGTGACGCAAATCACATCAAAACTTGTCCTCGATCGCTCAAAAAGGATCTCCACCCATGGCACTCACCCAGCTTGTCGCATTATCTCCCATCTCCGCGAGCTTCTTGCAGGACGCACCCAGCAGCTTGCCAGCGCTTGACAAAGAGCAACCGGACCTCCCAGCCATTCGGATTGCTAACAGCCCCCTCAAACGGATGCTCGACATCATCGGTGCGATTGTCGGCCTCGTGGTTTGCGCGCTGTTATTGGCGCCCATTGCAGTAGCGATTCGTCTCGATAGCCCCGGCCCAATATTCTTCAGCCAAGTCCGAGTCGGCTTGCACGGTCGCCGCTTCCGGATCTGGAAATTCCGGTCGATGGTAGTCGATGCCGAAGCCCTCAAGCACACCGTTCGCAATCAAGCCAGTGGCTGTTTCTTCAAAAATGAAAACGATCCTCGCATCACGCGCGTCGGTGCATTTTTGCGTAAGACC
>CAYTBI010000086.1:0-10378 GCA_964435975.1 uncultured bacterium
TGCATTAGACTAGCTTATGGTTGAGATCGTGTTCCATTACTGTATAGCACCATCTGCCCATCGTAGTCTCGATGGCTGGCGCTGTATTAACTTCGGGCACTGGCGCTCCTTGGAAGACTTTGCTGCAATGGATACAAATCGCCCCTTTTCTCCTCTCTTTGCCGAGATGCTCGATCTAGCCGACAACGAATATAAGAAGGCCTTGCACAAAGTGATTTTCACGACCTGAGGCTTCTGTGGCCTCTCGCCCCTACTATTTTTGAAGCGCAAACATATAGGTAGATTGCCGTCTGACACTTCTGGCCGGTCGCGTCAGCGCTGTAACGATGCCCGGATCGATTGTCTGGATTGGAGCGCGGTATTATTGCTACGGCTACCTGCGCCCGTTGTGCCTCGCTGCCCCACTTAGGATCTTGACTCCCGAGTGTAAAGTTGCCTCTAACCTCGGTCGGGCGCGATTGCCAGCTTCTGGAGAATCTCAAACTCGCGCCCATGCCCGAAATTACCACCACCATTAACGGCGAGCCCTGGCAATGCCCGGCCCAGACACCCCTACCAATCGCGCTCGAGCGCCTTGGTTTCGATCCGCGCTTAGTCGCACTAGAGTACAACGGAGAAATTTTACACCGCCAATACTGGGAATCTACTACTTTAAAGGCTGGCGATCGCCTGGAGATCGTCACCATCGTTGGTGGCGGCACCAACTCTCCTGTAAAAACCTCAATTTGAAGCCAATCGACACTCAAAGCTGCAAGTCATTTGAGATATTTTTGGAAAGATTGGTCTGACTTGGGCTTTTCATCAATTCTCGTCCAAAAACCTCGCAAAATCGTGCATCTTGTAGTCTTATGGGATTGGAGGCGATGGCAGAAACCGCGCCCATTTGAACCCCATGAATGGACTCAGCGAAAGCACGGTCGTGCAAACAACGGCAGCCAAAAAAAGAACTGGCCCCCCGGCTCCCCTCGAGCCCGAGACAGATTTCAGTCGCAACGGTCTTCACAACAGTTCTCGTAACAATACCGCGCGACTGACAACCGCATCAGACTCCGTTCGCTCTTACCTGACCGAGATCGGCCGAGTTCCCCTGCTGCGGCAGGATGAAGAAATTAGTGAAGCCCGCAAGGTGCAGCGCTACATGCAGGTGCTAGCAGTCCGGACCCTTGCTGCCAAGCGGGGCGATCGCCAAATTCAACGCTACGAGTTCCTGCTGGACGCTCGGAGGGGCCTCCAGGGTCGTCTCAGGCGTCCCCCTTCCCACGAGCAGTGGGCTCGCGAAGCGGGGACGAGCCCCGATTGCCTGCGACGAGATCTACAGAATGGTCGAGACTGCTGGGCCCAGCATGTCGGCATCACCTCCCTCGAAATCGAGACGATCGAACGGGACGGCCGACAGGCTAAAGAGCGACTGATGCGGGCAAACCTACGTCTGGTGGTCTCCATAGCCAAAAAATATCAAAACCGAGGTCTCGATCTACTCGATTTGATTCAGGAGGGCACGCTGGGTTTAGAGCGTGCCATCGAGAAGTTCGATCCGACCAAGGGATTTCGCTTCAGTACCTATGCTTACTGGTGGATTCGCCAGGGCGTTAACCGCGCCCTGGCTTCTCAAAGCCGCACGATCCGCGTACCCGTGCACGTGCTCGAGAAGCTCGGTAAAATTCGCCAGGCCCAGCGTCACCTTCTCCAAATCGCAGGTAAGACGCCCGAACTCGGCGATATCGCTCGCCAGACCGGTCTCGACCCTGCAGAAGTCTCGGATATTTTGAGCTGTCTGCCGCGGGTGACGTCTCTAGAGCAAAAAGTCGGCAACGAGCGCGAGAGCGAGTTGAGCGACTTCATCGAAGCGAGTACCAGTGAGACCCCCGAGATGCGGCTGACACGCCAACTGTTGTCTCAAGATCTCAGAGCGCTGCTGCTCGAGCTGAGCGATCGCGAGCGCGAGGTCATCGAGCTGCGCTACGGCATGGGCCCCCAGAGCCCGCAGCCCGCTTCCTTAGCAGAAGCCGGACGCCACCTTGGGATTTCCCGCGAGCGGGTGCGGCAAATCGAGGCTAGGGCTCTCCAAAAGCTCAAGCGTCCCAAGAATCGCGAGCGCGTCCGGGGCTACCTCGAAACCTTCGGTTGATTTAGCGGTCGATCCGGCAAAATTCCCAGAGCCTGCCTAGCGCTGGCGGCTCTGGGGATCGAGAGCATCGCGCAGGCCGTCGCCGAGCAGGTTAAAAGCAAGCACCGTAACGATAATGAGAACCGCTGGCGGCCAAACTAGCCAGGGCTGCAGCAGCAAAATCGAGGCATTGGTTGCCAGCGACAACATATTTCCCCAGGATGGATCGGGCTCTTGAATGCCCAATCCGATCAAGCTCAGCACCGATTCGGCCACGATAAAACCGGGTACGGCCAGGGTTGCCGAGACAATAGCGTAGGTAGCTGTTTGGGGGAGCACGTGGCGCGCAATGACATAGAGCGGACTAGCACCCATCACCCTAGCCGCATCAATAAATTCTCGCTCTCTGATCGAGAGCACCTGGCCGCGAATGACCCGCGCCAACCCCGCCCAGCCAATCGATGCCGTAATCAGCACGATTAATAAAAAACGCTGGGCGCTCGTCAAGCTAGGGGGCAAAATTGCAGCCAGGGCCACCAGCAAATAAATTCCCGGCACCGTCATCAACACTTCTACCAGTCGCATTAGAACTGCATCGATCCAGCCACCGAAGTAGCCGGAGATGCCGCCGACAAACAGCCCCAGTGGAAACGAGATAGCGATACCAACTAGGCCGATGCTCAGGCTAATGCGGCCCCCAAAAAGCAAGCGACTGAAGCGATCGCGTCCCGATTCATCGGTGCCAAGCAAATTGAACCGAGCCTCGCCTGCCGTGCCAAAGAGATGCCAGCGGCTGGGAATACCCGGAAAAAGGGTCCGCTCTTCCCAAGCGGGAGGTAGGGGAGCGCGAATTTGCAAAAAGTTATACGCCGCGCCCCGAACGAATAATTGCAGCGGTGCGGGGCGATCGAAGTCGACGGCTATCTCGCGCGCGCCAGTCTCGAGATCTGTCGGGCCCTGCTCGGTGGGATAGACGTGAGGTCCGATCCAAGCACCGGTGCGATCGCGCCAATAAACCTGCGTCGGGGGTAACAGAGAGCCGTTGTTTTGGGAGACATAGGGGTCGTAGGGGGCCACAAAGTCGGCAGCGAAGGCCGCACCGTAAAATAACACCAGCAACAGGGCACCAAAACGGGCCAAGGTGTTGCGCTGCAATCGCTGCCACCAGCTAGAGGAGGTTCTCATCGAGGTTCTCGCCACGAGCAATCCGCAGCTTCCCATCAGGTCTTACTCTTATAGAACTATACAGACGATTTGGAGAGGAGAACCCATGACCTCCAAAGGCTTCGAGCGCATGCGTCTCAAATCCCACGCGTCGATCCGCCGTCGCCTCGCGCGCGCGCGCCTGCTCCGGGGCGATCGCCGCTTTAGCTGCCGGTACTGGTCTGGCTCGCCGTTTTTGCTTTGTGCGGTGAATCCCACCGGTCCTTGCGAGTCCTGTTCCGACTACTGCCCGCAGCGCGATCGATAAAAACAACGCTTGAAACCAACGATTCTTGCTGCGTCGCGAGGTTTTGGCCCGTTCGGAGTTCTGCAAGCTCTTGGTACGGCAGAGCTTTTGCTATCTCAGACGTATCAATTTTTTTCAGAATGATGTATCCTACTCAGAGTAGGCAAGAATACTTTCTCGACTGGATACGGGAACTTATGTTGGATCGAATGCAGATGCGATGGTGCGGGGTAGCGCTCGGGCGGGTACTGTCGCCTGCAGTTGTTGCTGAAGGGATTGGGACCTTCGTGCTAGTGTTTGCTGGCACTGGTGCAGTTATGGTTGACGCGCTGCGCGAAGGCGCTCTCGGTCACATGGGCGTGAGCTTCGTCTTTGGGGCGGTGGTTGCAGCCCTGATTTACACGTTCGGACACATTTCTCAGGCCCATTTCAATCCTGCTGTCACTCTAGGGTTTTGGCGCTGCGGTTCGTTTCCGGCTCAGAAAGTGCTCCCTTACATCAGCGCGCAATGTATCGGTGCGATTGCCGCTTCTTTGACTCTACGCTTCGTGCTGGGGCCGGTTGCTGGCATGGGAGCGACCCTACCCTTCGAGGGCGACTGGTCGCGATCGCTGGTTATCGAAGTGCTGCTGACCTACATTTTGATGGTGGTGATTCTGGGGTCCGGGCTCGACCGCCGCGCCCCAAAAGGCTTTGCTGGGGTTGCTATCGGCTTGACGGTGGCGTTGGAGGCCGCCTTCATGGGACCGATGACCGGTGCGAGCATGAATCCCGCACGATCTCTGGGTCCGGCCGTTGCAAGCGGCCTCTGGCAGCATCATTGGTTGTACTGGGTCGCGCCGATTTTGGGAGCGCAGCTAGCCGTGCTTACCTACGGGTACTTGTCCCGCAACTTCCGAGATGCTCGATAAGCTTTTTGTTTGTGATAGCGCGCGTTATGGAATCTCAAGAACTACAGCCGATTGCTGACAATCTCTGGTGGGTCGTGCCGGGCAAGCTTGCCGGATCGCGCAAGCCCGCACCCGAGGAGTTATCCGAGCTGCAGGCTGCAGGTATCGGAGCGATTGTCTCGGTCATCGACGATCCGTCTAATTTGGAGGCCTACGAGGCTGCCGGACTGCCCCATCGCTGGGTTCCCATCAAAGGTGGCACTGCCCCCAGTCGCGAACAGGCAAAGGAGCTCAAAGACTTTATCGACACTCAAACTCAAGCCGGGCGGGCTGTGGCCATCCATTGCACCAGCGGTCGCCGCCGCACGGGCACGGCAATCGCGACGTATCTCATCGCGGGTGGTATGGCGTTCGATCGGGCGGTTGAGGTCGTGACGGCGGCCAACCCAGCCGCCGAGATGCGAGAGGCCCAGCTACAGTTTCTCAAGGAGCTAGCAGGAGACCGTGAGTAGCGAGCGCCCTCCGAAAATTTTGTTTCTCTACGGCTCGCTGCGCGAGCGCTCTTACAGCCGCCTTCTAGCCGAAGAGGCCGCTCGCATCATTGCTGAGATGGGAGCCGAGACGCGCTTTTTCCATCCGGCAGAGCTGCCCATCTACGGTAGCGTGCCCGAGACCCATCCTAAGGTGGTGGAGTTGCGCGAGCTCAGCCTGTGGTCGGAAGCACAGGTCTGGTCGAGCCCGGAGTTGCATGGCAACCTGAGCGGTGTCTTCAAAAACCAAATCGACTGGATTCCTTTGAAAACGGGCTCCGTGCGACCGACTCAAGGGCGTACTTTGGCTGTGATGCAGGTCAGTGGCGGTTCCCAGTCGTTCAATGCAGTCAACTCGCTGCGCATTCTCGGGCGCTGGATGCGGATGTTCGTCATCCCCAATCAGTCCTCGGTGGCAAAGGCCTATCAGGAATTTCATGAAGATGGCACCATGAAGGACTCGCCCTACCGCGATCGCGTGGTGGATGTCATGGAAGAGCTTTACAAGTTTGTCCTACTGCTGCGCGATAAGGCTGACTACCTCACCGACCGCTACAGCGAGCGCAAGCAGCAAGCCCAGAGCGTGGCTAGCTGAAGCCAAGGCTTCAGGCTGTGGGCTGAAAGGTCGATAGAGCTAAGAAAGTCAGATAGGCTAGCTCTTCGAGTCGCTCTAAAGTATCGGCATCCCAGCGGTCGCCTGGGGTGCTGCTGAAGGCGCACAGTAGATAGCGATCGGCTGCCACAGCTGCTGCAACGCTCCGGATACCCGCTTTCTCGAGAGCAGATTGAATTTCAGGGGCCAAGCCCGAGCGACCCAGGTCGCTGTAAGCTACGGGGGTGCCATCGATACTGCCAGCGGTGACGAGTCGGGCAACAGACTCGGCGGCTGGGGTCGCAATTTCGTTGGCGGTAGCAGTAGCCAGAGTGCCCGGGCTGCTGCAGTCGTAGAGGGCCAAACCATCGATCTGCCAAAAGCTCCGGACGCGCTCGAGGAGCTTGACAATCTGGGGCTGGCGGCCCAACTGGCCGAGGCCATCTCGGATGAGGCGCTCCCAGGTTTTCTGTCGCTCGAGGAGAAGGGCGTTGCGCTCGGCTTCTAGAGCGAGCGCCCGACTGTCGAGCAAGCGACGGACGCGCTGGGAGAGCACGGGCCAGTGGATGGGTTTGGTGATGTAGTCTGTCGCACCGGCCTCGAAGGCTCGTTCCACTGAGTCTCGGTCGTCGAGAACGGTGATCATCAGAACTGGGAGACGATCGCCACCTGGGAGCGATCTGAGCTCCCTGCAGCAAGCAATGCCATCGATGCCCGGCATAACTGTATCGAGCAAAACCATATCGGGTCGCACGCGCTGAAACTCAGCCAGGCCCGCCTCTCCATCTCGGGCCTGGGCCGTTCGATAGCCTTCCTCGGCGATCGCAGTCTCAAGTAACATGCGGGTCGAGCGATCGTCTTCCACGATGAGAATCAGCGGTGCTGCTGTGTCTCTTCTCACAAAAAAACTCCACCTAGATCGTCATGCGACCAGTTTACTGTACGTGGCGGCTAACACCGCACGCGCCAGCAGCCAACCCAAAAATCCCGACACATATCCTGAAGAATTATGATTTGGCTGTGGCCGGGTCGAGCCCCCTCGCTATGCTGTGCGGTTGATGGGAGGCAACTGTCAATGTGGGTTTTTGCAAGCGCTAACTTGCCCTACTGGATCTTGCTGGGAGCGGGCCTGGGCTTGTTCGGCACCACCATCTCCCTTGGGGGCGGCGAGGAGGATGCTGATGGTGATGCTGGTGACGCCACCGACGACAGCGAGGCCGGCGAAGATACCGACAGCAGCGACCGAGGCGCTCCCCTGTTAGGAACGCTGCTGGCGGCATTGGGTGTGGGCAAAGCACCGTTACTAATTTTGCTCGCCGTCGATTTTAGCCTCTGGGGTTTTTTCGGTTGGGCGGCCAACGTTGCGGTCGCGAGTGGCCTCGGGCGCATGCCTTCGGCTTTTTGGGGTTGGGGGGGTGGTGTTTTCGGGGTCTCGCTGGCCGTCGCACTGTTCGTTGGTAGCTTCGTTGCCCGTGCCATCGGCAGCCTCACGAAGAGCTTTAGCGAAGATAGCCGTGCCGATCGCCTCATCGGCTGCGGGGGTACGGTTTCCTCGGCGACCCTCTCCAAAGATCGCATCGGCCAGGTAGATGTCATCGACCCAACGGGCAACCGCGTCACCATCAGCGTGCGACTGCCAGAGTGGGCCGAGCAAATCCCGACCCGCGGCCAGGAAGTCGTCATCATCGACTGGCAGCCGGAGGGGTATGTGGCGATCGCCGATAAAGGCCTCGACCGACGGCGTTGGCTGGCGTGAACGGGGCAGACCGCCAAGCTTGAGAAGGGTTGATTTATAAATGAGAGGCAATCACGATGTCGTTCTGGCTGGAGTTTCTGGTGAGGTTGCAGCGCCCCGAGCATCTGAGGGAGTCGATTTCGGCTACGGCCCCGCCTGGCGCTGAGGAGTTTCTGCCATCGGTCCCCAAGCTTGACTCCCCAGAGCCGAGTGCCCTTTTAGTCCGGGTTGCCCCGCACGAGCCCGTACGAGCGGCTCAGGCGCCGCCCTTGCAGGGAAATTTCGTGGCGCTCGCGGCTCTTTTGGCAGCCGGAGCCGTGGTAGTTTTGGTGGCAATTGTGGCAGTCGTGTCGGCCATTCGCCGCCTCTACAAGGTCACCCCAGCTAATGAAGCTTTTGTCAAAACTGGGGGATTGCCTGGCGGTCCCCGCCGTCGCACGGTCATCAAGCACGGCGGTTGCATTGTGGTGCCGGTTCTCGACGAGCTGACGCGCGTTCCCCTCAAGGAAATCTCCATCGATGTCGAACGCACCGGCAAGCTGGCCGTCCGCACCCAAGATTATCTGCGCGCGGACATGCGGGTGACATTTTTTGTCTGCATCAATGCTGAAGATGTCGACATCAAAACAGCGACCGAGCGCCTATCGCAGGATGGCAGAATTACCACCAATGACATCAAAGAGGCGATCGAGAAGCGAGCTGACGATGCGATCCGCGCGGCGGCCAAAAGCAAAACCCTCGCCGAAATTGACTCGGACAAATTGGGCTTTGCCCAAGAGGTATTGAACCTAATCGAGCCCGATCTCAAAAAAGTTGGCTTGACTCTCAACAACATCGCCATTTCCGAAGTCGAAGAAAGCGACACCTACGATGTCAATAACTTCTTTGACGCTCAAGGGGTCAAGCTGCGCACCGAAACCATCCAGCGCTCGATCCAGCAGCAGCGCGAAGTGGAGCTGACCACGCGCGTTTCTATCGAAGAAAAAGAACTCGAAGCCCAAAAGCGATCGCTCGATATTGCCCGCGACAACGAGAGCGCCCAGCTCCAGCAGCAACTCGAACTCGAGTCCCTGCGAGCCCAGCGCCAGCGCGAAATTCGCGAATCCCAGGATGTCGAAGCCGCTCAGACCGAACGCAACAAGATCCTACAGGAGCGCTCCGTTGAAGAAGAGCGCATTCTCAACCGCCGCGCCACCGAAGAGAAACAAATCGAAGCCGATATCGCCCTCGAAGAGAGCCGCAAACGCCTTAAAGTCGCTCAGGCGCTGCAAAAACAAGAGTCGGAGCTCGCCGAAATCGAGCGCGAAAAACTCACCGAAGCCAATCGCCTGCTTGCCCGCGTGGCTGTCTCCGAAGCCGAGCAGCAATCGCAAATCGCCCGGGAAGAGGCAACTATTGCCATTGCCCGAAAAGAGCAAGAGCGCCTGGCCGCAGAAGCCGAGCGCGCCACCGCAGAGAGCGCGGTGCACACAGCCACTGCCGTTGAAGAAGCCGAGCGCCGCCGCCGACTGACAGAGATTGCCGCCCAGCAGGACGCCCAAAAAGAGCGTATCGCCGAAGAAAATGTCGTCGAAATTGATGTCTTCCGGCGCCGCCGCCAAGCCGAGGCCTTCCGGCAAGCTGCCGAGCTTGAAGCCGAGTCGATCCGGACCCTCGCCGCTGCCAACCGCGATAAGGCCCTCGCCGAAGCAGAGGGCAAACAAGCGATCGTCGAAGCCGAAAATGCCCTCAGCGATGCCAATCGTACTGCCGAACTGATTCGGGATTTGTGGCCCGAACTCGTCGAAGAACTCCCAGCCATCGTCAAATCCCTAACCCCCCAGCCGGGCATTCTCGGAGACGCTCGCATCTACGCCTTCCCGGGTGGCAACGGCGATGGCTCATCTGGAGGCTTAAGTCAAATCAACCAACTCATGCTCTCAGCTAGCGGCTTCGCCGTGCTCAATTCGCTGCTCGAGGGCGGCAGGTTCGAGGCGATCGCCAAACAAATCGGGCAGCTGCTGCAAGGCCAAAACCCCATCGCTAGTGACGCTGCCTCGGCCGCTAGCCCAGACCTCTCCAGCCCGGGCGACGTAGAGCGGCAGACACGCCCCGAACCGCTCGCACCCGAGCGCGACGACCCCGAACTCTCTCGGGGGCAGAGTGCTAGCCTCGACTAACTCGCCAGCAACATGACATATCAATAGGGTCCAAAGCTTTGCTAGCCTTGGACCCTTTAGTTAGCCGGAAATTAATCGGCGCGACATGTGGTGGCGGGAGGCGGATTTGAACCACCGACCTTCGGGTTATGAGCCCGACGAGCTACCAGACTGCTCTATCCCGCGACGACGCAGCTCCCAATGTACCGCGCCATACCGAGAATGGCAACCAAACTCTTAAAGTGGGTCGCAACGGCGCGATCGCCGGCCATGGGTCCTCAGTCTTCAGCGTTGCCGGAGTTTTCTGGCGGATCGCCCGCGCGATCGCGTCCGAGCTTCCAGATGGCCCCTGCCAAGGCATTCGTCCCGATGTGAGCCACCACCGGCACGAGCAAATTTCCCGTCAGCAGGGCACTGGTCCCCAGCATCGCTCCCACCACCGCCGCCCAAACGGCATAGGCCCATTGCTGCCAACTATTGAGATGTAACAGCCCGAAGACACAACTGGTGATGGCCACGGCCAACCAATTGGCCCCTAACGCGGGCAGCATGACGCCGCGAAAAAGCAGCTCCTCGCTCAATCCCGGCAGCAATCCCAACCAGAGCAAATCCGGCGGTGTCAGCGGCGCGAGCACGAGTTGCAAATAGCGATCGGCACTGCGGCGATAGTCCGGCCAAAGTCGGTAGGCGCCCCGACTGGCGAGCGTAATCCCCACGGCGGCAGCAAGCCCGAGGGCGATCGCCCCTCCCGTGGCCTGCAGGGGAAATAGGGCAATCTGCGCCCAATGTTGCCAGATTTTGGCAACCGCCAGCAGCAACCCCGCCGTCAGGCCCATAACGAGCAAAATTTGCGGGCGCGAAACGGGTGCTTCAGAGAGGTCGGAGGGATTTTCTTTGGCCACGGCTTTGTAAGGAGGAAATATCGGGGCGCAGGGC
>CAYTBI010000087.1:0-10328 GCA_964435975.1 uncultured bacterium
CCAATTCGGTTCTCACAACCCAACTTCTCACGACCAAAACACCACCAATCCAGCCAACCCACAAAAACAACCTCGTGCAACCCCTCGACTACACCATCCTCGCCCTCTATCTCGGTGCCATCATGGCCCTCGGCTTTTGGCTACAGCACCGCGCCGCCGCCGGCATCGACTCCTACTTTCTCGGCGATCGCCAAATGCCCTGGTGGGCCCTGGGTGCCTCCGGCATGGCCTCCAACACCGACCTAGCCGGCACGATGGTCATCGTCGCCCTCGTCTACACCCTCGGCACCAAAGGCTTTTTCATCGCTATTCGCGGCGACATCGTACTGGTCATGGCCTTTTTCATGATCTTCATGGGCAAATGGACCCGACGATCGCAAGCCATGACCCTAGCCGAGTGGATGCACTTACGCTTCGGGGCCGGAAGAGCGGGAGACTGGGCGCGGCTCTTAAGCGCGGCAGCAAACTTAGTCATCTACATCTGGATTATTAGCTTCTTTGCCGTCGGCGGCGGCAAATTCTTCGGCGAACTGCTCGGCATCGACGATCGCCTCGCGGCGATCGTAACAATTTTGCTTGCGACAATTTACACGGTCGTCAGCGGCTTCCAAGGCGTCATCTGGACCGACGTCTTCCAAGGCGGGTTGATTTTTTTAGCGATTTTGTATGTTTGCGTTTTGGCGATGCAAACCGTAACCCTACCCGAGAGCTTCACCGTATCGCTCCCCTTCCCAGAGGGACAATTTCAGGCTTTCGATGTCTCTTTGGCCGATTGGCATAGCCTTTGGCCGGGGACGCGACTAGAGCTGCCTGGAAATCATTCTATTTACAACCTGTTTGGCATTACGATTTTCTTTTATTTACTGAAAACCTGTCTCGAAGGCATTGGCGGCGTTGGAGGCTACATGAGCCAGCGCTACTTCGCCGCCAAAAGCGATCGCGAAGCCGGCTTGCTCTCGCTCTTTTGGATCTTGTTACTCTCTTGTCGGTTTCCCCTGGTGACAGCTTTTGCCGTTTTAGGGATTCACTATGGCTTGACCCAAGGCGAAGTGATTGCCGACCCAGAACTCGTATTAC
The DNA here is from genome assembly GCA_964435975.1 of uncultured bacterium. Lineage (GTDB taxonomy): Bacteria > Cyanobacteriota > Cyanobacteriia > Cyanobacteriales > Rubidibacteraceae > CAYTBI01. The sequence goes on from CAYTBI010000087.1 coordinate 1,078, forward strand.
CCGTCGTCATCGATCGCTACATCCCCACCGGCATCAAGGGATTGTTGGTTGCCTGCTTTGTGGCGGCTGCGATGTCCACGTTCGATTCGATTATCAACTCCGGCGCGGCCTACTGGGTTAGAGATATCTACCAAGCATTTTTAAAGCCCCAAGCCAGCGATCGCGAGCTCCTCCTGCAGGGGCGCGTCGCCTCGATTGGAATTGTGGTGCTGGGGCTTTTATTTAGCTGGCCGGTAGCCAACGCCGGGGATATTTGGGGCTGGCTGACGCTCGCCTTCGGCTCGGGGCTGTTCGTGCCATTAGTGTTGCGGTGGTATTGGTGGCGCTTCAATGGCTTCGGTTTTGCTGCCGGGACGATTGCGGGCATGGTGGCGGCGATCGGCTTCAAGCTCGGCAATATCGCCTTACCGGAATATGCTAATTTCTTGCTACCGAGCGGATTCTCGCTGCTCGGTTGCCTTATCGGGACCTATGCAAGCGCGCCAACCGATCGCGCCGTCCTCGAGAAGTTCTACACGATCACGCGACCCTTCGGCTTTTGGGGACCGGTGCGCGCGGCTCTCTCGCCGGAAGAGCGCGCCCGCGCCAGCCGGGAGCACCGTCGCGACCTGTGGGCCGTGGCGATCGCCGTGCCCTGGCAGTTGGTGTTGTTTTTAGCGGGGATGATGCTAGTAGCCAAGCAATGGCAGGAGTTTGGCTTGCTGGTTACGGCGGTCGTGCCCCTGTCGTTTGGGTTGTACTGGTTTTGGTTTCGCCACCTAGAGCGCGCCTGAGACGGGTTTATCCGGCAGGCAGCATGTGCGATCGCGCCTCGGCGAGGTGTTTTTGCAGCGTTGCCTTCGGGAGCGGACCGTGCAGGTGCTCCCAGGGCAGAACGCTCGCTTCCGACCAATTTTGATGGGCATAGAACTCCAAGGGCGGAATTTGGCCGCGCAGTTCTTTGAAGGCGCGCTTGAAACTGCCGGCCGAGTCGCCGTAATGGCGCGTCAGCTCGAGTAGCCTTGACAAGCGGCGATCGCCTCGGGAAAGAACCGCCTGGATGACCGACCAGTTGTAGCTCTCCGGCCGAAAATCGATGCCACGCGATCGCAATTGCTTCTGCAAGAATTTCAGGCGCTTTTGCGCGTCGGGATTGACGCCGTACCACTGGAACGGAGTATGGGATTTCGGCACGAATGTACTGCAGCCGTAGGTCAACCGTAGCTGGGGCGCGGCTTTTTTGAGCGCCAGCAGCATTTCGGCGGTCTGCTCGATGTCGCTCTCGGTTTCTCCTGGCACTCCTGCCATGCCGTAGAGCTTGAGGGCTTTGAGGCCTCCGGCTTGGGCGCGCGCGGCCGCCTGAAAAATCTCCTCGTTTTCAAGCTTTTTGTTGACAATGCGGCGCAGTCGCTCGGAGCCACTCTCAATGGCAATCGTAATCGAGCGCGCGTCTCGCTTGGCCAGCGTGGCAGCTAGCTTTTCGGTGACTGTGTTGGTGCGCACGGAAGACAAACTCAGACGCACGCCATCGTATTTGCTCTCGGAAAGGCGATCGAGCAGCGCGTCAAATTCCGGATGCTGGGTCACCGAGGCCCCCAACAGCCCCAAACGATTGGTGAGGGCGAGCCCGCGGTCGATCGCCGGCACGAGAGCGCCTTCGACACTGGCGCTGCGAAACGGGAGCGTCAGATAGCTCGCCAGGCAAAAGCGACACATCTCGGGGCAGCTACGAACCGTCTCTACCATGAAAATATTTTCCCAGGCAGATTCGGGGGTCACGACCGTCGAAGTCGCCAGCACGTTGCCGCGATAGGTTTGCTTCTGGACCGAACCGGGCAGATCGGGCTCGAGGGGCGAAATTGCCGCAATTGCCCCATCGGGGGCGGCATAGGCGACTGCGTACAGGCTCGGCACGTAAACCCCTGGCACCCGCGCCAGGGCGCGCAATCGCTCGGCACGGCTGGCGCTGCGCGTGGGTTGCCAGGCCTCAATAAAGCGATCGAGCAGGTCTTCGCCATCGCCGAGCAAAACGACATCAAAGAAATCGGCAAAAGGCTCGGGATTGGCCGTTAAAACCGGTCCGCCCCCAAAAACCAAGGGATGATAGTCTTGGCGCCGATCGGCACGAATCGGCACTTCGAGTCGCTCGAGCAGGCTCAAAATATTGACATAATCGAGTTCCCACGACAGCGAAAAGCCTAATAGCTCTGGCTCGCGCGGCAGGGCTTCGGCGCGATCGCAAAACAACCGACTCACTCGCAGATCCCGCCGCTGGGCTAGGGTCGCCCAAACGACCTGATAGCCCAAACTCGCAATCCCGACGGTATAGTCATTGGGAAATGCATAAATAACCGAGGCAGCCCCCGGCTCCGGCGACGCTGGCTCGAAGAGCAGGCGCTCCCGGCCGAATTGATGAGCCATCCATTAGTTGATGAAGGTCTGAACTTCCCGTGCCGCCTTCACATTTCCATACGATACGATGTCCGCCCGCAGGGTGTCTGCTGCCGAACTCGATCGAACTCCGCGCCCGCACCAACAGTCTGGCATCTCGAGTACCTTTTTTTTCTGACAACTTCTCGCGTCTGAGGACAGATTTCGGTAACGGGATCTTCTCGAAATTGCCATCCGTTAGATGGCTGCAGGCTGAGAAGATTTAGGTAAAAATCAACGTTAAGCAGGGGTGAGGGGTGAAATGGTGGCGATGGCAGAGTCCTCTTCAATGGCAGCGACCGTATTAAAGCAGCGTTACGAAATCGTTCGAGAGGTCGGGCGCGGCGGTTTCGGGCAGACATTTCTGGCCGTCGATCGCTGCGTGTCTCCCGGTCGCTACTGCGCGATCAAACAGCTCCAGCCCATACTGTCTAAGCCACAGCAGTTCCAATGGGTGCGCGATCGCTTTGGGCGAGAAGCGGCCGTTCTAGCTCAGTTGGGCACGAACCACCATCAAATTCCCCACTTCTACGACCACTTCTCCGAAGCGGGTAACTTCTACCTGGTCCAGGAGTGGATCGAAGGCACGACCCTGACCCAGCGGGTGCGCCAAGAGGGTCCGCTCGGCCCGCAGGCAGTGGCAAGCTTATTGGCAAAATTATTGCCAGTCTTGACCCATTTGCACGAGAATCGCACCATCCACCGGGATATCAAGCCCGACAACATTATTCTGCGTGCCGGCAGCGGCCAACCCGTTCTCATTGACTTCGGTGCCGTCAAGGAAGTGATGGCTCTCAATCCTAACGGGCGATCGGCAGTGACTGGCACCGTGGCCATTGGCACCCCAGGATACATGGCGCCCGAGCAAGCTGCCGGGCGGCCGGTCTATGCAAGCGACCTCTACGCCCTAGCGATGACGGCACTATTTTTGCTGACGCGCCGGTCGCCACAGGAGATGGCCGATGACCCGCGCACCGGCGAGATATTGTGGCAGCGAGAAATCCCACACGTTCGCGGCCCGCTAGCCGAGGCCTTAGCTGGCGCGCTGCGGTTCCACCCGCGCGAGCGCTTCGAGAGTGCGGCCGAGATGCTAGCAACACTGCAGGGCAATCGTACGGGAGCGTTCTCTGGAGGTGCAGCGGCGCTCCTCGGCCGAGCCAGTGGCAGGCGGCAAGCTACCCCCCAGACCCTGGCAGCGCCACTGACAGCCCCGGCAACCTCGAACCACTTTCGCTCGTTTCTGTTGGCCGCAGTGGCCACCGCCACCACTGCTGCAGGCATTGGCTTTGCGACCATCCGCCTACTCCAAACCCCAGACTCTGATAACCCCGATCGGCAGCAACCCGTCGCGTCCACCCGTCCGCCAGCAGCGTCCCCCGAGCCCGTGCGGCCCGACCTCGAGTCGAGGTCGGAGGAGCCTACCATCGAACCATTGCCCGAAGCAACAGAGGGCCCCGAAACCGATGTTGCCGACCTTTTTATCAAGACTGAAGAACCGGCATCCCCAGCCCCTCTAGAACCAATGCGGGAGTCTCGACCCGCCCCGGCGGCTCGCCCCAACACCATTGCATTTGCTCCCGGTCGGTCGGGCCGCGATCTGCGCGATCGCTTGGGGCAGCCGACAGCAACCCGTCAAGGGCGCCTGCCCGGCACGCGCGAGTTGCGCTACGACAATGCCATTCCCGGGCAGGTCGATCTAGTCTATCTAGAAGATACGCGTACCCAAGAGCTGCGCTTCTCGCAAGCCCAGCTGGCGGCGGGCGCCCGCCTAGAGGTCGCCGAGGAACTCCTCGCTCAACTTCTAAACGGTCGGCTCGACCCCAGTATCCGCAGCGTGCTGCGCGATGTGATGCGCGGCAAAGACGACGTGCGGTCGTTTCAAACCCAAGCGGTGTATGGCACGATCCAGCGCCTACCCGATCGCCGCTTGGTCTTGAGCATCAACCCCAAATAAGATCCCTATCGGCCTGCTGGGGTCAATCTTCCCTCTCTAGAGCGACAGCAAGAGCCGCTAGCGCAGCCAGAGGGGCCGTCACCGCTCGCAGAATCCGTTTGCCCAGCGTCACGGGCACGAAGCCAGCAGTAATGGCCGCGGCTAGTTCCGCCTCCGTCCAGCCGCCTTCGCAGCCCGTCGCGATCGCAATCGGCCCCGTGTCTCGAGCCAGGCGTCCCAAATGAGGACCGCCGTGGCGGGCCACGCAGATGTAGCGTTGAATGCCGGCAGCTCGTAGGTCCGGGCGGGCGATCGCATCCTCCCACAGTATCGGTTCGGCAATCTCAGGCACGTATTCCCGTTCCGATTGCTCGGCAGCCTCGGTAGCAATGCGCCGCCAGCGCGCCAATCTACTGGGGGCTGGTTTGAGGAGGGTTCGGGCGCTCAGGACTGGAACGAATGCTGCAGCGCCTAGCTCCGTCCCGGCTCGCACGATGTCATCGAAGCCGCTGCCTTTGGGCAAGGCCACAATCGCGGTAACGGCAACGGGCAGCTCGTTGTGCTGGGTCATCTCCTCCTGGAGACAGGCAGTACTGCCCGTGTCACCGAGCCGGGCGAGCCACGCCCGCCCCCGACCGGTCGTCACAACGAACTGTGCCCCAGGCGAGAGGCGTAGGACGCGCTGTAAGTAGTGCAGCTGGTCGGCCGTCAGGACGACTCGGCCGGCAACCAGCTGCTCTGAGGCGATCGTCACGCGCTGTAACTTATGCATTGCTTGGCGAGTCATACCGCGTTCGAGAGTTCGGGGGCTTCCCGTGCCATTAACAATGAATGTGGAGCTGCCATCAGCGAAGTCAACTCTTGTAAAGATCCCGACATAAAAACCGATCTAGACGGGGTCTTGCTTGCCCGCAGGTGGTGGCTTCGTAGCAAGGGTTCAAATTCATGCAATGCTATTTAAAATATGGTTTGTGCTCGACTGCAATGGACATCGAGCTGGTGCGGAGCTATCGACCGCTTGTTAGCTTGAGTGACTCGAGATGCCTACTATTGGCAGCCTGGGTCACTCCGAGCAGGCGCCCGTTGCACCCGCGCCAGCCAACATGCGGTGGCCTCGGGAACGACCGAGGAGCATCTGAGGCTGCGAGCCGCCAAGAAGCTGTGCTAACCCAATGATGGTCGGCACTTATTTGCCTGGCATTATTGTCCGTGTATAGAGGGTGCCATGACTGAATTCGCGCAGGATCGCCGTCTGACTTGCAATCGCATCTTCCGCCACCTGGTTTACTACAGCCAGCAGGGGTTTAGCGGCCGCTTGGATGTCAGGGCAGCAGACGACGTCAGTTGGCGAATTTATATATACGAAGGTAAGATTGTCTGGGCAACCGGCGGCCTACACCCCCGCCGGCGCTGGCGGCGACAGGTCCGTCTGGTGACGGGTCAAGCTCCCGATATCTCCCGCTTGGGCAGGCACAATGCCGAGCCATTCTGGGATTACCTGGAGCTGCAACAGCTAGCTCGGACCACCCTCTCCCCCGATCGCGTCGGCGAGATCGTGCAGGGGACTCTTACAGAAGTCCTCTTCGATATCGTCCAAGCCTTCGAGCTACCCCTGGCAAGAGATGCCGCGCAACCCCCCAAACCCTTGATGCCGCTTTCTAGCCTGATTGGTATTGGCGATGGCATGCAGGTAATCCCCGTTCGAGAACCGGAGCTACCAGTGCACTCGTTGTCCTCGACCTGGATGCCTTCGGCGCTTTTACTCCAGAAAGAGGCCCAAGCTGCCTGGGAACAGTGGGTTCATCTGGGTCTTCTGAATGCTTCGCCCGACAGCGCCCCCATCATTCACGATCTCGAACAGTTACAAGGCCGAGTTTCCAAACGGGCATTCCACAACCTGACAGCGCTACTCAATGGCAATCGCACGTTTCGGGATATTGCCCTGAAGATGAAGCGCAGCAAAGACCAGTTCGGTGCGGGGAGCGCTCTGGCCCCCTACATCCAAAATGGCTTGGTTGGCTATCGCACGATTGGGGATGTTGCAGAAGCCAAGGGCCCAATTGCAGCCAAACCAGCGGAGACACCGACAATTGTCTGTCTCGATACTGTTCCTCGCCATCATGGCATGATGGATTCGCTGGCGGCCAAAGTCGGCTGCTCCTACGAAGCGATGGTCGATGATATCGAAGCGCTCTATGAAATTAGCCGACCCTCATTCCCCAAACCCATCCTCATACTGGTCTCGGAGAGTCTCGCTGCGCTCTCAGCAGCCGATGCTTGCAAAATCCTACGGCGAGTCGAGCGTCTGAGTGCGGTCCCGATCCTGGTCTATGCAGAGGAGTCACAAGACACATTCCGGATTCGGAAAACATTGAGTGCAGGAGCGACGGAATATCTTTGCGGCGAGGAGTTTAATACCGAACGCTTGCTCGCACTTTTCGAGCAGTATGTCGCGACTGCTGGCGCTAGCTCCACCAGTCGCGAGACGCATCAAATTCAGTTGACTTCACCCGTCGAGGTCACGGATCTGCTTCCCTCAAGCGATCGCGAGGTCCTCGATAACATAGCCCGCGCGCGACAACAACAGAGCGATAGTTCCAAAGACGGCACCGCTTTTTCTCGGAGCACCTTACGGCTAGATAAATTTCCCGCAACCTGAGGTTTTCGCCTCCAGGTCGATCCTGGGATGTGACGATCGTGCCACCAGCAGGATCTAGGTAATGCTCGGTCGCGATCTCCTCACGGGGCCGCTCGCAATCGCAGTTGTTGATGTCGCCCCACAAACCGAGAGATCGGAGCGCCGGAGATCGAGCTCTCTGGGGGTTGGCCGTTCGTCAATAAAAAAGCACCGGGAAAACTCCCGGTGCCTGAGACTTGGCCCTTACGGTGCCGTAACGTTAGAAACGGCTGCTGTTGCTGTTGGGGCGATAAACGATGAAGCTGACCATCTGGCACTGCTTGATGTTGTCGAAGCCAATGACGCGGATAAAGGCATTCGGGTACTCGGAGCGGCACTCGCGCACTTCGTTTACCACGTCCTGGGCGGAGTTGACGCTAAAGAGCGGCAGCTTCCACAGAGTCCAGTGGTGCATCGCGGGGGTGGGGTCCTCTTGAAACTCAACTGCGGGAATGAAGCCCTTATCCAGCATGTACTGGATCTGCAGTGCGATCTGCTGATCGGTCAGCGGGGGCATGAAGGAGAGAGTTTCGTAGCGTTGCTCTTTAGGGTAGGTTTTCATGGCGTTGATTTGTGTCCTCGCGCAAAAGTTATTCGGTGTCTGATTCCTCCGCAGGGCTGTCGGTATTAGCGTCAGTACCCAGATCGGAGGAGGGCGATTCAGATCGGGTCAAGCGCTCCAAAATCTGACAGCGGGTTCTGAGGTTTGACTCCCGGATGTTGTCTGAGACGGCCTGCTTGAGACCGTCAAGGGCGGTCTCGGCTAAGTTCTCCCGCACGGTAAGAATTCGCAGGGCGAGTTCTTTGTGATTTTGCAGCAGTCGTTCGAGAGAGGCCTCGCTGTCCTGAAAGCTGTCGCCAGCCAGGATGCGACGCACCCGAAGCGACTCCGGCGGATTGGTCTCCGCCAACTGCAAAATAATCGTGCGGGCGGCCTGATACGTCAGGTAGTCTTGCAGAACTTTGGCTGTCTCGCGAGCGACGCGCTTGGTATTTCCATCCATTAGGCGTCCCCGATTCAAATCGCGAGGGGGTACTGCACCCCAAATTAAATGGTGTCGACAGCTTCGAACTCGAACTTGATTTCCTTCCAGAGTTCGCAAGCAGCCTTCAGCTCGGGGCTCCAGCGGCAAGCCTCGCGGATAACGTCGTTACCTTCGCGAGCCAGGTTGCGGCCTTCGTTGCGAGCCTGAACGCAAGCTTCCAGCGCGACGCGGTTGGCCGCCGCACCGGGCGCGTTGCCCCAGGGGTGACCCAAGGTACCGCCACCAAACTGCAAGCAGGAATCGTCGCCGAAGATTTCCACCAGTGCGGGCATGTGCCAAACATGGATACCGCCGGAGGCAACGGGCATGACGCCACCCATAGAGGCCCAATCCTGGGTGAAGAAGATGCCGCGATTGCGATCTTCTTCGATGTGATCTTCGCGCATCAGATCGACGAAGCCCATGGTGATGGCACGATCGCCCTCGAGCTTGCCGACAACGGTGCCAGAGTGCAGGTGGTCGCCACCGGACATGCGCAAACACTTCGCCAGGACGCGGAAGTGGATGCCGTGGTTCTTCTGGCGGTCGATAACAGCGTGCATCGCGCGGTGGATGTGCAGCAGCAGGCCGTTGCGACGGCAGTACCTCGCCAGGGTAGTGTTGGCGGTGAAGCCACCGGTCAAGAAGTCGTGCATGATGATCGGAGTGCCGATTTCTTTAGCGAACTCAGCACGCTCGAGCATCTCCTCACAGGTGGGCGCGGTTACGTTCAGGTAGTGACCCTTGACTTCGTTGGTCTCGGCTTGAGATTTCTCGATGGCCTCTTGTACGAACAAGAAGCGATCGCGCCAGCGCATGAAGGGCTGGGAGTTGATGTTCTCGTCGTCCTTGGTGAAGTCGAGACCGCCACGCAAGCACTCGTAAACCGCACGACCGTAGTTCTTCGCCGACAAACCTAGCTTGGGCTTAATGGTGCAACCGAGCAGGGGACGACCGTACTTATTGAGGATATCGCGCTCGACAGTGATGCCGTGGGGTGGACCCTGGAAGGTCTTCATGTAAGCGATGGGAATGCGCAGATCCTCAAGGCGCAGGGCCTTGAGCGCTTTAAAGCCAAACACGTTACCGACCAAAGAAGTTAGCAGGTTGGTGACGGAGCCTTCCTCAAACAGATCGAGGGGGTAAGCGATGAAGCAGAAAAACTGGTTGTCCTCGCCAGGGATCATCTCGATGTCGTAGCAGCGGC
>CAYTBI010000088.1:0-4474 GCA_964435975.1 uncultured bacterium
TCGAAGCTAGCACCACAAATCGATTTGTAGCCCTGATTCGCAGAATTGGTATTAGCTGCCCGGTTCGAGAACGGAACCCATAAATAATATTGTCCCTGTTTCATTGTCTTTGATGACAAAGAAGAATGGACGATTGACGGTCATCTGGAACGGGATACTAATGGAGGTGATGCCTATGTTGATGCCTGTCACGGCTGCGGCCTCCGTGCCTTCCTCGTTAACTTCAACAAATGTTTTCTGCTTGACTTCGCTGACAAATAGTGAAGTATCACTCAGTCGCGAGAAGTCAGCTTGCGTACTGTTGAAGATTGTCTTAAGCCCTAAGTCCTGAAGAATTCCATTTAGGTTGGCTTCATACTCTTGTCGAAAGCGAGGGATCTTAACCGACCCTTCTCGCATTCTCATACGAGAAATGAAGTTTTCGAAGAGGCTGGCTGTCATTTCGTCGATCGTCTCCTCTAGCGAAGATTCCTGGCTGGGTAAGACGACATACATACTGAGACGCCTCCCTTCATAGGGCAGGCTAACGACTTGCAAATCGTCGTTCTCGAAGTATTGATAGGTGCCAAAATTGGACATCAACGGATGTTTCGTAACGCGCCCATCTGGCAAGAAGAACGATTCTTCAGCAGTGAGTGCCGGATCGAATTGTAGCTCCCACCTCCCTTTAAAATAAGCTGAATTGATCGCAAGCAGCTGGGTTTCTGCAGAGATGCTGCCAGGATCTATGATTTGACGGATCTTACCTTTGGTGCGGTCGGCAACCCAGGCGTTGATGATATCTGAGGACTGAGGCGCTTCGAAGTCTACACCCAGTACATCCGCGTTGTAGTGCCGCCGATTGGCATCAACAAACTCAGCCTTTACAGATAGATCCCGACGGATCCATAAAGAGTTTGCAATTTCGAGCTCGTTCCCCGTTCCAACCTCATTAAGCTTCTCGATTGACTCCTGGTTGGCTTGATTGAAGTTGGAAGAATCCAAGGAAAAGTCAGCCCCGAGGACTTTGGCGAATTCAGCCAGAGTTACTCCATTTGCACCATTTTGGAGAAGAGAAAGCGACAAAGAGGCAGAGATGGGGGAAATAAAGATGTTCTCGCCATCGTTCTGTTGGGTAAGCGCGCGAAATAGCTTAAAGCTAAAATCTGTCTGGCTGGCAATCACTTTCTCAAACTCTGATTTTTGAACTTCGCTTGTGGAGTCAACTATTCTGAATGATTTGCCAGTCGAATGTATTGGCATGCTGCCAGCCCTAATTCCTGACAGAAATAGAGCCACGCAAACCATCAAAACACTCTCAATAGCTATAGCCGATTTTTTATTCCAAAACATATTGCCCGATCCTATCTTGTATTAAACCAATTTAAGACTGAAGCCCAAAGCGAGCAATGACAAAAAATGTACTCGATCGATCTTCTTTCTCCAAGCCTGCGAAGTGACATTCTCCCGACGCCTATCGCTGCGCGATAAGGCGCGGGCTTCTCAGAGTCACCTCTGAGCTTTTCTGTTTCGCAGCCAGTTGGCTAGATATGGTTTCCCATATCCCCGCTACCTCGACTCCACAGACATTTTCAATACCCGAAAGACCACGGGCTTTTATGATTTCCGAACTAGCAATATCTCTAGGCTTGACCGACCCGCATTGATGACACTCATGCACCCTGACACTCAGATCTTTTTTCACGATAGCCCCACAATCAGGACATTCCTGACTGGTGCCATTGGGATCGACCCTGCCAAGGTACGTGCCGGTTTTGAAGCACACCCAAGGCAGGACTTGATTCAAGAACTGACCCAATCCAGCATCCAGGGTGTGCATGCCCAGGAATCCCTTGGCCATGATTCGGAAATCAATATCCTCGATGAAGATATTGCTTGCGAGTCGGCAAAGCCTGTGGGCTTGTTTGAATTGCCAGTCAAGGCGAGATGCAGCTATCTGTTCGTGTACCCGTCCAATCTTCTTGATGAGCTTGGCTCGATTACTAGACCCCTTCTGTTTCGTCTTCAATCTACGTTGCAGCAATTTAAGCTTGCGTTGCAGCTTGGCAAAGAAACGAGGTCTCTCGACTTGCAAGCCATCAGAAGTGGAGAAGAAGTATTCCAACCCAACATCAATGCCAATGGCATGGCCGATAACGGGTGGGACTTCTGGTACGTTGACATCAATCTGCAGGCAAAGGGTGGCATACCACCCAGAGTGCTTTTTGATGATGCGTACCGTCTTGACAACAAACCCATCCGGGATAGGGCGATGCAGCACTATCGGCATCGTGCCAATTTTGGGCAGCTTGATTTGGTCGCCCCGGACGGGATTGGTTTTGAACTGTGGGAAAAGGAAGGAGCGGTACTGCCCAAACTTCTTGAAGCGCGGGAAGCCAAACCCTCTCTCTTTCCTGGCAGCAAAAGCAGCTTCAACGCGCCGTATCGGTTCCTGCAACACCTGAGACTGTACGTCTCTCAGGTGTGGGAATTTCTTCTTAGCTGTAGTCAAAGCATTCTGCTGTTTGTAATAGTCGGGATACGGAGCATCTGCTGGAATGATGTAACTCTTTTCCAGACTGCACCGATCTATTGGGCACTTCCGAGACTGGATCCAATCTTTTCTTTCTGCTAGGGCGTAATTGTAGACGCCCCGACAGATCTCAAGCCAGGAAGCCATACGAGCCTCCTGCTCCAAAGACGGATGTACTCGGTACTGCCAATTCATTACAAACATGCCTCTGTCCTAACAGTTCTAAGGAGAAAAGTATGCCCCTTAATTGCTCATCTCCGGGGCATCGAGCCCCGTCGATTCGCGTAGGGGGTGCCCCGACCTTATCCGGCCCGTGAAGGGCCGGATGTGGGGCGGGTCCATGTATCCCGACGCTGATGCTGCGCATACAGCGCGGGACTCATAGCCCCCTACAACCCCCATCAGTTAAAGTTACTAAAAATCCAGCGCAACCTGAGAAATGCTCGTGTAGATAATAATAGCGCTGGCCGGAGTGCGGCGAGAATATAGACTCTGCCACGCTCCGGCCAGCGCTCTCAACCAGGGAGGAGTTATTGCATCCTCTACTTCTTCTTGCCAAGCAGCCAGCCTCTATTCGTTTACAGAGGCTGGCTGCTTGGTATTAGACGAACTCAAATTGAACGACGATGTCATTGAAGTCGTTATCGCTAACTCCCGGCAGGTTACCAGGCAAGTCTTCGAAGCCGAAGGTATCGTTGCCTAGAGACCGGACGTGCTCGACTCCATCCGGATTCGCTGCCCCGTAGGAGAAGTAAGCAACTTGGTCTTCTGCGAAGTCAGCAGCGTCGTTGAACTCTCCATCATCCTCAGCATTTTCTGCAGCGATGAAGCCATCAAATCCAAGCTCGCCAGCATTGGCGATGAGGAAGGGTGCAAAGAAGCGGCCAGCTTCTAGCAAAACATCACCAAATTCCGCTGCCGTCGTGTTGAGATCGCTATCGCCGGACGAGCCGCCTTGAATGAGGAAGTCCGGCACGCGGTTCGCGATGGCAGCCTCAGCGTAGCCCGCTTCACCTGGCAGGATGACGCCACCAAAACCGTCATCAATTGCACCAGTTAAGGGATCGAGGACTTCGTAGAGACCGAGGAGGTTATCAAACACGGCCTCGGTTCCCAAATCCAAGATGTCATCAGCAAGAGTCTGATTGAAGTCCGCACCGACAACTGCAAAGACGAGGCCATCATTGATATCCCCATCCGCGTTAACCGCTTCAAAGCTAGTGTTAACTGCAGGAACAACGTTGTTGACCGTGAGGGTTTGCACGGGGCTAGTGTCCGCACCGCCGTTGTCTGTTCCGCCGTCGTCAGTGAGAACGATATTCAGAATTGCCGTGCCTGTTGTTTGGTTGAGGGTGAAGCTCAGATCGCCTGTTGCCGGGTCGATCGCTGGGGCAACCTCAAAGATATCGTCCCCGGTGGGAGTCACCGTAAAGTCTAGGACTTGTTCGGCTTCATCGTCCGGGCCAGCAGAGATATCGGTGGCAAAGCCAGCTTCGCTGACGACCTCGTCAGCGGCGAAGGTCAATTCGGTATCTGAGAGCGCGAAGCTGGGAGCGTCGTTGACTGCAGCTAGGTTGATGGTGACCGTAGCAGTCGCGGAGGAGTCAGTGCCGTCCGAAGCAGTTGCTTGGAAGGTGACCGGACCATTCTCGTCGGCTTCAGGCGCGTAGCTTAGGTTGTCCAGGTCTGCGGCCAGGATAGTTTGGTTGGCTGTGACGGGGGCATCGGCCAGGCTGAGAACGCCGGCTGCTGGCAGTGAAATGACGCTAATGGATTGGAGTTCGTCATCGTCGTCGTCGGTGAAGGCGGCGGCGAAGTCTTCCAGGCCAAAGGCGACAACCTGATCCTCGAAGCCGGCAACCTCGACATCCGCCAGCTCGGGGGCAACGTTGTCAATGTCAACATCAGTGACGGTGAAGTCGAAGCTGTCGGTGATGGTGTCGGTGCCATCGGATGCCGTGA
>CAYTBI010000088.1:4574-10315 GCA_964435975.1 uncultured bacterium
GCTCGATGACCGCACCTTCATCTGCAGTCTGGTCGGGAATTTCCGCATCGAGGGCAGGCGGGTTGTTGACGGGGTCCCCAACATCGGTGACGGTGAAGTCGAAGCTGTCGGTGATGGTGTCGGTGCCATCGGATGCCGTGATGGTCACGGTGGTGGTGGTGTCGGCAACAACATCGGCCAGGGTGCCGCTGATAATCCCCGTATCGGCGTCAATGGCTAGCCCGGCAGGCAGCTCGTCGGCTGCGAAGGTGAGAATGTCATCGGCATCGGCATCAACAAAGTTAGCCGACACATCTAGCTCGATGACCGCACCTTCATCTGCAGTCTGGTCGGGAATTTCCGCATCGAGGGCGGGCGGGTTGTTGCCACCATCACCAATGTTGACCCCCCCATCGACTGTAGTCAGTACTAGGCTGTTGGCACCAGGGTCAAAGAAGCTGGTGTCACCGCCGAAGCTAATTGCTGCCAATCCATCTTGTGCGCCCTGGTCGACGGAGAAGTTCAGACTTGCCAGCTCGAAAGGTGTTTGACTGTCAGCCGCAATGTTATTGCCTAGAGTTGGCAGAACGCCGAAACTGAGTTCCCCAAGTGCCTCGTCGACTATGACGCCGCCAAGAATGATGTAGCCCAGGTCGATCAGCTCTTGCGAAAGCTGAACGTCGTCGGGTGTGATGCTGAGCTGATCGGTGGGGTAGGTGATTTCAAGTTGGAAATTGCCCACATCTACAGGAACCTCAAGCACGGGATCGACAAAATCCGTAATGCTGACGGTTACAGGGTTTCCGGCGTCAACTGTGCTGATTTCAATCGTCGGATCGAGGCCGGCCGCGCCAACTATGTCGACATTAATCTCAGGAATCAACTCAGAGTCGCCCAAGAATTCTTGGGCGGCTGCCAAGGCATCTCCGAAGTCTACAGAGCCATCGGCATTGACATCCCCCAGAACGTTGGGGTCTACAAGGTCTGAGGCATCGAAGCCAGTTACTTCTGACAACAAGAAATTGTTGGCAAAAGCTAGCGCATCTCCAAAGTCCACGGAGCCATCGGCGTTAGCATCTCCAAAGAAAGAGACCTTGTGAATCGCAGAGCTACCGGCAATCTCCACAAATTGTTGGCTGCTCGAAGCGTTCAGATTGCCAGTAACGGCCCCAGCAGTAACCTGAAGCACCTGAGATGCATTGAAGATCGCTGGATCTGCCGGTACGTCAGCCATCAAATCCACGAGAGTCAGCGGGCCTGCTGGCAGAGATTCAGCCCCCGGTCCGGCAGTAAGCGCGAGTTCGACCTGGTTATTAGCTGCATCGATGACACTCTCAAGTTGCCAGCCTGCAGGCACTTCATCGCTTAGCGCCACACCAGTGATGTCGAGCAGCGACGGGTCATAAGTTACGGTCAGGTCGATCGCATCGATGCGATCGCCGTCTGTAATTTGAATCGGCAAACCCGCTCCAGGTCCACCAATATCAACGCTCTGACCCGGCCCCCGTGCGAAGCTGGGGATAGTCACCATAGGCAAGTTGCCAGCGACTTGGACGTTACCGGAGACTTCGCTACCAAGCTGTACGCCCGCAACAGAAAAATCGCTGCCGCTGTATGCAACGGTAAAGTCGCCACTGCCGAGCTGCTGTGGGTTAGTCGGAATGAAGGAAACCTCACCAGTTTCGTCATTGACAACCAGCGAACCAGGTACGACGTCACCATTCCCGTCCGTTACCGTAACGCTGGCCCCATCGAAATCATCCGCGTCGGGGCCGTCGAATAGACTGAGAGGATCGGCATCCGGGGCGGTATTGAGTTGTAAGTTGAAAGCACCCGTCTCGAATTGCGGAGCGCCAGTCGGCTCTAGATCGAGAGACTCCAGAATCAGCTGATAGGCACCCGTGGCCTGCTCGAACAGAGCGGCTTGTTCTGGCGACGGGTTGAAGGACTGCTCGACGGGGTTGAAACTTTCCGCACCGCCCTCTGGGAGAACGACAACCAGATAATTTTCGCCGCCATTCAAGGTCGCGATGACCCGATCTTCTGCATCGGCCAGGTCGTCAACGAGATTGCCGACCTCATCAAAGATCAGAAGAGTTGTCGATGCCCCAAACAGTCCGATTTGCGGATCGTTCGGCGTGAAGTTAGCTGCGCTGACATCGAAGACTGCCGTATCGACAACTTCGATCGGGTAGATATCGACATCTTCGGCCGAAACTTCCTGGCTGATATCATTTGCGGTGATGTTGCTCGCACTCAAGAAAATTGGACCGAAGGAATTCCGCAGTGCCGGGTCGTCTGGGTCGTCGACCACAACGTCGAGGAGGGCATTGTTATCTGTGCCCAGTTCACCAGAGAGAAAGATTGGTTGGTTTATTCCAAGCGAGAAGACATCGACGCCCGAATCTGCCAGGTCCAGGTTGCCACTGCCGTCAAACAAACTGAAGACATCCAAATCCAGGTCGGGTCGGCTGCCGGGGTTCTCGTTCAGGAAACCAGGCAAGATAACGCGATCGTCTCCGCCGGTATCAGGCGCATCTAGCTCGAAGCTCAAAATGTAGTCGCCTTCGTCCCCTCCCGGACCGCTGCCGACGATGTCTGGATCGAACCCAAAGTTGCCATATCCAGTCACGGCCACGAAAATATCCTCGCCAGCTGTGACGGGAATTTGCAGCGCCGAATCTAGGACGCCCAATCCGGAATTCGTGGCGGTATCGTCGTTGAAGGCTATCTCATTACCATTGGCATCAAAGACAAACAGCATTGAGTCAACCGGATTTTCGAAGTCGGTATTTTCAGAAGCATCGATATTGATGCCCAGAACCCCAGAGACCGTAGGATCGATTCGGAAAAAATCTACATCGCTAGAACCCACTTGAGCCCCGTTATCCGTGCCGATATTGCCAACAATGGGGCTCGTCAAATCGACTACCGGAGCAGCGGTAAGGTCTAAGACCCCGTCGATGTCGGTACCAGCCGACTCGCCGCCGTAGGAAATATTCAGTAGATAATCGCCACCGATAAACTCTTCACCTCGGCCATCCAAGCTCTCGATATCGTAGGACGAGTTGCCAAATCCAGAAACACCAATTAGATAAGTCGTCCCTGCCTCCACTTCGGCACTAATAAAGCTGTCGAATTCATGTCCGACAGGATTGCCGTCGAGGTCCGTGACGACATTGAATCCGCCCTCCATATCATTGGTAAGAACCTCAACGACGCCATCTGAGAAATTCCGTGCGAGGGCAAAATCATTATCCCCGAAGCCATCGCCATCACTGTCGGTGGCGGGGGTAATGTCTTCGCCCTGCGTGCCAACAAGCTCGAAGAGTCGCAAGAAGGTATCTGCAGCTTGCTCTGACCCTAGGGGGGTGTCGATATCGAGCAATAGCGTTCCATCGGCTGGGGCCGTGAATCGGTAGAGATCGACATCGCCGCCGCTGCCACTGCCATCGCTGACGGGGATTTCATTGTTATCCCCGTCGAGTCCAACGTTGCCTGCGATGACCTGCGAAGCGCCCAGGTTAAGCACGATTGGGTTAGCAGCCGGTCGCGTACCATCAATATCAAAGCTGCTGCCGGCACTGGTGGATTGAAACACGATATCGAGGGTAGAAGCACCGGTGCTCCCTGCAATACGACCTTCAGTGGTGGTCGGATCGTAGTCTGTGTTTGCAAATCCGCTCAGGCCGATGAAATAAGTTCCGGGAGTTATCTGGGTCTCGATGCGAGAAAGTAAACCGTCACCGCCATCATCATTGAAGGCTATCTCACCGCCAAACTCATCAAAAAGGCGCAGGACCGTGTCGGGGGTGCCAAATTCATTGTCGCTGTCGATCGAGCCATCATCGTCTGCATCGATGTCAGCAACTATGGAACCATCGGATATCGACCTCAGGACGCCAAGATCGCTTGGATTTTCGGTATCGGGGAGACTGAAGTTGGTCGTTTCAACGATCAAGAGGCCTGGCGACGCAACGGAAAATTCCACCAGATCGACATCGGCATTGCCTGTAGACAGGTTTGTCTGGCCGTTAACGAAATCGTTATCTGCTCCCAACAAGCTAGTTGCCGCGAAGCCAGCGCTTCCACCGATGAGTACCTCCAGGTCACCCAAAGGTGTTGCCGTGTCAAGGGTCCCATTGAGATCGCCCCCCACACCGCCGAACTCCGGATCGAAATCTAAAACTGCGTCGTAACTCCCAGTGGATCCAGCCGGACCGCTGCCGCCGAGGAAGGGGTTGTAGCTAAAGTTTGAAAATCCGCTAACGCCAAAGAAATAGGTTCCCTCGGGAAGGACGGTGTCGATCAGCGAGTAGAAGCCAGTGCCGCCATCGTCATTGACATCAATTTCAACCCCATCGCTGTCGAACAACCGCAGGATGGAATCTACCACATCATCGGGGTTACTTGCAGCGGGCTGAGTTTCGAGAGTGACGCGCCCGCCGCCAGCGGGAACCTCAAAGCGGAACAGGTCGACGTCGCTGTCACCATTGATACCATTGCCGACGATTGCTCCCTGCGCCGCCAATAGTTCTCCTGGTTGCAAAATTCCCAAATTTTGAGCGGACGTCAGCGTATCTCCAGGATCGCTGACGAGGCTGCCACCGCCATCGTCTAGGACAAATCCAATGACGTAGTCGCTATTTTCGAATCCGAAACGAGTGCCACTGTCCAGGTCGGTCGGGTCGTAATCATCATTAGGAAGATAGCTGGCACCCAAAAAGTAACTTCCGGGTGAGAGAGTTGCCGAAAGCTCTGAGAACCCCTCAATACCTACATCATCCGAGCGAGTAATTTCTCCACCAAACTCATCAAATAGCCGCAGGATGATACTATCGTCCGGAAAAATTTCCGGGATAGGATCGAGCTGTGCTCCTACGGAGAAAACCGAAGTGATGTCTACAGTGAAGCTAAATATGTCGACATCATCTCGAGAAAAACCCCCAGGCCCCTCGACCAGGATATCTCCGTCTAAGCCAATGTTCTCTTCGACGATCAGGGGTTCGGTGGAGGGCTCGATTGCGACAGCGCCTCCCAGGGTGCCATTGGGGTCGCGCGGATCTCCATCACCAACGGGTGGAGGAGTGACCGGAGGGGGAGTATCGTCGCCACCGCCAAAGAACGTCTCCACCGCCTGAACGGCTTCATAGATGTTGAGCCGGCCGAAGTTTTCGAGAGTTGGGTCGACGTTGGTGTTCTCATCATCCCCGTCATTGACGGTCTCGACCGTACTGGTCAAAAAGTTAGTCACCTCAGCAGGGGTCAAGGCGCGACCGCCGAAGGTGTGAGCTGCGTCCTGCAACAATGCGACCGCCCCAGCAACGACGGGCGAAGCTTGGCTCGTGCCAGCTTGGTTTGCGAGTTGATTGCCAGGAGCGGTACTCTCAATGACTGCCCCTGGAGCGAGGATGAAGGGGAAATTGTCTGCGTTGAGGCGTTGGCTGAAGCTGACGATGCGATCTGCTCCCGTGGCGACATCGGTCGAGCCGCCGGACCAATTAACGTTAGAGAATGCGTTGTCTTGCCAAACCGCACCGACAGCTAACGTACTAGAAATTGCCGGCGTTGAGACATTTTGTTGCAAAGGATTGCCGGCATTGTTGTTGGCGAAGTAATTGTTTCCTGCAGCGGATACTACCGTGATTCCAGCAGTTTCAAGCTGGTTGATAATACTTGCAAGCTGCTGAGCAAAGCCAGCACCAACCCCTTGCAGGTTGTCCGGATCGTTGAAAAAGGCCGTGGGTACACCCAGGGACATA
>CAYTBI010000089.1:0-10071 GCA_964435975.1 uncultured bacterium
CCTAGCCGAGCGCCTGCGGGCTCTGGGTGTCGATCCCGATGAAATATAGCTTTCGCCTGCGCGCGCAAAAGGCCGTTAGTTACGACCGCAGTGGCAGCCAGAACAAGTTTGGCGTGTGGTTTCTCCAAGTTCGCCAGTCGGCCCTCTTCATTGACAGGTCAGGTGGTGTTGGCTGGCCGAGCCTCTGCCGCCGGCGCGATCGCACCAGCAGCAGGAGCGCGACTCCGAGCTTGTCAAACCGTTGCTAGAGACCGGCTCTTGAGTAGATCGGCCAGGGTTTGCAGCATTTCCTGCTCGTTGTAGGGCTTGGAGAAGTACGCCGAGGCACCCAAGTTCATCGCCAGCTTGCGGTGCTTCTCACTGGCGCGCGAGGTGAGCATCGCAATGGGCAGATCTCGGAACTCCTCTTGGGCGCGAACCTCTGCGAGCACGTCGTAGCCATCCATGTGCGGCATCTCGATATCGCAGATAACCGCCGAGATCCCCCGATTGCTAAAGATCTTGTCGGTGGCTTCCCGACCGTCTTTGGCTTGCTCGACTTGGTAGCCCGCCCGCTCGAGGGCAATGGACAAGTATTTGCGAACGTTCACCGAGTCGTCGGCAACCAGGATCGTGTTTTGGGTCTCTGCGGCTGCAATTGTTGGTGCCCGATCCGCCTCTAGATCGCGATCTGCCCCTTGCTGTTGGTTGCCGATCCACTCGAGCAGGCGGAGCGGATCGACGAGGGGAATGGCTCGGCCATTACCTAAAACAGTCGCACCGACAACCCCAGGCATCATGGCCACAGGCGAATCGATGGCGCGAATCGTTACCTCGCGCTCGCCCCAGAAGCGCTCGACTTGTAGCCCCTGGTAGGCACCGTCTCGGCCGATAACCGCAGCCGTGGGGCGACCGATTTGCGGCGCGCCCTCCATCTTGAAGGGCTTGTGCGGGCGGCCAAACTGCAGCCACTTTTCGAGGTGCAGTACCGGAATCTCCCTGCCGTTCCAAGTCAGCGTGTCGGCCCCGTCGAGGCGGGTGACTTCTTTGACGCTGTCGGCAGCGATCGCAAAGACCGTGCCCATCGTTTCTACGAGCATGACCCGCAAAATCGACAGTGACTGCGGCACCACGATTGTAAACGTCGTGCCCTGACCGGCGCGAGTCGCGACGGTGATGTCGCCACGCAACTGGCGCAGGTTGGTCCGGACTACGTCCATCCCGACGCCACGGCCAGAGAGTTCGGTGACTTGCTCGGCGGTGCTAAAGCCCGGCTCGAAAATAAACTCCAGCAGGTCGGCCTCGTTGAGGCAGTCGATTTCTGCTGGCGAGAGACCCATGCGGGCAACCTTGGTGCGGACCTTCTCGAGGGGGATGCCCCGACCGTCATCGCGAATGGTAATGACCGTCTGGTTACCTCGGTTGTCGGCTTCGATGGCGATCGTGCCGCGCGCGGGTTTGCCTGCTGCTTGGCGGGTAGCGGGATCTTCGATGCCGTGGTCGAAGGCATTGCGCAGCAGATGATTGAGCGGGTCGGTCAGGGCCTCGAGAGCCAAACGGTCGAGTAAGACAGTCTCGCCGCTAATTTTGAGATCGACTTGCTTGCCATACTGCACCGAGAGGTCGCGTACGACGCGGGGGAAACGCCCGATCGCATCGCTAAAGGGACGCATCTGGGTGCGGGTGATGCCCCGCTGCAGCTCGCGAGTGGTCTGCTCTAGGTTACCGGTGGCCAGACCTATCTCCCGAACGCCGGTGTCGATGTCTGTCGCCACCTCCTGCAACTGGACGATGGTTTCCATCTGCTCTTGGGCGATGGGGTGCAGCTCGCCGTAGCGGTCCATCTCCAGCGTGTCGAAGAGGCTGCGATCGCTGCCTTCTGCTGTTAGGGAAGTCGGGTCAGTTACCGGCCCAGTTACCGCGCCAGTTACCGCGCCGTTCGAGCCGAGCAACCCTTCAACCGAGGCGCGGTCGTACCATTTGCGCAACTGCGTGTTGGATTGCTCCAGGCGTTGCATGCGGGCTTTCATCAGCTCGACGTAGCCCTGCAGCTGGCTCAAGCGCAGGCCGATGGCATTTCGCTCGAGGATTAGCTGTCCGAATAGGTTGTTGACCCGGCGCAGTTGCTCGGCCGGAACCCGCACCATCGCACCAGCATCTGGGCGCGCGGCGGCGACCGGAGCGGGGGCTTGAGGTGCGACGACCAAGCTCGGAGCCGGGGCGGCCTCGACTGGAGTTGCATCGATGTCTGCGAGTTCTGGCAGTTCGATGTCCTCGATACTCTCGAGCAGTGCTTCTGCTTCTACTCTTGGGTTTAGAGGCGCCGTGTCGGCTTCGTCGCCAGCGAAATCGACGAGGGACTCGTCGCGGTTGGTGGCGACCTCGATCGCTTCTCGGAGGTCGCCGGTTTTTAGCTCGCCGAATTCGGTTTGCAGGTCATCGAGATCGTCCAAATCGAGATCGTCGAGGCTATCGAGGGCGGCTAGCTCGGCATCGGTAGGCTCGTCGGTGGGCTCGTCGGTGGGCTCGGCAATGGCAGGTTCGGGCGCGAGGGAGCTATCGTGCAGGTCGGCAAACTCTTCGCTAGCGAAGGCGGCAACATCGAGATCGTCGATATTAATGTCATCGATGTCGATCTGGCTCTCGAGAGCGTTGAAATCGGCGGCTACGGGAGGCTCGGCAACTGCCACGCTCGCTGCCATCGGCAAGTCGATATCTAGCGCGGTCGGCAGCTTCTCGGTGCGGCCGAGCATAGCTAGGCCGTGCGATCGCTGCCAGGTGGTAATTGCCGCTTTGGCCAGGACCTCGACGCTCTCGGCCGCCACGCCGCGTGCTGTTTGGCTGACGGAGTCGCACAAGGCGACAAAGCTCTCGAGAGCCTTCATGCGGCCGAATTCGGCCATTTCTTCGGCGGCGGCAATCAGCTCGCCGCGCAGCCCTTCGGCGTCGAGGCGATCGATTTGGGGCGCGAGGCGCTCGAGGCAGTCGGCGACGCCGCTCTCGAACATGAGGCTGGCGACATCGACATCTTCTTCTTGGGCCAAGATGGCGTCGTCGTCTTCGGGGCGCAGGTCACCGAGGCGCGCTTGCAAGCGCGAGAATAGCGGGCCGGTGCGCTCTTCAATTGGGTGAAGTTCGGCAATCGCCGTCGGGCCGATCTGGCGGTGCAGTTCGCCTGCCGCGCGCAGGGCATCGACACCGCCGAGAAAGAGCGTTTCAAGCTCGGTGTCGACTGGCACTGGGCGCACCCGGAGGATTTTTAAGAAATCCTCCAAGCGGTGGGCAGTCTGGCTCAGGGGTAAGAACCCCATCATGGCGGCGCCTCCTTTGATGGAGTGGGCCGCGCGCAGGGCAGCATCGAGCTGCTGGGGGTCGTCGGCAATCTCGGCAGCTTGGAGGAAAACCGCCTCGATGCGATCGAAGTACTCCTGCGCTTCGTCAAGGAAATTTAGGCGGACTTGTTGCTCGGTATCCATCTCAACCTCTGTGAGTCGCTGTTGTTTGGCGGGTTATTGCTATGCAGGAGGGCGTCAAACCGACTCAACCTTGAACTGTTTCACAGAGGATTCGAGGGACTGAGCCACAGCAGCCGTCGACTGAATCGCCTCGGCCACCTCGCGAGAAGATTGCGAGCGCGCTTCGGAAGCTTCGGTGACTTGCTGCATCAGGGTCGCGACCACCTGGGAGGTTTCCGCCTGAGACGTCGTCGCCGTAGAAATCGATCGCATCAGGTTGTCGATTTCTTGCGACTTATTGAGTACGTCGGCCAGGCGCTGCTTGGTGGTTTCTACCAAGCGGGTGTTGTCGACCACTTCGGCGGTTCCTTGCTCCATCGCGGCGATGGCTTCTTGGGTCTCGAGCTGAATCTCGGAGATCGCTCGCGCAATCTCCTTGGCTGCAGCAGCAGACTGCTCTGCCAGGGAGCCGACCTGTTGGGCGACCGCCGTGAAGCCTTGACCCATCTCGCCGGCGCGGTTGGCCTCAACGGAGGCGTTAATCGCCAGGAGGTTAGTTTTGAGCGCAATCTCGTCAATCAACGAGACCACCTGGGAAATCTTTTGAGCGGATTCACCCAGGCGCTTCATTTTCTTGGAGGTCTCGCCAATGGTGCTGCGTAGATTCAGAACGCCGCGCACGGTTTGCTCCATCGCCGAGTCACCTTCGCGGGCAGTGGTAAATGCGTCGTTAGCGATGACTGCTGCTTGGCCGGCGTTGTCAGCAACCTCCAGAATGGATCGGTTCATGGTCTCAATCGAACCCAGGGTATTGCGAATCTCGTCAGCCTCGGAAATGGCCTTGTCGGCTACTGCGCGGATGGCTCCTTCGTTGCTGCCCAGGGAGCTGCTCACCTGGCCGGCGGTGTTCTTCACCTGTTGGGCGGTTTCTTGCAGGTTCTCAATGATGGCGTTGAACAAGTCAGCGATGATACCCACATCCCCCTCGATAAGGTTGGCCCGTACCGTTAGGTCACCATCAGCAGCAGCCTCGATTTCTTCCATTAGGTTAGCAACGCTGGCTTCGAGTTCCTCCCGCTGTTGGCGCTGCTCTTCGACAGCCGCTACCTGCTCGCTTAACAGACCTCTGACTCGGACAACCAGATCGTTAAAACTGGTGGCTAGGGTTCGGGTTTCCACAGTACCGGCAGCTTCCGCTCGAACCTCAAGATCGCCACCAGCCACTTTTTGCGCGGCGGCAGTCAGTGCCGTCAGAGGCTTAGAGAGCTGTCTGGCGAGCAGCAGGGCCAGGGCGATCGTGGCGGTTGCCAGGGTCACACCCGTGATCAGGAAAACCTGGTTGAGTTCGCGGCTGGTTGCAGCAATGGTGGCTTTGCGCGTGGAGGTCAAAGCCGCCCAAGGGGCACCGCGCACGACCGCGAGAGAATAGACGCGCTCGGCATCCTCAAAAACAGCCAGGACGGTAGATTGACCGTTGACATCCGCGCGCTCCACCGATAAAGGGTTAAGGCCGTACTGAGTCTGCAGAGCCTGGCTGGCTTCTTCCGGGGTAATGGCCGTAATGGATTGGACGCGGCGCAGGTAAACCGCTGCCTGTTGGATGCGATCGCCACCGATCGTTTGCTGTTCGCCTCCTGCGGCGTTGGCCTCCTGGCTAACTGTGACGAGAGGCTCGCCTATCTTGGTGTAAGCATCGATAATCTGCAGGTTCTCAATGCTGGCATCACTGGCATCTCGCTCGAGGCTCCTTTCTTCTTTGGCCAGGACGGCGGTAATGGTCGTCTCCAGGATGTCTGCTGGCACACCTGCTCTGAGCACTCCCAGTAGCTCGCCCGTGCCGGGGTCGCGGACAACGTTGGTCACCTCAATAGCAATGGTGTCGGTAGATTCGTCGTATGCGGGGTTCAGGACCAGAGGGTTGCCAACCGTTCTGGTTTTCTGCCACCAGTCTTCGTCGCTTTGGACGACGTCTTCTGTCGGCGCGTTCAGCGCCACGTTGATGCCGTGACTCTCCGTGAGAATCACCTCACTCAGCTTGGTGGTCTGCACCGCTGCTTCCAGGAATCGGTTCAACTCGGGAAAAACCTGCAATACGCCCGTCTGAGCGTAACGAGCGTCTACAACTTCAGGGGGCAGGGCAGCCAACCCTTCGGCTTCAACCTTCCGGATACTGGACTTCAGGGCACCAACGAACAGTTCGCTCTCAGAGAGGGTGCGCGGGATCTCCCGCGCGTCCTCCAGAAAGTCGTCAGTCAGGGCAGCAGCCTGGAGAGCGTTAGTCTCCAGTGCATCGACGCTTGCCTCGCGGCTGCGATCGCCGACCAACCGCGAGCCCAAGATGCCCGCAATTGCCGTCGGCACGATTGCAGCGGCCGCCAGAGCTAAGATCAAACGGCCCCTCAAGGTGCTGCCAAATTTGCTGGCGGGCGCGTTATCAGACTGAGAATTTTTGGCAAGCGGTGCTCGAGCGGCCATGGATTTGCCTCCTAAGTTAGTGATGTGGTTGGAATCGGGCGATAAGCTTCGGTCGGTAGCGGTCGTCGGGTCTGCCTTAGTGGCAATGTGGGGCAAGAAGATCCGAATCTAGGCTGCAGCGGCAATCAGAGCATCGATGCTCAAAATGAGTTCTCCGCCAGCAGTCCCCGCCACAAAAGGCAGGAGTTCTGTTGGCAGGTCCGCCGGCACGGCCGCAATGTCTTCACGCAGTAGGTTCTTTACGCCGCGAACCCCAGGAACGGCCAAGCCCAAAACCGGCTCGCCTTCAGCGACGCCAGCTTGACGGCTAACTTCGGTGGCCACCGCGCGAACGGCCACCAGAGCGTATTGCCGCAGGCTCCCTGCTAGCAAACCAATGCCGAGCAGCTGGGCCAAGTCGATCGCACAAAAAACCTGGTTGAAGGCGCCGGTCAGACCCAGGGCGTAGTTCGGCAAGCCGGGGATGAGGGTCACCTCGTCAGCCGAAAGCTGCATCACTCCCCGCACGCTGTAGAGGGGTAGCAGGGCCACCCGGTCGGCAGTCAATTGGAAGCGCAAGTAGCGATCGCCGGTTTGTTTGGGCGGCTCGAACAGCCCGGGCAACAGCTCTTGCAGGCGTTGGTTGGTTGCGGTTGCTTGCATGGCTTTTGAATGTCGTTTTTCAAGCGGTTACCGATCGAACGGCACCAACTAAGTCTTCTTTCGTGCAAGGCTTGACGAGATAAACCGCGACGCCTTGCTTGGCAGCCCAGGTTTGGTCGATTTTGCGGTCTTTGGTAGTGCAAGCAATCACCGGAATGTTAGCGGTGCTTTCATCTTTCTTGAGCTTGCGGCAGAACTCCAGGCCGCTCATTTCGGGCATCACCAAATCCGTGACGATCGCATCGGGTTTGAGAGTGCTGAGTTTGTCGAGTGCTTCGGGGCCACCGCTAGCGGTCACGACTTGGTAGCCACCATTGCTGAGGTAGCCCTGCATCAGTTGCAGCTCGGCTTGCAAATCATCGATAACGAGGACGGTTTTCATTGTTTCAATCTCCAAAAAGTTAGGGGTTAGAGCCGATTGTTTGGGGGTGTAGCCACTCGATCGCTGCTGCGAAACTCGAGGAGGCACCAAAGATTTGCTTTTCTGCGGGCTAAGAGTCCGAGTCATTTAGCTAGAGGCAACGCAAGCTAAGGGTCGTGCTAGCGCTTTAAATGCTGCTCGACGACCGTCAAAAGGCTGCCTGCAGTGAAAGGCTTGGCCAGATAATCAGTTGCGCCTACCACCTTGGCCCGGGCCTTATCGATGAGACCCGTCCGACCCGTCACCATGATGATGGGCGTCTCCCGCAGAATCGTGCTACTCCGGAGTAGGCTGCAGAGCTTGTAGCCATTAATCTCTGGCATGGTGATATCCATCAAAATCAAATCGGGCTTGAGCTTAAACAGCACCGATGGGGCTTTGACAGGGTCATCGATCTTGGTGATGGCATACTCGCCGCCACCCAAACACTTCTGCATCTCTTCGAGAATGGTCGGGCTATCGTCGATGCAGGCAATTTTGAAGGTTCGGGTCGGGGTGACCCGGGCTGCTTTTGCAGCCGGGGGTGCGCCCTTAGCGACCGGCACCCTGGGCAATCGGTCGAAAGGAGCGGTCGGCTCTCGCAAAACTAGTTCGCCAGATTTTACGTAGGGGTAGAGCAGTTGCGCGACTTTCAGAGCGTCTTGCTTGAGAATGGGCGCCAACTGAGAGATACTCAAGCCGCGCAATAGCTTGGCGAGCTTGACAAGCAGTGGCGCCGATGGCGCGGCCGAGCCTTGATTCGTGAAAAAATACGGCCTTTGGTGAGGAGACTGTATTTTGGCTCCCATCTGCTGCCAAACCTGTAGGCGCTTGCGAAACTCCACCAAAATTTCTTCAACTTTTGGAGCGGGCTCGCAAACCACCTCAGGCATATCAGCCGGTGTCCAGCAGTATTCACCCTCACTCAACCATAGGAAAGATTCGATGGCTTCGCGACTGAAGCTGAGGGCAATCTGCGAGACTTGCTGGAAGTTGAGATGACCCTGGCGCTCCAACCAGCACAAAGCTTGAGCGATCGTTGCCGTCTCCTTGTGGGTATCGGCTCCTTCCATCCCCACCGGGGAAAACTCCAAGCGGAACTGGGGGTCGGTTTTCATAGCATTGCCAGCTTCCTCGAGCCCCGAACAACGGAGAAAATGAGCTAGCTCGGTCAGTGATTTTACAGAACTCGTCGCACACCTAAGACAGCCATTATCTATGTAAATGCACCAACTGACACCCTTTGCCGATGCATGCAGGCAGCCAAGAGTCTCTGTATTTATAAGGTCATTTAGAAGTTTAAAAGGACTGCCTTCGAACCTCTTCGTTGGATATTCTCCTGTCTCTGGAGCACTATCAGGTAAGTTTTGCCTAGTGGACTCGCTTGCCTCAATGTTTGATACATCCATGATTGATATGCCGATTGAGTTTCTAGGTTTCTTCTGTCTGAGACTAACTGAAGTATTCCTCAAAAACTCCTGAAGCCGCAATCACTCTTGGGGAGTAACTACACTCAGTTCAAAGATTGAGGCAATGCAAAACCCGAATTCCCAGAGAGTGCTCCGATATTTTTTCATTCTGAGGGCAGACTGCTTTGCAAGGCTCGCTGTCATCTCGCGCTTCTTTTGTCCGAACGTTTTAAATTTAAGTCTGCCAGTACATCTTGTTCTGTGATTCGTGCTCTCTCCAGGGGAAGAGTGTAACCTCAGGGAAATCCAAGGAAATTATCAGATTACTTCAATGATTCCGATCGCTCATGGCCAGCGATCGCGCGACGCTTTCCTGCGTAAGACTCAAATAGCACGAAGCACCTGACAACTTTCGTCACCTGTCGAGCACTCAAAGCCCCCAAAGCGATCGTTACCGAAGTCTCTCGCATCGAGAACTTTCAAATTGAGATATCAACTCCTGACGTTGTAATTAGTTATCAATGCGTCGTTCATCTTTTCTAGAAATCGCGCGAGACCTCCACAAAAACATATGAAGACTGCCCTCGTGCTTTGCGCGTATCCAGGCTTCAGAAAACCAGCTCTTGCGTGCGTGCGGCGCAGATTCCGCCAAGACAAGCAAAAGGCATGAGAAAGCGCGCCGACCCGTGCTAGGATCGAGCCCTAATGAGCTGGGGGTGCCCGATACCTGGCATAGGGCGTAGCGGGCTGAGAACATACCCCGAGAACCTGAGACCGGTTAGCACCGGCGTAGGGAAGCTGTTTTTTAGGAGAGTTCGATAATGCGCAGTGAATGGATTGCAAAGCGTCGCGGGCAAGCCAATGTGACGCAGATGCACTTTGCCCGTCAGGGCACGATTACCGAGGAGATGGAATACGTCGCGCGGCGGGAAAACCTACCCGCCGCGCTAGTTCGCGACGAAGTCGCGCGGGGCCGAATGATCGTTCCTGCCAATATCAACCACCCCAACCTCGAGCCGATGGCCATTGGCATCGCCTCGAAATGCAAAGTAAACGCCAACATTGGCGCTTCTCCCAACTCCTCCGATCTCAACGAAGAAGTCGAGAAGCTCAGGCTCGCCGTTCGCTACGGTGCCGACACCGTCATGGATCTCTCCACCGGCGGCGGCAACCTCGACGAAATTCGTACGGCAATCATCAACGCCTCACCCGTACCTATCGGGACGGTACCGATTTATCAAGCCTTAGAGAGCGTCCATGGCAACATCGAATCGCTCGCTGAAGATGATTTCCTGCACATCATCGAGAAGCACGCCCAACAGGGGGTCGATTACCAAACCATCCACGCCGGCATTTTAATCGAGCACCTGCCGCTGGTGCGCGATCGCATCACCGGTATCGTCTCGCGCGGTGGCGGCATTTTGGCGCGCTGGATGCTGCACCACCACCGGCAAAACCCCCTCTACACCCGCTTTGGCGACATCATCGAAATCTTCAAGAAGTACGATGTCTCCTTTAGTTTGGGGGATTCTCTGCGCCCGGGATGCACCCACGATGCCTCCGATGCCGCCCAGCTCGCCGAGCTCAAAACCCTCGGCCAGCTCACCCGCAAGGCTTGGGAGCACGACGTGCAGGTGATGGTCGAAGGCCCCGGCCACGTGCCGATGGACCAAATCGAGTTCAACGTCAAAAAGCAAATGGAAGAGTGCTC
>CAYTBI010000090.1:0-9834 GCA_964435975.1 uncultured bacterium
GGCTTTGTCCCGTTATGCCCCGATTTTGTTGTCGAGTTGCGCTCCAAAACCGATAGCTTGGATGATGTGCGGGACAAGATGCAGGAGTACATGGATAGTGGCGCACATCTGGGCTGGCTGATCGATCCAAAAAATAAGCGAGTGGAAGTGTACCGTGCGGGACAAGAGGTCGAGATCCTGAAGGAGCCCAAGGAACTGTCTGGAGAAGATGTACTGCCTGGATTCAGGCTGCAACGCGGACGCATCTGGTAACTCGCAATCGCATCCTCAGTCGGGCATCCGCCTCGCCCACGGCCTTGGCCTCACAGGCTCCGACACTCCTGAGGTGACTCAAAGCACTATTTTGGCAGGCATGAGGGCTTCGACCTGTAAATCAAAATCCCTCGAAACTAACTGGAATCGAGGGTTTGAGACCTTATCAAGAGTTATGCCGAGACCCAGATTTGAACTGGGGACACGGGGATTTTCAGTCCCCTGCTCTACCAACTGAGCTATCCCGGCCTACTTCAGGCACTCTCGTAAGTGTACCAAGCTTTTCCCGCCCGCGCAAACCTGGCGCTCTACCTCAAATCATTTGAGGCAGAAGAGCTTTAGCTTTACACGAGCAGCCTCGATTTGGTTGCGTTGCAGCCACTGTCGGTAGCGGTGTGCTAGCCTGACCGCACCATCCGACAAGTTTCGCCATCTCGCACCTGACATCATACTTGGGGCCGTGCGATGGTACCTCCAGTACAACCTGACTTAACAGAAACTTGAAGAGGTTGGATAGCCAGGCGGGGCGTGTCTCTAGATTCGTGCTGCGATCTGCCGCTGGGGGTGTTGCTGATGGGATGAAGCCCGATTTCGCTGCAGCGCCAAAAGCCCATCGATGAGGTCTCGGAGATTATGCTGCAGTGAGTTCGTTCCACAATTGAGCGATGCCACCAAATCTGTAAGGGGCAGACAGTTGTCATCCCCAAAGGGGATGTCGACGACGAAACCTTCAGGGTGGTAGCTTAAGATCGGCGCGTCAAGCGAGGAGCGACTCTATTAGCTAAGAGGTTTGCAGCGCTGCCCTCGCTATGGCGTTGGCAATCGCTAACCTCTCAAACGGCTCGCAAATCATCGAGTCAACAGCGAACCAGCTGACCCAGCTTGGCACGCAACGTTTCTAGCCCCAGCCGATCGCTAGCCGAGATGAAAGCCGCTGAGGGATGGGCGACCTTTGCCCGCTCCATAACCTCACCGGAGGCGCGATCGATTTTATTGAAAGCAAGTAGGGCCGGACCGGGCGTAACGGGCATCTCTTCTAGAAGAGCTGTTACCGAAGCAATTTGGGTCTCCCAGGCCGGGTGGGAGAGATCCACCACGTGTAGGAGGGCGTCGGCTTCGGTAACTTCTTCGAGGGTGGCGCGGAAGGCATCCACCAGAGCGGGGGGCAGCTCCCGAATAAAGCCTACCGTGTCGGTCAGCAAGATGGTTTGCGGGTCGCCCGTCTCACCATCAGGAACCGACAGCCGTCGCGTTGTGGGGTCTAACGTCGCAAAAAGCTGGTCGGCAGCATAAACGCTGGCATTGGTCAGGGCATTGAGGAGCGTTGACTTGCCTGCGTTGGTGTAGCCGACTACGGCAATGCTGGGGACTTCTTGGTTTTGCCGCTGCTGGCGCAGTCGCGAGCGGTGGGCCTGGAGCGTGTTGACTTCTTTTTGGAGGCGCGAGATGCGGCTTTGAATGCTGCGGCGCTCGGTCTCCAGCTTGGTTTCACCCGGGCCGCGCGTGCCAATCCCGCCTCCGAGGCGCGACATCGCCCGGCCGCGGCCCACCAGCCGAGGCAGCATGTACTCGAGTTGGGCGAGTTCGACTTGGAGCTTGCCCGCTCGCGATTGGGCTCGCTGGGCGAAGATATCTAAAATTAGCTCGGTGCGGTCGATAACGCGCAATCCGGTGGCTTTTTCGAGGTTGCGCTGCTGGGCCGGGCTCAAATCGCGGTCGAAAACGATTAAATTTGCCCCCAGAGTTTGGGCGGCGATCGCAATTTCTTGAACCTTACCGGCGCCGATGCCGGTTTGGGGGTGGGGCCGCGCCCGCCGTTGGGTAATTGCCTCGATGGCTTCGCCACCGGCCGTATCGAGCAACCGCGCCAGCTCGCGCATGTCGCTCTCAAAGCGATCGCTGTCGGTGTCGGCGGTCCAGACGCCAACGATAATTGCCCGCTCGCGGTCGGAATCGACTTGGCGGGCGACGAATTCCCGCTCGAATTCGGCCTCGAGGCCCTCGACGAGACCCAAAAAATCTTGCTGGCTCAGAACGTCTAAGCTGGTGGCGGGCAACACGCTCCAGTGATGGTAGAGGCCATTGCTGCCGTTGGTAACGGCTGTTTCTGGCACCAAATGGGCGAGGTAGGTTTCCCGCACGAACCCGGCTGCTGCGCCGCCGCGCCGCTGGAAACCAGCCCTGGTAAGCGTTAGGGTCACCAAGGCATCGAGGCGCTGCATGGCCATCGCCGTCAGGCTTGATTCTTTAGGCGGTGCGGGAACCAGTTGCGTAGCGATGCAGCGAATACCCGACAGACGGGCGCTGCCGTAGCGAGGCAGCTCCAAAGGAGGAATCTGAGTCTGGCGCGGGGTGCCGACGCCAACGCGAATCACCTGGCCGCGACGATTGACATAAGCACAGACAGACTGGTCGATCTCCGTGCTGATCGCCGCGAGGCGCTGGGCAAACTCGGGACTGGTGGCACGATCTCTAGGCAGGTGCTGGTGGTAGAGACGCTTGAGTTGCTTGAGTTGGCTCGCTTTGAGGCCCTGATACTGGCCGTAGATCGTTTCTATAGACGGCACCGGTGAGCGCTACGGATACTCATTTTAGCGATCGCGCCGTCAGAGGCAGCAGGCTGTACGGAACGCCGATCGCGACCCCAAGCCGGGCAAAAGTGCTATTTCGATCTTTGGCCGGTCGGATTGTCGATGCCTTCGGGCTCAATCAAAGACTACCGTACGGTTTCTGTAGGTCAGTACGCGATTTTGCAGATGCAGCCGTACTGCCCGCGCTAGCACTAACCGCTCGAGATCTTTGCCTTTACGAATTAAATCTCGCACCGAGTCGCGGTGGCTCACGCGAATGACCTCTTGCTCGATAATCGGTCCTTCGTCGAGATCTTCGGTCACGTAGTGGGCCGTCGCGCCGATAATTTTGACGCCGCGCGTGTGGGCCCGGTGGTAGGGCTTGGCTCCTGGAAAGGCGGGTAAAAAGGAGTGATGGATGTTGATGGTACGGGGAAACTGGCGCACGAAATCGGCACTCAGAATTTGCATGTATTTGGCCAGCACCACCAGGTCGATCGCATGAGTCTGGAGAATTTCGAGCTGCTGGGCTTCTCGATCTTGCTTGGTCTCGGGAGTGATGGGAACGTAGTAAAACTTTGCTCCTGCCCCCTCGACAATGTCGCGTAGGTCTTCGTGGTTGCCGATCGCCACTGGAATTTCGGCAGGTAGCTCCCCCGCTCGCTGCCGCCAGAGCAGATCCAACAGGCAGTGGTCTTGTTTGCTGACCCAGATGGCCAAGCGAGGAACCCGGTCGGAAAAATGTAGCTGCCAGTCGGCCTCCAGGCTAGCGGCGATCGCCGCCAACTCCTGCTGGGTCTCGGCACGGGAGAGGGCAAACCCGTCGAGGCTCCACTCCAGGCGAGTCAGAAAAATGCCTTGGGCTAGATCTGTGTGTTGGTCGGCATGAATGATGTTGCCGTGGTTGGAGGCGATGAAGTTAGAGAGCTTGGCGACGAGCCCCTGGCGATCGGGGCAGGAAACCAGTAATGTTGCAGTCGGCGCGGTCATAAGCTGAAGCCATCGAGTTCGGGTATTTTGGCATTACATCCGTGCCGGCCGGCCATTTCGCACCGCAAAAATTCAGCTTTTCTCACCCCAGATGACCCGACCGCTAATTGGTTTTGACCCCGGCCGCGATAAGTGTGGCGTGGCCCTGGTAGCTCCCGAGGATCTGCGCCCGTTGCGCCACGAGGTTGTGGCGGCAGACGCGGCCATCTCTACCCTGATTGCTTGGGTGCGAGCCGACGGGCCCGCACGTCTGGTGATGGGAGATGGCACCACAACCCGGCAGTGGCAGCAGACGCTAGCGCGCGCGCTCCCCGAGATAGAAATTTCCCTGGTTGACGAGCGCAACAGCACCCTCGAAGCCCGCGATCGCTACTGGCAGATGTATCCGCCTCGGGGGCTACAGCGCTTACTGCCTATGGGTTTGCGCCAGCCATCTCGCCCGGTAGACGATATCGTCGCCATTCTTTTGGTCGAGCGCTACCTCCAGAGCCCCACTCGAATCCCATAGAATCGGAAGGGTTGCTCCGGAGACTATCGGTGTATTTTTTCAGCGTTGTCATCCCGACCTACAATCGCCTGCCCATTCTCGAGAAGTGCCTGCGCGCCCTCGAAGCACAGCGCATCCCCCGCGAGGCCAACATCACTGGCTACGAAGTCGTGGTAGTTGACGACGGCTCGACGGATGGCACCCTAGACTGGCTGGCCGCCCGGGCGGCGGAGTTTCCCCACGTTCGCACCTACGAGCAGGCCCACCAAGGCCCGGCTGCTGCCCGCAATTTGGGCGTCCGGGTCGCGACGGGCGAGACGATTATTTTTATTGACAGCGATTTGGTGGTCACCGCAGACTTTTTAGCCGCCCACGCAGCGGGGCTCGACAGTGCCGGGAGCGATCGCGCTTTCACCTACGGTCGGGTGATCGACACCTGTAATTTCGACAATCCCACCGCCGAGCCCTTCAAAATCACCGACTTTTCGGCGGCTTACTTTGCCACTGGCAACGTCGCCATCGCCCGCCATTGGCTCGAGACAGCCGGGCTGTTCGATCCGGCCTTTCAGCTCTATGGCTGGGAAGATCTCGAGTTGGGCGTGCGCCTCAAGCAACTGGGCCTCAAGCTCGTCAAATGCCCCGCCGCCGCAGGCTATCACTGGCATCCGCCCTTCGATCTAGAGCAAATTCCGGCCCTGATTGAGAAGGAACGGGAGCGCGGGCGCATGGGGGTGCTTTTTTATCGCAAGCATCCAACTTGGGAAGTGCGCATGATGGTCCAGATGACCTGGCTGCACCGTCTGCTGTGGGGCCTGCTGACTTTGGGGGGTACCCTCAACGAGCGCACCCTGCGCCCGCTGCTGCAGTGGCTCGTCCGCCGCGGGCGACCGCAGCTCGCCCTAGAAATTGCCCGGATTTTTCTCAATTGGTACAACGTCCGTAGCGTTTATGCCGCCTATCGCCAGGAGGCCCATGCTGGCTGATGTTGCCGTTGTCGGAGCGGGCCTGGCTGGCTCGAGCTGCGCGCAGCTCCTACGGGCTGCTGGCTATTCTGTCGTGGTGCTCGAGAAGTCTCGCGGTGCTGGGGGGCGCGTCGCGACTCGCCGCGCCCGCGAGACTCGCATCGACCATGGCTTGCCTTTTTGGGGGGAGCAAGGCCCCCATACCCGCGCGCTCATCGCGGCTGCCCGATCTGAGGGTCTGCTGCGGCCGTGGCCGCGCGATCGCATCACCTACTGCAGCCCCAATGGCAACAGTGAAATCGGGCGCTTCTTGGCGCGCGACCTGGATATCCGCTTGCAGCACCAGGTCGAGGCAATCGGTGCCCATCGCGATCGCTACTGGCAGCTTACTTGCGCCAATAACGCCAATAAAACAACTGAATCCGACAAAAAATCCGAGATTTTTACCGCCCGCGCCCTGGTCCTAGCTATTCCCGCGCCCCAGGCAGCCCCCTTGCTGCAGGCGGCCGAGATCGAGCCAGCCCCAGTGACGATTTTGGCCCAGCTCGACGCCGTTCGCTATGCCCCCTGCATTACGGTCATGGCAGGCTACTCCCCCGAGACTCCCCCGCCCAATTGGCGCGCGCTCGACTTTGAAGGGCACTCGCAACTGCAGTGGATCGGCCTCGACAGCAGCAAGCGCGATCGGCCGCTCCAGCCGGTTTTTGTCATCCACAGCAGCCCCGAATTTGCCGAGCGCTACCTCAATGCCAGCGACCTCGATGCCGTTGCCAGCAAGCTACTCGATGGGGCAGCAAGGGCAGTCGCGATGCCTTTAAATCTGCCCGAATGGCTGCAGATCCACCGCTGGCGCTACGCCATCCCAACCCGCTTTCTCCAGGCTGGCTGCCTCTCAGCGAGCGACCCTTTGCCCTACGTTTGCTGCGGCGACTGGTGTGCGGGCAACAATATCGAAGCTGCCCTTGCCTCGGGTCGGGCCGCAGCCCTCACCCTACAAGAGAGGCTGGCGAGCTCGCACGGACGTCGGGGCACGCAGCGCGCGATCGCACCTTAACGCGGCAAGTCGATACAAACATTTACAATACTCTCATCCACCACTGCTAGCAAAGAGTGCCTGTGAAGCTTTTCGTCTACCACACCCCCGAAGATACGCCTGCCGATGCCCTGCCCGATTGTGCGGTTGTCATCGACGTACTGCGCGCCACAACCACCATCGCGACAGCCCTCCATGCCGGTGCTGAAGCCGTGCGCGCCTGCAGCCAAATTGAGGAGCTGATGACCGTTAGCGAAGACTACCCGGCCGACAAGCGTCTGCGAGCGGGCGAGCGCGGCGGCAAAAAAATCGAAGGCTGCGACTTGGGAAACTCTCCTCTCGACTGCACCCCCAAGATTGTGGGGGGCAAGCGCTTATTTTTGAGCACTACCAATGGCACCCGCGCCCTACGCCGCGTCGAGCAAGCAGCAACAGTTGTCACCGCAGCGACGATCAACCGGGCCGCCTGCTGCCAGTTCCTCTTCGATAAGCAACCGGAGACAGTATGGTTGGTAGGCTCTGGTTGGCAGGGCAGCTACTCTCTAGAAGATACGGTTTGCGCTGGCGCGATCGCGCGAGTGCTCCAAGACAAACTTCCCGAGGCCAACCTCATCGGCAATGACGAGACCCTGGGTGCTGTCGCGCTCTACACCCAGTGGGAGAGCGACCTGCTCGGCTTGTTTCGCGCGGCCAGCCACGGCCAGCGCCTGCTCGGGCTCGATGGCGACGCCGACCTCCAATTCTGCGCGCAGCAAGACACCCTCGATATTTTGCCGATCCAGAAAGAGCCAAGCCTGCTCGTGCCCTACCCGGCCTAGCACGCCGCGATTGTTCCCGTGGAACGACCGTCGCGACCAGCGGTCGGCTACAGTGAGTCTTATACAAGTCAGCGGCAGGAGACGACCTTCATGACTCGCGAGATACGGTCCACCAAGCGCCTCGGAGTTTACATCGGCTTGCTTGCCCTAGGCGGGTGGATCGGAGTCATCGGTGGGTATTTGTTCGCTCGCGTCGCGCCTCCTACGCCGACTTCGGCGACGAGTAGCTTTGAATCTTTGCCGGTATCGCCCTCCGCGTCCATTGGCGCGCCGCTGTTGCCACCAGCACCTCTGCCCGAGGGCGACCGCGACCTGAATTTTATTGCCCGTGCCGCCGAGCAAGTCGGTCCGGCTGTGGTTCGCATCGATGCCCTGCGCACTTCCCGTCGCCAGCGCGCGGGTGACGATTCGCGCTCGCGCAACCCACTGCGCCGCTTTTTCGGCCGCGACTCCGAGCCGGAGTCGCCAGCCATTCCGCCGACTCCGAGCGGTGCGGGGTCGGGCTTTATCGTCAGTGCTGACGGGCGTATTTTGACCAATGCCCACGTCGTCGAGGGGGCCGATTCCGTGCGGGTCACACTTCGAGACGGGCGGACCCTCGAGGGCCGCGTCATTGGCAGCGATCCGGTCACCGACGTTGCTGCTATTGCAGTCGAGACTGAGAGCGAGCTTCCCACCGTCCGATTCGGTCGCTCGGCCCAGCTCGTCCCCGGCGATTGGGCGATCGCCATCGGCAACCCACTCGGTCTCAATCACACCGTGACGGTCGGGATTGTCAGCGCTCTAGATCGCTCGAGCGCTGAGGTGGGTATCCGCAACAAGCGGGTGCGCTTCATTCAAACCGACGCTGCGATCAACCCCGGTAATTCTGGCGGTCCTTTGCTCGATGCAGCCGGGAACGTCGTCGGCATCAACACGGCCATCCGAGCGAATGCCCAGGGCTTGGGCTTTGCGATTCCCATTGAAACCGCCGCCCGCATCGCTGACGAGCTGTTTGCGACCGGGCGAGCCGACCATCCATATTTGGGCATTCAAATGATTGGCTTGAGCCCAGAGCTGCGCGAGCGTCTCAATGCCGCCGAGGAACTCCCTGAGGTTACCCTCGAGCGGGGGGTGCTCATCGTCAGCGTCATTCCCGATTCTCCGGCAGACGCAGCGGGGCTCCGCCGGGGTGATGTGCTCCTGCGCGTCGGCGAGCAGCCCGTTATTACCCCCGTCGAAGTGCAAGAGCGCGTCGAGCGCAGTGAGATTGGCGTTCCCCTCACAGTCGAGGTCAACCGCGACGGGGCGATTCGGAGCTTTGAGATTTCTCCCGGCGTTCTGCCGGCCGATCCCTAGAGGCTGCTTGCGGGGCCGGCGCGTGTAACGGGCCGTTTGAATTTGTTAGGGGATTGTTGCGATCGCGAGCCGAGTTAAAGCGGCCCCCGTCATCGGTCAAACCTGGGTTAACCGGGGCGAGCGCTACTTTACCGATAAGGTGTGTTGCCTATGAACGTTCCAGCGGACCGGCAGTTTTACCAAAGAGAAGGCATTCCTCCCTACTTTTGGCCTGAATATCGCGGTCCCCTGCGGCTTCCGCCCTTGCCTCAGCTTGCCGAGATTGCCCGCGCCCGCCAGAGCATCCCCAATGCGCGCTGGCGGCTGGCCTACGGTCTGCTTGCGACCTACGGCATCCGACCGGGAGAACTAATGGATCTGCGCGGCATCACCGATGGCGACAGCAGCCTGCGGGTGCGCGGTCGCGCCGGCGAGCGGCTGGCACTGCCCTCTCCCGCCCATTGGGTGGATGAGTGGGACCTGCGAGAGTTGTCGTCCTTGCCGCGGCCGAGCGTTCCCCAGGGGACGACCGTAGCAGCAGTTGTCGCAGCCAAGTTTCGGCGCGACTACCCTTTGCCTTTTGAGTTGCGCTGTCTGCGTTTGGCCTACTACCAGCGCATTCTCGAAGGCGAGCGAGAGTACTCGGGGCAGGCTAGCTAGCGGGCATTCTTGCTCTCTTGCTTGTAGGCTAGCCAGGAGAGATCGATGAGCGCTCCGAGCACGGCGACGGCCACGACCGCACAGCCCTTACGGCCTTCGACGCAGATATAGGGTACGCCCACGGTCGCCAGCTCCCGCTTGGCCGTTTCGGCGCTGTCGAAGCCAGGGGCCGTGTAAACGACCAGGGGCGGCCGAATAGACTCGTCGGCCATGGCCTCGAGTAGGGTACCCATAGCCATAGGATCCGAGCCGATAGTAAAGATCGCCTCCGGATAGCGCCGCGCCAGAGTATGCACGCCCCAGGCAGCTTGAGTTTTGCCTTTCTGGGGGCGCACGATGGTTTCTTCAGCGCAGTAAACCGGATTGGCAAAGGTTTTCTGCAAGCGGGGGACCACACCTGCCTGAACCACCGGCACGTCGGTGACGATAGTCGTCCGGGCGGCTAGTGCTGCTGCCCCGGCGTAGAGTGCTCGCTCGGAAAAGCGCAGCAGATTGACATAATCGTAGTCGCCCGTCGCGTAAATAGCCCGGCGAGCAATCTCGTATTCTGCCGGCGTCAAGTTATTAGGGCCGACCTCGCGATCGACAATTGCTAGGCTCCGAGCATCAACAGCATGCCACTCCATGGCACTCCCCATTCCCGCGAAACGCCGACATTCCCATCATTGTAGTGGTTGCCGGAGCCCTCGCTTAGAGTTCTTCTTCTGGCGTCGCATTTTGGCCGAGCAGCGGTGAGAGGTAGGCG
>CAYTBI010000091.1:0-9812 GCA_964435975.1 uncultured bacterium
TTGCGGCGACCTCGCTCAGACTCACGACAAACTGTCCGTCGGTAGCCGGCTCGGCAGCGTCTGCAACCGGAAAAATATCGACTTCAGGATTGCCCGTGGCCGTAATTTCGATGTCCTCGAAAACGGCTTGGAATGTGTTCTCGGCCGGCTGACCTGCATTGGACGAGAATAGTCCCACTGCCAGGCCAGATGCCACTCCGCCAATGGTGTAGTCGTTCAGGATGGCGCTTAGTAACGTCGTACCGGTCACAGAAATTGGGTCGATCTCCGGTAAAGTTGTTAGGCCGCCGGTGGCAGTTTCGTAGGAAACTATTGGGGTTACCGACTCGGCAGCGATGTCGATGGCCAAATCGAAGAAGATACTCTCTGTATTGGCAGCCGAGAAGATATCGTCAGCTTGAATGAAAGTCGATGCCAGCTCGAGATCGTTATCTTCGAGCAAGACCTGTACCCCTGCTTCGCCCTGCGCTGTTTTAGTGGCAACAACTTTCAAGTAATTGCTCTGATCGCCCGTCCCGATGTATCCGCCGATCTGTTGAGAGGGGCCCGTTATGGAGTTGCCGGGATTGGCGACTACCCATCGAATTGTCAGATTGTCCACCCTGGAGCCGACAGTCACGCCCGTGTGGAACAGATATTCGCCGTTATTACTCTCGAGCAGTGGATCCCCATTCGAGACACTCTCAATAACAGTCGTTCCACCCCCTGCAGCCGTGGTGAATTTGACGTTATCTAATCTGATAATTTGACCGCTGATGTCTGAAGGTTCCTGAAAAAACGCCTCAAAGTCCGTCGAGCCATCAATCGCTACACCCGTCAAACCTCCCCCATAGCCATTCGGGCCAGGCCGGTTCCCATCTTGATTGGCATCGAAGTCCCATAGCAAGGTTTGGCCGGGGACGATCTCGACAGAGCCTCCGTTTGTCGCGTCGCGGATAAACGGGTCTAGCGGGTTTATAATCCCGTCCGCATCAAAGTCGTTGTTGCTTGCTAGGGGGGTTCCGTCAGGCTGGAAGATGTTAATTTGGCCCGTGCCGAACTCAGCCACCCAAAGGGTACCGCCAGGCCCGACCGTAACATCTAATGGTTGCGACTGGCCCGTGACGAGGGGGAAAATCCCGTCGTCGTCAATGACTTCGTCGTCTGCCGTTCCTAGAATCCCATCGGCACCCGGGTCGATTATCGGCTCTACAGCCGTACCGGCATCATTGACATTTAGCAGGGTTACGTTGCCATTAAACTGAGCGACGACGAGAGCGCCATCTAGCAGGCCATCGAAGGCACCACCGCTGTACTGCGCTAGCCCATTGCTTGACGAACCAACATTGACAATTGACTCACTGGCTGGATTCTCGTGGGGAATACGCTGGCCACTTTGCTGCAAGCGCTGCTGAAGATCGGCTAGCTGTGCGGGATCGTTCGTATCGAATCCAGCAAATAGCCTTGTGGGGTCGATGACGAACCCATCCTCGATAGCAACCAGGTCAGGCACTAAGGTGGAGACATCGTCAACCGTGTTAATGGCAAAACTTGCGTCCGGATTCCCACTATCGTCGTAAATCGTCCAGGCTAGGTCTTGATTGGCACGAATGGGAGCCGGATGACCGTAATACCCGCCTTCTTCAATAAGGAACAACGGCTCTGGATTGCCACTGCCTCCACCATTCGGTAAGTTAGTGGGCTCGCCATCAACAAAGACCGGATTGCCACCTAGGCCACTGTTGGAGCCATTGTCGACGGTGTAGAGCTTGCCGTCTGGCGTGAAGACCAAGTCATAGTTATTGCGAAAGCCGTCAGCATAAACTCGCAAGGGAGCATCCGCAGGCAAAATTGCTTGGTTAAAGCCGTCGTTGCCCCCCCAAGGGCCCCCGACATCCAGGCCATTAGCATCCTCCCGGACGCCATCGTTGGGCACTGTCGGATCGTCGAGGGTTGGTAGATCGTAGACGTAGTTGCGGGATCTGCCATCGGTGCCTGCTGCAGGATCGGTCAAGACCGGCCGGCTATCGATATCTTGGAGATCGATCTCGAGTACCGTACCAGCCAAAGCGTACTCGGCAGTGAAGGAGAAGAATCCGGAGGGGGCACCGTTGTTGGTAAAGCCACCAACAGCTACATAGAGTTTGGTGCCGTCGGGGCTCAATGCCAAGCCATTGTTGGAGTGATTTTCCTCCGAGCGGGGCAGACCCCGGACGATGTCGAGGGCTTC
This sequence comes from uncultured bacterium, assembly GCA_964435975.1. GTDB lineage: Bacteria > Cyanobacteriota > Cyanobacteriia > Cyanobacteriales > Rubidibacteraceae > CAYTBI01. The sequence continues at coordinate 2,210 of CAYTBI010000091.1, forward strand.
CCAATCAGTGCCGTTCCAGGTTAGGCGGGTGATAACTCCTGAGTTGGTATCAAGGCCCGAATCACTATTAAAAGAAATTCGCGGATCGCTTGAGGAAACGTAGATTACTGGGTTTGCGGCTGTGCCAGCAACGAACATTCCCGTTACTTGCCGGTTGGTTTCCTCCGGAGCCGGAGTGCCATCATCGTTGTGATTGAGAATCGATTTGACCGCTCCCCCCCCGTCCGCTAGGGTTAGAACCTCTTGAGCGGTAGCAACGTACTCTCCATCTTGGAGAGCGACCGTAAAAGCGTTGATATCACCATTTTGCTCTGAAACATATAGCCGACCGTCCGGGCCAAACTGAACGACTGTTGGATTTTCGACACTATTGTCGATGGAAAGGCCGCTGATTGAACCAGCTGAAGTGAAACCGATAGTAGCCATGATCAAGTTTAAGAAATTACATCAGAACGAATTGAGTCGAACTGCCAAAGTCGTCCAAAGAACGTCAAGGAGTGGCTGGGCTTTTGAGCCCTCTCGTCTCGAAATCAGCCATCGCAACCCTGAAGTATCGCTCCAGCTGTAGGGATTCGGCGTGCCAGCTCGAAACCTCGAGAAAATCCCTAAAGACAGAACAAAGACGTTCGTGTTTTTGATTGAGAATGGCCGTAGCCTCGAGAGAGCGCCAATTAAAGGTGCTTTTCTAGGTTCTCTCTAGCAGCGAGCGCGCTACCAAAATTTAGCAGAGCCCCGCCTCACGACCGAGGCCAGAAACGAACTAGAGCAGCAGTTCTATCACCAGCATAAGCCCATACGTAAGTGTCGCGTGTCTCAAAGTAAGATCCGGACACAATACTCCCGATGAAACTCAATCTGCCAGAGGATCTGCTACGGCTCGATTCTACACACTGTCTCAGCGAGTCGACAAACTACGAGGCCACTTTTTAAAAATTTACAGGCCATAGCAATCTCATCATGCTGTCGCAATTATCTCAGTCTTTTCTTTGCCAATCTTTATCTAGGTAAAAAATTCAGCCGTTGATGGTGTAGACATCGTTGGTGGTGCTGACACCATAGACCAGGCCGTCAGCCGGGTGGGTATCGCTGCCGAGCAGCGTTCCCTCCACGCCAGTGACTGCGATGGCAGTTGTCTGGTCGGGAATCTCGGAGTCGAAGCGCCTCAAGACGTTGTTGTCAGCTAGGGCGATCGACTGCATTGCCATTTCCTCGTGAAGTAGCGGACGATCGAACTTCTTTGTTTTGGCCATCGGCGGGCAATTATCCGTCCGAGGACCAGTCAGCCAAGTAGCACCTTAGGAAGTACGTCTGCCCAGCCAAAATGGATTATGGGTACTGAACAAAAAGGGCTTTGCCCCCCTGACAGCGGGGCTCGAATACTTGAGGTACAAAAATGGACTGCCCAAAAGCCTGGCACCACAGGGCCTATAAGGTTCCCTTGATGCACCCTATGTCACCGAGCACCGCTGCAGTAACCTCTAACCCGCAAGCCACGCGACCGGCTCGGCGAGCAGTTTAGTTGGCAAAGTTTGGGAGGGTGTCGTATGCTGTCTTGGGCTGGAGTGCCTGTCATCAGAGGACTGTAGTGAGTTTTTGCCTACGTGGCTTGTCGCGATTTCACTCGGGGGTTATCCTCGCTGCTGAAGACTAGTAGCGATCCAGTAGCGAGCGTTCGCTCGAGCTTGCTTCCGTTTGCTGGCGCGATCCAGATCACATTTTATTACCGAAAATATCACTCTTTTATAAATGCCTAATCATTAACAAAATATATAATTTCTTAAAATTATCGGCAATAAGCCTTTGAATCAAGTAAATTCTTCTTCAGAATTCTTCTCAATTTGCAACCCATACCTTCCTATATGTTCTGACTTGACTGAGGCGGGCCTGCAGGTTCTAAATCCCGAAGACGGCCAAATAATATCTGCGCGCTACCATCGAGCCATTGCGTTCCTCCGAGTGGCTCTCTCAAGCCCAGCCGAAGTCAAAATTTGTCGTGCGACACACCTCCTTCACCTTCAGCGATACCAACGCCCGCCGTTCCTTCGCTCTGCCGGGAGCAAAGCCTCAGTACGTTCCCGATCGCCCGGGGCGAGTTTGCCACATCGCCCTAGATCTGGCGCTAGATCTCGCAGCGCAGCGCTTCGATGCGACCTGTACGATCGCGCTGCAACCCGTCCGGGCTGGTATTAGATATTTAGAACTCGATGCTGTGGAGCTATCCGTGCGGGCCGTTCGCTGCAAAACGGCTCGCAGCCGGGAGGAGCGCGCGGCTTCGTTCGGTCACGATGGGATGCGCCTGCGGGTCGAGCTACCCGAACCTACGGGCACTGAGGCCATAGAACTCACCATTGACTACAGTGCCGAGCGCCCCCGACGGGGTCTTTACTTTGTCGCACCGACAGCAGATTGCCCCCACAAGCCCGTCCAGGTCTGGACTCAGGGAGAGGATGAAGATTCCCGCTACTGGTTTCCTTGCTTTGATTATCCAGGCCAGCTCGCTACCTCCGAGATTCGCGCGCGCGTCCCCAAACCCCTGCAGGCAATCTCCAATGGCTCATTGATCGGCACTGAAGACGCCGGAACGGAGACAATTTACCACTGGCGGCAAGCCGAAGTCCATCCCACCTACCTCATGACGCTCGCCGTCGGCGACTTTGCCGAAATTATCGACAGTTGGGATGGCATCCCAATCGCCTATTACGTCGAGCCGGGCCGCGAAGACGACGCCCGCCGCACCCTAGGCAAAACGCCCCGCATGGTGGCGTTCTTCTCCCAAAAATACGGCTACCGCTATGCCTTTCCGAAGTACGCTCAGGTGTGCGTCGCCGATTTTATCTTCGGCGGTATGGAGAATACTTCGGCGACGCTGCTGACCGATCGCTGCCTTCTCGACGAGCGATCGCAGCTCGACTCGGCCCGCGCCGAGAGCCTGGTTGCCCACGAGCTGGCCCACCAATGGTTTGGCGACTTGGTGGTTATCGAGCATTGGTCCCATGCCTGGCTCAAAGAAGGGATGGCATCCTATGCTGAAGTGCTGTGGTGGGAGCACGAGTACGGCCCCGAAGAGGCGGCCTACTATATGCTAGGCGAGGCTCGCAGCTACCTGAGCGAAGATCGCTCGCGCTACCGTCGCCCGATGGTCACCCACGTTTACCGCGAGGCCATCGAGCTCTACGATCGCCACCTCTACGAAAAAGGCGCTTGCGTCTACCGTATGATTCGCGCCGAGCTAGGCGAAGAGGGCTTCGACGCCGCCATCCAAACCTTCGTCAAAGATAACGCCCATAAAACCGTTGCCACGGTCGATCTGCTCCGAGCGATCGACCGAGCCACGGGGCGCAACTTGGCGTCTTTGTTCGATCAGTATGTTTTCCGGGGCGGCCATCCGGATTTCAAGGTGGCCTATATCTGGGATGGCGAGGCCAATCTAGCCAAACTAACGGTGACCCAAACCCAGGCCACCGCAGCAACCCAGACGACCGAAACCACAACCGAAGCCGGCGAGGAACCGCTGCTATTCGACCTGCGCTTGCCTGTGGCTTTCTGGTACGGCGAGGGCGACACCAAAACCTGCCAGACTTTTTTCATTCGCATCAGTGAGAAAGAGCAGAGCCTTTTCTTTCCCACGGCCGAGCGGCCGCAATGGGTGAGCTTTGATGCGGGTAATGCTTATCTCAAAACCGTCAGTCTCGATTATCCTGCCCCCGAGCTAAAAGCCCAGCTCCAGCACGACCCCGACCCGGTGGCGCGCATTTATGCCGCCGAAGCCCTCGCCAAAAAGGGTACCCCTGAAGCTCGCACGGCCCTCGCCGCTGCCCTTAAGGCCGAGCCATTCTGGGGAGCGCGCGTCGAAATTGCCAAGCAGCTTGCCAAAGCCGATCGCGATGCAGCCCTCGAGCCCCTAACTGAGGCCCTGCAGGACCCCGACGCGCGGGTGCGCCGTGCCGTCCTCACAGCCCTCGGCAGTATTAAGACAACCGCCAGCTTCGAGGCGATCGCCGCCGTCGCCCGTCAAGGCGATCCGAGCTACTATACCGAGGCTGCCGCTCTTAGAACCTTGGGGGGCCTGGTTGTCGGCGCCCTCAAAGAGCGCCAAGACGAGGTTCTCGCGCTCCTGCAGCAGGTCTTGGCCGAGCGCTCTGGCTGGAACGAAGTCGTGCGTGGCGGAGCAATCGGCGGTCTCGCCCAGCTCAAAACCCTTGCAGCTGCAGCCGAGACAATTCTTGAGTTCGCCACAGCAAGTACGCCACAGCCCTTGCGCCTGGCTGCCATTCGCGCCCTGGGGGCAGTTGCTGCCGGTCAAGAAAAGCCCCAAGTCGAAGCCATACTCAATCGCCTTGAAGTCCTTGCTGGCGAGACATTTTTCCTCACTCAAGTTGCCGTCATTGCCGCCCTAAAGAAACTCCAGGAGCCGCGCGCGACCGAAATTCTCCAAACCCTGGCGACCCACACCAGCGACGGCCGGGTGCGTCGGGCGGCCGAGGAGGCGATTGCCAGCCACCGCAACCGACAGGATCGCGATCGCACCCTCAAACAGCTGCAGGAGAACTTCGACACCCTCGAGCGCGAGAATCGCGACCTCCGCAGTCGCCTCGACAAGCTCGAAGCGCGCCCCACCCCGGAAACCGACGCGAGCGATTAAGTTTCCTAGCAGCGTGCCCGTGAGGTGCGATCGCCTCTACTATGGAGCTTGCAAACTGTATGCTGCCGTCAGAACTTGGTTAATCTCGAGCCGCAACGATCCGGTCGCCAGGGGGGGATGACCACCCCAGTCCAGTCGTCTAACCTCGCCGACATTCTGGAGCGCGTACTCGATAAGGGAATCGTGATTGCTGGCGATATTACCGTTTCCGTCGGCTCTACCGAACTTTTGAGCGTGCGCATCCGATTACTCGTGTCTTCTGTTGACAAGGCCAAAGAAATCGGGATCGACTGGTGGGAGGGCGACCCCTACCTGAGCAGTAAGGCCCGCCAACTCGAATCGGAAAACCAAAAACTGCTCGATCGCCTCGACAGGCTCGAAGGCGAGCTGCGCCAGTTGCGCCAGTTGCCCGAGCCCGCCGAGCCCGAGTCCGGTCTTTGATTCCCCTTGTAGGATTTTCGAGCTAAAGCTGCCCATGCCCAACCGTCTTGCCCAAAGTAAGAGCCTGTACTTGCGCAAGCATGCCGACAACCCTGTCGACTGGTGGCCTTGGTGTGACGAAGCCCTCGCTGCCGCCTGCAGTACCGACCGTCCGATTTTTTTATCGGTCGGTTATGCAAGCTGCCACTGGTGCACGGTTATGGAAGGGGAGGCATTCTCAGATGCGGAGGTCGCAACTTTTCTGAATGCTAATTTTTTGCCCATAAAAGTCGATCGCGAAGAGCGCCCCGACCTCGACAGCATTTATATGCAGGCCCTCCAGATGATGGTCGGCCAGGGGGGTTGGCCGCTAAATGTTTTTCTGACGCCCGATGGGTTGATTCCGTTTTATGGCGGCACTTATTTTCCGGTCGAACCGCGCTACGGACGTCCGGGATTTATCGACGTGCTGCGCGCCATCCGCAAGTTTTACGACACCGATAAAGACAAGCTCGAACGAGTCACCGGCGAAATCGTCGCACAACTCGAGAGGTCGACGGCGCTCCCAACTGTCGCCGATCCCTTGCCCGAAACCCTGCTACTCCAGGGGATAGAAATTGCCACTGGCATTCTCGAGAGTCGCGGTCAGGGGCCGAGCTTTCCGATGATGCCCTATGCTAGTCTGGCGCTGCGAGGCGAGCGCTTTCCCTACAACTCTCGCTACGACGGGGCCAAAGCCTGCTTGCGGCGGGGGCAAAATCTAGCTTTAGGAGGCATCTATGACCACGTCGGTGGCGGCTTTCACCGCTACACCGTCGATGGCACCTGGACCGTGCCTCACTTTGAGAAGATGCTCTACGACAACGGTCAAATCTTGGAATATTTGGCCGATCTCTGGAGCTACGGCTGGCAAGAGCCTGCTTTCGCCCGAGCGATCGCGGGAACGGTTGACTGGCTCGCGCGGGAGATGACAGCCCCGGAGGGTTTCTTCTACGCCTCCCAGGATGCCGATAGCTTCGTTACTCCCCAGGATGCCGAGCCGGAAGAAGGGGCTTTTTACGTGTGGGCCTATGCCGAGCTAGAAATGCGCCTCGACGGTCGCGAGCTTATTGCCTTGCAACGCGAGTTTGCGGTGTCGCCTGCTGGGAATTTTGAAGGCCGCAACGTCCTGCAGCGATCGCAGCTGGGGCCTCTCTCCGAAGCAGCCCTCTCGGCGCTCGGCAAACTGTTCCGGGCTCGGTACGGCGAAGTCGCTGCCACCGATTGCTTGCCCCCGGCCGTCGATGCCGCAGCCGCCAGAACTGGCGATTGGCCGGGACGCATCCCCCCCGTCACCGATCCCAAGCCCATCGTGGCCTGGAATAGCTTGGTTATCTCGGGGCTAGCCCGATCTGCGGCAGCTCTCGAGGAGCCCCGTTACCGCGAGCCGGCCGTGCGGGCGGCAGATTTTATTTGGGAGCGCCAGCGCGCGGGCGATCGCCTCTATCGCCTCAACTACGGCGGCAGCCCCGTCCAACTCGCCCAAGCCGAAGACTACGCGCTACTCATCAAGGCCTATCTCGACTTACAAGCGAGCGCTCCGAGCGGGTCCAATGCCGATTTGTGGGTCGAGCGAGCCTTGCAGCTACAAGCCGAGTTCGATGGCGATTTTTGGAGTGCCGATGGCGGTTACTTCAGCACGCCCAACGATGCCGACCGACACTTGCTCGTGCGCGAGCGCGGCTATATCGATAATGCCACTCCGGCCGCCAACGGCATTGCTGCAGCTAATTTGGTGCGCCTGTATTTGCTAACGGAGCAGTTGGCATTACTCGATCGCGCCGAAGCTCTCTTAACGGCCCTTGCAGGCTCGATGCATGGCATGCCCCAAGCCTGCCCGTCGTTATTTGCCGCTCTCGACTGGTATCGCAATGCAACGCTCGTGCGGGCCGACGAAGCGCTACTCGCCGATCTCGCCAGAAGATATTTCCCAACCTGTAGCTATCGCCGCGAGGCAAACTTGCCCGCAGCCGGTTTAGTCTGTCGTGGGTTGGCCTGCTTGCCAGCAGCGAGCGAGCGAGCCGGGGTCATAGAGCAAATTCAAAAGACCCAAATTCGCGGTTACTGACTTGATTTCTCGGCTATTGCTTGCTGGCAGACGCCAATGACATCAATTCGCCTGCAAAGTACTGGCCCGGGCCAAGAAAATGCTTCCATGTCTGCCGATCGTTCGCGCTCGGCTCAAGATCTTGCAGTAGCCCGCATCCCAGTCCAATTCTGCATTTGGGCTTGAGTTTTTTTTGAGAGCTGTAGTCAGAGATGCCGGCAGATCGAGAGTTTCGGGCGCTGGCATTTTGATTGGCAATTTCTAGGCGTGTGATGACTCGATCGCATTGACCCGTCCGTTCGACGCGGTTGAGTAGCGATGCATACGAACACCTTTTGTGGACCCTGGTAGATTCTCCTAGATGAGGCAGGTCTCTAGTGTCGCCATCTCTTAAAGCCCGTGCTGCCAAAGGTCAGGAGCGTCGAGAAGGATGAGGCTTCTGGCTAGATTGGCAG
>CAYTBI010000092.1:0-9598 GCA_964435975.1 uncultured bacterium
GATTACCGGCCACAGCTACCTCGTCTACGGTCCGCTCTCGAATGGGACGACCACCGTCATGTACGAAGGGGCCCCCCGTGCGTCTAATCCGGGTTGTTTCTGGGACGTGGTGGAAAAATACGGCGTGACGATTTTCTACACCGCGCCGACGGCCATTCGCATGTTCATGAAGATGGGAGAAGAACTCCCGCAAGCGCGAGATCTGTCTTCCTTGCGGCTTTTGGGCAGCGTTGGCGAACCCATTAACCCCCGCGCCTGGATGTGGTACCACCGGGTCATTGGTGGCAGTCGTTGCCCGATTGTCGATACCTGGTGGCAGACAGAAACCGGCGGCATCATGCTGACCCCGTTGCCGGGAGCGATCCCTCTCAAGCCCGGCTCCACAACGTTCCCCTTCCCCGGCATCATTGCCGATGTGGTGGATATGGACGGTAATCCCGTCGGCGAAAAAGAGGGCGGTTATCTGATTGTCAAACAGCCCTGGCCGAGTATGATTCGCAATGTCTACGGCAATCCCGAGCGGTTCCAGCGTACCTATTGGGATCCGATTCCACCTCAGGACGGCCAATACACCTACTTTTCTGGCGATGGCGCTCGCAAAGACAAGGATGGTTATTTCTGGGTGATGGGCCGCGTGGACGATGTCATCAGCGTTGCGGGTCACCGCCTCGGCACTATGGAAGTCGAATCGGCACTAGTGTCGCACCCTGCCGTTGCTGAAGCAGCCGTGGTGGGCAAGCCTAGCGAAGTCAAGGGCGAAGAAATCGTCGCTTTCGTCATCCTGGAAAACCGCTATGCTCCCAGCGATAACCTTGCCAAAGAACTCAAGCAACACGTCGCTCGCGAAATTGGGGCGATCGCTCGCCCGGCCGAAATTAAATTCGGCGAGGCCTTGCCCAAGACCCGTTCGGGCAAGATTATGCGACGCTTCTTGCGATCGATGGCTGCTGGTGAAGACATTGCTGGCGATACCTCGACCTTAGAAGATCGCAGCGTTCTCGAGAAGCTGCGCGGCGAATCCTAGATGAACCAAAGGTTCGGCGGGTATCGATACCCTAGCCGACAGCGCGCCGTTAATTGGGATCGGATGTTGGCACCATCAGCAGATCGGTCGTGGCAGATATCCTACGATTGCGATCTTCCCTGCTGGCCACGGAGACTCGATGTAGCACTTTTGCTGATGCAACCTTCAGCGCGTTCGCCGAGACAAATTCCCAAGGCACGAGCTGTGTGGACAGTCGAACCTTCAGGATCGACAGGTGAAGCGCTTGGAGGTTCCCCTGCGACTATCCGGCGCTGCCTCTCCTGCTGAATTGTCTCGATTACTTCTTTGAGAGGTTTACTCCCAACGGCTCCATTCTCCCAGACGACCATTCGATCGAATTCACCTTTAGCAATTAAATCCATTGCCTCGATGCCGAAATGGACAGCGGTTAGGCGATCGAGGGAGGAAGGCGGGCTGCTGCGAGGGAGGTGTCCCAAGTCCATCGCTCGCATTTGCACCTCATCCGGCTCTGCCAGCCCACAGAATCCCGGATGTGTGGGATCGCAGTGGCTCTTACTATAGTCTTGGATCCGCTCCATCAGGTATTGGGCGACATGTTCTACTTTTTCTCCGGCTGCACCCCCGATCCCTTCGGCGACCACGTTCAAGACAAACTTACGCTTCTGAGAACGGACGCAGGCAATCTTATGGCAGATCTGTTGGATAACTCGCTCGTCTAACTTGGGTGTCAGTTCGGGGATGAGAATGACCTCGGCACCCGCAGCAATTCCAGCATGAAGGGCGAGGTGTCCCGAATCCCGTCCCATTACCTGAACGAACATCACCCGGTCGTGACTGGCAGCAGTGAAGGCTAAATTATAGAGGGCGGCAGTGGCGGTATCAACGGCAGTGTCAAAGCCCACTACCCGCTCCGTACAGGGGATATCACGGTCGATCGTCTTAGGGATAGCGATTAGCTTCCAGTCCCCTTTCTGTGCCAGGTTGTAGAGAATCTCCAGGCTGCCATCGCCCCCAACAACAATTAATTCATCCAGGCCCAGCTTCTCGTAGCCAGTAAGAATTCTTTCCTCCTCCCCGGGAAGCTGCTTCCTTTTACTGCGGCAGCCTAAGACACTGCCGCTGAGGAAGAGGAGGACGTTCATGCCCTTCTGTCCCGGGATATCGTAAGTGTGCTCGTCTATTTCTAGATCTTGTGGGGAACAATTACCTTCTACTAAGTCAATAAAGCCATCAGTACCGTTGGGAATGCCGTAAACCGTCCAATTTCTGCGAGCCGCGGATTTGACCACGGCATAAATCACAGCATTGAGGCCCGGGCAGTCGCCACCACTTGTAAGGATGCCAATTTTACGCATTGTTCCAGACATGACTTCTACCCCGCTTCTGTTTGATGGTAGCGGGGTACTGTCAAGTCTACGGCAGCTTGGGTATGGCAGACTGGAGAGCGTGGAAAATCTGTACCGCGGCCACCGCTTCCCAGCTGCCATCACCAGCCACTGCGTCTGACTGTACTATCGCTTCACCCTCAGCTATCGCGACGTCGAGCGACCGACATTCTGGAAGTATGGAATGGCCTAGGTTCGGTGGACGGTGAACTGAAGCTGCCACAGTCAACTCCTCGAACTTGGCTGGAGTTTGATAGCCAAGGGTCGAATGTCGCCGCTGACGGTTGTAAAACACTTCGATGTATTCGAAGGTTGCTCGCCGAGCTTCCTCGCGATCGAGATAGTCAGCCTGATGAACTAGCTCCGTCTTTAAGGTAGCGAAGAAGCTTTCTACTACTGCATTATCCCAGCAATTGCCCCGACGACTCATGGAGCATTCAAGAAACTGATATCAGCAGCCCATTTGCGGTTGACTCCATCAGCCTTGAAGTCTCGGGCCAGGCCATTGGTTGCGATGGGATGTTGATGGCTGGAGTTGGTCGTCACTCGATAGGGACGACACCGCTTGGCGCCCAATCTTTTCCCCAGCTGCCTTCAGGTTGCGGTGAACCCGTCGGCTGCCATAGGTTTGGCGAAGACGCGGCATGACTCGACCGAATGGCGACTAGCAAGCGCCGGTCTTCCCGCGCTCTGGTGCTTTCTCGGCGACGACACCAAGCCCAAAACCCACTAGGAGAGACGTTTTAACAATCGGCACATCATCGTGACGGGATAGTTGGCTCTCTCGACGTGGATGAACTGGAACCTCATGGCGATTCCCTGACAAAGAAGGCCGTGTTTTTTTAATATTTCGCGCTCCATCCGCAGTTGCCGAACCTCAGCTCGCAGCCGTCGGAGCTCCTCTCGCTCCGGTGTGGTTGTTCCAGGTCGGTCCCCGGTGTCAATGTCGTACTGACGTACCCAATTGCGCAGAGCGGAGTCGGTCAGGTCCAGGTCCCGGGCGACCTGGGAGCTGGAGCGCGTCCCCTCCTTCACGAGCTGGACCGTCTCAAGCTTGAATTCTTTGGCGAACTTGCGTCGTTGTCGTGCCGTGGTGGATACCTCCTGAGATTCCATCATCTCTTGTTAGGTGTCCACTAAACCCGGGCCACTCCAACCGCTTTTGGAGCAAATACGGAGCATACCCATTTAGGCTCGATCTCTTGGCTGACGATGCAGCGATCGCCCTCGAGATCGTCCAATCTCTCGGGCCCATGCCGTTACTACTCGGCAAAAACATCACACTGCTAGGCAGTAAGGATGGTCGCAAGCGAGTCGAAATCTCGACCTATTACTGACGATCGTTATCTGGGATAACCCCTTGGGGCGAGCATTTATTCCTAGGGTACGGTTATCACCTCTATTGCCCTTTACAGCAGCAGCGGTAGGTTATTAACATCACTTAACAAATCTATAAGAACGGATAATCTTGCAGTGTGTGGGAGATTGTGACTTCCCTCTCACTGGGCATCGTATTGCCGTTCGCAGGCTAATAGCAGCCTTGACTCCCACGTATTGCAATAGAGGCACACCATGTTCGAGCTTTTCGACGACACAGCAGTCCTGGCGGTTGAGCTCGCTCGGCGCGAAGCTGCACGCCTAGGATTCAATCGCGTCAGATCCGAGCTTCTTCTCGTCGGCCTGGCCATGCAGCAAGATAGCCTTGCCGTAAGTGTTTTGCAGGAGCTTAAGCTGACACTGGCGCAGATTGGCGAAGAAGTTGAGAGGGTGCTAGGTCAGGGTCAGGGACCCGTGCCCCAAGAAGTGCCGTTTACTCCCGAGGTCAAACAAGTCTTCGAGCGAGCAATTCTGGAGGCCAGACAATTTGGCCAACGGCGCCTGAGCCCCGAGCACCTTCTCTTGGCTTTAATGCGGAACGCTGAGAATGGTGCTGCAAAGGTGCTGTGGACGCTGGGAGTCGACCCCCACGAAGTTTGCATCCGAGTCATTCAGGCCATCGGCGAGCGGATGGCAGTCCCTATTGGCGAGGCTGGGTCTCGCTCGCCCCAACGCTCTGGGAGGAAAGTTCTGGAGGAGTTTGCCACCGATCTAACCCAGCTAGCACAGACAGACAAACTCGATCCAGTCGTCGGCCGGGAGCAGGAGATCGAGCGAGTCATCCAAATTCTGGCTCGGCGCAGCAAGAACAATCCCGTATTGCTCGGCGAGCCGGGCGTGGGCAAAACCGCGATCGCGGCAGGATTGGCCCAGCGCATCGTTAACCTTGACGTGCCTGAGTTGCTAATGGAAAAGCGCGTCTTGAGTTTGGACGTCGGTGCCCTGGTGGCCGGGACGCGCTTTCGCGGTGAGTTTGAGGAACGCCTGAAGCAAGTCGTGGCTGAGGTGCAGGCAGCCGGTAACATCATCCTAGTCATTGATGAGGTCCACACCCTGGTGGGGACCGGTGGCGGCGAAGGTGGGATGGATGCGGCCAACCTCCTCAAGCCGGCTCTGGCACGGGGCGAGCTGCAGTGTCTCGGGGCGACGACTTTGGATGAATATCGCCAGTACATCGAAAAAGATGCTGCCCTGGCTCGACGGTTTCAAGCAGTGATGGTGGACGAACCCAGTGTCGATGAGACCATCGCCATCCTACAGGGTGTCCGCGGGCGTTACGAGCAACACCACCGCCTGATCGTTGCTGACGAGGCCCTGACCGCAGCAGCAAAACTTTCCGACCGCTACATCTCAGATCGCTACCTACCGGATAAGGCCATCGACCTCATTGACGAGGCCGGTTCGCGCGTTCGCCTGCGCCATGCCAAACAGTCTCCATCCGCCGAACTCAAACAAGAGCTGGTGGGAGTCGTTCGGGAAAAGGAAGCAGCAGTAGCAATGCTGGACTTCGAGAAAGCAGGCCAACTGCGCGATCGCGAACTCGACCTGCAAACCCAGTTGGAGTGCGCCGAAAGCGCTGATGTCCAACCCACAGAGCAACCTACGGTTACCAGAGAGGACATCGCCCAGGTTGTCGCCGCCTGGACCGGGGTACCTGTCAACCAGCTCGCGCAGTCCGAGTCAGCCCTATTGTTAAAGCTCGAAGAAACCCTCCACCAACGCCTCATCGGCCAAGAAAATGCCATATCGGCGGTTTCGCGGGCCATTCGGCGCGCGCGGGTGGGCCTGAGCAACCCCAACCGCCCGATTGCCAGCTTCATCTTCTGTGGCCCCACCGGCGTTGGCAAGACCGAACTGACAAAAGCACTCGCAGCGGTCATGTTTGGTTCGGAAGCAGCCATGGTCCGACTGGATATGTCGGAGTACATGGCACCGCAATCCGTCTCGAAGTTAATTGGCTCGCCCCCCGGTTTCGTTGGCTACGGCGAGGGGGGACAGCTGACAGAAGCGGTCCGTCGCCGGCCCTACACGGTCCTCCTCCTCGATGAAATTGAGAAGGCCCACCCCGATGTTTTCAACTTGTTGCTGCAGGTTCTCGAAGACGGGCGATTGACCGATTCCCAAGGTCGCGTGGTGGATTTCAAGAACGTCCTCATTGTCATGACCTCTAATTTGGGCGCACCTGCAATTGGCAAGCAAGCGAGCAATTTAGGGTTCGCCTTCGATAACGCGCCGGCTGCCCAAATCAGTCAAATGCGCGTGCGGGTCGGCGACATGTTGAAGCTATTCTTCCGGCCTGAATTTCTCAATCGCCTGGATGACATTATTATCTTCCAGCAACTCAGCCGCGCTGAGGTGGCACAAATTGCCGACCTGCTCCTCCAAGAGCTAACGGCCCGTTTGTCCGAGCGGGAAATTGCCCTGGAGGTGACCGATGCCTTCAAAGCGCGCGCCATTGCAGAAGGGTACGACCCAACCTACGGCGCCCGACCCCTGCGACGAGCGATCGTTCGCTTGGCGGAAGATCCCCTGGCAGAAGCAATTCTGTCCGGTCGCGTCCGGGCAGGTGAGACAGCCATCCTGGACGTAGATGATGACAACTGTGTCACCATAACAGCCCAATCGCTCTCCTTGGCCGAAGTAACCCAGGGTTAAGCCCCATGTGACCCCCAGTCCTCACCTACGAGAGAGTACGCCGCGCTGAGATCTCCCTTTCAGCTCGGCGTGCATGAAAACCATTCACCAATCCCTTCGATTCAAAAATGCTTGCTTCCACCTACCCAAATGGCGCTCCCAACGCAGGCTCCCTGGAATTGGGGATCTCTAAATTGCAAGGGATACTGCGCCAACAAACCCGGCGTTACCCTGCGGGCGAGAACATCGCCATCATCGGTTGCGGCTACGTCGGCACCGCCCTAGCCGCGCAATGGCAACTGCAAGGGCATTTTGTCACGGGCACGACGACCCGTCCCGAACGGGCAACTGCACTTCAAACAACTGTTGGGAGAGTGGCCGTCATCAAGGGAGAAGATATCGAAGCCGTCCGGACCGTTGTTCGCGACCAAGACACCATCGTAGTTAGCGTTGCCCCAACCAGTTCTTACGCTGTTGGCGCCGATGTTTACGAAACGGTCTATCTAGAAACCGCTCGCAACCTAGCTAAGGCCATCAGCCAATCGTCTGAGGCCCAGCAGATCGTCTACCTAAGTAGTGGTTCGGTTTATGGCGATCGCTCGGGGGGTTGGGTTGACGAGAGCACCCCAGTGGCTCCCACAACTTCGCGCAGCCAAGTGCTCTACGAGGCCGAACAAACCCTGCTTGCGGCCGCATCCGATCGCCATAAGGTTTGCATTTTACGGTTGGGTGGAATTTATGGTCCGGGTCGGGAGCTCGTCGGCATGTTTGGCGGTCTCGCCGGCACAACCCTCCCCGGTACGGGCGATCGCGTCATTAATTGGATTCATCGCGACGACATTCTCTCGGCCATTGAGTTTGCACGAGCGCGCCAACTGCAAGGGATTTACAACCTGGTTGACGATGCCGAACTAACCGTTCGGGGGCTCATCGAGCTGATGTGCCGGCAGTACGACCTACCCAACGTGTCCTGGGATTCGTCACAACCGACCACCCCTCGCAGCAGCTTACGGGTCAGCAACCGCAAGCTCAAAGCTGCGGGTTACAAACTCCGTTATCCCCAGCCTGTCTTGTAGGGCCATCACTTCACTGCATTTCATATCTGCTCGAGGAACGCTTGCTCGGTACACTCCCCCACTACTCATGAACGCGAAACTTACAGAAGGCTCTGTCGAGCTTCGGTTAGCCCAGCTAACCCTACCGCTGATTGGCGGTGTCTTCGCACTCATTGCCTTTAACCTTGCAGATACTTACTACGTCGCACAGCTCGGTGCAAAGGAGCTTGCAGCCATCGGTTTTACCTTCCCAGTGGTGATGGTTCTGGGCAGTATCGCCATGGGACTGGGTGTGGGCACCTCATCAATCGTCGCCCGAACCCTCGGTCAGGATGAGGATCGCAGGCGCGCCCGCAACCTCACGACAAATAGTCTCATTTTGTCGCTCCCCATCGTCACTACAGTCGTTTGGGCCGGCTGGGCAACCACCGCCCGTTTGTTTGGTGCTTTAGGGGCCGGTCCTGATGTCCTACCCCTGATTCAGGACTACATGAGCATTTGGTACTTCGGGACGATCTTCCTCGTCATTCCGATTATTGGAAATAGTGCGATTCGGGCTTTGGGAAACACGGTGGTTCCCAGCCTCATCATGGTTGTTGCGGCTGCTATCAACCTCGTTTTGGATCCAGTCTTTATTTTCGGTTGGGGTGGTGTGCCCGCCATGGGCCTCCAGGGAGCCGCGACGGCAACTGTCATTTCCCGTGCCATGACACTTGTGGCGTCTTTGGCCTTCTTGCACTATCGCGAGAAGATGCTGGGCTTTACGCGCCCCAAGCTCAAGGAAACCTTGCTGGCCTGGCGAGATATCCTCTTCGTCGGCCTCCCCGCGGCAGCGACCAACTCGATCTCACCGCTTGCAGCCGGACTCGTGACCAGCTTAGTGGCTCGCTACGGTTCTGAGGCAGTTGCCGGCTTCGGTCTAGCCACAAAAATAGAGGCGTTCGTCTTAATTGGCCCGATTGCCTTGGCTGCCGCCATCGCTCCTTTTGTCGGACAAAATGGCGGTGCGGGCAATCGCGCTCGCGTCGATCGCGCCTTGCGATCGAGTTTCATATTCGTTCTGGGATGGGGTGTAGCCATTGCTATTGTCCTGGGTGCCACTGCTCCCTGGATTGCCTCCCAATTCGATAACAATCCAGCCGTGACGGCAATTGCCACGACGTACCTGACGATTGTGCCCATCGGTTACGGTGCCTTAGGGATCGTCCTAGTTGCTGGCTCTGTATTGAATGCACTAGGGAAGCCATTATCCTCGGCCGCGATAACGCTCGGTCGCTTACTGCTCCTTTACGTGCCTCTAGCCTTTGTAGGCAACCAATTTTTCGGAATTAAGGGAGTTTTTGTAGCTACCTGCATGGCCAATACTATTGCTGGCGTGACAGCATTCTCCTGGAGGCAGCGCATCTCCAATTTAGGAGCGCTCGATCGAACCCAAGCAAATGGGACTGCCTCAGAAAAGTCTCTGGAGCCTGCTTGAGGTAGAGCCATTCAACATTCGGGTTGGAAGCCATGACGTTCGAGGTATGCCAGAGGCTTTACGGAGCAGGGTACGTGGCCGTCTTTGGTTCTCGTCCATAGATTCTAGACGCGCTGTTGGTTGGCTCCCCTCAGTCCTGCGCGGACGTTTCGGCAGGCAGGATAAAGGATGAAACCGTAGATTCACAAAACTTTACTTTTCTGTAATATTTGTTAATATAGATCGTGAAGGTTCTCTCAATGTAGGGAAAAGAATGATGAACGCCTCCGAAACTCGACCTAAGCTCAAGATGATGAAAGCTCAATCGCGTCCTGATGAATTGAAAGCCCGCCTCGACTGGGGCGAGCCAGCATTGACTATCCTCGATGTAAGAAGCCGCGACGCTTTTAACGCCGGCCGCATCATGGGAGCCATCTCCATGCCTGCAGACCGAGTCGTTACGGATGCCTTAAAGAATTTTGAACTCAGCCGCGATATCTATCTCTACAGCGAGACTGCTGAAGAGTCGGCCAGTGCGGCAGAACAGCTCCGCAGTGAAGGTTTTCAAAATGTCTCTGAGTTGACTGGGGGTCTGCCTGCATGGCAAGCCGCTGGATACCCTGTTGAAGGAAAATCTTCTATCTCCGCCAACGTATAGGCTCGATTGAAGTCGTTAAGGCAATAA
>CAYTBI010000093.1:0-9561 GCA_964435975.1 uncultured bacterium
GCCCTCGAGTCGCCACATGTTACCAATTCAGACGGCAGTTGGACTTTCACTTTCTTAGGAACGCTCTTCGGAGCCGATCCTAAAAAAGCTAGCACCGTGGTAAGTATCGTCACGGTAACTCGTGATGGCGACGTTCGAGTCGATCGTAACGGCCCCATTCCCGAGCCTCCCTCAGGGCCAGACCGCTGGGAATTAGGGCAGAAGATGCGACGCCAGCAGGTTTAAAGTTCGGACATTTACTAACAATCATAGGAGAGGAAACACTCGTGCTCAGTTATGCAGTTGGCTTTTTTGTCGTAGCAATTATTGCTGCCATTCTCGGATTTGGTGGCATTGCCGGCGCGGCGACGAGCATTGCAAAAATTCTTTTCGTCGTATTTCTCGTTTTGGCAGTTATTTCATTGATAACTGGAAGACGACCCAGCATTTGATCGCACGAACCGTGAAGCCTTTCACGCTTTGTGTGTCTTGTAAATGTGTAGTAGCAACCATCTATTAAATTTGAGGAGAGACAATTCAATGGACATTTTCCGGATTATCGCTGCAATTCTGCTCCCTCCACTGGGAGTATTCTTACAGGTTGGTATTGGCAGCCAATTCTGGATCAATATTTTACTGACCCTTCTTGGCTACATTCCAGGCATCGTTCATGCAATTTGGATTATTGCAAGAAGATGATATCGCGGGGCTAATTTGCGCGGATGTTCGGGCTCAGGTTACCTGCGAGCCAGATACGGGAGTCTGGCCGAGCATTCGTGCAGGTCATACACAACACCCACGCGTCATGCAGACAATGGTTTCCGTCAAACGAGAGCGTAAGGAGCGCCAAGCAAATGCAAAAATATCAATGTACGACCTGTAACTGGGTTTACGACCCCGAACGAGGTGACCCTGACTCGGGAGTCGAGCCGGGAACGCCCTTCGAAGAGATACCCGACGATTGGGTTTGTCCGCAGTGTGGTGTGAAGAAATCAGACTTCAAACCAATGTAGGGCCGTAGACGAGCAGATGCAGTCTGCCTCAAACACACAATGGCAAATTTAGTACTACTTCGGCACGGCCAGAGCCTGTGGAACGCTGCCAATCGCTTTACCGGCTGGGTGGATGTACCGCTGAGCCGGCGAGGTCGGGTGGAAGCCACACTTGCAGCTCACAAACTAAGGGACTATCGCATTTGTGTCTGTTTCACGAGCATGCTCGTGCGGGCCCTGGAGACCGCCATCATTTGCTTGACCGAGTGCCCGGAAATTTGTGGCGATCGGACTCCCATTGTCAAGCATGCACGAGATAATCCCTACTGGCACGGTTGGGATGAATACGACGGCGACCCGCAAGCAGAGCTGCCCATCTATCCCAACGCTGCCCTAGACGAGCGCTACTACGGTGACCTCCAAGGGTCGAACAAGGCAGACACCGCCGAGCGTGTGGGTGCCGACAGGGTTCGCCAGTGGCGACAATCTGTCTCGGCGAGGCCCCCCGGAGGCGAGAGCCTCGCCGATACTCGCAAACGGGTGTCTGCATTTTTCCAGGACTGTGTTTTGACACATGTCAGGCAAGGCGATAACGTTTTAGTGGCCGCTCACAGGAACTCCCTACGAGCAGTGGTTATGGAGCTAGAACGGATGAATGCTGAGGACGTATCAAAGTTACAGATAGATACAGGCGTCCCAATTGTCTACGAGATTAATACCGACGGGAGTATCGCGAGTAAGGCTGTTTTGAGCGATTGAAGCAGGGGCCTCTAGTGAAGCGGGTTAAGTGGCACTCTGCAGAGCAAAAGCTCTTCGGTAGCCGCCGACCTCGAGTAATTTAGTCGAGGAGAAACGTATTCCCATGGATGAAAATAGCTTCGAACTCAAGCGCCGCGGCCTGTTGAAGCTCGGTCTGACTGCCGGAATTTTAGGCTTGCCGGTGGCTGATTTTTTGAATCCAACTGAGGATGGCTTCTTCAACTTTTTTGAGGCGCGCGATCGCACGCGCGACAACAAGGAACTCAATCTCGAATTTCTCTTCACTCGCGACATCGAATTCCGCAAAGAGACTATCTACTTTATTGTCGTCGATCGCTTTTGTGACGGCGACCCGGGAAATAATGCCGGTTCCAATCCAAACCTTTACGATCCGAATCGTAAAGACTGGGGGAAATACTGGGGCGGCGATCTCCAAGGTGTCATCGATAAACTCGATTACCTTCAGAAAATGGGCATCACAGCTCTGTGGTTGAGCCCGCTTTTCGAGCAGGTCGAGGGAATCTACTATCAGCAAACGGCCAGCCACGGTTACTGGGCTAAAGATTTCAAGCGCATCGAGCCGCGATTCATTGGTAAAGATGAGGACAACTCCCTCAATCGCACCCAAGAGAAACGCAATACAGCATTCGACCGTTTGGTTGCCGAGCTACATCGGCGAGAGATGAAGCTCATACTGGATATTGTCTGCAATCACAGTAGTCCGAGTATCGACGGTCGCAAGGGAGAACTCTACGATGACGGCAAGCTAATTGCTGACTTTGATACCGACCCGGAGATCGGTGGCTGGTACCATCACTACGGCCCGGTGACCAATTGGCAGAGCCAATGGCAGGTGGAGAATGCCGAGTTGGCCGGACTTGCCTCTTTTAATGAGGAAAACTCTGAATATCGCCGGTACATCAAAGAGGCGATCGAACAGTGGCTCGATCGCGGTGTCGATGCGCTGCGAGTAGACACGGTCAAGCACATGCCCATTTGGTTTTGGCAGGAATTTACCGCCGACATTCGCAACCATCGGCCGGATGTTTTTATCTTCGGCGAGTGGATCGATAGCCATCCCCAAAACGATATTTCCGTATCATTCGCCAACTACTCGGGCATGTCGATTCTCGATTTTGGCTTTTCCTATGCCCTACGTATGGCATTGGGCAAAGACGATCCGCAGGGCTTTCACTTAGTCAATGAAATCCTTTCCCAAGACCATCGCTACTTAAGCGCTACCGAGCTAGTTACCTTTATTGATAATCACGATCAGCCTCGTTTTGGCTCCCTCAATCCCGATCCGCAACGCCTGGCGCTGGCAACCATTTTATTGATGACCTCTCGGGGCATTCCTTGTCTTTACTACGGCACCGAGCAGTACCTTCACGATGACACTGCTGGTGGCAACGACCCCTACAACCGCCCAATGATGGCGTCTTGGGACCGCAACACTGAAATTTATCGCCTCGTACGATTGTTTTCTTCGCTGCGCCGCCTCAATCCAGCCCTAGCTATCGGTAGCCAGCAGCCCCTGCTCGTGACCCCCGATGTTTACTGTTACGAGCGACGCTATCGGGGTAATGTCTGCACGGTCGCACTCAACCGCGGCGACGCTTATACTACGCTCGACCCCTTTAACACCAATTTGCCCGAGGGCAGCCATACCTGCATGCTGACGCGCCAGCGCTACGAGGTGCGCGATGGCAAGCTAAGCAATCTCGAGGTCTCACCGGGACAAGCCATTGTTATTAGCTACCGGGGCAAACCAGTCAGTGGCAATGTCGTCGTCTGCGCTCAATTGAATGGCCTTTTCACCCAACCAGGCGAGCGCATTGTGATGGTGGGGGACTGTCCGGAGTTGGGCAACTGGGATCTAGACCGCGCCTATCCCCTGGAATATATCAATCCCAGCACCTGGTTTGCCGAGATCCCCTTCACCGCTAGTGCCGGTCGGCTGGTGACCTACAAATACGCACTCTTGCATGAGAGCCGCCCTCCGAAGCGGGAGAATTTGACAGCCCGGCGTTGGGTATTGCAGGAAAAGGGAACTGTGAAGTGGCGCGACACCTGGGCGAGCGATCGCGAATGGTAGCTCGTAGTACCCGACAAATCTTATCTCAAAAAACTCTATCTGAGGCAACCTGATGACCGGATCGACACCCGAGCCCAATCCACAAATTTCTGAGGATCTAGCTGCGACCATATCCCAATGGGGAGAGGATGCCACTCGCGCGTTGACTGATTTGTTGGTGCAAACGACGGCTGGGACGGGCGAGTTTCTCGAGTCGGTTGCCGAGAATCCTGTGGTAAAGACAGTCACCGGTCTGCCGGTCCTCAACCGTTTGCCGACATTTTTGGGAGAGGTCAACCGCGATCGCGCCCGAGAAACCGTGGCTCGCATTCGAGCCGAAATGCCGACTGCTTCTCCGGGCGAAATTGCCGAGCGCATCATGGTCGACACGGCGCTGCAGGCCGCCGGAGTCGGATTGGTAACCAATATCGTCCCGCCCATTGCTCTGGCTTTATTTGCTGTCGATCTTGCGGCAGTCACGCAGTTACAAGTTGAGATGGTCTATCGTATTGCTGCTGCCTACGAATTCCCTTTAGATGCCTCCGAACGGCGGGGCGAAGTTTTAGCTATCTTCGGGCTTTCTTTGGGCGGTTCGGGAATTTTGAAGGCAGGCTTGGGATTTATCGAGGTCGTTCCTGGCGTGGGTGCGGTTATCGGAGCTTCGACAAATGCAATTTTGATTTACTCTCTCGGTTATACTGCCTGCCGCTACTACGAAGCGCGACAGGAGATGGCGGGAGAATCCAGCAATTTCCTCCAGACCACTGAAGACTACCTGCAGCAGGCCGTTGCCCGGCAGGCTGTTATGGACCAGCTACTCGCTCATGTTGTCATTGCCAGCAACCCCCGGCTCTCCTGGCCGGAGCTATCACCGCAGCTTCAGCGTTTTGCACTCACGACTGCCACCGCTGAAGGGCTTGCAAGTCTTGAGGATTTGGAGCCAGTCGATCGACTTCTCGATCGTCTCGATCCTCGAGATGTCAGGCCCCTACTCGCCCGTTGCGAGAAAATTGTGCAATACGAGAATACGATTTCCATCACCCCCGAGGCTGGAGCGCTGCTCGCCCAGATTGCCGCTCGCGTAGATGATGGGTCTCCCCAAGAGAGTCTTTGAGTAATGTTTTAAAAGTGGACTCTTGTCTGCAGGCAAAACATGACCCATCTGCGGACCTAAATTGGGTTAGTATGTGGCCTGGTAGCCCGATTTTGCAAGCTCTGCCGGTCGCTAGTCTGTGAATACATCCGATACTGCTGCAATGTATATTTTCCCGAATTCTTCCTTCCTCGCTCAGGAAACAGTTCAATTTGGCATCACCCTCAGCATCAGCGGAATTATTGCCTTAGTGGCTGGAATTTTAATTCTCGCCCAGCCCAGACTGCTAAACAACATTGTCGCCATTTACTTGATTGTTGTGGGCCTGCTGCAGATTTTCAATCTTTAGGTATTGGTCTGTAGCTTTACTGTTACACCACGCCTGCTGCGGATAGCTCGCTCGAGCGAAACAATAATCAGCCATAGAGATCGGCTCTCTACCATGAAAGCTTAAGGACAAAAATCATGAAACGGTTTCTTCTGTTTGCGATCGCACTGTTAGCGGCTTTAACTTTGACGATGCCTCCGAGCTACGCTTACAATCCGGTCGACTTGGCGAAGGTCAGTCAACCCTGCTGCGCTGGTTGCGACCTGAGTGACGCTGACTTGGGCGGCTACGACCTATCAATGTCAGATTTGAGCGGTGTCAACCTGAGAGACGCGCGCCTGAGAAGCACGAATCTCAGAAGTGCTGATTTGAGTGGCGCCAACCTCGACGACGCAGATCTCAGCGTCAACCCAATCGCGCGAGTTCTCGATGCAACGGATCTCAGTAATGCTTCTCTCAACGAGGCCAGCCTGAAAAATGCCAATCTCAGGGGCGCAAGGCTCATTTCTGCAAATCTTACCAATGCCGATTTGAGCAACGCAGACCTGCGAACGGCCAACCTGACATCAGCAAATTTGAGCGGCGCAGTCATGGCATCGGCAAATCTAGGCGGCGTCGATTTTAGCGACGCCAACCTGACCGGCGCCAATCTCGACAATACTATTCTGGAAGACGCGATCTTTTGCATGACGGTCATGCCGAATGGTAGCCTGAATCGAGAGGGATGTCGTTTGTGAGCTGAGAGAGCCTCGGATTCCGGTCTCGGCGGCGACCGGCGGCTGGCGGCAAGCTTTTTCCGAGCCCTACCCCGCGTCCTCTATTTTTCCGCAAGGGACCCCGTGAGCTTGCAGCGCCAGAAGAGAGCCTTACTACTGATCAACGCTAGAGCCAGGAGAGGGCAGGAGTCCTATTTCCAAGCTGCTGCCCTGCTTGAAGAGCTTGGATTCGAACTGCTGCGACCGCGCCAGCAAGATCTCTCGGCCTCGATTCGGGAAGTCAGGGATACTGCCGATCTGGTTATTGTCGGTGGTGGGGACGGCACCTTAAACGCGAGCCTGGCCGGCCTGATAGAGACCCAACTGCCGCTGGGCGTTTTACCACTGGGCACGGCAAATAGTTTTGCAAAGACAATCGGGCTCCCCTTAAATCTGCCCGATGCGTGCGAGGTAATCTCTCGCGGTCTGGTGCGGCAAGTAGATCTCGGCTGCGTGAATGGAAAATATTTTCTCAATACTGCAAGCGTGGGATTGAGTGTTGAAATTACTCAGGGAGTTGATTCTGAAAGCAAGAAGTTTTGGGGATCTCTTGCATACTTTGCTAAGTCCTTACAGGTTTTTCGGCGTGCCGAGCCATTTGCCATTCAGCTCTCCTGCGATGGAAGCTCGCCAATCCAAATCGAGACTTTCCAAATCTTGGTCGGCAATGGATTCTACTTTGGCGGTGGTATGGTTGTTGCCCCCAATGCTTCGATTGACAACCACAAGCTTTATTTCTCTAGCGTAGAAGTAAAGCGAAAATATCAACTCCTCACACTATCGCTAGCCGCTCGCAGGGGACGGCATGTCTACCACGATCGCGTCCGCACTTTTTATTGCAAACGCTTGCATCTAGAAGCAAACAGCCCGGTCCCAGTTAATACTGACGGAGAATACGCGACGCAAACACCGGCCGAGTTTGAAATTAAGCCGCAAATCTTGTCTGTCATCGTGCCTCAGGCACCAGATGGCTAGATTGTGAAGGGCTCTACTGTATGGTGGTGCTATTTTTGCTAATAGCGCTCGGAAATAAACGGCTATACCGAAAGGAAGGGTGCCAGTACCCACATCCACGCGCATGCATCGGGGAGAGTGGTGTCCTCGACTGATGCCGACCGCCGAAACTGATTTCTTAAATTCCTAAATTTCCATTTCTGCATCCGCTATACTTTTTCGCAAGAGGGCCGAAACGATCTCTCCCAAGTGAGTCCTTGTCAGAGGTCACGTTGCCCGATTAGAGCCAGGTTCGGCTAAAGCATCCACATTCACAAATTGAGGGTAGAAAATCGTGAGTACTGAAGATAAGGCAAAAGCCACGATAAAGAACATAGAGGGTAAGGCTCAAGAGATGCTCGGCAATCTTACAGGCGACCCCCAAGACCAGGCTGAAGGTCAGGCGAAGCAAGTTGAGGCCGAAGCTCAGCACGCCAAGGAAAATGTTAAGGATGGGCTCAAAGAGAAGCTAGATTAGGCATGAATGGGGCCGGAGATTTTGAGGGAGCCAGGAAGCGATCGCTCTTGCCATATCCGGCCCTACTCGCGCAAGTTTTCGCTGCGGCCATCTGATAGAACCAACCATCAGACGGCCGCAGCCAGATGAGTCTGAGGACACTACGGTTGGCACAAAGATTTCTCGATCGCGCCGATTAGTTGTCATGCTGCTATCGCTGCGAGGTCCGGGCTTGAGGTCGCGGAATCATCGAAGCGCGTATCAAATTGCAAGGCATGGTGAGCTAGCTCAGCCCGTGCGCCTCTGCGGTTCCATAGGGCATTTCGAGGTTTCAGGCGATCGCCTTGCGGTAAAGGTCGCGCACCGCCTGTAGAAATTTGTTTTGGGAGGCTCGGCTGGTTGGATCGGCTGCTTGCAAAAAGCCCAGAAGCCGAGCTTCGGCAGTGTCGACGTTGCTATCGCTGTAAACGGTCGCGCCGACAGCCTCGAGAAGTTTTTGGTAGCTTTCTGGAGTTGGATTGTTGCCCAAGTAAGTCTCCAGCCACGCATAACAGTCTGCATCCGGAACTGGCTGAGTTCTGTCGAGCAGCGCCTTGACTTCCGGGTCGCCTACCAGACCTAGCTCGCTGGCTTTTTTCTGGAGGTGCTCTCGCTCCGCTGCCTGGATTTCTCCATCAATCCAGGCAGCACCAAGCAAAATTTTGAATAGAAGTTTAGCATTAGTATCTGTCATTTTTGTTAAGTTTTTTGTCAAAATTTTCTTCAGTATACAAGGCTCCCTAGATCTATCGCCATTTCGTTCCACAGAACGTAACATAGCGGTTGCTCGACTGGCGGTGAAATGAAGCCATTGCTTGCCAAGAGATGCAAAGATAATGCGAACTCCGCTACCGAACCTTGTAGAGTCATTGCGAGGTTCGGTAGTCAACTGCGTTCAATTTTTTCAGGGCGCATCGCTGGTCCCGAATGAGATTTGGTCATTCTCCAGTAGACTGCATTATCTAATGAGCTAGAAATATCAGATCTTTAAATTCTCGAATAACTTCTAATCTTGCCTTGCTTCAGCAGAAGCGAGCCATCAGGATTCTAGGTGTAGCTGAGGTGTGCCGAAGTTTGATTTGAAGCGCTCGGAATTTTTGACATTCTTTGATATGCGGACGAGCGCAGTCACCCCAACCGACCAAATCTGTGGATAGTTGCATGCCGGCACAACCGATTTTTGAGCGCAATGAGGCGGCCCGGCTCTACCGACCGCTCGCGCGTGTCATCATTTACCCCAGCTTTTGGGTCGCTGCAGCACTGGCGTCGCTCGTTGTCTTCGTACGGCAGGTTCTCCGTAGCCTGGATTGTGGCTGGTACGATTTCCTACGCACTGGTGGTAGTTCCATTTTATGACAATCGAGTTTTATGACGTTTTACTAGTTCTCCGCACTTTTGCAGAGAAAGAGCTTTTACACAAGCAAGGCAATAGTTTTGCATATTTCCAATGTTCATTAGTTGAGGTTCGAACATGAAATTCACAATCGAGCGCGCGAAGTTGGCAGCTGTGAGAGTTTGGGTCGGGCGAGTCGTCACTGCCCTGTTGGCAGCCGCCCTACTTCTGTTTTCTAATCCTGCGAGTGCGGCCGAGCTTTCACCGGGCCTTCAAGACAAGCTCGACGAGATTGCCGCCCGCGGCGAGACGGGCCGCCCCCGAACCACGCGTCAGTGGGAAGAAGAAGCTGAAGAACTTCAAGGGAAACCCATCGAGCGCTTCGATCGGGTTATCGAAGAATCAGTCGAGGCTGTTGGGGAGATGGTCGAAATGTATCCAGATGCGCTGAACCTAGAGGAAGGCGACGACTCGAGTAACGCAGAGGGTCGCGATCGCTAGCTTCGCGCCATAGCTTGGGCCCTGCCGCTGGGAATCTATCTTAAGTTTCTCAGTGGCGGCCCGCCCTCAGTTTTTACATCCTCTCGGGGGAATTCGCCAGCAGAGCAGCTTCGGGGCTCCTGACGCTAGCGATTTCAAGGCCGCTGTCTCCTAAGCTACGCGAAAATCCCGCTCCCGGTCTCGGGGTTTCCTGGCCCCTACAACGGGTGCGGCAGGATTCGAACCTGCGACAAACGGATTAGAAGTCCGCTACTCTAT
>CAYTBI010000094.1:0-9070 GCA_964435975.1 uncultured bacterium
ATATTGCCGAAACCTGCAGCACATCATACATCCACCTGTTTTGTCCCGTACTGAGACCCGATCCTTTTGCAAAGGGCTGTAGTTGAATGTCTGACATCAAGATGAAGCTGTTTAGTGAATGTTTATAAATGAAACCCTAAAAATTGTAAAAGATGAAGGGATCTGGTCGATCTCGATCCAGTCCTAGAAACTGGACTTTGCCACCCCTTGACAATCTATAGGAGCATCAACGCCCCCCCAGCTTCCGACCTTGGACCTCGACGAATCCACTGTCTAAATATTGGCATCCCGCGAAACGCGGGGTGCAGCTCCAGCACAGATCGGCTATGACGACAAATCTATTACGCTCCCAGTGTTAAACGATGAGAAAGCTATCGATCGTCAAATCTGCCGCATTCACACCAAGCAATGTTGCCACGGGATTGCCATCTATTAGGATATTGTTCTCCGAGAGGCTAACTTGGGTGGCAAAATCAAAGCTATCTCCTTGATTCGAGATACCCAAGGTATCTGTGCCAACAGCAAAATCTGTGATGACAGTGGCGGCCGCTACTAAAGTCACATCGCCTGTAAGAATATTGAAGAAGTCGGCACCGCTTCCACCTGCGATGATATTGGTCGTGCTGCTGCCATCGGCCGATACAACGAACGTGTCGGCCCCCGCCCCCCCAAGGAAGCGATCGCCTCCGCTACCCAGAAGGAACAAGTCATCACCGTCACCACCGCTTACGCGATTTCCACCGGTGCCATTGGAGGCATCGATGAGGTCGGCAGCACTACCACCAAAGATAACGTCGTTGCTGGAGACGATAATGGTGTCCGTCCCACTGCCAGCAAGCACGAAGTTACCAGCAGCATCAGACTGTGTAAAAGGTAGGTCCACCGTGTCATCGCCGGCCCCAGCTAGGACGACGTCTGCAATGGCTTCGATATTGACACCACCTTGGAAGTTATCGGCCTCAGGGCTCCCAACAACAGTCCCATCAAGGGGGAGTTCTTCGACATCGAGAAGCGTGACAGTAATGTCCTGACTGCCAAACAGCTCCGGGTCGTCGCCATCGGTCGCCAGGACCGTAATCTCGAAACTATTATCAGCATCGGCATCGAGCGGTGCTTCGAAATTAGACCTCTTGCAAAATATACCGTATGCTAGGTTGAGGGTGACCTTTATCCTCCCTACCTGAGCCGTGACTCCTGAAGCTGCCTGCAATCTGAGCGCCTCGCACTTCCAGCGGCGCTTTGGTGTAAACGCCAGACTTTTGACTTAATGGTTGAAGTCTTCGAGGCATCCATGCTCAAGACTTCTCCCGCTGGGCGCCCTCCCGCTCTTTGTCCAACAGCTCAGGTTCTCGTTACCTTGGAATATTGGCGGGAATATCGCTCCTACTTCCATATCTCCACCGATTGGGGAGTTTCGGAATCAACGGTCTGTCGCTATGTTCATCAGGTTGAAAAAGCTCTGATACAATCGAGCAAATTCCACCTACCAGGCAAAAAGAGGTTATTTAAAGGCTTCGGTACTCCTCCCAAAGTAGTGGTCATGGATGTAACCGAAACCCCTATCGAACGGCCCAAACGCAGGCAAAAGCACTTTTACTCGGGAAAAAAGCGCCAACATACCCTTATCGCGACCCGACATCAACGGCGAAGTGACTTCGCCGTTGTAGGTCGCTCAAGTGTAAAATCGTTCTGGATGCTGATACTCATGAAATCATCTGCACCCATTTTGGCAAAGGACGTCGTCATGATTTTGCCCTGTTCAAGGCGTCAGGGATTCATTTTCATCCTGAGACCGTAAGTCTGCAGGACAGCGGCTATCAGGGCATTCACAAATGCCATGCTCGCAGTTATGTGCCTCGTAAGAAGCCCAGGGGTGGGAAGTTATCTCCGGGGGAGAAGGAGTACAACCAGGAGCTATGTCGTCAGCGCGTTGGGATTGAGCATGTCAATCGCCGACTCAAGGTTTTCAAGATTTTGCAGCAGCGCTATCGCAATCGTCGCCGTCGGTTCGGGCTTCGTTGTAATCTGATTGCGGCGCTTTACAACTATGAGTTTGCGGTGATCTGAGTCGATTTTGCAAGAGGTCTGTTGAGCTTTCGTTCCACTGTCGCCAAGGTGTTCGAAGGAGCGGGCAATATCGTGGACCCGACCACTGAGCGAGCAAGCTTCGATGCTGACGACAGCGGCATGCCGCTCCTGCAGCAGCTTTGGCATCGTATCCGGTGTGGTGATGATGGTTTCGTACTCTGTCATCTGGGTCGAGACGTGGAAGTGGCAGGCGACAGGCTTGTATTTCCCCAGGTCAATTGCGAGAATGTGCGTGGTTCATCCTTTGTCAGTTGAGGTCGCGTGAAGGGTACTCCATCCGAGCTGGCTTGGGTGATAGGCTCGTTCTCTCGGCTTACATGGATTCTTTAGGCTTCGCTTAATAGGTATGGCGCGCCGTCTTTTTCTAAGGCTCATTGAAAAGACACCCAGTCAGGTCCCACTTCATTTGAAGTCGGTTCTGGTCAGGCAAGCTGTAGAAGGTCTTATTGAGATTGAGTGGGAGCTACTTCCCGAAATAGACTCTAGGGGTGGCTTCAGTATGGTAGGCTTTGTGCCTGACAGCATCGATTTTGAAGTGTTGGCTATTGGGTTGGAAGGGGCAGGGTACACGAACGTAATCTGAAGATTATGCTTCTTAGAAGCGTCAGAATCGCGATCGCTCTGACTTCTTCTATTTCTGGAGTGCTGCGGCTCGCGTGGGCTCTGCCTGACACCTCGCTGCAGAGGGCGCGGATGGGCTAATGCACCGGGCCGTTGGAGTTTCCAGGCCACACTCCTAATCTCAAAAATGGTAGAGATCGTGCGAGTTGCCATCATCGGTGGAGGCGTCGTCGGCGCGGCGATCGCCTACGAGCTGAGCCGCCAGCAGATCGCGCGGGTCACCCTCGTAGAAGCGGAGCCGGACTTTGCTACCAGAGCGACCGGTGCTGCCCTGGGCATCTTGATGGGCGCTATTTCCCGCAAAACCAAGGGCCGCGCCTGGCAGCTCCGAGCAACCAGCCTGCGGCGCTACCAAACCCTCATTCCCGAGCTAGAGGCCCTGACTAACTGCAAAATTTCCAGCAACCGCCAGGGCATTCTCAAGCTCGTGCGATCGCCCCAAGACTGGCAAAAGTGGGATGACGAATTTTTGGCACTGCGCCGGGAGCAGGGCTGGTGCCTGGAGCGCTGGCAGCCCGAACGCATCGCCCGCGCGCAACCCTACCTAAATTTAGATGGCTGCTGGGGGGCAATTTACTCTCCCCAAGACACCCAGGTCGATCCTGTCGGCTTGACTCGGGCTCTGGTTGCCGGGGCGCGAGCCCACGGTGCCGACTGCCGAGGGGGAGTGCGGGTACTAGAGATTCCTCGCGACCGCGACGGCCGCTGCGATCGGCTCGCGACGACAGCCGGCGAGATTTTTTGCGAGGCTGCGATCGTGACGGCGGGCCTGGGCTCAGTTACCCTAACTGCTGCCGACCCGAGCTTTGAGTTGCAACCGGTGCTCGGTCAAGCTCGGCGGGTGCGCCTGCCGGGCGACCTGCATCCAGATTTTGCGCCCGTGGTGAGCGCCGATGACGTACATTTGGTGCCCCTGGGTGAGGGCGAATATTGGATGGGCGCGACGGTTGAGTTTGGCGATCGCGCTGCGATGCCAGCGGCCGTTCCGGCGGAGCTAGAGCGAGTGTGGGCTGCTGCTGTCGGGTTTTGTCCGGCTTTGGCTGCTGCCGAGGTCTTGGCTGAATGGTCGGGATTGCGACCGCGTCCGGTGGGGCAAGGCGCGCCAGTCCTAAAAAAATTGGCCTCCTACACTAATGTCTGGCTGGCAACGGGGCACTACCGCAATGGTGTCTTACTGGCTCCGGCAACCGCACTAGCCATGGCCGAGGTTTTGCAAGATTTCTGGTGCGATCTCCTGAATTCTTGATTCGTAGCTCTTTATTGACCGCGGGTTACGTTGCCAGCACCCAGATGGGGCTGGGCCCACCAGATCTCACCTCACAAGAGCGCTCCAACAACCTAGCGACAAATCCACACTACCCTTACGCCAGAAGGTAGATTGTTGGTTTATTAGTGGGAAAATATACACGATCGCATACAAATCTTGGCTCCGCAAACCTCAAAGTGTGACACAATCAACAATATAGATTGATTTAAGTCATTTTCATCATGTTACCTGACCCCGGTCAAGGCTTGATTCCGAGTGGGGCCCTGCTCGAGCTCATCGACCCCCGCAGTGGCAAGGTTCTTCAGAAGTGGGAATTTGAGGGTACCCATCGCTCGATCTCTATCGGTCGGTCCGAGCGCAGCGACGTGCGCATAACCAGCAAGCTCGTCTCGCGGCACCACGCCACGCTCACGCATGACAGTGGCAATTGGTATCTTGAGGTCTTTGGTGCCAACGGCTGCTACGTCAATGGCTGCTTTGTCGACGGTGAGTACTTACAAAACGGTTCTATCCTCGCAATCGGCCAGTCAGGTCCGACCATCCGATTCTCGAGCGTCACCCACACCCAACCCCAGACATCGCTCCCGCCAATTGAGTCGTTCCGCCAGCACCTCTTGGAAAACTCAGCGGCTCTCTTCTTGCCCGTCCCCGTTGGCGTTTGCAGCGGTCAGCCCGACCCGCTCGCAGATCCGCAGACCGCCTCTCTAGAAGAGATCTTCTGCGACGCCCGGGAAACTTGGTACGGCGACGACGACTGAGGGCGAGATTGCGACAGGCGGCCGCCGTCATTCTTATTCGTTAGGGTAATGGCACCCGACATTCTCGGCCTAGAATTCGAACTCAGACTCAAAATCTGCCCGAGTCATCGGTCGAGACACCACTAGGCCCTCCCCTCCCAGGTGCATCAGAGGCGTCCCATCGAGGTCGAAGAGCACGCCAGCATCCGGATCGAGGCTCGTAGCCGTGTAGAGAACTTGTCCCAGGCGGCCCATCATCGACGCGCTGCCGCCGCCGCTGTTGAATTCACCCGAGAGATTGACGCGGATATTGCCGTCGCTCTCAACCGATACATCGAGGAGCTTGGTGCCAGCCGGAATGGTCGAGACAAACTCGGCCGTGTCGGGTTCGCTAAGTACTGCTGTCAGGGCGGCGCGGAGCGCATCGCGCTCGGTCGTCCCCGACTCAACGGGTATCGCCTTCGTCACAAAATCGAAGCCCGTCTCGGTTGGAACGATGCCATAAATTTTGACCTCGCTGGCCTGTGCGAGGATCCGACCCTCGTCTTCGGTGACCGGCGGCGAGGGGTTGTCATCGACACTGGCGCCGCCACCGCCAGTGAGCGTCCGCCACGCCCAGAAGCTGCCCATGCCCCCGAGAAGCAAGACAGCAACGGCGGTTCCGGCAACCAGTCCGACTGAAAATTGGCTTTCTTTGGATTCCTGCTGTTGCATTAGTCTTGTTTCCTCCCGTGGGCATCTGAAGTGACGATCGCAGGGCTCGAGCGCGGGCTGCACCTATAGAGTCGCCCTTTCGGGCTGCGTTTGTTCCGGGGGTTCGCTCGGCGGCAGCCGAACGAACCCGACTGCCTGCAGGCGATCACCGTCTATTTCTAATTGTAGAAGCCGGGCTACGATCGCGCGGTCGTCGAGGCGGCCGAGGTCGAGGCGATCGCGCAGTCGCCCTTGCAACACGGCTGCAAATTGGCCGGAGATGGCACGACCGTCAATTGCAATAACCGGATCGCGCAATTCCAGACGCTGAGCGCGATCGAGCCCGACAGCCGTCGTTAGCTCCAAGTCGAAGTCTTGAAAATCGTTGGGGTCTGCTTGGCGAGACACTCTGACATCAATTGCGATCGCCAGCCGATTGTTCGCTTGTAAATCGACGGCTGCTGCTAGAACTTCGTAGCGTTGGCCCCGCGTTCCTGGCAGGCGCTGGCGCAGGCTCTCAGCCAAGGGCTGCAAACTGGCCAGGATCCGCGGGTTTTGCAGAGCGCGGTTGAGGTCGGCTTCGGTGAAAGCCGCGCGCCAGGCTGCTTGCAGGGGCTCGCGCAGGGCTTGCTGGGCTGCCCCCGCTCGCAATTGCTGCAAATCGAGCGAGAGCGGATCGGTCTCGACTTCTAAAAGATCTAGCCGCAGTTCTGGCAGGGGATACAGGCCTCGACCGGCCACCCGCAGGCTATCGACCTCGCCTGCAAAAAGAAACTGATGCACCGGGCGGCTCTCGAGACGAACGACCAAAACCTCGGGGTCCCCGAGCCGCTCGCGCAAAGCTGCGGCCGTGCGGGCCTCGCCAATCGCGCCCGTGGGTGAGAGCGAGGCGATCGCGCCGATTAGAAGGGTCGCTAAAAATTCCATGACGGCACTGCTACTAAGATTCCAAAGTTGCCCGCTGCAGGGAAGCGCCCAGCCAGTCGAGGTAGGCTGCCGAGCCCGCCACAATCGGCACTGCGATAATTTCCGGCACCTCGTAAGAGTGCAGCTCCTGAATTTTGGCCTCGAGAGCGCTCAGCTGCGATCGTTCGGTTTTCAAGATGAGCTGCCACTCCGGCTCGGCATGAATGCGCCCCTGCCAGGTATAAATGGACTTTACCGGTGCGATGTTGGCACAGGCAACCAGGCCAGCTTCGACGAGTGCCGCAGCCAAGCGCTCGGCCTCCGATTCAGAACCTGCCGTCACCAGGACGATTGCGTAGCGAGTGTCTGCCATGGGTTGGAGTGCGCCGCAAGGATGTCAATGTCCCACACCGACTGAGTAGGGCCACTCGGCGCGAGCCCAATTAGATCGCGCGCCTACTGGCGCTTCGATCTGCGCCCCATCGGCAGCCAGCGCGCCGCTTGTCGCCCAGGATTCGTCCCACTCAGTTCCCCGCACGCTTGCCCCAGCCGCGATCGTCTCTGCGAGATTCGCCTGCTGCAGGAGCGCTCCGTCGAGGTTGGCCCGCTCTAGCGTAGCACCCGTTAGGTTAGCTCCGGTCAGGTCGGCGCGCTGCAAGAGGGCTCCCCGCAGGCGAGCCCCTCGCAAGTTGGCGCGCCGCAGGCAGGTACCCGTCAGGTCGGCGTAGTTTAATCCTGCTTCTTGCAAATTCGTTTCTGTTAGGTCTAGACCGGCAAAGTTTGCTTCTCGGGCCAGGACGCAGGCCAGGTTCGCCCCATTGAGAGAAGCGCCACCCAGATGCGACCGCGACAGCCTTGCCTGGTATAGATTCGCCCAGTCGAGTCGCGAGTCCTCCAGACAGGCCGTCCGGAAATTGACCCGCTGCAAGCTACTGCCACTAAGGTTGGCCCCCTTGAGGTTGGCACCGCGCAAATTGGCATGGGAGAACCGCGCGCCACTCGCCCGCGCGCCGACCAGCGACGCCTTAACCATGAACGCCCCGCTGCAGTTTGCCTTGGCGAGATCCGCTGCTTCTAGGTCGGCATCGCTCAGCTTGGCATATTGCAAGTTGGCCCAGTTGAGCGATGCTCCTCGAAATTTACACTTGGTCAAGAAGGCACGACTGAGGTTTGCCCCCCGCAAGTTAGCGTTGCTAAAGTCGACTTGAATGAGCTTGGCGCCGCTCAAATCGACCCCGCTAAAGTCGATGCCCGTAAAGTCCCTGTGCCCGCATTCGTAGTAATCAAGTAACCGCTCGCGTTCCATCTGATGCCGCCTGTCGTTTCGCTCAGAACCGATAAGACTCAAGTCGATTGAGATTCATCTTATGGGGAAAAGCTTCGTGTTTTGTAGGGGAGATAGATACAATTTCAAATTATTTATCAATTCTTTACGGGCATCGACTGACTTTCTCATCTTTCAGACCTCAACCTCGTCAAATGCGGCAGCCGCTTGCCCCGCCAAGTCATACACGCAACCGTCCATCAGCAGGCGAGTAATGCCTTTGCGATGCAAGTGAGTGCTGGTTTTGTATAGGAGGCGACCGTCTGGAATCTTAACCACGCGTTGGGTGCGATTGTTAGAGTAGCGACGGGCAACTTTATGGTTATCAAAAACCACTAGAGTCTTTTCCTGAAACTCTGCATCGGGCAAGCGACCGAGATCGCGAAATTCTTCCAAGGGCTTGACAATTAGCTCGCCCGCGCGATCGACAACGAGGTAGCAGATGCGTGGAAAGCTGGCCGCCGATAGAGGCAGGATTTCGACAATTTCCTCTTCGGGACTCTCGAGTTGGGGCTCGATGAAATTTTCCTCGCGGTCGTCCTCGCGGTCGTCTTCATCCCACTCATCCTCATCTAGGTCTTCGTTCCAGATCGAGTCGGCCGGGGTGTCATAGTCGTCGTCTCCGCTAGCGACCGGAGCACCATCGAGCCAGGACTGGGGGTCGTCGATTGTCGGGGTAGCGATCTCGTCGTTGTCGGCTGCGTTCTCTGCCGGGCCTGCCTCGTTCGCGGCGGTGGAAGTGTCCGTCATACCTACTTCAAAGCTGAGCTGCGAAATTCCGATGTCATCGCTGGCTTCGTTTTGGTGCGAGAGCGCCTCTGGGGCGGGCGCGGCAGTCTTTGTCGTCGCCCGGCGGCGGGTCCGCTTCTTTCTAGCAGGCGGGGTGTCGCGGTCCTCGTCGGGTGGCGGGGCAGGCTCCTGGGGTTCGCCCACTAGAGATTCGGTCTCCGCGTTCGCAAGGTTGCTGCTGGGTGCTCCGTCTGGTTGCAGTGAGGGGTTGGCGCTCTTGGCAGGCGTCCGGCGAGAGCGCTTCTTTTGCTCGACAAGGGTGTCGTATTCTTCTGTAGAAAACGCACTTTTGAGTAGTCGGCTGATGGTGGAATTACTAACGCCAAAGCGCTGCGCCAATGTCGTGGTTGTCTCCTGCGGGTCGCGATACGCACGAGCGATTGCCTGCTTGTCGGCTTCGGTAAGCTTAGTCGGACTCATGGTGATTTGTTTCCCGCGCGATTGCTGACGCCCATTACGTAGTCTATCGCTCCGACTGCTTTTATTCGCAGCATTTGGATGCCTTACGGATTGCCGAGTCTGGTGCGGGCAGATACTATGGTAGAGCCATCGGCGTGCTGCCGATCGGTCGGGGTGCGTAACTCAGTTGGATAGAGTAGCGGACTTCTAATCCGTTTGTCGCAGGTTCGAATCCTGCCGCACCCG
>CAYTBI010000095.1:0-8831 GCA_964435975.1 uncultured bacterium
GATGATAGCTGGGCAACGTCAGACAATTGACTGGCACGGTGAACGAGGATTGAGTTTCTTGCAACTGGGCTTACGGCAACTCAAAAGTCTCTGTTACCGGAGAAAGCTTCTGCCCCCGTGGCAACCACTACCCACCTGGAGCCCGCCTGCTGCTTGTGCTTCTCTCAGGAAACGTCGGCAGCAGGATACCCGCATTGAATTCTCCAAGGTAACAGTCTTCTCTTCTTAGTGGTCAAGAAGTTTTCCGCACCACTAAGCCTATGCCCCTGAGGAAAACCCGATTGAGAACATCTGGGGTCAGGCGAAGCAGGTTTTGAGGAAGATGCATAAAACCTGCCGCTCGTTTGCCCTGACGAAGATGCTATTCGAGCTTTTCATTGAATGCCGCTTATTCACGATGCCCAACTTGAGAAAATATGATGCTTTCTCGGAAATCATCTAGGAGTGCTATAGTAGCGTCACTTTCTACCCACAGTTCCAGTAAAACTCCATATTTTTGAAGTCTAGCTGAGCGTTGCCACCACCAAAATTGTAGTCACCAAAATATTCTCCAAATTCAATATAATATGGGCTAATGGGTGGCTCCAGCTGATAAGGTCGCATCGTTCCACCAATGTGATTGGCGCGGAAGCCCTTGAACCATTCCTTGTATTCACCCGTTTCACGATCGAAATAATTAATGTAGCCTGTATCTCGATCGTCAAGAAAGCTTTTGGGGTACTTACCAGCATTTGGATCGTTATGACGTGGTGTCCATTGAATAGCTCGATGGAATGTCACGCCGTTGGCAATCCATTCTGGCCTTGGCAAATCTTTCAGTAAAGGACTATCGATAATTCCTGGTATATTACCAAAGCAGGGGCTGTCGAATTCTTTCTGTGTTAGCAGAATTACTGCGTATGCCTCGTCTAGCAGACCAGTCATACGCGAAAGGCGTGGATGATTGCTGCGTGCAGATCGCCAGAATCGTGTGAGTTCTCTATCTTGTGGGGCTTGCTCCCCAGGGTGCAAAATCACATTTCTCAATCTATCACTTTCCGTGAAGCCATCATCTATATAGTCTGCGGCAAAAAAGCTCAAACCAACGATATCTGGCCCATGGATACGATAATCTTCTGGCAGCAGTAGTGTGAAGCCGTGCTTTAAGGGGTATCCCGAATTTGGATCGAGCGGCCATTGTTCTGGCGTGATGCCGGGTGGTAACCCGTAACACCAGCCGTGGTTATCAGATGTGCCATGACTTGGGGGGTGTGGCAGAATGACCAGATCGTAAGCGTTCATTTATTTATCTGCTCCCTGCATAACGGATAGCGCGAACTGCCAGCCCGTTTTCAACGACCTAATGTCGCACAGCATCCCCATGCGACACGGGATTCAGTTCCAATGTACTATAGCACGCGAGCGATTGGCGGAGTGGGTTAATTTCTAGGCGAGGAATTGTCTGGCTTCGGTGCGGTTTTTAAATCCTGTCAGCATCTCATTCACCTCCCCGCTCTGGGGAATGGTCTCGCCAGTAGAATTCATGTCGTCCAGCAAGACCGCCTCAATCTCCTATTCCAACTCTAATTCGAGCGGAATATAAGTTTGCAAGGTCAAGAGCCAGCTGCCATGACGAACCGGTTGCCCTAAAGCGATCGCATCTTGCCGGGCATCCGTTTTATCGCCTTTATCGCTAGGGCTCGAGCGCCGCTGCCCCCGCACCAATGCTAGATAAAAGCGGCAAGGCAGCTCGGTCCAAGCAGAATGCTCGCTCAAAAAGGTCAGCGCGCTGCGATAGAGGCGCTTCTGTTTGCGTGCAGAAATGGCCAACAAGCCGCCAGCATCCCAGTTACCGTCGCTGCGGGTTTTCACCTCCACAAACTGAATCCCGACGCGATCGCGCGCGATGAGGTCCAACTCGCCCCACCGACAGCGCCAGCGGCGGGCCACAATGCGGGCGCGCTGTTGTTGCAACCATCCAAGAACAGCTTCCCGCGATTACCTTGCTCGATCGCGAGTTCACCAGCAGCGAACTCGAACGGCGAGTCAGTAACGCGAACGCCAGCATTTTGCACCTGGCAACCCACGGTCAGTTCAGCTCGGATCCGGAGAGAACCTTTTTGCTGGCCTGGGATAAGCGAGTTTCGATTGGCGAGCTGGGCCTGTGGCTCAAAGCAAGAAATGTCGAACGGACTCGGGCGTTCGACTTACTCATTTTGAGTGCTTGCCAAACTGCGGTCGGCGACGATCGCGCGGCCCTAGGCCTGGCGGGCTTGGCAGTGCAATCGGGGGCAACCAGTACGATTGCAACCTTGTGGGGAGTAAACGACGAATCTACGGCCCAGCTTATGCAGCAGCTCTACGCCTTTATCGCCCAGGAAGAAACCTTATCCAAAAGTGAATCCCTGCGGCAGGCGCAACTGACTCTGTTGCGCGATCCCAAGTACCAGCATCCCTACCACTGGGCTCCTTTCGTGCTAGTTGGCAACTGGCAATAAAGACGCGCGCGGCTCCCAAACCCGGACTACTCCACGGCAACAATCTGAATGTATCGAGTCGGATTGCAAAGACTATGAACACGCGCGCGATCGCGGGGCACTTGAGAGCAGAAATACGTGCCAGCAGGAGACAGTCCTCGGCTAACGGACGTGACCGACAGTCAAGCTAACGTTCCGCTGGCTTCTACAGAAATTTCAGAGAGCCCACCTGATAGTGAAGGAGAAAACCAGACAAATTAGTAACTTGATGCCAATAACGAATGCGATCGGCTGCCTGCTGGGCCCTCCGATTGTGCGGTGGCACGCCACTGCTTCAATACTGTCAACCTGCGGAGTGTAGATTTTAAGATAATATCTCGGTCCCCAAGAAGGATTACAGGAAATTTGGTGGCGTTCGCAAACGCGCAAATAAATGCATGTGGGGCGGGCGAGCACCTGCGCTCGGAATCGACACAGATCCGATTGGGATACAGGTAGCCATCAAATATATAGAAAATGCTGGTTTCTTATGGGCGCGCCTAGCAGAAAGGCTGAAGAAAGTTGGCTGACCTTCGGCGTGCTCGGGGAAAATTAGATCGATCTGCTGCAACACTTTGACGCCACCTCGGCCATACTTTATACTCGTTTACAAACGAAGGAAAAACTGGGAATTTGTAGGGAACTGTTAAAGGTTTAAATATAGACACCTGGGAGGTAGAGGTTGTGTTCAACGCTATTCCAGAGCGAACGATGCATGCCGTTCGATGGGTGCTGGTGATTTGCTGGCTGCTTCTGATCGCGTCCCTGTTTTACGATCCCCTATCCCCAATGCTGACCGCTCCGGAGCAGCTGTCGAGCCCGTTTCGGGCCAGGCCCGAGCCGGAGGCCTGTATCTACGTGCAAGGTTCCTGCTTGCCCCAGGAGACCTACGGACTCGGCGCGCCCATTTTCTGGGGGATGGTCATTCCCGCAGCCGTATTGATTCTGTTGCTCTTCGGCCACGAGCTGTGGCGGCGCATTTGCCCCTTGTCCTTCCTGTCCCAAATTCCCCGGGCCCTGGGGATTCAGCGCAAGCACAAGCGCGTCAGTCCCAATGGTGGCGTGCGCTACGAGATTGCCCGTGTCAAGCCCGACTCTTGGCTGGGCCGCAACTACTCTTATCTACAGTTTAGTTGGTTTTTTGTTGGCTTGTGCGCGCGCATTTTGTTTGTCAATGCCGATCGCCTGGCCCTGGCCGGTTGGTTGCTGTTCACGGTGGCCGTCGCGATTGGAGTGGGCTACTACTACGGCGGCAAATCCTGGTGTAACTACTTCTGCCCGATGGCGCCAGTGCAGTCAATCTACGGCGAGCCAGGCGGCCTCCTGACCAGCGCCGCCCACCTGAGCGATACCAAAGTCACGCAGTCGATGTGCCGCGAAATTGACGATAGTGGCAAGGAAAAGAGTGCCTGCGTCGCCTGCCAGAGTCCCTGCATTGACATCGACGCCGAGCGCTCCTATTGGAATGCTGTCGATACGCCCGAGCGCCGGTTGCTCTACTACGGTTACGCGGGACTGGTTGTGGGCTATTTCTTCTATTATTACCTGTATGCAGGCAACTGGAGCTACTACTTGTCTGGCATCTGGGCCTATGAGATAGGCACCCGTGCGAAGCTGTTCGCGCCGGGATTCTACCTCGCCGGCCAGGCCGTGCCTTTCATCCCCAAGCTGGTTGCCGTCCCCCTGACTCTGGGCTTTTTTGCCCTTGCCGGGTACGGGTTGGGCCGTTACTTAGAGCGATGGGGCCGCAGGCAGTTCTCCAGCGTCACCCCAGATGTGCTCCTGCACCGCATCTACTCTTCGATCACGTTCTTCATCTTTAACTTCTTCTTCATCTTTGCCGGTCGGAACTTCATTTCGATGCTACCGATGGGCATGCAGTATGCCTGGGAGGTCTTGCTAGTTGGCGTGAGTGCGGTGTGGCTCTATCGCACCTGGGGCCGTAGCCCGGCCCGTTACGGGCGCGAGAGCCTGGCCAGTCGCCTGCGCAAACAACTCAGCAAGCTCCAACTCGACTTCGCACGCTTCCTTGACGGACGCTCTCTCCACGATCTCACCCCCGACGAGGTTTACGTTTTGGCGAAGGTCTTGCCCGGCTTCAACCGCGAGAAACGCCTCCAAGCCTACAAAGGCGTGCTGCGCGAATCTCTTGAGGAAGGCTACGTCGATACCGCCAGTAGCTTGGAAGTCTTGGCGCAGATGCGGGCGGAGCTGAGCGTCACCAATGAGGAGCACCAACAGGTGCTCGACGAGCTGGGTGTTGAGGATCCGGAGCTGCTCGACCCCGCGCGCCATCGGACGCTGGAAGGCTCGGTGCGCCTCAACGGCTACCGCAGAGCCCTAGAGCGCCTGCTCGTGCTGCAGCAGCAGCCAACCGTAGACGATCTCCTCAAAGAGGATCCCGAATCCGTACGTCACCTCCGCCAGGAGTACTGCATCTCCTATAAAGAGGAAGAAGAAATCCTACACGGTCTCGATCGCGAAGCCGAGCTCTGGACCCGCGCCCGGCACCTCCTGGGCCAACTCGAGGAGCTAATCGGCCACTACGACGCCCTCAACCAACCCATACTTCAGGAGCAGCGGCGCGTGCTCGATCTGCTCTTGCAGGCGATCGCCCAGAAGCAACAGCTCCTGCTGCGCGGCTTGCTAGAACTCGTGGAAACTGCCGCGACGCCCACGGAGGCCGAAGACGTGGCCGCCCGGATTAGCGCGCTGGCACCGGTGGTCTTGCCGGAGGTCCTGACCAACCCGGCCGCGCGTTGGCACGAACGCTTAGACGGTAGGGCTCTAGAAGTCCTGCAGCGCCCGTCGGCAGACGCAGTGGCTTCCTGTGCGATCGATCTGAGTGTGAGTGCGATTGCCGCTCACCTGCGGGCGCTGATCCTCGATCCAAACCCCGCCATTCGCGTCGCCAGCCTTTACATCCTGCAGCAAATCGCTCCCCATGCCGCGCAAATGCGCCTGCAGGAATTGCAAGAATCCCGGCGCGAGCTGCCGGAGATCGAGCGGGAACTCATGGCGGCCCTGCAGGCCCGCGCGGCAGACGATCTCGCCGCCTGTCCCTTGTTGGAGAAGCTGGTGTTGATTGCCGAGACGCCCTTGTTCCGAGGCGACGGTCAGAGCTGGTGCTGTGCCAGTGCCACCCTGCTGGAGTTGTGCGAGCGTACGGAATTCCGTGTCTATCAGCAAGACGAAATCGTTTCGGACGACGGCGACACCTGCCGCGAGTTACACGTGCTGGTGGAGGGCAGCATTGAAACCCACACACCAGGTGAAGACGGTCAGTTGAAGGTGGCGAGTCTATTGCCAGGAAAATTGGTGGACGAGCTAGAGGTGCTCTCCCACAGCGGCAAATCCGGCAAAGTAATCGCCAAGTCGTCGCCCACTCGAGTACTGGCGATTCCGGTGGATGCCTTTGACGAGCTGCTCGAGCGCGATCGGGCCTTCGCCCGTTGGGTGATGAAGTGGGAGAGCGATCGCCTGCAGCAGTTGATGAAGGTATAGTCCGCCGCCGTACGATCCACAATCGCTTGCTGGGTCTAAAACTTAACTTCCGAGTCGGGACGCGCGCTCGCGAGTCGAGATACGCAAAGCTCGGCTAGCGGGCAACAGTTACAATCATCGCTCGGGCAGGGCCTGACATAGGATGTGTTGCAGCTCTCACTCATGACGGTCGCGGTCTTGAGTCTGCGGTAGGTCCTGGTACGCAGGTCGATTTCACAGGGGAGGTGTCGGGGAGATTTCAGGCCGTCAACGCACTCTAGAGCTTGACGGCTCAGGCTATGGCGATGCAGTACGGTGTAGTTGTTGCGTCGGCTCGGATGGTTGCGGAAGTCCAGGCACCAGTCAGCGAAGGGAAACGGACCTATGAGTCGTGCGGAGTCACTTTGCAAGAACCACATTGCGAAAAGCTCGCTTTGTTATTTAAAAACTGTATCGAATTTTACAAAATGTTAACTTGGCACGAATGTGGGTGCAATACGTGTAAAGACTGAAGTTCTCGGGCGCGAACTGGCCAGTCGGGCACTCGGAGCAGTGCTACCTCAATTTTGCGAAGACCAATGGACGAAGCATCAAAAATAGCCCGCGCGCTCTGCGATCGCGACGACACCACAACCGAAGAGGCCCTGGCACTATTTGATGCGCTCGAGCCTGTCGGCTTGGAGTTTATGCTCGGCCGCTGGCGGGGCTCCGGCCTGCAAACCTCGCATCCGCTCGATGGCTGGTTGGAGGCAACGAATTGGTACGGAAAAGAGTTTGTAGATCCCGAAACCGTTCATCCGTTGCTGTTTTCGGATGCCTGGGGAAATATTGTCAAAGTCGCCCCCAATGCTCTTTTGCTAGATTGGGCGCTGCAGCTCCCCTGCCCTAAAAGCAAGGGGTTCGGGCCCATATTCGGGGTTACCCCGCACCTGTTGAGAACCTGGACCGGTCAGGCTCGGCTGCGGCTGATGGACTATCGCGGCAAGGTGAGTGCCACCATGATTTACGATCGCTTGCCCATCAACGACGCGTTTCGAAAGCTGAGCGATCGCGCCGTGTTGGGGGTGATGGATTTCAAGGCCGTGCCGCAACCTTTCTTTTTCAGGCTCGAGCGCTGCGCTGCCGA
Organism: uncultured bacterium; assembly: GCA_964435975.1. GTDB lineage: Bacteria > Cyanobacteriota > Cyanobacteriia > Cyanobacteriales > Rubidibacteraceae > CAYTBI01. The sequence goes on from CAYTBI010000095.1 coordinate 7,105, forward strand.
ATGAAGGCAGCATCTGCTCACCATTGCCATTCTCCTTGCAACACGAACCCAGCCCAGTAAAATGGCGAGGCCCAGCGCGGATCTTGCCGGACGCTAAGCTGGGCCTCTCGCAAAGCAGCAGCGGGGGCGAGCTGGCGCTCCAGCATATTTTGATAGAACGCTGTCATCAGGGCGGCCGTGGCCGCATCGTCTACGCTCCAGAGGCTCACCACCACGCGCGGCGCTCCTGCGTACATGAAGCCACGGGTCATGCCGACGACGCCTTCCCCGCGAATGGTCTGCCCCAGGCCAGTTTGGCAGGCACTCAACACCACCAGATCCGCAGCTAGCTCGAGATTAAAGATGTCGTGCAGGCGCAGGTAGCCGTTTTGCGGGCGGCCTTGCCGGTCGACTAGGGATAGAACCAGGCCCGACAGTTCGGGATTGGTGCTGTCGAGCAGGCCGTGGGTCGCAAAATGAACGAAACGATAGTCTTCGAGTGCCCCAGTCGTAGTCGCCGCTTGATAATTAGCATCAAAGTCGTACCGCTGCATGAGATCGCCGGCAGCAAAAAGCCGAGCGATCGCCTCTGCCTCCCGACGGGTCCCGGGTAGGCGCGCCCAACCCTGGCGATCGCCGACAGTGACTCGCGCGAGGGTTGCTTGGGCGCGGCGGGCTGTTAGATTTTTGGCTGTAGGGGGCGGGGTCGGCGCTGCCGAGCTGGGGTCTGGTTGCTCTTTGACGCGGCTGTCTTCGCTAGCAAAAACCGGATCGGCGAAGATTGCCACCGCTTGCGAGGCCGGGATCGGATTGTCGAACTGCCGCAGGATAGATAGCGTCGAGCTAGAAGGCAAGCTCGTTACTTCGTAGCGGGAGAGTAGGGGCTCGGGGGCGAGCGGCGCCTCGACAGATCCTGGCAAGGGCAGAGCGGCAAATGGAACGTACTGCAAGACTCCGTCTCCGACAATGACGACGCGCGAGATGGCCTCTTCTTGCAGGCGAGCGGCAGCAGGTGCGAGCAACATCTGCGTGAGTCGAGCGGCCCCGCGAGGCGTCGGCGTGCCGCGCACTATCTCGCGGCGCAGGGTTCGGGCTGCTGCTTCGATGGTGGCGCGGTCGGGGAGTTCGTAGCTATGAAGTTCGTCTCGAGCGATCGCCCAAAGGTAGCTGCGCTCCTCGCCGAGGCTGTATTGCAGCAGTAGGGTCTCGCCATCGAGGACCTGCGCCTGGATGGCCTGTAAGGCCAGAGGCTCCGGGTACTGTAGCGCTGCGTAACGGGGGCTCGCCGCCCGAATGCGGTCTTGGGTGTCTCGATATTGGCTCAGAAGCTGCTGGTGTTTTCGTTCGAGCTGCTGTGCTAATGCTTTGGATGGGCCGGGCTCGTCGTAGAGTTGGGCGCGGCGCTCTTCGTTCTGCTGTAGGCGCTGCTGCAGGCTCCGGGCTTGCGCCAGTAGCTGCGGCTCGACGCCGCGCTCGATCTCGGCATTGGCCTCCGCCAGCAGCTCGAGCAAGCCGCGAGCGCGAGATCGCTCGCTGGCATGGAGGGCTCGCGCGTCAAATCCCCCCTCGGGGGACCGCTGGTGCCGCTCCATGAGCAGGTCGATGTAAAACTCGTAGTATTCGTAAACGGTCGCCAGGTAAGACGTCCGCAGCGCCGGACCGACCAACGTGCCCCGCAAAGACTCCACAATTTCTAGTGCTGCTTCGGCATGATTTTGAGCCTCGGGTAGCCGCTGGCGTTGGCGCTC
>CAYTBI010000096.1:0-8826 GCA_964435975.1 uncultured bacterium
AAGCTTAACATTTTAAAGGCTGCGTGTCGGCAGCCTTAATGCTCAATGGGACTAGCAAATATCAATTCAAGGGCAAGGCTCGTATCATCAATTTGCCTGAGTTGCAGTTGCCTGCTGCGGGAGCCGGTACTTGATGGGAGCAGCAATATAGTGCCGCGACACTACTCCCATCAAGCGTCCGTCGCTCTACTGGCGAATGTATTCCAGGAATTGTTGGTGGTTGCTATCCATCGTCGCCATCCGATTGTTAAAGTTGGCCCTGTTTTGCTCCCCGAAATTGTGGATCGCCCGCATTCGCTCGGCGTGGGTTATGTGGCCTTGCTGCATCGCGGCGGCAAGCTGTTGATAGGCGGCGTTCAACTCCCAGAGGTTCTGCTGGTAGAATCCACAGGCCTGCTGGTTCCCTGTAGAGCATTCGTGCCCCGCACTAAGCATCTGGTAGGCATATTGCTGGACCATAGGGATGGCGTTACAGGCGGATGCGTTGCCAACATTGCAACCATGGCCGAGCACCCCGATTATCTCGTTGAATGCCCGTATCACTCGCGGGTCTGCGGTGGTGTGGTAGTGGTCGGCCTTTGCGGCGCTGGTTACTCCGAAGGCGAGAATGAGTGCGAGTAGAAGACGCTTCATCAGAAAACCCTCCTGTGATTCCTTGCTCGGGACAATTCTCAGAATACTGACTGCACGGATTCGGAACTTCAGGTTTGCTCGGGAGCAATTTTGAGTAAATGGAGGCTGATTTTTCACCAAAGCTACCGAGACGGATAGCGACTTCGCGGTCGGGTAGGGGTCGCCGCCCTGCAGCTCGTCCGGTTCGTCAGATGCCTAGGAATCGGTCTCCTAGAATGGGAGTCAAACTCTCGCAGAAAATCGCTCCTTCGGAAGGAATAATGAGGGGTTCTTAAGAGAATCTTTAACTTTTCTTTATCTTGGCAGCCTATTTTTTCGGGTGTAAGTAGCGATCGCAGTCAGGGGATAGCTTGCCAATGTCGCTGGCAACCCGTACTACCGGAAATGTACCGCTCTCGAGTCTTGCGCGGAGCTTCCCAAGCTGCTCGACTGCAAGGCACTAAAGCTCGAGAGACCCCCAGGCGAACTCAGGAAGGAAGCGAGCATTCATGGCAAGTGTCGTTGATTCCCAACCAGGCGGACCCCAATGGCGTCGCAACCTCGAGACGCTAAAACTCGTTGAGAGGCTGCAAAGCAGTATTTTGGCAATGGCCGGGCTCATGCCAATTTTGGTCGCCGCAGTTACTGTGGGCGTCTTATTCTACGAGTCTTTTCAGTTCTTTGCCGATCCGCAGGATGGAATTTCTCTGTGGGACTTTCTCACGCAAACGGAGTGGACCCCGATTATTGGCGATGCGTCATCGCGTCGCTATGGCATTATCGTACTGATAACCGGCACGTTCCTGGTGGCCGCGATTGCGATGTTGGTGGCCATCCCAGTAGGTGTCCTGGCGGCAGTTTTTTTATCTGAGTACGCAGGCAGCAGCCAGCGAAGCATTTTCAAGCCCGCTCTGGAGGCTTTGAGTGGCATCCCGACGGTGGTCTATGGCTACTTTGCGCTGCTAGTAGTCACGCCCGGGCTGCGCCTTGTCTTTGCAGACTTGTCTTTTAATGCGCTGAGCGCGGGCCTGATGGTAGGCGTTCTGGTGGCTCCAACCATTTCTTCCCTAAGCGAGGAAGCCCTGCGCAATGTGCCAAACGACTTGCGCTTGGGTGCCTATGGCCTTGGCTTCACCCAAAGAGAGGCGATCGCGCGCGTGCTGCTGCCGGCTGCCGCTCCCGGTATTCTGGCATCCATTGCTCTGGCGCTCTCTCGCGCGCTCGGCGAAACCATGATCGTGGCTATTGCTGCTGGTTCGGAGCCCAATCTCACGCTCGATCCTCTGAGCCCTGTGGAGACGATGACGGCTTTCATCATTAAGATCAGCCGAGGAACTGTTAGCTTTGGGGATTTCCCGTTCAAGACGATTTTTACCGTGGGAACGGTGCTCTTCCTCATCACCTGGGCCCTCAATAGTGCGGGCAATTGGCTGAGTCGCCGCAGCAACCAGGAGATCTCTCACCTATTAGACACCCAAGAGTGGGACGCGCCAACAGCAGAAGTCGCCACAGCACCGACAGATCCCGTCTCGTTCGCGCCGGTCGGCCTACCCGACATTGAGGGGCCCAGCGAGGAGATCGCACTCTCGAGGGCCCGCGCCGAGACCCGCCGCTGGCTCGAGAAGGTCTTCCAATTCATTTGCTTTGGCGCGGCCTTGGTGGGCATTGGGGTGATGGCTGTTATTCTCGCGAGCTTGTTTGCTTCGGGTGGTAAGATGCTCGACTGGCAATTCGTCACGACCCTAACCAGTCGCAACCCCCAAGAAACAGGCATTCTAGATCCGTTGATGGGCACGATTTGGACCATCGTGCTGACCGCTCTGCTGGCAATTCCGGCTGGCTTTGGTGCGGCAATTTACCTCGAAGAATATTTGCCAGATAACGTGCTCACGCGCTGGCTCGAAACGACCATTGCCAACCTAGCAGCAGTTCCGACGATTATTTATGGCCTCATCGGCCTTGAGGTTTTCGCGCGGCTGCTGCAGGGATGCAACAATCTTCTCTTCCGCTGGACTAATGGTGCGATTCCACAAGGCATTGTGGGCGGCTACACGATTCTCTCTGCCGCGCTAACCCTCGGAACGATCGCGTTACCGGTACTCATCATCTCCGGTCGTGCGGCCCTGGCAGGAGTTTCGGATGGCCTGCGCCAGGGGGGCTATGGTATCGGTATGTCCAAGGGTCAAGTTCTACGCAAAATCGTGATTCCGACAGCGCTACCGCGCATGGCCACCGGCGCCCTGCTGGCAATGTCGTTGGCTATTGGTGAGACGGCCGCTCTGATTGCTGTGGGTGCTACTGCAGCAGCAGGGTTTACGCCTAGTTTGGGGTTCCTACCTGAGGGGGGATGGAGCTTCAGCGAATTTTGGTTCCTCGGGGTGCAGAGCCCCTACACGACGCTACCAGTGCAGATTTTCAACTGGTTGCAGGATCCCAACGAAGCCGTACAAGCCAATGCTGCTACAGCAACCATCGTTCTGATTCTTGGCGTTGTCGCGCTCAATGTCGGGGCTGTTCTGTTGCGGGACCTCACCGACCGCCATCGTGGCACCGTCTAAAAGATGTGCGTGCTGCTCTCCAATCGAGTAGCAAAGATTCGAGCAGCAAAGATGCTGCTGTTGCCTGCAGAACCCAACTGTACAATCGCGCTTATTCAGCCCCATGCAAGCAAGCCCCCAGACCGACCGGATTATCCTCAAAGCAGAAAATGTAACGGTGAGCTATGGTGGCGTTCCTGCCGTCAGGGATGTCAGCCTGGAAATTCCGCGCAATGAAGTCATCGCCTTCATCGGTCCGTCTGGTTGCGGTAAGAGCTCCCTCTTGCGCTGCTTCAACCGTCTCAACGACCTCGTGCGGGGTGCATCTGTCACCGGCAAGATGATCTTAGAAGGCCAAGACCTGTACGACCCCAGCGTCGACGGCGTTGAAGTTCGTCGTCGAGTCGGGATGGTGTTCCAGCGGCCCAATCCATTTCCAAAATCAATCTATGACAACATCGCTGTGGGCCTGCGGGTGAATGGCTATCAGGGAGACATCGATGAGTTGGTCGAATACTCCCTCAAACAAGTTGGTCTCTGGGATGAGGTTAAAAATAACCTGCGCAAGAACGCCCTCAATCTTTCTGGCGGCCAGCAGCAACGCCTGTGCATCGCGCGCGCGATCGCTCTGCAGCCCGAGGTGATTCTGATGGACGAGCCCTGCTCGGCTCTCGACCCAATTTCGACGGCGCGCATTGAGGAGCTGCTGCGGGAGCTGCAGGAGCGCTACACGATTGTGATTGTGACCCACAATCTCAAGCAAGCCTCGCTGGTGTCCGATCGCGTTGCCTTTTTCGACGCGCGCACCTCTGAAGCCGGCCAGCGCTCGGGCTACCTCGTCGAATACGACCGCACGGAACTAATTTTCCAGCGTCCGACGCAGGCAGCTACCCAAGAGTACGTTACGGGCCGTCGCCTGCGCTTGGGCTAGTAATCCCAAGAAAACAGGCAAAGGGCAAGAATGTAAATTCTTGCCCGCTTAACTTTGTGTGTCGAGCCCGAATTAACTCATCGAGTTACCGTCGGCACCCAGCACCGAACGAGCCTGCCATTCTCTTCAACCCATTGAGTGACACTTTGCATCGACCCTCAAGCAGAACCGAGGAAAGATGGTTCAAAGCCCTGCCATGCATGCTGTCGAGCCCTTATGCGCTCTAGTTCCCGCCGATGCCACCAGAGCAGTAGAGAGGTAAAGAACCACCGCCGGCTTTGCCGCCGCCCGCCAATTGGGCTATGCCGCTGTGCCTTGAGTGAGAGCAACCCAATAACTCATAATCATGCACCTAACCCCGGATTCGGTATCACTGTAAGCGATCCAAATTGGCGAAAACGAAACCCTAGATATACATTTAGTTAGTAGAAAAATCTGAGTAGAGGGCTAATCTTTTCTAGATGTAGGCTTAAAACCGCTGCTTTGCGAATATATTATCTTTGCATCAACTGGAAACTGCTGCCAATATGTCAAGTTAATTAACATTTGATACTGCCAATCAAACGACTGTCTTGAATGGATTGAGTCTCACAATTGAGACAATAAGAACGCATAGTTAAAAGGATTAAGGAATCAAAACAATATCGTGGGCACCTCGTACGACATCTAGTGTATGGCCCGTACGCTCTAGGTAAGGGGTATCTTCTGAAATCACGTTCCAAAACTCAATCGCACCCGTTTTAGGACTGGGTTCGCGATAGTTGTAAATTACTACTGCTAATGAATTTCCTGCAGCATCAAACGTGGCTTGTTCGGGTAACAGCCCCTCAAAGCCGTACTCTTTTCCAATCGTTATTAGCTCCCCAGAAGCTGGATCGAACTTTACTAGAGATAGGGAGCTGAAAGGTTTGCCGCGCCAAGCTGGAATGAAGCTGGGCAAGTAGGTGCGCCTCATATTCACTGTGGCAATAAGTGTATCGTCAGGGCTCAAGGCAAATCCCTCAGGACTTAACCCAACCTCAGCTCTGGATACAACCTTAGTTGCTGCTTCTGAGGCCGGATCGAATTGAACCGCAATCATTTCACCCTTAGGATTCAGCAAAAAGCTTAATGTTGGATTGTCGTACGTACTCCATTTCAAGTCCGGTACTAACAAAAACTGCCCATTGGACGTAAATCGAGGATTACTGAGATGGTTGCCTAACTCTAGCGGTTCGCCAATTAGATTAACTTCAACCTCGTCCTCTGCTGTTTGCACCTGATAGAACCCAACGCGACGATTTCTGTCCTGAGTCATCGCTAAATATTCACCAGACGGATGCCAAATGGCAGCACGATTATCTTGTCGAGTGCCATCAATTTCTAGGGGAAAGTACCACCGCTTCCCTAATCTTCCGTCTGCCTTCAGTCGAACGATTAAAAGCTCTCGCCCTGGATCTTCCAAGTTAATTGCCAAAAACCTACCATTAGGGCTAATGCTGACATGCTCCGGATTACGCCCAACATTAACGGATTCAAGAATTTTAGGCTGCAAAGGATTGGCAATATCGACAACGGAAACAGTTCTCCCTTCTGGCATTTGGTCAATATTGTCAAATTCTTGAATGCCATCAGCAGGTCGAGCCCGCACCTCGACGACATACGCTCGTTGTCCATCTGGTGACACCGCAACGATCTGCGGCCACGACATTACCGAATTAGAAACTCGAACAGATGAAACCGCTGATTCAGAAGAATCGAGCGGCAGATCCACCACCGTTAATGTATCTTCAACGCCAGGAATGCGGTCGAGCTTGGCATCAGCGTAAGCTGTTGCCACCATATCAGCGTCAGAAGCAACCAGCAGAGCTTGCCCAGTGAACCGAACAGTTGCATTGGGAGTGATTGGAGCCATTCTGACGGGCTCAATCAGCTGCAATAAGCCATAAGAGAGGAAGGCTAACAGTAGTCCCAGACCTACAAGGAGCGATCGCCTCAACCACTTTGACTTTAGGAGTGTCACTATACCCATGCCTCAACTAGTGCCAGCGACCGGTTCTAAACCAGGCTAATCTAAAGCAAAAACGATTGTCCAAGTCATTTTTAGAATTAAACTAATAACTTCAAGTCATTACCGACACGGTCATCATGGACTTTCGACAGCTGCAGTATTTCGTTGCCGTTGCAGAAGGGCTACATTTCGGAAGAGCCGCGGAGCGCTTGCAAATCACTCAGCCAGCCCTGAGCAAGCAGATTGCCAGTTTAGAGAAAACGCTAGGGGTGCAGTTGCTCTTTCGAACTAAGCGGACAGTGGAGCTGACCCACGCTGGACAAACATTTTTGCATCAGGCTCACCAGTTGTTGCACCAAAGGGAAACGGCCATTCAACTCACAAGACGGACCGGATATGGTGACCTCGGCCATTTGTCCATTGGCTTTACCAAAACGGCAACCCAAACAGTACTCCCAAACCTGTTGAGCGATTTTCTGCAGCACTATCCCAAAGTGGAAATTGATATGATTGAGCTAGCCACAGAAGCGCAGGTGACAGCTCTAAATCAAGACGAGATTGATATCGGCTTTTTGCATCCTCCCATTGACCAGCGCGGACTTCAGGTATGTTCGATTTTAAAGGAGCGTTTTGTTGCGGTGCTGCCTCTGCACCATTCCTTGGAGCGCTACGACGTCCTTCCCCTGGAGGCGCTAGCCCACGAACCGCTAATTATCCATCCGCGTCAAGAAGGGCCGATACTTTATGATAGCTTCCTGCGAGTTTGCCAGATAGCTGGATTTCAACCCCAAATCGTCAAAGAATCAATCTCGTTGCAAATACGTCTGTGCCTTGTCGCAGCAGGAATGGGTATCACCTTTGTCTCGGATCGCCTGCAGTTTCTGGTTGGCAAAAATGTCGTTTGCCGACCGTTAAAAAACTGTCCGATCTACCTCCAGTTTGGAGCTGCTTGGCGGCAAAGCTCATCTAATCCAGCTCTCTATAACCTCTTAAAAATTTTGTCGAGTGCTACGCTAAATGACATGGAAAATGTCAGTTGAATCTTGTACTGAGCCTCCAGGGGCTGCCCTACAACGTTTTGCTTGTTCGTAATGCGGTCTCCACCTCGTCGCGCAGACATAAATTGTAAGTTACGGAGGCAACCTACCGAAGGTACGAGTTTTCCAGCATCGTCACAAGCACGCGATTTATAGGCTACAAGAACTCCACTGCCTGACACTTGCTTCTCAAGATAGAATCAGCCCAAAAGCCGGACTTTAAGGCAAAAAGCGATCGCCTCGTCGTTTTGGCCGCCCGCATCAATCGAGCTAGCCGGCTTCATCCTCTTCGTCGAGGGTCGGCATGGTGATGGTCGTGCCGCGCGTGACGAGGACTTTGTCGACGCGATTGCCATCCATGTCCATCACCTCGAAAACCAACCCCTCGCACTCAAAGGTTTCTGCAGCTGAAGGAATGCGGCCTAAATAGGTGATGACAAAGCCGGCCAGCGTGTTGAAGCTGCCTCGCAGCCGCCCTGGAAAGTCGCTGCGCCCGAAAAGCTCGCGGAATTCATCTATCGTCATGGTGCCATCGAGCAACCACGATCCGTCCTCGCGACGGACGGCTTGGTCGTCTGCTGAAGGATCGAGAGCGGGCAGATCCCCGACGATGGCCTCCAAAAAGCTCGTCATAGTCACCACGCCCTGGACAACGCCGTACTCGTCCACCACAAAAGCTAGCCGGCTGCCGAGTTGCTTGAAGGATTCGAGCACCTTCAAACCAGGCGTGCTTTCGGGCACGACTAACGGTTGGCTCATGTAGGTCGTCAAGTCGAAGGGCCGATTGGAAAGAATATCTCCCACGAGCTCCGAGACCGACACCACGCCTAGAATTTCATCGAGGCTGTTGTTGCAAACGGGGAAGTGCGTGTGGCGGCTGCCGGCGATTTTAGCCCGATTGACCTCGGTGGCATGATTGAGATCGAGCCAGACAATCTCCGGGCGCGGCGTCATAATCGAGCTGACTGGCCGGTCGCCAAGCTGCAGGACGCGCTCGACCATATCCTGTTCGGCGGCTTGAAAGGTGCCTTCTTCGGTGCCCTGCTCGATAAGGACCTTGATCTGGGTACGGGTTACCTCCGGTTCGTCTTCTACAGGCCCGGGGCTGATGAGACGCAAGATGGCATCGGTAGACGCCCCCAGCAGGCGTACCGCTGGCGAGGTCATCGCAGCGAGCGATCGCAAAGGACGCGCTACCACCACAGCGAGGCGGTCTGGGTGTTGCAGGGCCAGACGTTTGGGGACTAACTCCCCCACCACCAAAGATAGATAGGTTGTAATGAGTACTACCAAAGCGAACGCGAGGGCTTCACTGCGGCTGCTACCAACGATAGGCTCGATTAAGTTGGAAAGCTTGCCGGCAATGGTCGCGCCGCCAAAGGCACCGGCAAAAATCCCAATGAGCGTAATACCAATTTGAACCGTGGAGAGGATTTGGTTGGGATTGTTTGACAGAGCCAAGGCCATGGCTGCCCCGCGATCGCCCTTTGCCTTGAGACGTTGGAGGCGCGGCTTGCTTGCCGAAACGATCGCAATCTCAGACATGGCAAACACGCCATTGGCAACCATTAGAACCAATAGCACCAGGAAGTCACTAAGGACTGAAAGCATGGGGAGGGCAAAGATACCAAACTATGACGTTAAGCATACTCGACATCGCGCAAGCCGCGCGCGGGCAACTCGTGCCTTTATCCGGCTTGAGTCTCACAATGGCTAGTA
>CAYTBI010000097.1:0-8596 GCA_964435975.1 uncultured bacterium
TCGCTCATCGCGCGTCTTTCTTAACCTTTAAATGAAACCCCGAGGGGTAAAATGCAATGTTGATTGTAACAAGCAGAGGGAGCGAGTTGCCCCATGATCTCCAGTAACGACTTCAGGCCGGGTGTCACCATCGAGCTAGACAACAACGTTTGGCGCGTGGTGGAGTTCTTGCATGTCAAACCCGGTAAAGGCTCGGCTTTCGTGCGAACCAAGCTCAAAAATGTGCAAACAGGCAATACTGTCGAGCGCACTTTCCGCGCGGGCGAAACCGTTCCTCAAGCAAACCTGGAGAAACGAACCAAGCAACACACTTATAAAGACGCCGAGAATTACGTCTTCATGGATATGGAATCCTTTGAAGAGATTTCTCTTACCAAGGAACAAATTGGGGATGGCGTTAAATACATCACCGAGGGCATGGAAGTCAATGTCGTGACCTGGGGCGAGCAGGTCCTCGAAGTAGAGCTGCCGAACTCCATCGTAATGGAAGTCGTCGAGACCGATCCCGGCGTTAAAGGCGACACCGCTCAGGGCGGCTCTAAGCCAGCAACCCTGGTAACGGGAGCGCAGGTGATGGTTCCTTTATTCATTTCTGTGGGCGAGCGCATCAAGATAGACACGCGCAGCGACGAATACCTAGGACGCGAATGACGCCTGCAAACATATAAAGGATAGCAAGACTAGTGTCTGTAGATTTCGATCGCATTCGCGAACTGATTGCCACGATCGCGGCAACCGACCTGGCCGAGGTGACCCTCAAAAGTGCCGATTTCGAGCTAACCGCCCGTAAAAGCCTGCCAACGGCACCAGCAACTCCCCTAGCTGCCAATCCCACGACTGGGACCGGCGCACCCCCTCTCGAGGGACCTGCGACCCCGGACGTACCGCCGCTCGAGCCTCCCACATCTCGTCTTAAAAATGAAAAATTAACCGATGTGCTCTCGCCTATGGTCGGGACCTTCTATCGCGCTCCGGCACCGGGGGAAGACCCGTTTGTCAATGCTGGCGACCGGGTACGGGCCGGCCAGACCGTCTGCATCATCGAGGCCATGAAACTGATGAATGAGATTGAGGCCGAGGCCGAAGGCGAGATTGTTGAAATTTGCGTGGAGAACGCCGAGCCCGTCGAATACGGCCAAACGCTGATGCGGGTGCGACCGCTCTAGGGGCCACTCCCGCCAAAGACTGCAACGGGCAAACAGATGGGAAACACTGCAACGGTCTATGAAAATTCTTTTCCTCCATCGCAATTTCCCCGCTCAGTTCAGGTACCTGGCGGCGGCTCTGGCTGCCAACTCCGCCTATGAAGTTGCCTTCATAACGGCTCGTCCTGAAGGCAGCCTGGCCGGCGTGGAGAAATATCTTTACAAGGTCACTCGCACCGTCAGCCCCCAAACCCACCGCTACGTCCGCCCCCTCGAAGAAGCCGTCTGCGACGGTCAAGCGGCTTGGCGCACGGCCCGTCAGCTCAAACTCCAAAAAGGGTTCGAGCCAGATGTGATTTATGCTCACGCTGGCTGGGGGCCGGGCCTATTCCTGCGCGATTTATTTCCCAAGGCGCGCTATCTCGGATTTTTCGAGTGGTATTACCGCGCCCATGGCACCGATGCCGACTTCGATCCGGCCGAACCCATCGACGAAGATGGCGAAGCGCGGATTCGCATTAAAAATGCATCCATTTTGCTCGAACTCGCCCAGTGCGATGGGGGCGTGGTTCCCACGCAGTGGCAGCTGCAACAATTTCCCTCAGAATTCAACCCCAAGCTGCGCGTGCTACACGATGGCATCGATATCCGGTATTTCCAGCCCCAACCCGGCACGAAACTCGTTTTGCCTCCCATCGCGCCCGCCGATCTCGATCGCGTCCTCGGCATTGCCCCCGGCACCTCCGAGCTAACCCCCACCCAAAAGATCCAAAAGGAGTTTTGGCCCCGAGGCCTAGACCTATCCGACGCAGCCGAAGTCGTGACCTATGTCGCGCGGGGCATGGAGCCTTACCGGGGTTTTCCGCAGTTTATGGAAGTAGTGGCCCTGCTGCAAAAGCAGCGTCCCCACTGCCATGTGGTGGTGGTAGGTGAAGATCGCGCCGCCTATGGCAAAGCCTTGCCCGACGGTCGCACCTACCGCGATAAAGCCCTGGCAGAACGAGACTTCGATCGCTCGCGCTTGCACTTTACCGGCCGCTTGACCTACGACCAACTGCGGCTGGTTTATCGAGCCTCCAGCGTGCATGTTTATTTAACTCGGCCCTTCGTGCTGTCTTGGTCGATGCTCGAAGCTATGGCCTGTGGTTGCTTGCTGGTGGCTTCCGGTACGCCCCCTGTCAAAGAAATCATTACCGATGGCGAAAACGGTTATCTAGTCGATTTCTTCGACCCGGCCGCAATTACAGCTAAGGTGAGTGAGGTTCTCGACCGACAAGACGAGCTCGAGCTTCGCAAAATTCGCCAGCAAGCTCGCGATACGATCGCAGCACGATACGATCTCGCCAAGCTTTTACCCCAGCATCTGAACTTTGTTTTGGGTTTGTAGACTTTACGAAAGAGCCGCGTGCGGGCTACCATCACAGTTGACCTACAGGAAAACTGCGATTTTTCTTACCATTGACCTACCTCAGTAAAGGAAGAGAGCACCCACGGCAATCCCGCAACCCCGCAGCGGTGACGGCGGCCCTATCGCACTCAAAAAATCGCAGGAGAGTCTACCTTCGGATCGGGATTTCTCAACCACAGATAGTGCCCTCGAAAAGAGAGAGTTGCATCGCGATTGTTTGCCCTGCCAAGATAAAGCACGCGCTAAAGAAACTCCAATGACACGTAAGATTGGTAAGTTCTCGCTCGTAGAGAAAGTCTACGAAGGCCCCAACTCAGAGGTATACCGGGGCGCGAGCGACAGCGACCGGCCTTACATCGTTAAGGTTCTCAAGCAAGATTACCCCAGCCCCCAGGAGCTGGCGCGCTACCGGCAGGAGTATGAAATCACGCGTCGGCTAGAGGATGTGGAGGGCGTCATCTCAGCCTATGCCCTCGAACCAGATCGCCGCACTCTGGCGATCGTTTTGGAGGATTTTGGCGGAATTTCTCTAGCTCAATTAATGCAGCACTCCCAGCTCTTTCCGGCTGACGAGCGCGGGCGCTTGTATCGCTTTTTGAGCCTGGCAATCGCAATTGCCGATGCCCTCGGGCACATTCACGCTCGAAATATCATTCATAAGGATATCAACCCCGCCAACATTGTTTGCAATCCCGAAACGGGCGCAGTCAAGATTATCGACTTTGGGATTGCGACTGCAATCTCGCGCGAGAATCCCACCCTCAAGCACCCCAATGTTTTAGAGGGGACGCTATCTTACATGTCTCCAGAGCAAACCGGACGCATGAATCGTACGGTTGATTATCGAACTGATTTTTATTCTCTGGGGATATCCTTTTACGAGCTGCTCGTGGGTCAGACGCCATTTCTGGCCCAAGATGTCATGGAGCTGGTGCATTGTCATCTTGCCAGGCAACCGGAGGAGCCGAGTCGCATTCTCGAGCGGCAAGGCCGACCGACTCTGCCCGCACCGGTTGAAAGTATTGTCATGAAGCTCATGGCAAAAACAGCCGAGAATCGCTATCAGAGTGCTTGGGGCCTCAAGGCCGACCTAGAAGAGTGCCGCGACCGTCTAGAGGCAACGGGACACATTGAAGATTTCCCCCTGGGAACCCGTGATATTTCCGATAAATTTCAAATTCCCCAGAAGCTCTACGGCAGAGAACGCGAAATTGAAACCCTTCTGGCTGCCTTCGAGCGCGTTTCTGGCGCCGGCCAATCGAATGAGAATCAAAGTGTCATTCCTGCAGCCCTCGGATCTACTTTCGAGATTATGCTGGTTGCCGGTCAACCCGGCATCGGTAAATCGGCCCTCGTACGGGAAGTTTACAAACCCATAACAGAAAAACGCGGGTACTTCATCGCGGGCAAATTCGACCAACTCCAGAGGAATGTGCCCTACTCGGCGCTAGTGAGCGCGTTTCGAGGGCTCGTGCGCCAACTCTTGAGCGAAAATGAGGCGCGGCTCGCTCATTGGCGGGAGAAACTACTTAAAGCACTGCAGTCGAACGGGCAGATTGTTATCGATGTCATCTCAGAGGTAGAGCCGATTATTGGCAAACAGCCCGAGGTCGCCGCCCTCGGGCCAGTCGAGTCGCAGAATCGCTTTAATTTAGTCTTTCGGAAATTCATTCAGGTCTTCTGCCAGCCGGAGCATCCCCTGGTTATCTTTCTCGACGACCTGCAGTGGGTCGATTCTGCGACGTTGAAGCTGCTCGAGGCGATCGCGACAAGCGACGAAATACAGCATCTATTTTTAATCGGTGCCTATCGCGACAATGAGGTTGACTCCGCCCATCCGCTGGTAATGTCGCTCGAAAAGCTCCGCAAAGAAGGAGTGGCCATTCGAAAAATCTCTCTGGCCCCGTTGAGTTTAGAATGGGTCGGCCACCTGATTGCCGAAACCTTTAGCAAGCCCTACGAGGCGGCCCTGCCGCTGGCGCAGTTGGTTCGGCAAAAGACTCAAGGTAATCCGTTCTTTATCAGTCAATTCCTCAATATTTTGTATCGAGAGGCATCGATTGAATTTGTGCCTGATGCTTTGGCGTGGCACTGGGATATTGCTAGGATTGAGGCTCAAGACATTACAGATAATGTCGTAGAGCTGACGATTTCAAATGTCAGAAACTTATCGGAGAATGCCCAGCAAGCTCTCTGCTTGGCAGCTTGTATTGGGGCATCTTTCGATTTGCAGACCTTGGGCATCGTTTTATTAGAGAGACCCAGACAAGAAATCTTCCGAGATCTGCTTACTGCCATCCGGTCGGGATTTGTTTTGCCCACATCAGAACTAGATACCGAACTCCTGGTTCAGAATTACAAGTTCAGTCACGATCGCGTTCAGCAAGCAGCCTATGCTCTTATAGACGAAGACCAAAAGCCCGCATTGCACCTGCAAATTGGCACGCTGCTGCAAGCGAGTCTTCCCGAAGCAGAGCAGGCCGAGCGAATTTTTGAGATTGTCGATCATCTCAATATTGGACGGGCACTGATTGCAAGTCCTCAGGAACGGTTGCAACTCGCCGAGTTAAATTCCGCTGCGGGCAAAAAAGCGAAAGAATCCACAGCCTATGGCGCTGCATTGCAATATTTTGGGGCAGGAACGCAACTTCTCGGCGAGCGCGGTTGGTCGGAGGCCCACGCCTTAGCATTTTCACTGCATGGGGATTTAGCCGAAGTTTGTTATCTAGAAGGTGACCTCGACCGGGCGCAATCTCAAATCGACATTCTCCTCGAGCGCGGTCGCACGAATAGCGATCGCGCCGCTGCTTACAGCCTGCTGATTCTGACGCACACCTTGCAAGCTGAATATACCGAGGCAATTGAGGTGGGCCGAGCGGCACTGCAGCTGCTCGGCATCGAGCTTCCGACTGACGATCGGCTGTCGGAGCACCTCGAGCGCGAACTAGCCCGAGCAAAACAAGCTTGGCAGGCACGGGAAATTGCAGCACTCGCCCACGAACCGGAGATGCAGATCCCAGAGAAAATCCGCGCGATCGAACTTCTCAAGCAGCTCATCGTGCCTGCGTATGTAACGAATCAAGACTTATTTGCATTGATTGCAGCTAAGAGTTCGAACCTTGCTTTTCAACACGGCCCCACGCCAGAATCTGCCTTGGGCTATAGCTGCTACGGCACCGTCCTAGCCCGATCTGGAGACTATCAAAGCGGCTATGAATTTGCATTAATGTCACTAACGCTGACTAAACGTTTCGGCGATCTCAAAAATCGTGCCAAAGCCTACGATCTCCTCCTCGACCACATCGCCCATTGGGTGAAGCCCCTTGCTTCGCTCGTACCGCTGCGCGACGAAGGATACGAAGCGGCTTTGATTTCTGGAGACCTGCAGTTTGCCTGTTATTTGCTCAATGCTAAAATTGCTCACGGGCTCATTCTCGGCCAGAATCTCGAGGAGATTTTAGAGTGGTGCTTTAGTTATTCCGATCTTGCAGAGGAGACCCGAAACACTCTTGCGATTAATACTCTTCTGGCCTATCGATTTACGATATTGAATCTTCTCGACAGGACTCGAGGAACTTTTGCTCTCCACGACCAGAACAATCTAGAGTCAGAATATGCCGAAAAACTACAATCCGATAGTGACTACTATTCTAGCTGCCTCTTTCATTATTTGAGGTTGGTAGTCGCATACCTGTATGGCGACTTCTCTAGAGCCTTAGAATGTGCCCGGCTAGCAAATCAATTCATTGCAGCCATTCAAAATCTCGTTCAAGAGGCAGATTTTGTCTTCTATTGGTCTTTGAGCTTAGTTGCTGCTTGCCATCGCGTTCGCCTAGATCGACAACAGGAATATTCATCTCAGGCGAAGGCCAATTTAGTGCGGCTGCAAGCCTGGTCGGAGCTTTGCCCTGAAAACTTCCTCCATAAATATCTTCTTGTAGAAGCCGAGCTATGCCGGCTCGAAGAGCGCCCCTTCGAAGCCATGCAACTCTACGATCGCGCTATCGCCGCCGCCGCCGAGCAAGGCTTCATCCAAAATGAAGCTCTGGCAAACGAGCTGGCAGCTAAATTTTGGCTGGCGCGAGGTAAAGAAGATTTTGCCTACGTTCACCTTAGAAATGCCCGCCACGGCTACGAGCTTTGGGGCGCGACGCGCAAAGTCGAGCTGCTCGAAGCCACCTATCCGAAGTGCTTCGTCGTACCGGGCAGGCGCTACGGCGGTCGCATCGACACCACCACTACAACCGGCAGCACGAGCTTTGCATCCCTCGACCTCAGCAGCGTCCTGCAGGCATCCCAAGCCCTCTCAGAAGAAATTCAGCTCGAGAGCTTGCTCGCCAAGCTAATGAAGCTAGCCATCGAGAATGCTGGCGCTCAACGGGCTTGCTTGCTCCTCGAAAAAGGGGGGCAATGGGTCATTGAAGCCGAGGGCCACTTGGAGCGAGACGAGATTACGGTACTCCGCTCGATCCCCATTGATGCCGCAGATAGCCCGGCACTGCTCTCTAGGATGATTGTGAACTACGTGGCGCGCTCTGCAGAGAGTATCGTCCTCGACAATGCCGCCCTAGAGGGGCAATACGCCCAAGACCTCTACATCGCCGAGCATCAGATTGCCTCGGTGCTCTGCATTCCGCTGCTCGTGCACGGCAACATGAGCGGAATTTTGTATCTCGAGAACAACCTCATCGAGCGGGCTTTCACCCCAGAGCGCATCGAGACTCTCAAGTTGCTCTCCACCCAAGCGGCTATTTCGTTGAACATTGCCCGCCTGTATGTCGCCCTGCAGGCGAGCGAGCGAAACCTCGCCGACTACAACCAAACCCTCGAGCAACGGGTACAAGAGCGCACGGCCGAGCTGACCGAGGCCAACGAGCGCATCGCCACCCTCAACAAACGGTTGCAGGCGGAAAACCTGCGCATGGAGGCAGAACTCAACGTTGCTCGCCAAATCCAGCAGACGATCCTGCCTAGAGCCGAAGAATTGCGCGACCTCAAGGGGCTCGATGTGGCTTGTCTGATGCAACCAGCCGACGAGGTAGCAGGAGACTACTACGACATCTTCCAAATCGACGACCGAGTCACCTTTAGCATCGGCGATGTCACCGGTCACGGTCTCGAGAGCGGCCTGCTGATGCTCATGGCCCAGACTGCCGTGCGCGCCCTCACGGAAATTCGCGAGCGCGACCCGGTGAAGTTTCTCGGCGCGCTCAATCGCACGATTTACAGCAACGTGCAGCGCATGGATTCGGAGAAAAGCCTGACGCTAGCCGTCCTCGACTACGAAGAGGGACGCATTTCCATTAGCGGCCAGCACGAAGAAGTCCTGGTCGTGCGCGCGGGCGGCGAGATCGAGCGCGTGGACACGATCGATTTGGGCATGCCCATCGGCCTCGATGGCGATATCGATCGCTTCATCGACCGCACGAGTATCGACCTCGATATTGGCGACGGCGTGGTGCTCTACACCGATGGAATTTTAGAGGCAATAAATTTACAAGAAGAGCAGTACGGCATCGAGCGCTTCTGCCGTGTGATTCGCCGCGAGTGGCAGCACGATTCCCAGGCCATTCGGCAGGCGATCGTGGTTGATGTCGCCCAGTTTATCGACACCCAGCAGTACTCGGACGACATCGCCCTAATCGTCCTCAAACGCCGGTAGTTAGAGATTTGGAAGCTCGGAATTTACTGAGGAGCATGGCCTACTCCGCACCTCATGACTAAACTCAGGTGGTCGATGGATTCGGTGAGGTGAATCAGTAATCTCATATTGTGTGGAACCCACGTTGTGGAATGCTTACTCTAGAGACCTTGCCAGGATTTGTTCCACAACGTACTTGACAGATTCTGTGGTTTGCTCTCGAAATTGTCAAATGGGTAGAGAGGTGCGCTGTCGTAGCCCAGGCAGTTCACCTCCGCCAAGACCGTTTCATCGATGCATGGGTAGAAAGGTTCTTATACCAATTCTGTGAATCAGGGCTACAAATCGATTTGTGGTGCTGGCTTCGATTTTTCTGTTTGCAAAACCGGACCCGAGAGGGGC
>CAYTBI010000098.1:0-8387 GCA_964435975.1 uncultured bacterium
CAGTCAGGGCCTGAGCGACCTGGCTGGGGTTGTTGGGGTTGGTGGCAACGTCCTCAGGACGAGAAACACCCAGAGCGTTAACGTCTGCAGCTTGGGTGAAGAGGTTAGCCTGAGTGGGGTAACCAAACATGTCGAAGCCGGTGGAGCCGTCGGTGGAAGCCTGATCTGCCTGCTGGAAGTTGTCGATCAGCACCCAGCTGCCGTTGAGGGAAGAACCCGCACCGTTGAACTGCGTTGCGGTGAGGACGTCGTTGGTGTCGTCGTCGTCGAGGTTCTCGTTGGGGACGAAAACATAGAGATTACCATCTTCGAGGCCATTTTTAGCCAGGAAGCCTGCGTCCTCGCTGGCGTCCTTTTGGCCGACGTAAAGATAGAGAGGCGCAACTTCGTTGCCGTTGTCACCGGTGGTCTCGTCGCCGTCGAAGTTGAAGGGAGACTGGTCGTCTGCCAGGATGAAGGCCACGAAGTCGTCAGTGCCGGTGTCGATTTGGGTGGTGTTCTCCCAGGAACCGCGTGCCAGTGCGGGAACCTGGTGAAATTCGCCCGTGGCAACATCGAGAGCCCAGTTCCCGCCACCGATGTTGTTGAAGAAGCCGCCTACCTCTTCACCAGCGAAGTAGATGTTGTCAACAATGCCACGGCCCTCACCGAATTCGTTGGCTTCGGTGAGACCGCCGGAGCAGAAGCGAGAGAAACCGGTAACGGTCCGGAAGCCGCCGTCCGGATTGCCGGGCTCGGCGAAGACTTCGCCGAAGAAGTTGCCCGCGAAGCTGACGTCTTCGCCAGCGAGCTCGGGATCGGGAGTGCCGATGTTGCCGTTGGCGTCGATGATGGTGTTGTAAGCGATACCAGCATCTTCGATTTCGAAGGTGTTGATGTTGATATCGAAGTAGGAGATGCGACCGCCGATGATGTTGTAGTCATCGCTGGGGTCTTCGGTGCCGTTGGTGATGGTGTAGGAGTTGCCTTCGAAGTCCTGCAACTCGGAGTTGACGAACGCACGAACGGTGTCGTCGTCAATCGCGATGGCACCAGCACCGTCGAGAATACCAGTAGGCTGGAAGTCGCCAGCGGTGGAGCTGTTGAGTGCACCGGTGGTGTTGGGGATGGTCTCGCCGATGGTGACCAGCGGCTCGACGGTGTAACCGTTTTCCGGGATGAATTGAGACTCGAAGCCTGTTTCGAATGCCATTTGTCTTAAGAACCTAGGGGGTAACGTTACACAGACACGGGTTCAGTTAAATCCGATTCAACCCGTACGTCAGCGCATACCAACATCCCACTAAGAAATTAACTTGCGGTTAAGTCAGATTTAATTCTGGTTGCCAATCGGATCTTTGCAGGAAAAGTTCAATTTCAGACAAGATCCGATCCACAAAAATGGAGTTCTTGCAAATTTTTATTGGCAAGAAATTTATAAAAAATTAGATTAGAAACGGTAAGTAAAGTTTTGCCCGTAGAAATTGCGCGAACCCAGGGCCACTTTGTAACAAGTATTTGATAATCGGCGCCTTGCGCCTAGAGCGCGCGCTCGCTGCCAGGCGACAGGTACTCTCGGCACGCTGATGCGTGCGATCTAGCTGAGGCGCTCGATCGCCTGATCGACATCCAATAGATAAATAGCCGTTTTTTCGGCTTGCGACTGGGGCTGCCAGAGGGCCACAAACCGAGCTAACCCCGCTAAATGTGACTGACGGTAAGACTTCGGAATCGGTTGGATGTCTCGGCGCGGTAGCTCCAACATGGCAGGCAACTCATCGACCAACACACCACAGAGCTCGCCGCGCTGGGTGCGGGTCAAAATCAAGTAGGGCTGCGGCGTTGCGGCGAGAGCCGCGCGGTTATCGAGAGCTGCTGCGGCCGAACCGACAACGCCTGGCAGCTCTAGCTGGGCGAGCTTCGCCCGCAAATTCAGCAGCAGGATGGTCCGATCTTCATAGATAACCAACCCAAGGGTCCGATCGGCAATTCCGAGCTGGGACGGGCAAGCGCCCACCTGGAGAACGGCAGCAATAGGCAGCGCAAAGCGATAGCCAGCAATGGTGAAGGCGATCGTTCGGAGTGTTGGTTCTGCAGTCGTAGCGGCGGCAATACTGGCGCTCGAGAGGGCAGATTGGCGGTCATCCATAAGTCAGCAGCAGCAAGAAATGAGCGGGGGTCTGGTGTCAGGTCAAGGGCGGCGCGATGGGTCTAGAGCGCCTTCGATAGCATCGAGCAGCTCGCGATCGAGGTAGGGCTTGGTCAAGTAGGCGCTCGCCCCCAGGCCCAGGGCAATGCGCTGATACTTATCGCGGGTGCGAGAGGTCAGCACGATTGCCGGAATATCAGCTAGTTCTGGATGCTGATTTTTGAGGCCGAGAAACTCCAAGCCATTGAGGTTGGGCATCTCCAAGTCAGAAACCACAAGGTCGATGTGGTGCTGGCCGCCCTGGAGGATTTCGAGAGCATCACGACCGTCTTGGGCCTGCAGCACCCGGAAGCCGCCTTTTTGCAAAATCGCGCTCAGGGTACGCCGCTCAGTAACAGAGTCATCAACAATCAAGAGAGTTTTGCCAGCAGTAGGCCCCGACGGCGGGCTCGGGGGAATGGGCTCGGGGCCAACCGGAGCGGCAGGAGCCATGCCGCTGCCGAACTTGCCATAGGGGTTGGTGGCATCGGCTGCCAAGGGGTTGGCCGTTGTCCCTTGGGCAGGAGAAATCGCCGCAACGGCTGGCGCGCGCGCGGGTAGGCTCGAGAGGCTACTGCCGGGTTGCTTGTCGGCGCAGTCGAGCAACGACAGACCATCGATAACCAGACTGAGGCGTCCGTCTGCGAGGGTCGTGCAGCCATAGACATAGGGCGGCGGCGCAATCGCATCGGTTAGGGGTTTGATGGCCAACTCTTGCTCTTCGACGATCGCGCTGACTTCGATGCCGACAAAGCCGCCAAGTTGGGGATCGCGCAGGAGCAGTACGGGCGCTGCGGTGCGATCGGCAGCGAGCAGATTATTAATGCGCTCGTTGGCGATGTCCCATTCGTTGGTGCGGTCGGGGAGCGCCCGCCGATAGGGGAGCAGATCTTGCAGGGAATAAAGCGGGACGCTTACCGGCTCGCGGTCGCTGCGCTCTTGCCAGCGCAACACCCTCTGCGTGCCCAGCAATTTTACCTGAGCTAAGGTAGGGATCGTAACTTGGGCGATTTCATCCGAGACAAAAGCATAAACGCGATCGCCGCCCTGGCAGACGAGCAAGCGCGCGTTGAGGAGGGCGCCGCGAATCTGGAGCGAAAAGGTCGTGCCCTTACCGAGCTCGGAGGTGACGCGCAGCACCCCACCGAGGTCGCGGACTTGCGTGTAAACGACATCGAGCCCGACACCGCGACCGGAGAGGTCGGTGACCCGCTCGGCGGTGCTAAAGCCCGGCTGACACAAAATCTCTAAGACGCGGTTGGCCGGATTGGGATCGCGGCGGATGAGGTCGACTTGGGCAGGCGAGAGCTGGCCGGCTGCTAGGGCGCGCTGGCAGATTTTTTCGGTATCCAGACCGCCACCGTCGTCGCTGACTTCTAGGATGGTGCGATTGCCCTGGATGTAGGCTCGCAGGGTGATGGTCCCGGCAGCAGGCTTGCCCCGCTGTTGGCGGACCGCCACCGGCTCGATGCCATGGTCGAAGGCATTGCGCGCCAGGTGAAGCAGCGCGTCGTAGAGGCCCTCGGCAATTGTTTTGTCGATGGGGACCTGTAAGCCTTGGAGTTGCAGCCGGACGTCTTTGCCGTAGCTGCGACCGAGCCGCTCGATCATGGGCGGGAAGCGAGAAAAGACTTTCTCCACCGGCACCATGCGCGCCTCTTCGAGGCTGTCTTGGAGCTGCCGGGACAGGCGGCGCTCGCGCTCGACGTTAGCTGCTGTCGTGCGCGAGAGCATCTGAACATCCCCGGCGGCCTGCTCGAGTTGGCTGACTTCTTCGAGGGCTGCGTAGTAGGTTTCGGGGAGCTGGCTGCGAATCGCGTAGGGCAGCTCGTCGTGCAGGCGGGCCAAGGTGTGGCGATGGGTCTTGAGCCATTCGTCGAGCTTGCTGACAGCGCCGTAAAAGCGCTCTTCTCTGAGGGAGAGCTGGTTTTGCTCGATGGCCAGCTCGTTGACCAGGTGGCTGAGGTGCTCGAGATGCTCGAGGTCGACGCGAACGGGAGTTTTGCCCCGCGATCGCGGCAGTGCTTTCTCGAGCGACTGCTGTTGTTGCCGGATCTCCTGAGCTTCCAGGTCGGGCGCATGGGTGGGAGGAGGCTCTGGGAAGGCCGCGCTCGGAACCGGAACGGCTGGGGGGGGCAGCGGTACTCGCCGTCCGGCTGGTGGCGATAGTGATGGGGCAGATGGCGGCTGGGCGGCAGCTGCTGCCGACTCATCCTCGATAGCGGCCGATTCGGGAGTAGCGCTTGTTTTTGCGGCTGTCTCGACAACGGGTGAAGGAGCCTCGAAGGACCCAAAAGCCTCGTCGAGGGCGCGGGCGGCAGCGGCATCTGCTGCGGCTGGTGCAAATTCTTCTGCAGGCGCGCCAAACGCTCCGAAGGCAGCATCTAGGTCGAGGTCCGATTCTTCTGGAGCGGTCTCCGGGCTCGCATCGGTCGCACCCAAGGTCTCATCGGCGCGCGCCGGGGCATTGTCTAGGCTGGGAATGGCGTCTTCAGGGGCATCGGCCGGGCCCGAGGGCATAGAAAAGTCGCCGAAGGTTGCCTCCAGCTCCAGGTCGCCAGCAAATTCCGTATCGGTCTCGGGATCTGACGCTGCAAAGCCCCCAAAGGCTGCCTCCAACTCCGAGCTACCGATGTTATCGGTACTATCGATGGCAGCAGCTGCCGGCGTGCCGTTGCCACTGGCGATCGCCAGGAGTGCTGGTGACGGCTCGCCACCCCGCTCGCGATCGCCAGCCAGGACAATTTCGCGGCCCTCCTGTAGGTTCTCGAGGGCAATCTGGCCGATTTCGGGGCTCTGCTGGGGATTTCGGGCGATTGCTGTTGTGGCTGTATCGGCAATCGCCCGAAATCCAGGTAAATTCAAAGACTCCGCCAACCCCACGAAGACCTCCAGCTGCTCTCGGAGGGCGATCGCCATTTGTTCGGGATCGCCGCCCAGGGTGAGGGTTGCCGCGAGCTGGCTGAGGCGCTGCTGGACGCCCACCTCAAAAATCGACTTGGCCAAATCGATGCCGAGATCGGCCGAAGTTAGCTGCACCGGATCGTAATCCCAGCAATAGTGCAGGCGCTCTTTTAGGTGCTCGAAAATCTGCGCCGAGCGCTCTGAGACCGAATGCTCGAGGGCGCGCCCCTGCTGGAGCCGGCTATTGAGCGCCAGCCGCAGACACTCGTAGCTCTCGAAGAGCAGTCGCTGGATCTCGTCGTCCGCTTCGGCGTCGGGAGACATCAGGGCCCGAAAGACATCTTCCATGTGATGGGCGACAGCCTTAATGTCGTCGAGGCCGACATTAGCCGAGGCTCCTTTGAGGGTGTGCGTAGCCCGCATCAGCTCGTGGAGCAGCTCGCGACTCGAGCCTTCGCCAAGGTCGAGCAGGCCCTGCTCGACCTTATGGAGCAGCTCGGGAGCCTCGTCGCAAAACAGCGCGTAGCTTTGTTCGTAGATTTCGCGGTCTTCGATGGTCATGCTTCAACCTGGGCGGCACCCCCACTAAACGCGAATTGGCCGCCCTGTCTCCGGTAACTACTGCAAAGGTCTTGTCAGATTTTGAAGGCCTCAATCGCAGACTGTAGCCGAGCTGCCGTTGCCAAAGATTCCTTGAAGGATTCTGACAGAGCGACAGAGCGCTCGGAGGTCGCAGCAGCAATGGCTGCGACTTCTTGCATGGTTTGGGTCGCAGCCTCGGATCGCTGCAACTGCTCGGCAGAGGTATTAGCAATCCCCACGACGAATTTGCCAATCTCGTGGGTCGCAGCGGCAATGGCATTAAGCTCCTCGCGGGCGGCTTGCACCAGATTGGTACCGGCGCTCACCTGCGAGATCGCAACCTCAGTCACCTTGATAGCCTCGCTGGTTTGATTGCGAATCTCGGTGACCAAATCCTCGATTTCTTTGGTTGCGTCAGCAGATTGCCGGGCCAGCGATCGCACCTCGTCGGCAACCACCGCAAAGCCACGGCCGTACTCGCCGGCGCGAGTCGCCTCGATCGAGGCATTGAGCGAGAGTAGCTGGGTCTGGCGTGAGAAGTCGCTAATGAGGTTGACCACCCGAGAGATTTTCTGCGACGACTCGCCGAGGTCGCGAATATTACGGCTAGTTTGGGAGACAACCTCGCGAATCGCTTCGATGCCGCCGACGGCGCGGTCCATGGCTTTGTCGCCAGCCGCAACGGTTTCATCTGATTTTTTAACGGCATCATCGATTGCCCGCGCACTTTGGGCCACATCCTGAGTCGAGCCTGCCATCGATTCGACCTGGGAAACGGCCCTGACAATGGCTTGGCTCTGCTGCTGAGCCTGGGAGGACATGCCCCCAATCTCGCCGTCGTTTTGCTGGGATAGCAGAGTTACCTGTTGGGCCGCCTCTTGCACCTGGACGACAATTTCTCGCAGACTTTGCAGCGTATTGTTGTAGGCATCGGCAATCGTGCCGATTTCGTCAGGGCTGATGGGCAAGCGTGCCGTCAAGTCGCCCTTGAGGACGGGACCGACCGCGCGCAGCAGGTCGATAGCACGGCTCTGCAGCTGTTCTTTGGCTGCTTTTTCCCGAGCGACCGACTCCGCCAGCTGTTGGGATTGCGCCTGAATCTGCGTCAAGTATTCGGCTTGCTCTAGGGCAATGGCGAGCTGGTCGGCTACCTGTACGGTTGCCTCGATTTCGCCTTGCTCCCAAGCTCTGGTGCCGGAGTTTTGGTAGATTCCCAGCAGACCCCAGAGCTGCTTGCCTTGCAGGATGGGGGCGATGATGTACGCACGAGCTTGGTATTTTTCCAAAGACTCGATGTAGCAAGGGGGGAAGCCCTGGGTGTAGATATCATCGACGGCAGTGTACTTCTGCCCGCGCGCGTAGCGCCCGCCCTGGGTCTCCTGCAAGTAAGTATCGGCATCGGGCACATTACTATCAGACCACTTGCGCAGCAAGCAGCGGTCGTTGCCCGTGCGGTCGCCCGAGAGAACCGCATCGCGGGTTTGCTCGACAAGCAGGGCGTTCCAGCCGGCGGCGACAGCTTCGGCCACGACCTGACCGCTCATATCTGGGTTGAACTGATAGACGACCGCGCGATCGCCACTCAGAGCCCGGCGCATTTCTTGGGTCGCCGTCGAGAAGATGGCGTCAACTTCTTTAGAGTCGCGGATTTTGGTAATGATGGCAGCTTTGGTGCGCTCGAGCCCGGTTGCTCTCTCCTGTGCGGCGGCGCGCTGCAAAATTTGTTCGAGGTAGTCGGCCTGCTGGAGGGCTACGCCGAGTTGCTCGCCCACTTGCAGCATCAGGTCGATTTCACCATCTTGCCAGTTGCGAGGCCCGGAGTTTTGGTAGACTGCCAGCAAGCCCCAGAGCTTGTCACCCAAGAAAACCGGCACGTTAATGTAGGCGCGGCACTCGTATTTTTTGAGCTGCTCCATATAGCAGCTCGAGAAGCCCATCTCGTAGATGTCGCTGACGACGCTGTAGCGTTGGCCTTTGGCGTAGCCACCACCGGTGGTGTCTTTGAGGTAAGTATCGGTATCGGTCGGGCGCGTGCCCTCGCCGAGCTGGCGGAGGCTGCAGTCGTTTTTGACGCCTGCGGCGGGGTCTTGGCCTTGGGTATTAAATAGAGGCGTCCAACCGGCAGTAACGGCTTCAGCAACGAAGCCGCCACTCCAGTCTTCGTTGAACTTGTAGACGCCAACGCGATCGGCAGCCAGCACGCGGCGCACCTCTTGGGTGGTGGTATCAAAAATGCTGCGAATGTTTTGAGATTGTCGAATTTTGGCGACGATGGCTGCTTTGGCGCGCTCGCGCTCGGCGGCTTGCTCTTGAGCGGTGGCCTGGGCCTTGAGTTCGTCGAGGTTAGCCGCTTGTTGGAGGGCTACGCCGAGCTGCTCGGCGATTTGCAAGACGAGTTCGATTTCGGTGTCTTGCCAGTTGCGGGGTCCGGAGTTTTGGTAGACCGCCAGCAAGCCCCAGAGCTTGTCACCCAAGAAAACCGGCACGTTGATGTAGGCGCGGCATTCGTATTTTTCGAGCTGGTCGAGGTAGCAGCGGGAGAAGCCCATCTCGTGGATGTCGCTGACGACGCTGTAGCGCTGGCCTTTGGCGTAGCCACCACCGGTGGTGTCTTTGAGGTAGGTGTCGGTATCGGTCGGGCGCGTGCCCTCGCCGAGCTGGCGGAGACTGCAGTCATTCTTGACGCCTGCGGCGGGGTCTTGGCCTTGGGTATTAAATAGAGGCGTCCAACCGG
>CAYTBI010000099.1:0-8152 GCA_964435975.1 uncultured bacterium
GTCTCTGGTCCACAACACCCTTTAATCATTGGGATGGGTAAGGTAAAGGCCATTATCATAGCCTGGGATAAGACTGTAATCTTGGCGGGGAAATTACCTTAGCCACAGACTGTCATTATTATTTCCAGTACGAGTTCCCTAAATCCCCATCTGCTGCTTCAGATCTCTAACTGCCGCGCTTGTGTTGCGTTGATAGGCAACTTGCAGGCACCGTACGGTCACTTCTGGTACGTTCACTTCTGGGAAATACCGACTTTGAGAGCTAATGATATATTCATTGCCCTGAAGCTGATAAATCAGAAGCTGTTGTTTACGAAATAACCAGACTTCCGGCACTCGATAAGGGAGATAATCCTGTATGTCGGAATAGCTGGTGACATCAATTTCAAGTACAAGATCCGGCGGCGGGTCATTACGCCAATCAATTCGCTCCTTGCCCGAAACTGCTTCCCACTGGTCGATGTAGAAACAATAGTCTGGCTCAATCCCGCTTTCTTCAGGTAGTTCCATCGTCACCGGAGTAAATGCATCGTATTCCCGCCCTTCGTGGTCCAGTAGTGTTGTGACGATCGCGGCAATCAGGTGGGCATCCCGCCCATGTTTTGGTAGCGGAGCCATGAGGAGAACTTCACTGGAACGATACTTAATTCGGGGAATGGAGCCATCTCCTCTCTGCTGGCACAGCGCCTGATAGTCCTGCCAGGTAGCTGGCGACCTGACCACTGTTCCCGCCGACAGATAAATTTTCTCGGGCGAAATGACAGTTAGCATATCCTCTCCCGCATCCCTTCGAGCCATCCCAATCTTACCGACTATCTAACTGTGGCGGCAGTGTGGCTTTTTACTCTTAGGATGGACAGCCTCTTTTTTGACATGCCGATCTAAGCTGCTACGCCCTCATCTCAAGACTCTGAAGTTTTTGGCAACGGCGTTGCCAAAAGCCTGAACTCACTCCAACTTGGCCGGAAATGAGAATTTGCGCTTTGCGCTACCGGGGAGCTTGCTCGCACGATCCTTGCTAGTTTCTTCAGTCGCACCGCTCGGTATGCGGGCAAATTTCTTCATTGCTTTACGCATGGCCATCTCCAACTCGTCCAATATCTCCTGGGGAGCCTCAATGGAGATTTTAATCTGCGGCTCGATGGAGCGATCTCGGTCTTCGATGCTTGCCACCATTTCCTTGCGATCGCATTCGCGGATGTAGCGATCCAAGGCCCTGAGCGAAAACTCCTCGGGGATGATGGAGACCTCTTCATGGGGAATTCCTTTTTTGGCAACGGCGTTGCCAAAATCTTCCACAGGCAAGTTCGTCTCCCGTATCTCCCGCAGCTTCTGGATTTTGGCTTCTAGTTCTCTGGCTCGCTCGATATTCTTTGGTTGGGCAACGCGCTGATACAGGCGCATCGTCCGCGGCGCGATCCGTCCTTTGAAGGTCTCGAGTAGCGCCTGCTCGGCCCATCGCACCTTCTTAAATTTCTCGCCTGCAGCTTCAGATATTTCGCGGGCACGCTGTTCGAGTTCGTGAAAGGCCGCTGCTGCTCTAACAGCGTGTCGAAAACTCTGGGCCTCCAACTGTTCGATGGCATCGAGATCTTCCTCGATGAGTTCGACGAGATCCTCCTCGCTCATTTCGCCCAGACCCGTAAGATCGACCTCTTCTGGCAAAAACAGGCCATTGCCATTGGCAACAACGATCTCTTCCTTTTTCTTGCGCACGAGTTCCGGATCTTTATTTTGGGCTGCCGCGCCCAGGACTCCAAATTTACCCATCTCCCAAAACCTCCATCATCCACACGTACAGCTTCTGAATTTCCTTGGCTGCCGCGCCTTTAGGGGCGATCTCCAGAACGCCCCGTCCATCTGCCGACGTTTCAAAATCCTTACGATAGCTGAGGCTGGGACCGACCATCACCCCTTCAGATCTCAACTCTTCCTCTAGCTTCATCGCATTGACCTGCGGGCGGATGCGATTAAATACCACAGCGTACTGGACCTCACTGTTTGCAGCCATACCAACCGTGCTCGCGATCGCTTTGACATCAAAGCCACCCGGGCCCGTGGGGATGATGATGAGATCGGAGACTTCGAAAAACTCAGCCGTCGCCTGACCCGGCGTGTCGAGAAACACCAATTCGTAGCCCTCTTGCCGAACGCGCTCGAGTACTTTCGACAATCGTTTGGGGTTGGTCTCGACCA
Source organism: uncultured bacterium (assembly GCA_964435975.1). GTDB lineage: Bacteria > Cyanobacteriota > Cyanobacteriia > Cyanobacteriales > Rubidibacteraceae > CAYTBI01. Next base: position 2,197 of record CAYTBI010000099.1, read on the forward strand.
CCTCAAGGTGTTCTCTTCCCCTACTATCGGCCCATTCTGTCGCCGAGCCCTGAGCGTCAAGATCGATCGCCAAACACTTTTTTCCTTTCTGGTGTGCTGCTACGAGCAGGTTAACGGCTACCGTTGTTTTCCCGGTCCCACCCTTACTGCTAATTATCGAGACTACTTTCATCAAAAACCTCTTGGTGTAGAAGGCTCGGTCGCTCTGAGGAGAAATGCCACGCGTCCGTCTCACTTGGCATTCTAATATATACAAGGTATGCAGCATGCTTTGTATTGCGTGCCGCATAAGGTGGGTTATACTACGCGAACTTCGTTCTTCCCTACTTGGCGACCGATGTCCGACTGCGAACTCTATGCCGACATTAGTCCTTGGTGGCCCACTGACGCAGCGGGGTTGGAACGCTCCGTAAGGTCAGTCGCAATCGAACTGAGAAACAAAGCCAACATTCACCTGCCCGAGAAAACCATTGGCGAAGCCAAGAAAGGGGACAGGCTCAAACAAGGGAACTTTCTCTACTTGAAACGACTTGCGGACCTTTGTTCCTTCTACGCTGGCAAAAAGGTCACGATCGAGGAAATCTTGCGATCGCAGTGAAAAAATCGCTGCTTGTTTAGCAATGAATCCAGACTCATCCGACATATCCCTAAATTGGGGATCCTAAGTGAGCCTCAAGATGGTAATATTTTGGGGTGCCCTGTGTACACGGCGTTCATTGCGAGCTATGCAGATCCTAACCTCCAGACAAGCCCGAGGAAACTTCTCTGAAATCCTCAATCAGGTTTCGTACGGTCGCGAACGAGTGGCAGTACAACGCCCGGGCAAAGCCCCGGTCTACCTGATTTCAGCTGCTGACTACGAGCGAGTCAGACACATTTTGGAGAAAGCCGAGGAGCAACCCGAGGCGACCGCATGCTGACTTCTCGATTGCGGGCAACCGCGCAGAGAGGCCAGCACGCCCTGCAAGATCGACGATCTACCGAGTAACAGTTCGCGTAGTTATTTAGAGCAGTAGATGAAAAAGTAACCCCTTAAAAGACTGAAACCCTGCAGAGTGTAACCAGCACTCAACAGGGTCTTTCAGTCGATCAGTTAGTCCGGCAGGTGGCGCGTTAAACCCTTGCCTGGATCTCACACAAGCCTTGCGGCTCAAAGCTTGACTCCATATTAGCATCTTGGAGTCAAACAGGTACCCCTATCCAATTTTTTGGGTTTTGGGCTGCAGGCATCAACCAGCGCCTCCGCTGGGATCCACTACAAATCGATGCCGCACCCAACAAATCCCAATGTCATCCAAAGCACCCCCCTTCCACGCCCTGACGGCAGCGGAGTGGTTGCAGGTAACCCAGATACTGACCTTTTCTGAGGTCAGAGTCCTCTACTACCTGCAAACCCTTTGCCCATACGGTGATAACCAACTCGAACTCAACCTCACCAAGGATGCCAACACCCTCGGCATTGGCAAATCCACCCTCGCAGCGGCCCTCCATTCATTGGCAGAGCATCGGTATCTCGAAATCTCCCAGAGCCGCCCTAGCTATAAAGTACGGCCCTGCCTGGTCTCTCCCATTGCCCGCAAGGCCAAGAACCAACAGCAGCCTGTCGATCGCTCCGTTCGGGCCACCGCATCAGCCGATCGACCGAGCCATCAGACAGAAGTTCGTTGGGACAAACGTCCGTCTGATGGACCGAACGAGAACATAGATTTAGATCGCGCGCGCGAAAAGACTAAAACACTCAAAGACTTCTCATACCCAGCCGAGGAGACGGAGAAAAAGTTTGGTGGATTGGTTGTATCCAAAGCCAAGCAGCCAACTGGCGACTACTGGCCCGACGGACCTTGGTTGATTGAGGGCAAACTGGACGTCGCTTTTCGCGATGCGATCGCCCAGCACTGGGTGCAGCAGTGGGGCGGCAGCCTGCAAGACCGGCGCTTGCACGTCCTGCGGCATTTTCTGAAAGATTTCAAAAACCTGGCCCTCTGGTGGGAGTGGTACGCGGCTGAATACCGGGAGCGCTTTGAGAAAGCCAGTGAGATTCTCGCCGCTGGCGGCAACATCGAGCCGGAGTATCGGGAGCGCCTGGCCACCAACGCCCGCGCCCTGACTGCCGAGCTGCCTGCAGAGCTCAGCCCCGTTGCCGAAGGGGTTACGCCCCGCATTGAGCCCGTCTTGCCGACTGCCGCCGAGCCGGACACCTGCGATCGTGATTCCGCCCGTTTGCGGCTCTACAACCAGTGGCTCCACAGCGACAACCCGAAGGTTCGCGCTAAGGCCCTGGAAGCAGCCCACAAGGAAACTCATTACCAGTTGCAGACCGACGAGTCCGGCCTGCCCGTCCGCATCGTGGAGGTGCAGTCATGAGCACTAGTGTCGAAGCCGTCCGCCTGGAGACCCTTACTCTTGACGAAGAACGCGACCGCCTGCACCTGGAGCGAAAAGTCGAGCACGCCCTCTACGACCAGGGCATGGCCCTGCGTCAGCTGCGCGATCGCAGGCTGTACCGCTCGACCCACTCCTCGTGGGAGGCATACCTGCGCGACCGCTTCAACATGGGGCGGCACAACGCCAACTACATCATCACGGCGACGCGGTACGTGGAGAATATCGTGCGGTACTACGTGCCAGAATTGGTGACCTCGGGTCACCAGTCTGTGTCCGAAACGCCATCGCCTCGACAAACACATGAAATTGTGGAGGTCGAGGCCGAATTGGTGACCTCGGGTCACCAGGCCACCTTGAATTTGATTTGGGATAGCCTCCCAGAGAATCTCGTCCTCCCCACCCAGGAAAAGCAAGTCCGCTCGCTGCGCAACTTACCGGAAGAGCGCCACGGCGAGGCCTGGGATGCGGCTGTCAAGCAAAATGGCGGGCGCCCGCCGACAAGCACCCAGGTCGTAGAGGTGGTGCGGAAATTGGAGCGGCAGCTGCAGGAGCGGGCTGTCACGCCCAATCCCTTCCAAGTCGGTCAAGTCGGCTGCATTCAAGTGGGGGATAACCCAGACTTACGGGGCCTCGGGGGCGCTCCCGCCGTGGTCATCGAAGCCAATGAGTTTTCTTGCACGGTGCGGACAGGTCTTGGCGATCGCTTGGTGTTACGCCATAACCTAGAGGCAATGGACCTCACTGCCTGGGAAGAACAGCAAATGCGAGATCGCCTCGAGCGTCTCTTCCGCCTCACACAAGCAGATGCCAAACTCGACCCCCTCGCGCAGACGATGGTGCGGGAGCTGAGCAAGCAACCGAGCCCCTACCTGAGCCCGTTCCAAGAGCAGGCCCTGCGCTTCCTGGAGGAGCAGTACGGCTTGGATGCAGACGAGGCTGAGGTTGTGGCGGAGGAGCCAGTCCAATCGCCTCCTGCAGCTGCTAGACCGCTGCTGACCAGCCCGCCCGACTGGGCACGCGAGGAGGTTGGGGCCGACCCCCAACTGCCACCGGCAGAAGAGCCGCCCTTCTTCACCGAGGGCGATGCGGTGCGGGTGTGCGAGAACCACTCATTCCACGCCAACGCTACCGGTCTAGTTACTGAAATCCATGAAACCATCGCCATTGTCAAACTTGATGGCGTGCGCAAACCCGTCGCCCTGCCGTTCTGCGAGTTAGAGAAAGCAACACTCCCTCCAGCCCAGAAACCGAAGCCCCCGCGGGGGGATGGATCGGGCTAAAGAAAGCAACCAACAGAATGCGCGGGATTTCCCAGCGACAGCGAGAGTGATTGTGGCACGGTTTCGCAGTCTACCGCCTGCGATTCACCGGTCGAATTCGTCTTCATACTCCTCCAGCTCAACCTCGGAGTGAATTGGATCGACTGGAGCTACGATAGTTTCGACTACCTCGGCACGCTCCAAGCCAGCAAGGGCCTTCCCAATCCAAACAACGTAGTCGAGATTAACGGCAGTTACTTGCCCATTTTCAACCTCGCCGAGTAACTCATAACCGCGTTCTCCACTGTGGAAGAAATAGGCACGGTCGGCGATCCTGGCAGCACGGGGGGCGTTTCGGAAACTTCGCTCGAAGCGGCGGTCCTGTGCTGCCTCAAGAATGTTGTGTCCGCCCTCTCTCACTCGGTTGCGCACGCGGCGTTTAGATGTGCCTACCGACTCAACCCCAATGAAAATGAGGGTGACGTCGTAGCCTATTGTCTTCGCCGCTTCCATAGTGCGCAGAATTTCACTGCCCGTCAGCGTGGTTTCACGCGTAAAGCTCTGACGCCGAGCAATCAGGTCTCGGGTCAGCCGCAAGGCTTCTCGGCCCGCTGCCCAATCTCGATTGGGCGGTAGCTCGGTATCCCCACCGGAACCCTGCATGGCGCGGGCAATTTCATCGGGATTCACAATCGTCCCAAGCTCGTACCCAGCGTCTACCAATGCTGTCAGGAATGTAGATTTCCCCGAGCCATTAGGACCGCCAACAACGGTGAGTTTCGGGCGATCTTCAGTAGAGGTGACCATCAAGGACTAGTCGGCAGCGTCGGGTAGGTGCTCCAAAATCTCTATCCGCCCGTTTGGATATTCCCGCGCCCGCAGGCCTTTACGGTCCCAGTAAACCGGTAGCCCCCGTGCAAAGGCTTTATCGCGAGCTTTTTGAGCCGCCTTTTTGCCAACCTCTACCATCTCTTGACCCGAGAGCTCGGTAAGCTGTTTTGCCTCACTCATGTCTGCTAGTCCTCACCAGTGAATTGGCACGATATTGGCACAATCTGGTTTAACCCGGGACATAGGCACCAGAATTACCGTTGTCTGTTGAGAAGTACGTAACTCCAATCTAACTCCTAACAAACGCTTGCATCGATTGGGTCCAAGGCCTCCCCTAGCCACAATGGGTCCCAAATCAAGACAAAGAGGCGATCGCTCGGATGGGTACGAGACCCAGGGATCGCAGCCCGCTTCGGGGGAAGAAGGATAGTTCGCGCCAAGCTAATTGCACTCGAGTTCGGATAAAACTTCTTTGGCAACTGCTTTTGGATTGCTAAGGTGAGGCGCGTGGTCGGCGCCTTTCACCCAGACTAGACGGCTGTGGGAAATGATGCCTTCGAAGCGTCGCGCATCTTGGGTACCCAGGGTTCTATCGCGATCGCCCCACAGAATCAGTGTCGGCTGTCGAACCCGTGAGATTCGCTCGGGTAGGTCGCTGTACCCGCCGCCACAGGTGAAAGACTGTACCGATTGGGCCCACCCTGGCATTTCCTGGTGAAGGGCAGAGCATAATATCAGGTCCTGCAGGGAGGGGCTGGCGAACGGCAGGGATGCCAAGATACGGCAGGCAGCGTCCTTACGGAAACGGAGAAAGTGTGCTCCCAAACTGAGGAGAGACGGACTAAGGTGCTTTCCCAGACTAAAGTTACCGGAAACCCCAACACTGTCGATAAGAATCAACCGCTCCACGCAGCCGGGATAAGTGAGGGCAAAGTCGAGGGCAACCGCACCGCCTAGCCTGGATTATTCAGCGCGCTCCTTGGGAAGGACCCCAGAGCTGGACTGGGAAGCAGTTTCGGCCTCTTCCTAACTGAAGCAGCGTGTAGGCTTTGGAACTCAGCCGCCCGCTCTTGGGACCACAGCTGAGTCCCAGACTCTCGACCTTGACTTCCGGGCCGAGTTCCCTTACTCATCTTCCTCATTTCTTCCTTCAGAAAGCCCTCTTTCAACATCCAGAAAAGTACCATAGCTACACTGCCCAAGTACTTCCATTAATCTTGCTTGATAGCCAGGCCTAACCTCCTGGGGAAGCCTCTTTACAAAGCAAAAGATGTACTCATTCACTTCCTCAGACTCAAAGTATTCCTCTTCTCCTCGGTAGCTATGTTTGTATAGATAGCCGCCCTCGAATGCTTCCTCTGTCTGCTCGATTATTCTGATAATCAATTCCCCAATCTCCCGTGGTATCTGGCCCCATAGACCTCTTAGCCTACATTCCGCAACTTGACGGGATTTAAGCAGTGGAGTAATACTTCTCAATT
>CAYTBI010000100.1:0-8019 GCA_964435975.1 uncultured bacterium
CACCAACATAATCTTCGAAGGCGACAGAAGCGCTGCCATGCTGAAGAACCTTTTGAGCGTCCTACATTGCGGAAGTGACTTCCGCAATGATGTCGGGACGCGATTGGGCCAGCGGGAACGACCGACCGCCATAGACCAAACAAACTTCCACAAGACAAAATTGGTCCCACAGCACGCTGGTATCGAGAGTGAGCGTGACGGACGTTCCTTGCCAGGGACTCAAGAACTGTCGCAGCAGCGGTTCCCAGAAAATCTCTGGGGTGATGCGGGGGTTGTGGAGGAAATAACTGAGGCGGTCAAGATGGCTACGAGCCTGGCAAGGCCGGTGGCTCAGGAAAGGAAGTAGACGACCCAAACAGCTGCTCTCAGCCTGGAGTATGGCAGCTACAGCCTCGGAGAAGGTGATGAGATGACGGAGGTCGTGGGGATGAATCCATTGACGAAACAGGGCCAGAAGTTGACGATGAAGTAGGGGTGCATTCACAAGCTTGCTGCTGAGTTGGGGAACTTACAGCATCCTAGAATGTGCTCCCTTTTGCCACATCAACGGCAGCACAAGGGTTTCAGGGGTTTTCCGCACCACTAAGCCTGAGGTCGTCCAGTTTTTGGGGGCCACTTCAGTAACTGCAATCCTTCTCTGGTGGATGGATACTTTTGGCATCGTGAAGCAAAGGCTCCAAGCAGATTGAGCAGTAAAAAAATGGGGACTACAAGGTTTGGTGCGAGCACCAGGGGCCAGTCGAGCATGACCTCAGCAGTAGGCGGCTTGGTGAAGGCTTGCAGAGGCCCTGGTAACCCGGTTTGAATTGTGATTCCGCCAGGCAGAAGAACAATTGCCATGCCAACGACATGCCACAGCGCCAGCGCGTCTGGAGAAATCTGCTGTCTGCGTGCTGCCTTGAGCAGCCAGGGTGCCGAGAGACCGAATGCGAGATCGTTGATTCCTACGGCGAGTTCGCTCTCCAGAGGAAATGCCCCCCTGAGCGTTTTTATCAGCGTTCCAAGCGCTGCTATACGGAGGGCTTGCACGGCAACGAACCAGTGCAACGGGGTCAGCTCCGCAATGTCGCGAACGCCTCGCCGTGCGATGGGCAAGAGCAGGCAAAGACCAATGATGGCAAAGGGAACCGCTGGCAGCCAGAGACCGGGCATCAGTGCAAGGAAGCCTGGGGAGTCGTAGATGCCCGTAAGTACCATCCAAGTTGAGACACTTCCCCAGATACCCAAGGCAAATACGAACAGAGCGACGGTAACTCGACCGGGCTGAGACGATCTCGCGCCGAGGACAAACACGAAGGTAACTTCAGCTAATAAGAGAAAAGGCAGAGTCGAAAAAAGCATGTGATTGATTCTCCATGTCGTGAAGCCGACACCAATCGATAGGAAATTCTTACGAAGCCAGAGCGGCCACCATTGCCAGGCTGCAGGCAATCCCGACTAATCCCGAAGCGGTCGCACCCAAGGCACGCGCGCCCAGAAAGAGAAGATTTGCGCCCCGAGCATCGAGCCGGTACGCTCCATAGGGCGAAGAGAAGCCAATAGCATGCAGCGTTCTCGCGATCGCAAAGGCCAGACATAGGATGAAAACGAGCCGGGTCGAGCCCGTTTGTAGCTCCAGCAGAGCGATCGCGGCGATAAAGATGCCAGCATTTTCGGCAAGATTGCCGTGCCGTCGTACCAACCGTTCGAGCGCAAGGTCGTCTTGGGAGCCCATTCCTTTTTTCTTGCGGGTTCGGTATGTGCCGACAGCAAACATCAGTCCTTGCTGCAATAGCAAAAGATACGCAGCTAACCAAGATGAATATACAGGTGTTGTCATGGGTCTAGTTACCGTGCTCGGCTCGTTTTGCATTCTAAGCTTGCAAAAATACGCTGTCATCAAGCAAAATTTCAAGTATTACTTGTAAATATGCAAACTAGTTCTGAGGAGTTGCCTTGAATTGGTCCGATCTCCAAGTCTTGCTGGCATTCGCGCGCGAAGGAACCTTACAAAAGGCAGCTGCACGGCTGAACGTAGATATTAGTACCGTGTCGCGCCGCATCCGATCGCTAGAGCGCGACCTAGGTGCAAAAGTCGTGGAAAATATCAGCGGTCGTCTCGTGCTGACGTCTGCTGGCGAACGGGCGATGGCAGTGGCGACAGCTATGGCGGCAGAGACAGACAGCCTACAGCGGGCCATGCAGGGAGAAGATAGCCATCTTGCTGGCGTTCTGCGCGTGGCCCTGTTGGACTTGTTCGTGCTGTTTCATGCCGACCTCTTGAGGGCCTTTGCCATCCAATATCCGCACATCACTCTGGAGCTGGTCTCGGCAACAACCCGATATCACAACCTGACCTCTCGAGAAGCCGATGTGGCGATGCGAGTTGCCAAACAGCCTGATGAAACCCTCGTCGGGATGCGCGCGCTACACATCGAGTACGCCGTCTACGCCCATCGCACGATCGCTGCGACGTCAGACATCGCCTGGAACGAACTGCCCTGGATTGGTTGGGACCCGATAGCAAATGCTCGCATGACCGATGCTTGGATGGCGAAACACGTACCGACAGAAAAAATTCGCTTCCGTACGGACAGCCCCGCCGCTCAGTTTGTTATGGCTGAAGCTGGGAGTGGTGTCTGTATCTTGCCCGTGGTTTATGCCGAGCAGAGTCACCAGTTAGTACGCTTGAGCGATGTACTGGCAGGATTCGAGACTGACCTGTGGCTGCTGACCCACCGCGACCTCAGACACAACGCTCGGGTTCGGGCCTTCTTCGACTTTATCTACAAAGGGCTAGAGCCCCTGCGGCACAAACGGTAGTTAGAAGCCCCTCTTCAAACGAGATCGGACAGGACTTGCGAGACATCCCCTTGGAGATCTTGGCGGTTATCGTCATAGACGATGAGAGTATCGAGCTTGGCGTGGCGGCTGAGGCGTTGCACGCGGCGCACGTCTCCTTGGGTTGAGTCGAGAGCAGCAGTAATGGCGCTGTGCCGGATGCGGTGGGGAGACATAATTTTTTTGATGCCCGCTTCGGTAGCGATCGCCCGTACGATCCGGTAAATCGAGGTGGTCGAGAGGCGATGGCCGCAGCTAACGCGATCGAGGGCACAAAACAAAGGAGCCTCCGGATTAGACGTTCCGTAGGCCGCAAGCCACTCCTGCAGCGCCTCGACCGCCCGCACCGACAAACTAATCGTTTCGGCTTGCTGGCCGCGACCTTTGCCAAAAATCCGCAATTTCCGGCTCTCTGGCTCGAAATCGCTCAGATTTGCCCGCGAGACCTCGCCGCGTCGCAGGGCATTCTCCCATAGCAGCCGCAACAGAGCGTAATCGCGCTTACCTGCCAGGGTCTCGCGCTTGGGTATGCCGAGCATGCGGCGCAGGGCAGCGACATCGACTCCCGTGGTATCGCGATAGGGCTTCACTTTATCGCCGCGCACATCGGCAAGGCTCCACTCGCACTTACCGACTTTGCGGGCGTAATCGACAAGAGATTTGATAGCGGCGAGGCGCCGGTTCACTGTTGCTTCGGCGAGGCTCTTGTCACCGAGGAGACTTTTGTACTTGAGCACGAGGGAGGTTGCAGCAAAGCGATCGAGCCCCAGAAACTCTCGAATCAGCGCGGGATTCGGATCGGCGCTGGCGATGGTTTGGAAAAAATGTTTGAGATCCCCGGCGTAGGCGCGGCGAGTCGCGGGGGATTTTTTATCGGCGAGTAGCTCCTGGATGAGATCGCGATCGGCAAATTCCGATAGCAAGGTGGGCCGAGTCGCCGCAATCGCACCGTTCGCGGCAGATTCCATAGCAAACGCTCTCCAGCAGAGGGTTTCAAAGCTTCCCCAGCATAGCACTAGTAGTGCCGTTTAGCGTACGAAAAGGGCCATTATCGTACGCTAAGCTATTCTGGGGTACCGGAACACCTTTACTGGTGTTCCGGTACCCCCCACGGAAGATCTCAGATAGGAACTGGCAACGATTCTGCTAGCTTGAGAAAAAAGCTCGACGATTGCAATCCATGAAAAGGGCAGTTTACTGGTTGATGGGCGAGACAGGCGGGCGGGCGACCCTGGCCATTTGGAATTGGCTGTGGGGAATATCACCAGAGCCCGAACCAGACGCGATCGCAATTGCGGAAGCCTCTTTGCGAATCATGCAGGAATCCGTACAGCGGTTAACCCAGGTGGCCAACCAACAGTACGAGGGATACCAACAAACTAAACGGAAGTACATGCAGCGGGTTCGGGAGTTAGAGCAGCTCGAGAGCGCTGCCGACCTGGCCCAACAATCGGGCCGGCAAGAGGAAGCTCGAGCGGCGGTCCTGCGTGCCGTGCAACTCGAGCAGTTTCTGCCCCAACTTGAAGGACAGGTCAAACAGGCCGAACAGTTTGCCCGCGAGTCTCAGGAACTTCTGCGCCAGGAGCGCTCGCGCCTGGAGGCCTATCGTAGTGATTTGCGGGATCTCAAGGACCTGGCAGAGATCGATGCAGCCCTCGCGGCGATCGCTCAGCTCCACGAGCGGCAGGATATAGAATCGACCCGAATGCAATTCGAGCAGGCCAAAGCTGCCGTACACCAGCGCTATTTGGAGCGCCAGGCCTATGCGGAATTGCTCGGCAGCACCTCGTCCGAGCCGACCCAAGCAGCGGAGATCGACCGCCGGCTCCAGCAGCTCAGAGAAGAACGCAGATAAGTTCGCTTTCTGCAGGGAGGATGACAGGACGCCGTCATTCTGCAACAGTTGAAGGTACTACAGTCGCCCGGATGCAGATTGATTGGAGGAATCGAGCATGACCAAGCGCAAAAGCGGTCCCCCGCCGATCGTTTACATCCTTGCTGTTGCCACCGTGGCTTCTTTGGGTTTTGTGGGTGTTAGAAGAGGTTTCGTTCCAAGGTGGCTGGGGCCGTCCCCCCAAGGAAACGGGCGATCGCCAGAATGGGTCGTTCTCGGGGATACCTTTAGTGGCTACAGTACCTTTCGCAACCCAGACTTTCAGGCGGATCTCGGCGAAGCGGGGATCTCTTTGCGCTACGAAGATGAGTTCGACCAAGCGGAGCGAGCAGCGCGGCTGGAGCGAGGAACTGCCGATCTCGCGCTCACGACCCTAGATCAATTCCTCAAACACCAACCCAAAGGCAAAATCGTCGGTCTCATCGATCGCACGGTGGGGGCAGATGCCGTGGTGCTCAATACGCCTCAATACCCCCAACTCAAATCCCTAAATGACTTAAAGCAGCTCGTCAAAAGCTCGCCGGATCGATCTCTAAGTCTTGTCTACGCAGCAGACACGCCTAGTGAATTTCTCGCCCGAGTCCTCGACATTCGGTTCGAGGGCTTCGATTTGGCTGCTTTCGATCGCATCGAGGTTGCAGAAGCTTCCGAAGCCTGGAATCTCCTACAAGAAAAAAACCAGAATATCGCTGTGGCGGTGCTTTGGGAACCGTTTGTCAGCCGCGCTCGCCAGCAGGGCTACACGGTCGTGCTCTCGAGCAATGATGCTCCCAACGCCATTCTCGATATCATCGTCGCGTCTGAAGACTTGATTGCCACCGAAGCAGATGCGCTCTCTCGTTTCCTCACGGCCTATTACCGACACATGGATAAAAATGTGCGCGATAGTCGCGAGCTACAGGAGCAAATTGCCGTTGACGGGAATTTATCTGCCACTGAAGCCGGTTGGGTCGTGAATGGCATTAACTTTTTCACAGCCATCGAAGTCGAGCGCTGGATCGACGAGGGCATCTTGGCAAGACGCATCGGCGCCACGGCAGCAATCTTGACATTGTCCGGGCAGATTTCCCAGGTGCCGCCCGATCCCGATAATCTCTACACCGATCGCTTCATTGCTGAAGCAGTCCAAAACACCGAGACACTCATTCAACTAGTCGAGGCGGATAATCCCGAGTTAGCCCGTCTTCTAAAGGGCGAAGAAGCCTCCGTCACTGCTGCCGCCCGGCAGCCCAAACTGACTTCGCAGGAAATTCAGGCAGCCCAACCCATCGGCGATCTTGAGGTGCGTGGGGAAATTAAGTTTGCCACGGGATCGTCAGAAATCGCAGCGCAGGGCCAGCAGACTCTCGCCCAGCTTGCAGCTGAGATTAATGAGTTCAACACGCAGACGGTTGCGATCCGGGTTATCGGTCACACCTCGCGAACGGGAGCTGCCGATTTCAATCGCCGGTTGAGCCAGCAGCGCGCGCAGGTGGTGGTTGACTATCTCCAAAGTCAGGGCGTCAATCACAATATTCTGGCTGAAGGGAAAGGCTTCAGCCAACCGTTGGCAGATGTTCCTGCAGCAGATATTCGCAACCAGCGCACCGAAGTTCGTCTCGTCCGCATTCTTAACTAAGATGTGTCGGTATGCCGCCTAAAAACATCAGCTCGCAACACAGATTCTCCCCGAGGCAACAACATTCCTTGCCACTACTCGCGGGTCATCGCCACCGTCTCCCGCTTCACCTCGCTCAGAGGGCGCTCCCACATTTCTTCGAAGCGATACCCCAACAAAAAATTAGCTTGGTGGCCGAGGGCCAAGCCCGCACGTCGGTTGGCAAAAATTTCGCGGACTTGACCCGGAGCTAACAAGGGATAGAGTATCGTCGCCACCCAGAGAGCGACCTTTTGCGAGAAGCTGTAGTTTTGGGCAACAGCAAAGGCTAGAACCCCTATCTCCCCGGCGTAGCTCGTGTCGAACCCCAACAGCACGTGGAATATATCGTGAGTAATGGCGTAGCGCAGCGCAAAAACGTTCTCGCGGGCCACATTGTCTAGCTCGGGGCTGACCTCTATGGGCCTGAGAGCATTGAGCTGCATGTGGCGGGCATATTCGTATCCAAACGTGCCTGGTGGTAAGGCAGCCAACATTTCAAGATCGATCGGCGGGTGATACCCCACCACCAGTTCTAGGCGAGCCATCACCTGGGGATTGGCCGTCGCTCCGAGGACATCGGCTTTGAGGACGGCCAAGTCGCCAGGATTTGCCCCACTGCCCTTGAGGACCTCACCGAGTAGCTGCTTAAATCGCCCGAATTTACTACTCTTAGCCCAAGGCATCGCCAAAATTCACCCCACTGCACTTCCACAGCTGTACCGGTGTAAGCAAGCGCAGAAACCCGAAGGCCGGGGCGATCGCCAGCGGGGTTCTAGAGCTCGCCTGGAATAAGCACTTTGTCAATGACGTGAATGACGCCATTTGAGGCATTGACATCTGCTTGAATGACCGTTGCATCATTGATAGCAATTTGGTCTCCCCGAACGGTGATAACCGTATCTGTGCCCGAGAGCGTGGCAACCGTGCCCGTTCTCACCATACTAGAAGGCACCCGCGCGGGGATGACATGGTAAGACAGAACCTTAACCAAAGTAGCTTTATTCTCCGGCTTCAACAGCTGCTCGACGGTGCCGGCCGGCAGAGCCGCAAACGCCTCATCGGTCGGCGCGAAAACGGTAAAAGGACCGGGGCCGCCGAGGGCTTCGACGAGATCGGCAGCCTCGAGGGCAGCTACCAGAGTATTAAATGAGCCGGCCTGGGCCGCCACGGTGGGAATGGTGCCAACGGTCGTTGCATCCTGGGCGCGCGCGACAGTCGCATTGGGAGCAACCGCAAGGGGTGCCAGGCTAAGACATCCAGCTAGAATCGGAAGCATCAAAATTCGTTCGAGTTTCACCTGCATTGAGGCATTCTCCTAACTATTGGCTATCTCAAGCAAGAAATCTTTGCTTTATGCAAGGCTATCACCGAGCTACTTCTAAAAAAATTCAGTTAAGTGACAGCTTGTTTTGAACCAAAAGTTGTTTTGCTCGGTCCTCTGTTTCTTTTTCGCTCTGATTTGCACCGAACTAGCGGCGATCGCAAAGCGCTAGAATACCCTGCAGAGTGGGTGGTGCGAATGCCGCGGGGCAAGCTCTCAGACGTCGGAGTGCCGAGGCATCCGTTCGGCTAGCGACGGAATTGATATTGCCTCAGCTGCCCGTAGCGCTAGCGCGCGTCGCTTAAAGTAGGGGAGTTTTCCAACAAATTCCACAGAAGTAGTAGA
>CAYTBI010000101.1:0-7055 GCA_964435975.1 uncultured bacterium
TAAAGGCCATTACCGTAATCGCGGCATTAATCTCCCCAGGCTTGTGTCGTTAACACAAGTCGCCAAAATATCGAGAAACCCCGGAGAGCCAGGATCTCTATTTGCCGGTCCAACGCGTTGGACTTACCTATCCTTTGGCCGGTCCAACGCGTTGGACCAATTGCCATCACTTCTTTTCTTTGCGCGGGTAGGAGAAGGTTCGCTTGACTTGACCGGGCTTCTTGCTCTTCAACTCCTTACTTAGAGCAGCACGATCCTTTGTCGGAATCATAAGGTGCTCCCTTGCTAGATATTTCTTGAGGTCCAGCTCGATCGCATCGATACAATTATCCGGACCCTCGATGGTAATGGTCACCGTCTCGTCGTAGAGCGAGGCGACATCCCGATCGGCACGATTCGATTGAGCAAGATATTTACTCAATTCCCGCAAGGAAAATCGCTCGGGGAGCATCTCGATTTCCCATTCAGCAATACCCTTACTGACAGCCTTCTTGGTTATTTCCTCCTCCGGGAGTCCTGTCTCCCTCAGCTGCTGCAACGTGTCGATCTTCCTGGAAAATTCAGCAGCTTTTTCTTGATTCTCGGGCCTAGCAATCTGCTGGTAAAGCATGGCAGTGGATCTTGAGAGGCGACCCTTGTAATGATTCTCCAGAAAGTTTGTCAGCCATTGCTTCTTCCTGAACGTATCCCCCATCCGCTCGCGCTCGCGTCGTTCGAGAATATTGAGGGCTGTCGCCACCCGCACTGCATGCCTAAAGATTTGGCTCTCGTGCTCCTGAATGGCTTGGATTGATTCCTCAGTGATGTAGACAAGTTTCTCGTCGTTGTAATCCTCGAGCACTGTAAGGTCGAGTTCTTCGGGCAGGTACTTGGCCTGTAGGCTTCGCTCGACAACCCGGTCATTGAGCTCTTGTAGTGCCTTTGGATCCGATGCTTTCTGGAGAACCGCCTTTGCCTTATCCAATCCCATGCTCTAATGCTCCCATCATCCATTCATAGATCCCCACAATTTCTTTGGCGGCAGCACCGTTGGGGTTGCGCTCAATCGCACCGCGTCCGTCATCTAGTTTCTCAAAGTCCGCTCGCAGGCAAACAGTCCCAGCAATGGGGACCTCTAGTGCCTGACGCCACTTTTCCTCTAACTTCTTAGTGTTGTACCCAGGTCGAACTTGGTTGAGGACGATGGCAAATGGTATTCCCGAAGCTTGAACCAGAGCCAGAGTTTCTCCCAAAGCATTCGTGTCGGCATCATTGATGCGGGTAGGGATGAGAATCAAATCTGCTGGCGAGAAATACTCGTCGCCGGTAAGCTCGCCTGGCGTATCGATGATGGCAAGATCGCAGCTAGAGCTGATGCGCTCCAGTAAAAAGTCCATTCCCTTGGGATTTGCCATTTCCACCTCTGGGGGGGCAAATTTCCGGGCCTTAGTAAAGTCCGTCGAGGTACCCTGGTCGTCAAGGTCAACAATCCTACAGTTTTTCCCAGAAGCCTGGGCGACTATTGCTAGATTGATCGCTGTGGTTGATTTCCCCGAACCTCCCTTGCGACAGACGATGGCAACTTTTTTCATAGGACCGGTTCTCTGTTGCTGTGGGGGTATCCAAATCGGGTTGACATCTAATGTTTGGGTCATCTTGCAATTCTATGGGCAAATAATTTGTGTGGCGATCGCTAGGAGCACGCGACGCCCCGTCATACCAATTTGTTCGAGGCAGTCTCGATACTGGCCAAACCAGTCGGTAGCATCAGCCAATTCATGTTGGTATTTTCGCGCGTCGAAGCGCGCCAAGTCATTAATTTTTCGGGCAGGTACCCCAGAGCTACCAAGTTACTTACTAATAGCTAATTTAGCTACCTATTGAATTATCATTGGCAAGCCCGCGATCCTGGGGCGGAAACCTGGAGTAATATGTTTCCAGGAGCGATCTACTGTTTCTTCATGACTGTCTCGACATCACCAGTGCGCACCAATATCCCCTCCAAGAAGGTTGAAGTCCCCGACTTCAATCCCCCCCTCAAAAGGAAGGAAGCAGCCGTTCCTGGCTATTGGACCGTGGCTGAAATTGCTGAAGAGCTCTCATGCAGCATTGCAAAGGTCAATCGCGATGTCAAAGGTAGGCCAGACAGGAATCTTGAGCCCAAGCTATTTGCCCGTAAGGCTGGACCTACATACCTGATCCCTGACGTTCACGCTCTTCGCTACATTGCCGAGCGTCGTACGGCTTCTTCCAACGCTGCTTAAGCCTGGATTTGTCTCAAAACTTAATATTTTGGGCGAACTTTTTCGCCCAGCAGCCCTATACTGATCCTTGGATCCATCGGTAAGCGCCGAACCAGATCCAAGGGTTTTGTTTTTGCCCGAAAAGACTGAACCCGCCAGGGAGCTCTCACCTTCCCCGACGGGTCCTATCAGCCTTTTGAACCAGAAGCGACCGGGCTTATGCCCAAGTCACCCTCTATGAACCGGTTGGTGTCTCTCTTACCAAAGCACCAGCCTGGCTTCGTGTAAACATTGTCCTGATTATAGCTTACAGGGCTCAGATTGCTGGTGCGATTTTAGTTTTTTAAAGCTCGATCTGGACTGATGTATCGAGGGTCTCCTAGCCACAATCCTTGGAGATACCCATGTCTGCACCCCCAAAATCATATGCTCCGAAACTGCACAAATGGGTCGAATTAGCCCAAGATCTATCCTTTACCCCACTCGGCACTAGGTTTGTTTTCCCTCGTCCTAACAGCAGCATCGGTCTGGGAACGCGGGAGCACCGGCCCGTAACCTACATCTCAAAAATTCCTCGAGACAGCGCAGCGTTCTTCACTGAAATTTGTGCAGTTACCTCGGCCCGACTTGATAGAGGGAAACCGAAGATTTATCGATTGTGTTGGTCGTCCCGAACCGATCGATTGAATGTTCGCCCCACCCTCCCGATCGGGGAGAGTTACAAGAGCATCCCCGCGCAGTTCTATCTTTCGGAGGTGCGGGCATGAGTCCTGTTCTGGAAGCCCTCTCACCCGAAGAGCTAGAACTGCGCGCTCAGTTGGAGCAGCAGGTTAAAGGAGCACAATACCTTCAGGGCACCGCACTCCGGCAGCTGAAGAACCTACGGCTCTATCGCAGCACGCACCAGAACTGGGGAGCCTACGTTACCTCGCTCTTCGACCTAACCAAACGCCACGCCGATCGCCTAATCTTCTTTGCTGACTTTACCGATTCCCTACAGCAAGAGTCACCTTCCACAACGGAGGGACCTATTAGGTCCCCTCGGCTAAATGGTAATTTAAACCTCGTTGCTAATGAATCGATCGATGCAGCGGTCGAAACAAATCATCGTGACGAGCCTGCCTCCGATCCGCCTGTCACAGCTCCCAAGCTTGTCCTACCGTTGATCTATCCAACTTCTGAGACCCAGGTCCGCCCGCTCTTGAAGTTAGAAACGGAGGCCGAGCGGATTGAAGCTTGGCACAAAGCATGTGAGACCAGCGAGCGACCCATACCCACGCAAAGGCACGTTGCCGACGTTGTAGACGAGATCGCCCGACGGGTAAACGCTCGCATTGCCGAGCCGTTCCCGCACGTCATGGGGGAGTTACTGGTACTAGAATCCTGCAAAGAACCCAACCTTCGAGCCCTGGCAGGTGCCTATTGTGTTGTCAAACAGGTCAATGATTTCTCTTGTACTGTGGAGACACCCCTAGGCGATCGCCAGGTAGTCGCTCGGAATCTCAAACAACCGGACTTGACTCTCTCTGAATCCCGCTCGGCCATCGAGCGCGTGCGCCAGCTCGCGCGGGTGGCAAATACGTCCGAACTCGAGCCTGCCATGCAGCATTCGCTCAAGTACTTTGCCACGCTCCAGAAAATTCACATGACTGAGTTCGAGGAAGCTCTGTACGGGCTCTTGCTCGACTCCTGCAGCATCCAGGCGGGCGAAGAAGAAACCGAACCTGTCAGGGTTCTCACAGTTCTGCCCTCAGCTGCTGCTCCTGAAGTGAGCGGCCGGGTAGCGAACGGGAAATCCGCTTCGGAGTAGCGGGTGGGGGTCGATAACAGGCGGTCTTCGGACAGACGCGCGATCCAGCGATCGCCAGAAACCCTGTAGAAGAATATTTGCAAAAGTTCTGGGAAACGAGTCGATCGCTTTCTATACCGTGGCAGCGCGGTTAAGCGTAGAAGTCTTCGGCAGAAACTGCTGCAGGGCGCTCTGCGGCCTCCTGAGGGGATTCAGCAGCTCTATCCAACAGCTCGGCGAACGCAGCAATCTCATCGCGAATGCGTTGGCGAGAGTCTAGCAGTTGCTTTCGTAGTGGGGAGTTTGCCGGTAGCGGAGGTAGCAAGCGATCGTACTGGACTTCGGCTTGAATCAAGTCCACCAGCATCGCAGTAACCTCCTCATCAAGTCTCAATCCAGAGATTGCAGAAGCTAGGGCGTGCTGAGGCTTTGTAGTCTTCCTCGATCTCTTCGGACGCCGCGTGACTTTCTTGGGGCGATCGTGCGCTCGCTTGAGATCGATATATCGATTGAAGCCTCGAATGCTGGGACGTGCTGAAATCTGCGTCGTGTCGATCTGTCCGGCACTGCCGGACACGGGCTCGATCTCTTGTGGGGACTGGCTTAGAGCTGCTTTTTGTTGGACTAATTCGAGATATTCCTGCAAGAGTTCTCGGTTGTTGGGGGAGGCAATTTTGCGGTACTGGTAGTAGGTGGTTTTGGATACTCCTGGCAAGAGTTCGGAGAACTTACCAGAGAGCCACCCACGACGATGCAGCTTTTCACCACGGGCTGCCGCACGCACGCACTCGCGCCGGTAAAGCTCTTCAAGGCAAGCAGCCGCGCGGAAGACATGGCGGAAAATATGGCCTTTGAGGTCTTCGGCAGCTTCGATATCCGCTTCAATGGTGGCTGCTAGCTCGCGATCGCTCGCATCAGCGACGAAGGTGAGATCGACGGTGTCTTCAACGAGCAGCTTGACTTGGGGTGCTGCTGGCGATCGAAACGGGACGAGGTTAGACATAGAGTGGTGTCCCAAACTCTTACCACGATCGTAGCAGGTGGTGGTGGCAACTCACAGGAATCCTTGCCCAGTCGCCCACGTGCAAGCATCGAACTCGTCTTCGCGAGAGTCCACAATACGATCCAGCAGGTCCTCTGGGCTCAGCTCGGTGATGAAGAGTTGCCCGGGTGGGCGACCCTGGCGTAGCTCGGCAGGGCTGGCGTAAGGGGGTACGAACTCAAAGGCGAAGTAAGCCCCTTCGGATTTCACGATGAAGGCTTTGTCTGGGTGCCCGTAGACCAACTCGGTGAGTGCCCCGTGGGCTCGGGTACGGGTTATCGCTGTCCAGGACGATGACTTGCTGGGGGTGAAATCTTCAATTGCGCGTACAAGATCTTCGATGTCCGGTGGCAGGATATTCATGGCGATCGCGAGGGTCTCTATCGTGCGTGTGGAATCGATATTAATAGTTCTGTTGTACTATTAAGGAGCTGCTGATTGGGGCGATGGCCGCTCTCCGGCTACGGCCTATTTCGCCTGCACTTGGGCGGGTTTGATAGGGCTCCCTAGTGTCTGCTCGCTCGCGCTGCGCGGACCTGTCGGCAGCCCAACCAAAGCCCAGGCCCTCGCTCCAGCTCAATAAGCGCCTGCGAGCTATCGCGGGCTGGTGCCTCGTTGCCGCTGCGGTGCGGCCATGGGCGCGAGCCTACCACAGCGGTCGCCGTGGTCTTTAGCTCGCTTTGGGGCCGCATCCTCGCTGGGTTGCGGGGGTGAAAGGAGAAAAAAAGAAGGGGTAAGGGTATTTGCGCGGGCGATCGGGCTTTGTGGGGATTACTGGCTCGAGATTGGTTTACTCGCCGTGCATCACCAGCCACATTGAGATCGCTTCACGGATGGCGTCGGCCCGCTTGAATCGCTTGTTCGTTTGTCGCCGCTTGGCGACCCCTGCGTTGAGGGCTGCTTTCATTTCGACCGTGACGTATCCTGCCACTGGTTCGGTGTAGATTCTGCCAGTTTCACTGTACTGGTTTTTGCCTTTTGGATTGGGCATTTTTCCTGAAATTAAATGGCTCAAATACATGATACACAAGGGATTGAGCCATTAGAATTATATGATATAATTTAATAGTACAAAGGAAGCCGAACGCCCTGTCCCGCCAGACTTTCAGCGTTCGGCCCGAGTAGTTCACTCGAATTAATTATGGACCAATACTCTGTATTTCTCCTCGAAATCGAGGAGCAGAAAGCTCGCGACGACCGGGAGGCCTGGGTGGAGCATGAGGGCCGTCCCTATTACGACGGGCAGGCCGATGGTGCTCTGGGCTTCGACCCCCAGCAGCCCGAGGACGGCTTCTACTGGCGTGGGTACAGCAAAGGGCTCCGAGACTTCTGGCTGGCCAAGCTCGCTCGCACGGTCACCCTCGACCTGGAGAATTTCTAATGCAAGCAACTCAACTCAACCCTAAGCATACTCTCGCCACCAGCAAACGCGATTACTTTGCCGCGATCGCCCTACAGGGACTCTGCGCGGCGGGTGGTGGCGAGGCAAAAATCCTGGCTAGGCGGGCCGTACTCTTAGCAGATGCCTTAATCGAGGAGTTAGAAAATCAATGAAAACCGATGAGATTTTTTATCGATTATTCTCGGATTGCCCCGAGGCCTTCTTCGAGCTGATTGGCGAGTCCGTCCCAGATGCGGGTGGCTATGAGTTCACCTCCGAAGAGGTGAAGGAGATTTCGTTTCGGCTCGATGGAATCTTTCAGCCGCCAGTAGGGGAGACCGATAATCCCTTTTGGGTGGTAGAGGTGCAGTTTCAGAAGAAGGAGGATCTCTATTCTCGGCTCTTCACCGAGCTGTTCATTTATCTGAGAAGGCGGCAGCCCGAGCGTGATTGGCGAGCAGTCGTCATCTTCCCGACCCGGAGCGTCGAGCCGTCTGGTGAAAGCCAGTGGTATCGGGAATTTTTCGAGAGCGGGCGGGTGCTGCGGATTTACCTTGATGAGCTGCCCCCTAGCCTGCTTTATTCAGGACCAGGAGGATGAGAGGTACGGATCGCGCTTCT
>CAYTBI010000102.1:0-6775 GCA_964435975.1 uncultured bacterium
CTTGGAATGCCAGTCAAGACAAGTTTATTTGCCCCTGCCACGGCTCCCAGTACGACGAGTCGGGCAAGGTCGTCCGCGGTCCGGCCCCCCTCTCTTTGGCATTGGTCAATGCCGAAGTTGACGAGTCGGGCAAGGTCGTCCTCAGCCAGTGGGAAGAGACCGACTTCCGGACTGACGAAGCCCCCTGGTGGGTGTAGGCACGCCAATTCGAGTGAGATTGAGACACAAGAGCTGAGAAGATGAGAAAGTATTTATCCCAACTTTGCGGGTGGCTGCTGGCTGCGATCGCAGCCGTTGCCCTAGCCTTTGCTGCCCCCCAGCCCGCAGCGGCCTATCCCTTCTGGGCCCAAGAAACGGCTCCAGAAACCCCCCGCGAGGCAACCGGCCGCATCGTGTGTGCCAACTGTCACCTAGCAGAGAAGCCCGTTGAAATCGAGTTGCCCCTGTCCGTCTTGCCCGACACTGTTTTCAAAGCCGTTGTCAAGATCCCCTACGACCTCGATGTCGAGCAGGTCCTCGGCGATGGCGACACTGGCGAGCTGAATGTCGGTGCCGTCTTGATGCTGCCGGAGGGCTTCGAAATCGCTCCTGAGGATCGCATTCCTGAAGACTGGCTCGAGGAAACCGAAGGCGTCTTCTACGACAGCTACAACGAAGACTCCGACAATGTCATCATCGTCGGCCCGCTGCCTGGCGAAGAGTATCAAGAGATTGTCTTCCCGATTCTCTCTCCCGACCCCAAGGCCGATAAAGACGTTCGGTTTGGCAAGTACCCGATTCACCTTGGGGGCAACCGCGGTCGCGGCCAGCTTTACCCGACGGGCGAGAAGAGCAATAACAATGCTTTCATGGCCTCCGTTGCGGGTACCGTAACCGATGTCTACATCGATGAAGATGGCCTCTTCGATACCGAGATTACGCTCGAGACCGAGGATGGCGAAGAAGTCATTGAGGAAGTTCCCATCGGTGCCGAAATCCTCGTCGAAGAAGGCGATCTGGTTGCTGCCGGTCAGGCTCTTACCAGCGACCCCAACGTAGGTGGCTTCGGCCAGGAAGATGCCGAGATCGTGCTACAGAGCCCCAACCGGATCTTGGGTCTGAGCTTGTTTGTCGGTGGCATTATGCTGGCCCAGACAATGCTAATTCTCAAGAAGAAGCAGGTCGAGCGCGTCCAAGAGTCCGAAATGGACTTCTAAGCGGTCATTGGCAGTTCTCTCAAAGGCAGGCCGCGCGCGGCCTGCCTTTGTCTTTTTTTAAAACCTTAAAGGCTCGATGACGACCGAGAACAGGAAGCCATCTTCTTGAAGAGTGTCTCCGTCTTCGAGATTATCGTCGATCAGCGGCACGCCAAAATCTAAATTCGCCGTCAGCCAATCTGCTACCTGCCAGCGCAAACTGACTCCCAAAGATGCCAAGTTCGGCTCTGCCGGGTCCGGCGAATCCTCGACATTGCGGCCCGTACCATAATCAAAGAACGGTGCCAGCGAAATTGTGCTGTCCCATTTTGCGATGCGAGCGATGGGAACCCGCACCTCAGCCGACGCAAAGAAGCCACTATCGGTAATTAAGGTGTCTTGGCGATACCCCCGCACGCTGCCCGCTCCCCCTGTCCCAAACTGCTCGAGGGCCAACAAGGGTCGATCGGCAATCTGAGCGTTGGCCCGCAGCAGCAGCAGCGTATCCGTACCGAGCCGCCGCACGTACTGGGCCTGACCCTGCCAACTAAAAAAATTACTATCGGGTCCGAGATCGGTATCCGTTGCATCGAACGCGCCAATTCCGAAGTTCAGACTCGATCGCGCGGCAAACACTTGTCTCTGGGAGCGGCGAGTCCACTCCTGAAAAAACCGAATGGCCGAGATGGACGTTTCGGGATCGTCACTCTCAACTGAGAAAGAAAAAGGCTCGCCCTGGAAAAATGTCAAACTGTCCTGGTGGGTAAACGATAAGCCCAAAACAATCGTTTCATTAGGCGTCTCCCGCAAAGGTTGTACCAGCGTCGCTTCATAGAGCTCCGAATCCGACTCGATATCGAGGCTGTCGAAGGGCGCTTCGATGACGCGACTATCAGCATTTCGAAAGCTCAGTGCCAAGCGCGTGTTGCTCGCCGTCAGCGGCACGCTGTAGCGAAATTGGAACTCCTCGCTGCCGTCGGTGTTAGTGAAGGTAAAGGCAAACTCATCGCCAATCCCATCAAAAATATTCGCTCGGCTCAGCCGCACGCGCTGGCGGAAGCTGCCCACACTCGGGGAGCGGCCGTTATCAGCTTGCAGCAAAACCGCAGTATCGCGAGTCTGGGTCGCCGTCACATTTAAAATGCTCCGACCCGGCTGAGAGCCTGCAGAAAGCTCGGCAGCAACAGTCGCGAGGCGGGGGTCGAGTTGCAGCAGCTGCAGGCCCGCCACCAAATCCGGTACGTTCAGGGGGCTACCCGCGGCGCGCCGGATGCGGCTGCGCACGTAGCTATTGTTGAGGCGCTTGAGACCGGTGATGTTAATCTCTTCGAGCTGACCCTCGACAATTTGAATTGCAATCGTGCCATCGGTCGAGCGCTGGTCGGCCGGAACGAAGGCTCCAGAGGTAATGTACCCAGCATCGATGTAGCGCTGGGTAATCGCAGAGCGCGCCTGCAGCAGTTCTGGGAATGTAATGGGCCGATTGGTAAAGGGGGCAACGACTTCTGCGAGTTCTGCTGGGGAAAATACCGTGCTGCCCGCGATCTCGAAGCGCTCGACCACAATCGTGCCAGGCACCTCAGGTAGACCGTCAGCGGGCGACGGCGCCGTAGCGGGCGCGCGGAAGTCTGTCGGCGGTGGCGGGGTAGGTGCGGTTGGTCCCGGTGCTTCTGGAGTCGGCGGGCGAATGAGATCGTCGGTCGGATCGCTCTCGATGGTGGTGGGGTCGGCCTGCGCGGGATCGAGTTGCTGAGCGGTGACACTACTGCCATAAAGACTCGCTAGCAGTGGCGCGGCAAGGGCAATCAAACCGCTTGCTGTCGCTCTGGTGACTGCCACGATCGCTTTTGAGACCTCAGAAGCATGCTCTCCCATTTATATGCCTAAATAGTCAAACTCGGACTGAGGGGAATCGAACCGGACAAAAGTAGCCCGCTCAAGAGCGTAACACGGGCCGATCGCTCCTTCCAAGCTCGAACTCCCATCATCTGAGGCTGCATTCCTCCAAATAGTAGGGGGTTTGGTGGAGGGATTTTATTTAGAATACCTCGCGCTTTTTGGGGGGCTTCCCGCACTCATCGGCAAACTACTCTCTATCGGGGGTATTGAGAAGAAACGTAATGATATATACTAACCGTACGTTGCTCTCACGGAGGCCAGTAGGCTTCCTAATAAAGGCACGTATCATTTTGCAGAGCTTCCCGAATCCAGCTGGGCGAGCGCAAACTGGCGCATAGGGTAATGAAAGACAGCAAAAAGCTCCTTCTGATTGACGACGACCCCAACTTGATTTTGCTAGTCAAGGACTATCTGGAGTTCCGCGGTTATGAAGTGGTCACAGCGAACAATGGCGTCAGCGCGCTCAAGGTACTGGAAGAATTTTTGCCAGACTTGATTATCTGTGACATTATGATGCCCGAGATGGACGGCTATGCCCTCGTCGAGCGCATCCGCAAAGACTCGCGCATGTCTTGGATTCCAGTCATTTACCTCTCAGCAAAAGGACAAACCCAAGATCGCGTCAAGGGTTTGAACGTCGGGGCCGATGTTTACATGGTGAAGCCCTTCGAGCCTGAAGAGCTTGTCGCTCAGGTGGAGTCCTCTCTGCGACAGCTCAAGCGCTTTAACAAAGCCAAACGTGGCGTCTCGCTCGAGTTGAGCGAGCGCTTCCAGGTCCCTTCAGATGTGGAACTAACCCGCACGGAAACAAAAGTCGTCCAGCTCGTCGCCCAGGGTCTGGCCAACCGCGAAATTGCCGAACAACTCAATGTCAGCCAGCGCACGATTGAGAGCCACGTTTCTAACATGCTCAATAAAACGCGGTTGAACAATCGCACCGAGCTAGCTAGATGGGCGATCGAGAGCAACCTCGCTCAATAGAAATCTCCTGCGACTGCCCGGCTTATGGATATTGTGACCTGCTCTCATATCGCGCTTTTGGTCTCGGACCTCGCGCGCTCGGAACGATTTTACGGCCAGGTTCTAGGCTTGGCTAACGTAGAGCGCGCGCCTTTGAATTTTCCCGGTAGCTGGTACCAACTGGGGGCGGACCTGCAACTACACCTGATCGTTCGTCCCGACTGGCAGGCAGCCGTTCCCAATACCGAAAAATGGGGTCGCAACCCCCACCTGGCCTTGACCGTTGCCGACCTAGAGACCGCAAAAGCCCAGCTACAAGCGGCAGGGGTGTCGTTTCAGATGAGCGCGTCTGGGCGAGCGGCACTATTTGCGCGCGATCCCGATGGCAACATCCTTGAATTGTCCCAGGCATAGTCCCGAGCCCATGCCGCTAAGTTTCGACCCCACCGACCTCGCTGCTGCTCCCGCCGTCGAAATTTCCTTGATCGTGCCAACGGAAAATGACCCACACCATTACCTAAAGATTTATTTCCCCACCCCAGCCGACGATCTCATTCGGGCCGATCTCGCCCCTCTCGACGCGATGGCCCCCGTCGTCCTGCGCCTGCCGCGCACCCGCGATCTCGAAAACCGTGACGGCTTGTTTTATCAGCTGGCTGCCGATTGCAATGCGGGTGCGATCGCCAATGAGGTGGCTCGCTGCTTGCGAGACGACTGCCAACTCAATGTCCGCTGCTACAGCGCCAATGCCCAGCGGCGCTGGCCCCAGGCTTCTCCCTGGCCAGTGGCAGGGAGTCCCGAACCTCCGATAGGTAATAGCGACGCTCCCGACCGGGGAGCAGCCATCTTACAAGTTCTCAGCCGCCTGGAGCACCGCCTCGACACCCTCGAGCTGTATTTTGAGTGCCAGCACCTGACGGCAACCGATCTAGCCCGGCAACTGCTCGACCTACTCTGCCGAGATCCTTGGCCCGAAGCCGAAATCTGCCAACTAACCAATTTAATTGACTGCTATCCGCCCAAAACCGAGGCTGATGCTGCAGACATTCGCCAGCTGCGATCGCTCGTCGCTACGGCTGGCGAAAACCTCGCTGCGGAACTCGCAAACTGGCTCCAAGTAGACTTGGGAGCCCCGACAAGGCCAATCCAGTGAATACCGCGCGGGTTTTTCTACCAATTCCGAGACTTTGGCGGCTCGGCTGTAGCCAACCTTCCAAATCGTGAAGAGACGCGCCACAACGAAATTGGGCTAGGTCATGGTGGCGTGAGAAAAACGGGTACGCTATGACTCGGCCGCAATCGTGGTGCAACATCTGCCAAAAGCACGGTTGGTGTTGACAGAACTCTTGCACGAACTCGATCGTTTGACCTATTGATTATTGACACCGCTTGCACCACTGTTGCATGGTACGCAGGCTGATACAAAACCTACGAACGATCTGCCGAATGGGGGTATTTCCCTCTGCCGTAGGTGGCAATGACTTTCTGATGGAAACCCAATGAGTACGGGCTAGTAGCTTGGCTCTCAATTCTTCCATCCCACGTCGTACTGGATTGTCTCGCAGAGAGCTATACATCGAGAAAGGAAAGTCAATTGTTGAAATATTAATATTATTTAAGCTTTCGTTCGAAGATCTGTGACGCTGACAATTATTCGGTCGCCAGCGAGAGCGTAGCAATGTTTCGATAGTGCGTCCGGGACCTTACGTATTGTGTACTGCGATCTTGTCGTCGTCTAGCCTCATCGTATAATTAACCCTAATCTATGGATACAAAATACAAATATACATCTTAAGGCCCGATCGAACTCGACTGCAGTCGGAATTCTGAGAAGCGGTACTACTTACACTTCTCAGAGTTTAACGAATTTTTGGACGGAAACCCTCATCTTCATTACCCATTTGTTCTCACGCGAGACAATCTCGACTAGTTCGCCGGCAATCTGACAGCGAGTAATATCGTTTTTTCCTTCACAGGCAGAAATAAGCCCCAGTGATAGAGTCTGGTTCTTTTTCATAATATTGAGAGTGCCCTCACTGTTATTGCGCGCAAAACAACGGCAACAAAGCATGACAAATTATGACGGTTTCGTATCTAAATGAGGTGAGCCTCAACCCCCAAAGCCGCCGATAGCAAAGCTTGCTATCGGGTCTACTTTTCATTACTAAGTTCGAAAACGCCATACAAAAATACATAACTCCTGATTATTGAAATCAGGGTAGGATGATTTTGCTCTGCTATAGCGTTCTTTTGTCGAGGTAAGATTCGCAATGTCACAGCCATTTTTTGACATCATTGGCCTAACCGAACTTCGCGACGATCCCAGGTATCGGGATATCGACGGTCAATTTACCATCGATCAAGATGGTAATGGTGTACTAGAACTAGAAGAGGGGCAGATTACAGTTGCCGTTCTCGACACCGGTCTAGATGGCGGTCATTCGCTCTTTGGCGATCGCGTCGTTGAGTTCGTGGATTTTGTTGGGGGCAATCCAGCTTTCGACGATGACAACGGCCATGGTACCCACGTAGCTGGTATCGTCGGAGCCGATGGTCTTGGCGTTGCCGAAGCAACAAACCTAATCGGTCTTAGGGTGCTGGGCGAGGGTGCCGACGGAAGTGAGGTCGTCGAGGCGCTGCAGTGGGTATTGGATAACCGCAGCGAGTTTAACATTAGCGTCGTCAATATGTCCCTGGGTGTACCCACGGCCTTTTTCAACGATCCGGACAACCTGCAAGGG
>CAYTBI010000103.1:0-3499 GCA_964435975.1 uncultured bacterium
TACTTGCTCATCGGTTAGCTCGCCTAAGGAAACTATATCGACAGACTCAGCTGTCACTTCTCCGAGAGCTAGAGTAGGATCGGAAAATTCAGCAGCTACGCCTGGAGCAGGTGAATAATCAACGACTTCAGTTGCAAAACCGACAAAAAGGGGGTTAACGAAATTATCCTCAGTAACTTGGCCGATTCCGTCAGGGCCAATAAACCCAGGCACACCTGGATCGAAAATATTTGTTAGATCGAGAGTTGAATTTGAAAAGGGACCCATCGTGAAATTCTCCTGGATTTCAATACAAAGACTTTCCGGCCTCAAGACGGGAATGTCCTCGTGGTTACTTTCTCGCAACCTCGCCAATACTAACACGCAAGGGAATTGTAGCCCCACAAATTAATTGCTTGCGTAAAAACATATAAAAAAGACAGGATGTCACAAAATAAGATACATTACCTTCCGTCAGATTTCTAGCAGCTCGGGTTGCACTAATAATCATTGCTGATGCCAGCTAACGTCTCCATCCGGCCGATCGACCAGCGCAATCCCCATGGCCGCCAGCCGATCGCGAATCGCATCCGCCGTGGCAAAGTCGCGGTGTTGGCGAGCCACCTGACGCTGCTGGATTAGGTCTGCGATCGCAGCCTCATCCAATCCGACAGATGTTGTTTTAGCATTGCCATCTGCGACGATCTCAAACCCTAGTACTTGGGCCAAACACATCAGGGTTTGCCATCGCTGCAAGAGCACATCGGGTCTAGTTTGGGGCTTCCCATCGTGAACCAGACGGTTCCCCTCTCGCTGTAGCCCTTTGGCAAGCTCAAATAGCACCGCCAGAGCACCCGGCGCGTTCAGGTCATCGTCCATAGCAGTTTGGAACCGTTCGACCCACGGGTTATCCGGGCGGGTTTCCGGAAGAGAAGATCGAAGGGCTGCGGTCGGCCATGCCAAGGCTGCTCCATGGCGATCGCCGAAGAGGAGTCCGGCTTTTAGGGTCTGCCAACTGTTAATTGAAGCGGCGATCGCAGCTGGCGTGAAATCCAGCGGCTTTCGATAATGCCCCTGCAAGACAAACAGCCGCACGGCCATCGGGTCTATCGGCTGCGGATACCCAGTCCAATTGCCATCCAAAAGATCGCGGATCGTGGTGAAATTGCCCAGAGATTTCGACATCTTCTCACCGTTCACCGTCACCATGCCATTGTGCAGCCAGTAATGGGCCAGGGGCTTGCCGTTGGCTGCCTGAGACTGGGCAATTTCATTCTCGTGGTGGGGAAACACCAGATCGCCCCCGCCACCGTGAATATCGATGGTCGCCCCCAGTCGGGCTCGAATCATCGCCGAACATTCGATATGCCAGCCCGGTCGCCCCGGTCCCCAGGGGGAGTCCCAGGCGGGTTCATCGGGTTTGGCCCCCTTCCAGAGCGCAAAGTCAGCTGGGTCGATCTTGGCGGTGGCAGCCAGATCGCGACCGCTCGCCCCCGCCTGCAGGGTTGCCAACGTGCGTCCCGAGAGCTGGCCGTAGCCAGCAAACTGCTCGACCCGATAATACACATCGCCACCGGCGGCGTAGGCATAGCCCTTGGCCTCTAGTTGACCGATCGACTCGTGGATCGCCTCAATATGCTCCGTCACCCTGGGGTACTCATCGGCATCCATCACATTCAGGCGGTGCATGTCTTCGAAGTAACGCTGGATGTAGCGCTCTGAAATAGCCGCCATTGTTGAGCCTTCGGCTTTGGCCCGGTTGAGAATTTTGTCGTCGATATCAGTAAAATTTTGCACGTAATGAACCGCGTACCCCCGCCAGCTTAGGTATCGCCGCAGCACGTCCCACCCCAGGTACGATCGGGCATGCCCCAAGTGGCAATCATCGTAGACTGTTACCCCACAGCAATACAGCGTTACCCGTCCCGGATGGATGGGGGAGAATGCGTCCTTTCGTTTGGTGAGGGTGTTGTAGAAGGTAAGGGGCATGGCGAAAGTGGATGGGTGAATGGGGATTGGGGGATTGGTACGGCTAGAGGTTTCTCGATACAAGCCAAAACCCTGAAGCCTAATCCCCCTCTGCGATACAGTGCGTCAGCTTCTCTTCTATCGCCTTGAGGTCTAGGTTGCGGCCAATGCAGACTAGCTGAGTGCCAGGTGGCCCCGGCCAATCGGAGTCTTCGAGCTGAAACCGCTTGCCGGTGAGTTGAAAGAAGTGCCGGAAAGGGCTTTCCTGGAACCAGAAAATCCCCTTCATGCGGAACAGTTCTGGCGGCAGCTGAGTGTCCAGGAACTGCTGAAACTTCTCGAGGGAAAAGGGCCGGTCGGAGCGAAATGCCATCGAGACAAAGCCATCATTATCGAGGTGGTCGGAGTGATGGTGGTGATGTTCGTGGGAATGGCCGGGATCGTTCTCGTGGGCGCTTTCGGCATCTGCCCGAGCGATGGTTTGATAGCGGCCGCGATCGCCTACCTTTACATCAACAATTAACGGCAAAGGGACCCGGCCATACCGAGCGTGGAGGATTTTGACGTCATCCCGGAAGGTGCGAATTCCTGCTTCTACTGCTTCCAGGCGTTCTGGGGAGACCAAATCAGTTTTATTCAACAGCAGGATATCACCGTAGGCAACTTGACTCATCGCGGCCTCGCTGTCGAATAAATCCGGTTCAAAGGTTTCGGCGTCAATCACCGTCAGGATGGAATCGAGGCGAGTCATATCCCGTAGCTCGGTGCCGAGGAAGGTGACGGCAATCGGTAGAGGGTCGGCCACGCCAGTGGTTTCGACGACGAGGTAATCAATACGATCGCGCTTCTCTAGCACTCGATATACCGCCTGCACCAAGTCATCGTTGATAGTGCAGCAGATGCAGCCATTGGTTAGCTCCACCATGTCCTGTTCGACCTTGACCAGAAACTGACTGTCAATATTAATGTCGCCAAACTCATTCACTAGCACCGCGACACGAAAGGCATCGAAATTTTGCAGGATGTGGTTCAGCAGTGTGGTTTTGCCACTGCCGAGAAACCCCGTGATGATAGTGACGGGCAGGCTGGTATCGAGGGTGTCGGAGGGTTTTGGCATGGGAGTGGGGCTGGATAGATAGAAGAGCAGCGAAGAAAGGCGACCGCAGGGCAACTATTCTCTTTTCAACGCACGATGGAGATGCTGAAAGGCTCCATATTAAGCGAGGCAATCGAGCAGATGTTGCCGAAGCTCGTCAGCATCGAGCTGTCGCCCGATAAAAATAAGTTGATTTCGAGGCGGCGTGCGCCATTCTTCTCCCTTGATGTCGAATCGAGAGCCACTTAACTGAAAAATATTACGGAGTTCGCTTTCCTCGAACCAGAGAATTCCTTTCGCTCGAAATACATTTTTCGGCAGCTTTTCCTGCAAGAACTGTTCGAATTTTTCGACATGAAAGGGGCGATCGCTCTCAAACGCAATGGATACGAAGCCATCGTTATCGAGATGGGATGAATGGTGATGGTGGTGCTCGTGGTGCTCGTGCCCGTGATG
>CAYTBI010000103.1:3599-6368 GCA_964435975.1 uncultured bacterium
GTGGTGCTCGTGCCCGTGATGCTCGCGATCGTCATCGCGCTGCGTTCGTTCGATCTCCTCCTGCACCAGATCGGCATAGGCTGCGGGATTGTTGTACCCTACGTCCAAAATGAGTGGCAGTGGCACCTGCCCATGCTGGCTATAAAGAATCCTTACGCCAGCTTTGATCGTGCCCATATAGGTTTCGAGCTTCTCTAATTGCTCGGGAGATGCCAAATCCGTTTTATTTAGGATGGTGACATCCGCATAGGAAATTTGCTTGAAGGCGGCTTCACTCTCAAAGTGTTCGGGGGTAAACGCTTCGGCATCCACCATCGTAATGATGGAATCGAGGCGAGTGAGATCCCGCAGCTCGGTCCCCAGAAATGTCAGGATAATCGGCAGTGGATCGGCAACGCCGGTAGTCTCAATCACCATGTAATCGACTCGGTCGTCCCGTTCGAGAACGCGATATACAGCATCGACCAAGTCATCATTAATGGTGCAACAAATACAACCATTGCTAAGCTCGAGCATATCCGCGTCCACTGACACCAAGAGCTGACTGTCGATGTTAATATCACCAAATTCATTCACTAAAACAGCAATTTTAAGATCGTTGTTATTGTCCAGGACATGGTTCAAAAGCGTCGTCTTCCCGCTACCCAAGAATCCCGTAATGATGGTCACGGGCATTCCGCGCTTGAGCGTCAACTCTGATATTTCTGAAACTGTCATTTATGTGCCTCACAACAAAAAAATTAATAAGCGTTTGGGCTGGCAATGCTTCGCAAAGGATACGGTCGAGCAATAAAGTTGTTACGCCATCACCACTCTAGATTTCTAGAGTTGCCTCTTTGAAGCCATCAAAGAGGCGTAAATTAGCAGGAGATACGGCGCATTCAACCTGTCTATGGGAATGTCAGTGACTCGAATGATTGCAATTTACGCAAACGGTTGCGATCGCAGCTCGGGGATTACACGAGGAGACAGGTCCGGGGCAAGTATCTTGCAGGCGTCAGCCAAATCCCTTGCCCCGACTACTTTGCTGCCACACCAGCCACTCTCCCTGCAGCACGGCTCCAGCAAGGCTTAGGTTAGACCAGGCACGCGCGAAAGTCCTCCCGCAGTTTGGCTTCGTTGAGGTTACGGCCAATAAAAACCAACTCATTCTTACGGGTTTCATTGGGCCTCCAGGGTCGGTCGGGTCGACCGTCGAACAGCATGTGAACCCCTTGGAAAACAAATCGCTGGTCTTCGCCAGCCACGTTGAGGATGCCTTTCATCCGAAAGATGTCGGGTCCTTGGGTTTGCAGCAGTTCGCTGAGCCAGGTGTTGAGCTTTTCTCCATCCAGCGCACCGGCTTCTACCAAGGCAATGGAGCCGACGGTTTCATCATGCTCGTGGGCATCTTCGCCCAAAAAGTTGGGGTCAACTTCCAGAGCCCGATTCAAATCGAAAGCGTTGACCCCCAGAATGGTGTCCATCTCGACGGCGGCATCGCGGGTGCGGTAGACCTTGGCCATCGCGTTCATGGCGCGTATCCGGGACTCCAGGGCCGACAGGTCTAGCTCGCTCACTAGATCGGTCTTATTCAGCAGAATCACATCCGCAAAGGCGATCTGCTCTTGGGCTTCGTCGGCGTCCCAGTGGTCGTGGATGTGCTTGGCATCTACCACGGTCACCACCGCATCCAAGTTCAGTTGGCTTTGCATGTCTTCATCCACAAAGAAGGTCTGGATGACAGGGGCTGGGTCGGCCAGGCCAGTGGTTTCAATCACTAGGTGGTCGAATTTGTCGCGTCGCTTCATCAGGTTGCCAATGATACGAATCAGGTCGCCCCGTACCGTGCAGCAGATGCAGCCGTTGTTCATCTCGAAGATTTCTTCGTCGGCGTCAATCACGAGTTGATTGTCGATACCGACTTCCCCAAACTCATTAACAATCACCGCCACCTTTTTGCCGTGTTCGTAGGTGAGGATGCGATTCAATAACGTGGTTTTGCCTGCTCCCAAATAGCCCGTCAGGACCGTCACCGGTACCGTGCTGCTTGCTGTACTGACCATGGTGATTGCTGAAAATGATAATCATTCTCATACTAAAGCAAAAAAAATGGGGGCAAGGTACTGAGTTAAGAAAGAAGAACGCCCGAGTATTGGGATTCCCCGTCGGGGCAATTCGGCCGCGTTCCCGGTCCTAAGCCGTGCCCGATGTCTCTTTGCAAGTCAAGCAGAGCCCGAAGAACTCTAGCGTATGGTAGAAGACCGTAAACTGAGCGCGCTCCTCTAGCTTTTCTTGTAGAGCGCGAGCCGGGCATTCCTCCACGGGCACCGATAGCCCACAACTCAGGCAGGTCAGATAATGGCGATGCTCTAATGCCGGTTGATACACCCACTCTCCAGTTGCCAGCGCCCGTGCTCGTACGAGCCCTTGCAGCTGGAGGGCTTTAATCGCCCGGTAAACGGTTGCCAGGCCCAGAGAGCGTCCCTGGGCGCGCAACCGAGCGCACACTTCCTGCGCCGTCATTTCTGTTGTTGTAGCCTGCAGCAGCTCGTACACCCACCGCTGGCTCCGAGTGAGTTTGGCTTTCATCTCGGCAACTTAGAGAATGATTATCGCTCTTTAGTTTATCGCCTCGCGCTCTGGCGCTTTGGCCGCAGTTATCTCTGGCTTCCTAACTGGTGTCAGCTCGCCACGATCGGAACGTGCTTAGCGGAACGATGGGCTGTGGCGAATCAAGTCCATAAACTCCTGACGGGTGCGGGCATCCTCGGCAAATACCCCTTGCAT
>CAYTBI010000104.1:0-6311 GCA_964435975.1 uncultured bacterium
GTAAGTGCGGGAATAGCGCCAGGTTCGATAACCCTATCTTTCGACACAGCCATTGGCAATGGCTCCGGAGCTGACTTCGCCGTCTTTGAAAATGGTTTTGATATTCCAGAAGGAACCTTCGCCGAGCTTGCCTTTGTGGAAGTTTCCACAGATGGAGTTAACTTTGCTCGCTTTCCTAGTACCTCCCTGACCCCCGACCCTGTTGATGCTTTTGGCGTCATCGATTCGACGGAGGTTTTTAATCTAGCAGGAAAGCACGTAAATAATGCTTTTACGGATGACACTGGCGAACTCAGTGGATTATCTTTTGGCACTCCATTCGATCTAGAGGGTCTAGCTACAGATCCATTAGTTGCCGATGGTTTGCTAGACCTCGATGAAATCAATTTCGTTCGGCTAGTCGATATCCCCGGTAGCGGTGATTTTCTCGATTCGCAGGGGAATCCTATCTTCGATCCTTTCCCGACACCACCCGGTCCTGGAGGTTTCGATCTCGAGGCAATTGGAGTCATTAACGAAGCTGTTAGCGATGACATTTTGATTGGCGGTATTGGCGACGACAGCATCATTGTCGGCACGGACTTTGGTTCGATTGACGCAACGGGCCTAGGAGAGGGAGATATCTTCCTGACGGGCGCGGGAGCGGACACGGTTGACTTCGGCTTCATCGGTCCGGTGCCGGTAGGCGAGAATATCGTTCTAACGGGCAGCGAAGGGGATTTTCTCTTCGCTAGCTTCGGTGATATTCTGTTCGGTGGTAGCGGGGATGACACCCTGTTCACTGAGAATCCCGAGGGCGGTAATCGTCTCTCCGGCGGTGCGGGTGACGATAGCTTCTTCGTTGAGGGCAGCAGCGATCGCCTCCTCGGTGGTGTAGGCAACGACATCTTTATCCTTGCTGGGGGCGATAACCTCATAGTAGGCAATGCCGGTGAAGATCTCTTCATCATTGCTACTCCCGGCGAAATTGTTTCCTCACCGAACACCATTGCGGATTTTGAAGCGGGCATCGATGTGTTGGAGATTCAAGGCTTCGTTGCCAACGATGTCACCACCGATGGCAGCGATATCCTCATCGACGGCACGGTAGTAGCAACGCTGCTGAATGCAGATGCTGATGCGGCTCTAGCAGAAGCTATCTTCAGCTAGACCTCTGCTTCCTTCAACCCTGAGGATGGTTGAGACTATCCCCAGGGTTCGCATACAAATCCCGAACGGGCTGGCATCTGCCAACCTATTTTCTGCCAATAGCCCCTCATTGAAAGACACAAAAGCCCGCATGAAGCGGGCTTTTTCTGCAGTCATAGTATTATCGACGCATTATGGAAGTTTCTTTTGGGTATCGAGCTAGCCCTTGACCACCACAAGTTTGGCGTTCGTACCCGCTCTGGGAGGTCGTTTCCCCGATCGCAATTTCAGGAGTTTACGGTCATGAAAAATACTTCCAGAAGATCTTTGGCCTTGCGTGAGAGAAGAAGTAGGACTCGAGCCTATTATTCCCACAGCCTGGGCTGAGGCATCGAGAACAACCTGTAAGTCATGCATTTAGAATTGATGCGATGAATGAGGTTTGTAACAGCTAACAAGCTAGCTGAGGAACTCAACCTTCGAAGCTCACTCTGGTTTCTGAATCAGTCGTTCCCATTGCCGCCGTTTTATTTTCGGATCGATACCCAACAACCGTACGTAGTCATCCGGACGATCCATTAAAAACTGCACCACCTGGTTTAGTACCTGGGTCTCGTGGCTGCTAGCAATCGTCGGGCCGCTTTGCCAAGAACCGGCTTTAAATCGCCGCGTATCGGCAAATTCTAAGCCAATATGGTGCCCCTGACGGAGTTGCTGCCGGATGATATCAGCGATTTCTGGCTGTAAAAGGTGAGCTGCCCGGCCATGGTTGTGTGTGGGCTGGAAGCCATTGCTGGCGGCCGGGTTCTGCAACGACCCGTTGCAGGCGACATCGTCAGCACAGCGGTACCCCGCCCGTAGGGCCTGGTTAATTTCAACAACGTGGTGAGAGAAGGAGCGATCGCTCGTGTTGGCATCCGGCAGTCGGTCGGCGGCCTGCTGGGTCGTAATCGTCGCTCCCGACGGCACGTATTTACCAGGAGGAATCTCCACATCCTGAATCAGAGCGTGCATCATTACGATGCAGCCGTGGCCCACCTTGGCGTCGAACACCGTCGAGCGAAAGCCGATAAAACACTCATTCCCGACGTAGGCGGGGCCGTGGATCAAGGCCATATGGGTAATGCAGGTGTCGTGGCCGATCCAGACTGAGTAGGCTTGCCGATCGTCTCCTATGACGCGCCCCTGCTCTAAGCCGTGGATAACCACCCCGTCCTGAATGTTAGTATTGGCCCCAATATAAAAGGGAGCCCCTTCATCGGCGCGGATGGAGGTATTGGGAGCGACGATTACGTTTTCGCCCAGCCGCACATCTCCAATTAAGCTGCACTGGGGATGGACATAAGCAGAGGCCGCAATGGTGGGCCGATCTAGGTCGCGATCCCAGGGTGTGGGGGGGGCGGGTTGATGGCGTAGCGGCATAGAACCTTCCTTGTTTTAAAGCTGGGTGGGGTTGGGAGAATCCTTGTAGACGATGGTGGGGTCGAAGGTCTTGGTCGCTTCCGTAAACGTGAGGGCAATGGGCCGACTCGCGGCAATATCGCCCTCACCAGGGGAAATCTGGCGGTAAAAGCAAGAGCGATAGCCCACATGGCAACTGGCTCCTGTCCCGGCTACTTTGACCTTCATCCACAGACAATCTTGGTCGTCGTCAATCAGCAATTGCTCGACGGTCTGCACCAGTCCGCTGGTGGCCCCTTTGTGCCAGAGCTGCTGGCGACTGCGGCTGTAGTAATGGGCTTCGCCGGTTTCCAGGGTTTTCAGCAACGCCGCTTCATTCATGTAGGCGTGCATCAGCACCGCACCGGTTTCGGCATCCGTGGTGACAACTGGGATCAGCCCATGGGCATCAAACTTAGGAGCCAAGAGCATCCCTTCTTCAACAGCTTCAACCGACGTGCGGGCAGCAAACGGTGATGGCATGGTACAAATTTTTGAGAATGATAATCATTCTCTCACGATTGGGGACGATTTGAGGTGCAGATCTCGGCCCAGCAGGTATGCCCGCGCACCACTGGCGATCGCCTGGAGAAAAAAGATAGAGTTGCCCCAGACGCCCTAACTCAATACGATAATGGTTATCATTCTCGCTTTTGTGCTCCCGTCTTGAAACAGGATCTAGCAAATTCCATTGAGTTGATTGCGGTGGCAGGGCCGCCGGGTAGCGGTAAAACCACCTGGATCGGGCAATTCCTCCAAGACCAGGACCGTCCGCTGTTCTA
This sequence comes from uncultured bacterium, assembly GCA_964435975.1. Lineage (GTDB taxonomy): Bacteria > Cyanobacteriota > Cyanobacteriia > Cyanobacteriales > Rubidibacteraceae > CAYTBI01. The sequence continues at coordinate 3,351 of CAYTBI010000104.1, forward strand.
CTGCTGTCCGGGCATGGGAGACGGTTCGGTCGATCTGGTGCGGATCGCGCATCACTTTCCCTGGGTACACTTGATTCCTGAGAGTCAAGCTCCGACGATACTAACAGAACTGCCAGACCGCGCTCTGGTTTATCTGGAGCTGGGCTTTCACCTGGATTTAGCCTCACCATTTTTAACGTTGCTGCCCTGGCGTAAGGTTGCCGTGTTGCCTCCCAAGCTGAACGCCTCGGACTGGCACGACTGGGCCGATGAGACGATCTCGGGAAGTGACAGCAAGACAATTGCGCCTGACAATGCACCGGAGTTGTGGCGAGCGCCCCTGACGGGACGGGTTTTTGACCCCCCAAGCCTCGATGAGATATTGAGTGAAGTGGCAAACGGCGCTTACGGGAGCGTGCACAGAATTAAAGGCATTTTCGAGCTTCCGGACGGCCGCGCCTTCGATGTCGATCTTGCCGCAGGACTACCCGGTATCGAATACACCGAACTAAAGCTCCCCCGCTGGCTGGAGGGGCGTCCCACTCGCTTCAGCGGTATTGAAGTGGTGGGCTGGGATCTCCAACAGAAAGACGTAGGCCAAGCTTTGCGGGATGGGTGTTTGTCAGATGAAGCGCTCGCCCAATATCAAGCGCACTACAAAGCTCAAATTTCTCACGAAACTAGCCCAGAGGAGCGTATCTTGACATGAAACTAGCCGTCATTTCCTGCATTCACGGCAACTACGAAGCCTTGAATGCCGTGTTGTCCGATATCGATGCTTGCAAGGCAGATCGAATCTACTGTTTGGGTGATTTGGTCGGCTACGGTCCCCACCCCAATGCTGTGGTCGAAATGATTCGCTCCCTCGATATCCCCACCTGCCAGGGCTGTTGGGATGAGGATATCGTCGAGGGGTTGAATGCGTGCGACTGCAGTTACCCGTCCCAATTAGCCGAGAAGCGAGGCCGACTGGCCCACGAGTGGACGAACAATGTCATTCACCCAGAGGTGCGGGAGTACTTAGCAACCCTGCCGATGACCCTACGACTGGATAATCTTTGTTTCGTGCATGGCAGCCCCAATGGCCAACACGAGTACTTATTGCCCAGCATGGATGGCTTTGCCGCACTAGAACGAGTCCTTTCGGCAGATGCAGATGTTTTGTTCTGCGGCCATACCCACGTTCCCTACGTGCGGAGCCTGGAAAATGGCAGCTTAACCGTCCGCGTGCGACAACCGGGCAAAGATCTGCCGGAAACCCAATTCGAGACACCCTTAAAGCAAATTGTTAACGCCGGATCGGTTGGCGAACCCCGCCACGGTCGCCCTAACGCCACCTACGTTCTTTACGACACGGATACCGCCCGAGCAGAGCTTAGAGAAGTGCCCTACGACTACGAAAAAACCTGTGCTGCCATCCTTGACAAAGGTCTGCCACCAATTTTTGCCTGGCGATTAGCGCGGGGGATGGAGTTTGCAGAACGGGCTGATGACCCGAGCCACGTATGCCAGCGATGAGTGAGCCAGAGTCGAGGAAGCAAAAGGAAGCGACCGGAAATGCAATGGGCAATTTTGAGTGGGATTGAGGGCAATTTAGCGGCCTACGAAGCGGTTTTGCAGGATATTCGACGGCAGCGCGTCCCGGTTACCGACCTCTATGTCTTGGGAGATGTCGTCGGGCTCAAGGGAAACAATGAAGCGACGATCGCGCGGCTGCGAGCGCCCCGCTCGGGAGAACTCAACCCCCAAGTTTGCATTGGTTGGTGGGAAGAGCAATGCTTTAGTTTGCACGGGTTGAGTGGGCCACTCGATGCCCCCGAACTGATGGCGCAGTTTGGGGGCGATGGGGTCAAGGACCTGTGGGAATCTGTCTCGCGGGAGTCAGTCCGGTGGTTGCGGTCGTGTCACTTTGGCTTTCACGAGCTAGATTGCTTGCTCATTCATGGCAGTACGGTGGGCCACGCAGACGAACTCACACCGGACACCCCGGCGATTGAGTTGTGCGATCGCCTCATTCGCGCCGATGCCAACACCCTGTTTTGCGGGCGGTCGGGGCTGACCTTTGAGTGCTGGGTAACCCCCAGCGAACTCCGCTCGACCGTCACGACCCTAGACGGGCAGCAGGAGCCGCAGGAGCAGGGCAAATCAACCCGCCGCGTCGTGGGCGTTGGCGCTGTCGGACGCACGCCAGGGCAGGCCAGCTACACGCTCTACAACCCCGCCAATAACCAAGTCGCGTTTAGAACCGTTGCCTACAACCCTGTAGTTTCAGGACATAACCTTCTAAAAAGCTAAGCAATAGCATCTAAGGCCTTGGAATTTGCCGCACTGAAGTCGTAGGCCATCGCCATCCCCACTGTGAATTCTTTGACACGAACAACCAATTCCAATCTCAGGTACAAAGCACTTACCGCTAGGGCGTGCGTGCGGGCTGAGGATCGTATCCTAAAGCTGCCCCCAGATTCGGAACGCGATTGGTAGAAATAGCATCGACACTCAGCCACCAAGCCGCTCCCTGTCGTCGTGCGATCTAGGGTATCGTCGTGCATCAAGACGAGAAAGCCATCTCGAGTGTGCTGAATATCGATTTTCATAATGGTTGGACCAAAGCGTCGGTGTGGTCCATGCTTGCAAGAATATTTTCAGGAAAGCCTGGAAGAAAGCCGCCGCCACGATGGGCCGCAATGAGCTTCGGAAAGTCTGGCCTCCATGCAAAAAAAGCATTGATTTCCCTTTCGAGGATATCGATAAAGTAGCGGTTTGCTTTTAGGCCGATCGTCTCATTTGCCATACAAGCAGCATCTGGAAAAATAGCAAAGGCTAACAAGAGCTTTGTGGGTAGTAGCACTCGACATGGCAGCATCCTTTCAAATTGCACCCAGCTCATTGATGTGCGCGGACAATAAAGTTCCACCTAGATAATATATAGGGTACTTCGATTAATAGCCTATCCCTGTAATTTTCCATAAAATCAGCTCTTGA
>CAYTBI010000105.1:0-6135 GCA_964435975.1 uncultured bacterium
GAGATATTGCCATTTTACTACATGGTGAGATGGATGGATTAATCGAAGTGCCCTAACAAGACTCGGATTTATAAGCCTGCAGTGCCTGCAAGCTGCCCCCAGCGTGGAGGACTTTCTCGACGCGCGCGAAGCCGACTGCTTGTAGCTCGGTAACAAGATTTGTGTCGATGAGCTGCCAAGCTGTCTGAGTTTCAAACAACCACAAAAACACCACTAACGGCGGCCAGAACAGCAGATTTTGAGGGCGGTGCAAGTCGATCGCCGCAAAAACGCCCCCCGGCGATAAAACTCGGTGAGCCTGCCGAAAAATTTTGCGCAGCGCCTCTGTATCCATCTCGTGTAGGGCCACGCTGATGTGAACCAAATCGAAGCTCCCATCGGCAAAGGGCATCTCTTCAGCGAGAGCTTCGACATAGGTTGCATCCGGGACGCGCGCGGCCGCTCGCCCCAACGAAAGCGGCGAGACGTCGAGGCCGGTGACATGCTGGGATCGCGCGGCCAACACGCCAGTGGTCTGGCCTGAGCCACAGCAGAGATCTAAAACGCGGGTCTGTGGGCTAATAGGTAGCCCTTCTAGAGCTAGAGTGCGAAAGCGGTTTTCGCCGCCCACGCTGAGGGCCGAGAGGCGGGAGATCGTGTTGTAGAGCCAGAGATGTTTGTAGCTCCAGGTGCGCAGAATAGTGGCCATGAGCGGTGGTACCGACAAGATATTGGCAAGATAACAGAATGTAACGGCCCTTTAGGGAATGCGCGACATTTCGTGGGTGTTGTTAAAATTGGTGAACAATCTGAAATCTTTAAGATAAGCAAATTTGCCATGGGTCGCATCGGGATACTGCTGCTGAACTTAGGCGGGCCGGACACGCTCGAAGACGTGCGTCCGTTCCTGTTTAACCTGTTTTCCGATCCGGAGATCATCCGTCTGCCGTTCCCCTGGATGCAGCATCCCTTGGCCTGGCTCATCTCTTCGTCGCGCGCGCGGCGATCGGAGGAAAACTACACGCTCATTGGGGGTGGATCGCCCCTACGCCGTATCACCGAAGAGCAAGCTGCAGCTCTAGAAACCCAACTGCGCGATCGCGGCCACGAGGCAACGACCTATGTGGGTATGCGCTACTGGCACCCCTACACCGAAGAAGCGACTGCAAAAATCGTTCGCGATCGCCTCGATCGGCTGGTGATTTTGCCGCTGTACCCGCAGTTTTCCATTAGCACCAGCGGCTCGAGCTTCCGCTTGCTCGATCGCCTTTGGCGCGAAGACCCTCAGCTCCAGAAGCTGCCCTACACGGTCGTGCCCTCTTGGTATGACGAACCGAGCTATCTGCAGTCGATGGCCAATCTCATCGCTACCGAACTCGACAAGTTCCCCGAGCCCGAGCGCGTGCAGCTGTTTTTTAGCGCCCACGGCGTCCCCAAAAGCTACGTGGAAGAGGCGGGCGACCCCTACCTGCAAGAGATCGAAGCCTGCGTGAGTGCCATCTTGAAAGTTCTCGATCGCCCCAACCCCCACGTTTTGGCCTACCAAAGTCGCGTCGGTCCGGTGGAATGGCTGCAGCCCTACAGTGAAGATGCCCTCGAAGAGCTAGGTGCGGCTGGTGCCAAGGAGGTACTGGTGATTCCGATTAGCTTTGTCTCCGAGCACATCGAAACTCTCCAAGAAATTGATGTGGAGTATCGCGAGGTTGCCGAAGCCGCGGGCATTGAGGATTTCCGTCGCGTCCCCGCCCCCAACACCGACCCGACATTCATTCAGTCTCTTTGTGCGTCGGTGGAAGCAGCTTTAGAAGCTCCGCCACAAGACTTCGCCCAGGTCACCACCATGCGCAAGCGCGTCAAGATGTACCCCCAATCTCGAGTTTGGGGAATGACCACCACTGCCGAAGTCTGGAACGGTCGCATTGCCATGCTCGGCTTCATTGCCTTGCTAGCCGAGCTGGTCAGCGGTCGCGGCCTGCTGCACATGGTGGGCTTGCTTTAGATCTGAGACAAAATACCGGTTTGGCGGCCGCGAGCATAGGCGAGTGCTGCCACGACTGCCAAGGCCGGCCAGCAGAGCAAGCTCCAGAGCCACCAGCCCCGCACTAAAACTAAAGAGATTGCGACCCAAAGGGCCAGCGATAGCACCGATAGTAGGGCCACAGCTAGATCCAAGCGTTTGGGGGCGCCGTCTTGCTGTTGCAGCAGCTCGCTACTGGGGCGAGCCCGCGAGCCGCACAGGGCCAAAAAGCCTGCAAAGCTGCTAGCAAGGATGCCGACTAGCATGGGGGCCAGCCAGCTCTCACCTCGTAGGCCCGCGATCGCCCCGAGAGGTAGCAGTAGCACCCAAGTCGGGATCAGAGCCGCCAGCAGCTTAAACGCGGCAAGTTTGGGCGAGCCTTGAGGAGAAGCCTGCAAGAGAGTCGGGGCCTCCTCGCCCAGGAGGGTCAACCGCGTCATAATTTCGCCGATGGCATGGCCGAAGGCCGTCTGAGCGATGGCGAGCACGATGCTCGGGTCGATGTTGAAGTCCGGATCGAAGAGGTAGATGGCGGTGTAGGTGCCGAGGATCGCAATTTGGGTGCCGAGCTGGGAGAAAAGGGCCGGATTGCGCCACAGCAAGCGCCACTCTTTAACGAGCAAGATCCAAGGCAGGTTGCCACTAAAGCGCCAAGATGCTGCCGGTTGCTTGAGCTTGCCTACAGTGGCAGCACTAGCAGCAGCCTGCTGGCCTCCGTGCAGAAAGCTGCGCTCCATCGCTCGTACCGTCAGGGTTGCCGCACCAGCACACAGCCCCACCCACAGCAAAATCGGGCCGGGATGCCCGGCTAGGGTCCGGGCGGGGAACCATAGCCAGCTCTCGCCCGAGAGCCAAGGCGTATCGACGGTCGCAATCGAGAAGCGATCCAACTCGCCACTGCCCCAGCGCGCCACCCAGAGGCGCAATAGCTGCGCGCCTGCAAAGGTCGCCAAACTAAAGGCCACCAGCGTGCCCTGAGCGAGCGCGCGCGCTCGCTTGAGCCCGACCCACCGCACCAGCTGCAGCAAGCCCAGTGTCACCAGGCAGGCACACAACAGGCAAATGCCCCCCAGGCCGGGGTAGATGCCCAATAGTTGGGGTAGCCCCGAGGCTACTACCAGTACCGAATAGGGCAGTACGAACCACAGAAAGTTCCCGAATAACTGCAGGGCAATTCCGAGCAGCCGCCCGGCCAAAACCGTCCGACTGGTCACAGGCGATGCGAGCAACAAATCGAAGTCGCGGCGATCGAAGAGGGCGGCCAGGGCCACGGGTATGGCTGTGAGGGCGCTCAAGAACGCCAAACCCACAAACGCGATGACCGCCAGCCAAATCCACGGAAAGGCATCGCCACCCTCGTCTGCTTGCAGGCCCACCCGCAAGAGGAACCCGAAAGCAGCGGCCATCAACCCCGCCAGCAGGATAAATGCCCCCAGAATGATGCGGGCGGCTCGGTGGCCGCGTATTTCCCGCCACCACAGCAGCAGCTCGAAGCGCAGCAGCCACGGCAAACTACCGGGTCGCATCGGCGTTTTCCTCCTGGGTCAGGTCGATAAAGATGTCTTCTAAGGTCGTCATACCCCCGGTGGCGCGATCGCGCAGCTCGTCGAGGGTGCCTTCGGCGATGAGGCGTCCTCGGTTGATGATGCCGATGCGATCGGCCATCCGTTCGGCGATTTCCATGATGTGGGTGGTCAAAATCGCCGTATTGCCCAGGGCAGCGTAGTCGGCCAGCATATTTTTAACCAGGCGGGCGGAGACGGCATCGAGCCCCGTGAGGGGTTCGTCGAGCACGATGAGTTTGGGGCGGTGGATAAAGGCTCCAGCGAGGGTGAGTTTTTGCTTCATGCCGCGCGAGAAGGCTTCGCAAAACTGGCCTCGTGCTTCCCACAGGTCAAGCTGGCGTAGCAGTTCTTCGCTGCGATCCTGGGCAACTTTTGCGGGGATGCCCCAGAGCCCGGCAACGAATTCTAGGTATTCCAGGGGTCGCAATTTGCCATAGAGCAGGGGTTCGTCTGGCAGGTATGCCATCTGCTGTTTGGCTTGGCGTGGCTGGCGGCGAATGCTGTGGCTCCAGACGATCGCATCGCCGCGATCGGGTTGCAGCAGTCCTGCAACCATGCGCAGGGTGGTTGTTTTGCCCGCGCCGTTGGGCCCCAGCAGGGCGTATATCTCTCCCGATCGCGCGGTCAGATCGAGTCCATCGACAGCAGCGCGATCGCCATAACGTTTGCCGAGCCCATCAATTTGCAACGCAACCGCCACTCCCGCTAGCTCCCGAACGCGTCCCCTACGGTATTAAAAACTTAACACTACGGCGCGATCGTGGCTTTGGACCGCGATCGGGATAGCTGGCTCCACACCAAACTCCCAACATTGGGGCTAAGCGTTCAATTTAGGTTGTTAGCTTCGCTGTTTGCTTGCTTGGAACCGGAATGCGAAGGGGGCCAGCCCCGCGAGTGCATCTTGCGTTCTGAGGCTTCCTCAGAACTACGCACTCTCCAGACCTCCCCGAAAGTGGTAACGCTATTCGTATGGCAGGTTCGGTTTGTGCCTTGTTCCCAGAGCCCGGTGCTGCTCGGGTTATACGGAGTCCAGACTATCTGTAGTGGAGACTGGGAGAATTGGTATGGGTTAGACGGCTAAAGCCTGTGGCTGCTCTGAAGTCGAACTGGGACATTAAACTAAGCCGAGGAGTCACCCCCTCGACTTGTCTTCAAAACCGTACATGAACCTTTCGGTTCATACGGCTCCTCAACAGGGTGGCATTTGTCAGATGTACCTGTGACAGCTCTGTCTGTTGCTGTCTTCTGGTCGTGGCAGTGTTTGTGGAGAAGTTGCTGGTTTTCGCTCTCGTCCTTGCCTCCTTGGGAACGCGGAACGATGTGGTCGATTTCCAGTGAGTTATCCTCTCTAAAGGTCAGTCCGCAATGTGAGCATTTACCCTTCTGCCTTTTAAGGAGTCGAGAGACTCTCAGGGGCATTGTAGGATAGTGGCCCATTCTGCTACTCCAGTAGATCAAATCGCCATCGTAGGGAGAAGCATACCCTTTGACCTTGACATGCCGTCGGATAGGCTTGTCTGAGTAGTAGGCTAGCTTTTCTCCTTTTGGAGTGGCGAACACCCAGTTTCTGGAGCCGATGGATTTCCAATACTTTTGGATGGTCCATCTTATTCCTTTATTGGGGTGGCGACGTTTTCCCCAGCGGCGTAGTCGTCTATAGACAAAGTGGTCTAACTTAGAGTATATTTCCTTGCTGACCACTGTTGAGTAGTAGTTTGACCAGCCACGTATCACGGGATTGAGGTGTGATATCAGCGCTTGTTGTGGCGCTAAATTATGGCTGGAGATGACTTTTGCTACTCGCCTATAGTGCTGAATGACTTTCTCCTTGCTGGGTTTGATGAGAGTTTTAAAGCCAAGCAGTTTGCCATTTGTGTTTTTGCCACTTTGATATTTCCCTGCCTTGTATTGCCTGATATTGAATCCAAGAAAGTTGAATCCTGGCAATCCTTGGTCATGGGCCTTGAGGGTGTGGGCTATTCTTGTCTTGCTTGGTTTTAACTCTAGTCCAATATCATTTAACCATTCCGATATAATCTCATGGCATTCCTGGATAACCTCAAGACTTTCGTGAAGTATCACGAAGTCATCACAGTAACGAATGAGACTCAATGCTCTCCGATCACTTCTTTTGTATCCAGGGAGGGTTTCAGCATATTGCTTGATTCTCTCTTCCATTCCATGCAAAGCAATGTTTGCCAAGAGGGGAGAAATTACCCCACCTTGTGGTACGCCATCTTCTGTAGGAAACCATTCTTCCCGAGTAAGGACTCCAGATTTGAGCCAAGCTCGAATTTGTCGAGCCATTGTTGGGAAGGTATTCAATTTTTGGAGGAGTTTCCTTTGATTTATTCGGTCGAAGCATTTTGTAATGTCGGCATCCAGCACGTATTTTGATTTATACCTGATGGCATTGTAAATTGCTCCGATGGCATCATGACAGGACCGTCCTGGCCGAAACCCGTAGTTGTCTGGCTCTAGCTTTGCTTCCCATTCAGGTTCGAGAGCTAATTTGAGGACACTTCGATTAATCCATCCATCTCACCATGTAGTAAAATGGCAATATCTCTAGAT
>CAYTBI010000106.1:0-5989 GCA_964435975.1 uncultured bacterium
CTGCGGGATGTCCCAGCCTTTTTGTCGCGGTGGGGGGTGTGGATCATGACGGGCAAATTGAGCTCCTTGGCTAGCTCCAGTTGCAGGCGAAAGTACTTGTCTTCCGCTTCGGTCATGTCGTCATAGCCAATTTCCCCAATAGCCACCACCCCTTCTTTGCAGGCGTAGAGGGGCAATAGTTCCATCACCTCTTCTGCCAGGGCCGGGTTGTTGGCTTCCTTGGAGTTCAGGCCGATGGTGCAGTAGTGGCAAATGCCGAATTGCTGGGCCCGAAATCGCTCCCAACCTACCAGACTATTGAAGTAGTCTTGGAAGCTACCCACGGTGGTGCGAGGCTGGCCCAACCAGAAGGCGGGCTCAATGACAGCAACGATACCGGCATCCCGCATAGCGGTGTAGTCATCGGTTGTCCGGGAGGACATGTGAATGTGGGGATCGATCCACATCTCAGGCATCTCTAGGACATTCTGGGTTAATGCAGTCATGGGGATACTCCTAATTGGGTGGGTTGTAATTGGGTGGGTTAATAAAGGGGCTTAGCTCCCCAGACGATCGCGGCAGAAGCGCTCCCAGCTGAGCCGACCCTCACGAATTTCAGTGGCAAGCTCGGGGCAACGGGCTAGGCGCTCGGCCGCGGCAGGAAGGGTTGCCTGGGCAAAAGCCAAGGCAGCTGCTTCTTGCTGCAACGGGTCGGAATCGGCGAAGGCGCGGTCGAGATCGGTGATGTTGGTCTCATCGGTAAAGGGGCCGACCAAGCGCCAGAGCTCCGGCGAGACCGAACGACTCGCTGCCCAGCGTTCGTGGGCATAATCCCCTAAAATCCTCGCCAGGGTAGGATTAGCTCGCTCGTCGAGACCCCAAATTGGATGCAGCGTACTCCCGACAAACAAAGCTTTGAGCACCATTTGGTTCCAAGCTGCCTCGTCAAAGACGCGGGCGGGATAAGCGTTGTGATGCGCAATCGCGTTGAAGACTGTTGTCATATTGCTCCGCAGACCCTCAGTGGCTCGAAAACAGTGACACTCGGGATGGGGGAGCAAGGGCAGACTCTGGAAGAAAGCGACTTGCTCGCCAATATGTGCTGCCGAGAGTAAGAGATCCAAGTTAGCGTTGAAGGCATCGACATCGTCGCTGGGGAGAGCCAAGAGCAACCAACAGCGACCGGCAAGATCGGCACTCCACAGCTCCGGCCGCCAGCTGGGACAGGCTGCTGCCGCCGTTGCCAGCTCGGCTGAGCTCAGCTGCAAATCGTCTTTGGGTGCGTGGCGGGAAACCGCGCTGTAGGCCAGGAAAAACACCCGCGCTGGCGCCCCGGCGGCGATGCGCTGGCGCTGTTGGTGCAACCAGGCAAATCCGTCCGCACTGAGTTGGCGCTCCAGACAAGCTTGCAGGAGCTGACTGACGGTGGCTTGCGTCTGGGGGCTAATGCTTGAAATACTCAAAATCCCATCTCCTTAAACGCTAACTAATTTCGGCCAGGGTGCGCCCCTGGAGCGATCGCAAAATCGCTCCAAAGACCTCTGTCGGTGCAATTTCCCCGGAGAGTCCCAGGTCTCGTCCGAGTAAAACCGGTCGCTCGCCTGGGTCGGCGGCGGGCCTCCCGTGGGAGCCGCGCACCAGGGTCGCATCGAGGGGAATGACATCGAGCAAATAGCGGAACCCAAGCGCCTTGCGCGCCAGCGTTGCGGCAATTTTGGCTTTAACCAGGGGCTGGGCCGGATCCAAAAACAGCTCGACCGGGTCGTAGCCTGGTTTGCGGTGAATATCTACCGTCCGGGCAAAATCAGGGGCGCGGCGATCGTCGAGCCAGTAGTAGTAGGTAAACCAGGCATCGGGGGCGGCAATCGCCACAAAATCGCCCGTGCGAGGATGATCGATCCCGTATTGCTGTTTGCCAGCCCGGTCGAGCACCTCAGCCACGCCGGGAGTGGCTTCGAGCAGCGTCCGCACGCGCTGGGCGCAGCTCGGGTCGTTGAGATAAACGTGGGCAATTTGATGATCGGCAACGGCAAAGGCCCGACTTGCGCCCACATTGAGGAGTTCGCGGCCCAGCTCCTCGCGCAGGGCAATCAAGCCAGCCTCTCGCAGGCTGCGATTGAGATGGATTGGACGAGAGACCGGCACGATACCGTACTCAGACAAGAGCAACACGCACGCGCCACGCCCTTCGAAATAGGCAATGAGATCGCCGCAAACCTCGTCAATTTCTTGCAAATCCGTTGCAATTTCAGCAGGGTTAGTGCTGGTTTTTTGCAGACAATAATCCAGGTGGGGTAGGTACACCAAATTCAGCGTCGGGTCGTAGCGTTCTTCGACCCACTTGGCACAATTGGCAATCCATTGGCTCGACTCAATCGAAGTTGCCGGCCCCCAAAATTTGAAGAGGGGGAAGGGGCCTAATTCCTTCTGGAGCTGGAACCGGAGCTCGGGCAGGTTGGTATTGATGTCGGGGAGCTTACGCCCATCTGCTGGATACATGGGGCGCGGCGTGACTTCAATATCGGCGGTGGAAAACATGTTGTACCACCAAAAACAATTGGCGCAGGTGAAGCTCTGGTCGATCTCGCGAGCCACATCCCAGATTTTGGGTGCTTGCACTAGTCGATTGGACTGGCGCCAGAATTTGACTTCGCCCTCCTCACGGAAGTACCAGCCGTTGCCAACAATGCCGTGCTCTTGGGGCATTTTACCCGTCAGATACGTGGCTTGGGCACTGCAGGTTACCGCTGGTAAAACCGGCGCAATCGTAACCTTTTCGCCTGCGGCAAGCCACTTCGAAATTCGGGGAGTCTGCTGTGGCCCGATGAGGTTGCCAGTCAAGCCAACAACATTAATAACAGCAGTTTTTTCCATGAGATGCCCCCATATGAAGAATTTGCTCAATTTACGCGAATTGACTCAAAACCCAGACATATTCTCGCTGAATTGAAGTCAAGAGATCCTGCTTCATCGCTGGCGGCAGCACTCCCCAGGTATAGGTCTCAATTTCAAGATGCTGGCAACTCGATTGGGTCTGGAATTGCTGCAGGGCAAGTGCAATGTCTGCTTGGGTCGATTGAAAGTCTTGATAGTCTTCGATAAAAATCGGAACGTGAAAGTGGGTACGCCATTCGACTGCTTTGGTATCGGGCAAGAACGGCAGGGCCGAAGTGAGGTCGCGGTAGCGCTCGAGCGTGCCATCGGCATTGCGCGCCACCACTTGGTGGAGATAGGTCGATTCGGCAAAGGCGGCGAGCCGATCTCGCAATTGCTGTCGGCTCCTGCCACAGTCGAGCGGAATTTTGAGGGCCGCACTCAGCTGAATCTTGCCAATTTGAATGCCCGCTGCCTCGAACCGCTCGAAGACGGTCGCGGGTACTTCATACCCCACGGCAAAATGACAGGTGTCGTAGCAAACGCGCAGGTGCTCGCGCAGCAGCGCTTCTGCTTGCGAGTCTCCCCAGCGATCGCGCAAATACGCTTTCCCGACAGGCAGCAACCAGTGCTCAAAGAAATCAATAACCTCGGCCGTCGTTTCCAGACAGCAATCGGGCTCGGGCTCGAGATCGAGATGTACGAGCTTGCCCGTTTCGCGGTGCAGCCGGGCCAGTTCTTCTGCTAGCTGCGCCAGGTGCTGGCTGCTGTGGCGCAGCAAAATCTCCCGAGCCGAGGGGGCCGTAAAAAACCAGGGTTTGTACGACAGGGGGACCGTCGAGATTCCTCCTTCAACGCCTGCCGGCAGCAGCACTGCCAGGATGGCAATGAGTCGGCACGTGTACTCGACTCGGTCTGAGTGCGACCAATCCGGCGCGTAGACTCGATCTTTGACCACCTGCCCGTGGAAACCCCCGTAGGGAAAGCCATTCAGCGTGAAGACATAGGCCCCTTTAGCTGCCAACCACGCTTGGAAGCGAGCCAGGCAATCGGGTTTCTCGTGCAACGTGCGAGCAGCGCTATCTGAGAGACGCAAACCAATCCCGAAAGGCTGCGTGGGAGCAAGCTGCTGCTTGAGGGTAGGGATATATTGCTGGAGATTCTTTTCAACCTCCGGCCAAGATTCACCCGCATGAATGTTCGAGCAGTAAGTTAAGTGGGCTGAGATGCTGCCTGCAAGCTGCATGGGTCTCGATTCTCCAAGACAGATTCCGTGTTGCTGCCGCTCCTAAGCCAGGACGCAAGCAATACCTTCGAGCAATGAAACGGCACGCCGGTAGAGCTTGAAGTCAACGCTGTGGACCTCTTCACCGCATCCGATCGCGCGCAGTAGCATGAGCGTCAAACGACCGCCCAGGTGCTCGCGGAACTCGGAGATACCCCGGAAGAGCGACCGAGGATGCTCGGGGTCAGCGAGGGCTTCGCTCAGCTCCGGCACGTAGAAATCGAAGCCGAGCCCCTGCAGCACTCGCATGATGCGCTGCCATTCTGGCTCGCTCAAATAGCCAATCAGGTAGGAATAGGTGCAATCGAGGGCCATGCCAATTGCTACTGCTTCACCATGGCGCAGGCGATAATCAGTCAGATACTCTAGGCGATGGGCCGCCCAATGTCCGAAATCTAGCGGGCGAGACGACCCCATCTCAAAGGGATCGCCATTGTTGGCAATGTGATCGAGGTGGAGTTCGGCGCAGCGGTAGTTTACTTGCTGCATAACAATGCTGCTGCGACGACGCAGCGGGATGACCTTATCCTCAATCAGTTCAAAGAAGCTACGGTCTTTAATCAGTGCAACTTTGATCGCCTCTGCCAAACCCGCCCGCCAGTCGCGATCGTCAAGGGTTTTCAGGAAGGTGGTGTCATTTAGAACCGCGTAGGGCGGGGCAAAGGTGCCAAGGAAGTTCTTCTTGCCAAAAGCATTGATGCCATTTTTGACACTCACGCCAGAGTCATTCTGGGCCAGGACCGTCGTCGGGACCCGCACCAGACGGATACCGCGGTGCGCCGTGGCTGCTGCGTAGCCGACCATATCGAGCACGGCCCCACCGCCAATCGCTACAACATAAGAATGGCGGCACAAACGAGCTGCTTCGAAGGCGCGGTGCAGCATTTCAACAAGGCTGGGATCGTTCTTGGCCGCTTCACCCCCCGGTACCACAACCGGCTCGAGGAGCATCGAGAACCGTGCTTTGTAGTACTCGGCGTAGCGCACGATCTTCGCGTAGATAGCTTCGTGATATTTGAGAAAACCGCTGTCAATGACAAAAACAGCTCCCTTGGGCTCCTCATCAGAGAGTCCCGATAGCGTATCCACCAGTAACGGATTGGCAATATCGAATAAGCCTTCAGTGAAGCTGACGGCATAGCTGAAGTTGACAGCTACCCTTTGCCTTACGGACAAATCACTACTACCAGACATGTCGAATACTGCCCTGACTTTACGTATATATACTACTAATAAAAAGGGTAATGCAAAGCAACTCTCGGCGCGATCGAAACACCCCTGGTTCATTTATAAAGTGGTGATTTAAAAAGTCTCTCCAAGACAGTTTTCGGTAACGGCGAGGGGGGCGGCAATGCGAGCTAGAATCCATTAAAGTCTCTCCAGAAGAAGCTTTCAGACCGTAATTAGATACGAAAAAATAGAAAGGTCAACATTTAATAAGTGACATTTTTCACCAACTCAGGAGTCAGGAGGAGCTAGAGGCCAGGATCGGCCAGACCAGGGGAAGTTCCGCACCCCTGCTTCATGGAAGACCTGCTCGCCCTTAAGTGTCAGCATTCGGATCCCGAAATACGGCCAGGACAGCCACTATTCCAGTAGATAACTTTCCTGGCCCGTCCCAGATCCTATGCCGCCTTCATCATCTCCCTCAACTCAGCTACTTTGCTTTGAATCTGCTCCCTGGCCTGGGATAAAGCACAAATTCTCCCATTCTTTGCCTCGGCCGCAAAAACTGAGCAACCTACAATCTGGAGGTGACCTCCAGATTGATGTCGGGTCGCGATTGATTCAGCTCTTCCACCGTTCGGCAAAACCGCTGCGCCGATTCGAACTCCCCGAAACCCGACGTGG
>CAYTBI010000107.1:0-5898 GCA_964435975.1 uncultured bacterium
CTTGCCTTCTGCTCGCAAGATTTTCAGCACTCCCTACAGCTTTTGTCCCGTACTTAGACTTGGCTGACATGGCTGCTTGGGTTTTTTACCAGCATCTCACTTGTCAGAATCACCCAGGTTCAGTACTAGTACCGCTCTAGCTTGCGGACTCACGTATCCCAGAGCTGAATGCGGTACTTATATCCCTGCTCCGTCAAGAAAAGCTGGCGATGCTGGGCGAACTCTTCTTCACAAGTGCGCAGGGAAACCAGCGTGTAAAATCGAGCGCTACGTCCATCTCGCTTGGGTCGAAGAACTCGCCCCAAGCGCTGAGCTTCTTCTTGCCGAGATCCATACTTCCCAGAAACCTGAATCAAGACATCGGCATCTGGCAGATCCAGGGCAAAGTTACCCACGCGTGAGAGAATAAGGCCCGCGATCTTGCCATCGCGGAAATCAGCGTAGCGGCGATCGCGCTCTTTCTGCGAGGTTTTTCCCGTGACAATCGGGAAGTCAACCCGAGCGGTAATGGTTTTGAGTTGATTGAGATACTCGCCAATAATCAAAACACGGTGACCGGCCTCGCTTTCGAGGAGGCTGCGGACGACCTCGAGCTTGCGAGGGTTCTCGGCAGCAATGCGAAACTGGTAGCGACGCTGGGCGACGGCGTATTCCATCTGCCGTTCCTCCGTTTGGGCGACCCGGATTTCCGCACACTCTGCGGCGGCGATGAAGCCTTGCCCCTCGAGCTCGCGCCAAGGAACGTCGTACCGTTTGGGACCGATGAGGGTGAAGACATCCCCTTCTCGACCGTCCTCTCGAATCAGAGTTGCCGTTAGACCCAAGCGGCGGCGGGCTTGCAGTTGCGCTGTAATGCGGAAGACCGGTGCGGGAAGGAGGTGGACTTCGTCGTAGATAATTAACCCCCAAGCCTGACTGTCAAATAACCCTAAATGAAGAAAATCATCATCCTGGCTGTAGCGGTAGGTCAGAATCTGATAGGTGGCCAAGGTTACTGGGCCCGTTGTTTTCTTCTGGCCGCTGTACTCGGCAATTTCGTCGGCCGTCAGGGTTGTTTTGTCCAACAATTCTCGCTGCCACTGGCGAACTGAGGTGAGGCTGCTCGTCAGGATCAGGGTCTGTTGTTGAATGGCCGCCATCGCCGCCATGCCGACCATCGTCTTCCCAGCTCCACAGGGCAGAACGATAACGCCGCTGCCGCCTTTCGCCTGCCCTGCCTGGTAGAACAAGTCGGCCGCTGTTTTCTGATAGGGGCGCAGGTGGAAGGGTTCGCCCGCGTGCGTCTGGGTGAGTAACTGCAGGGGCAGGGCGTCTCCCGAGAGATACCCCGCTAAATCTTCAGCCGGATACCCGGCGACTAAGAGGGCTTGCTTGAGGGTGCCCCGATTGCCGAGCGCGATAGCAAACGATGTGGGGGAGAAGCGATGTCCCAGCAGCGGTCCGACGCGATCGTGGCGCTGCAGGAGTTCTGCTAAGGGCGCATCTGCTGTGGTCAGAACTAATGATGAGGGCAAACCCGCCTCTAGAGTGGTTAGCCCGTAGCGCTGGCCGAGAGTTTCGAGTTCTTGGGCAACCGATTCGGGTATCGGGTACTTGGCATGGTTCCGCAGCGCCGAGATCGCCTCGGCAACCGGCATCCCAGCAGCGCGTGCATTCCAAATACTTAGGGAGCTGAGGCGATAGGTGTGGATGTGCTCGGGACTTTTCACCAGCTCCGCGAATGGCGCGATTGCCGCCTGGGCTGCTTCTGCCCTGGGGGCATGAACGTCCAAAAGCACGGTGCGATCGCTCTGGACGATCAAGGCATTGTCAGGAAAGTAGCTCATCCGTTGCTGCCGTTACTGCCGAGAGGGATTGCTAAAGGGTAGACTATAGCCGAGCTTGCGCAGGCCGTTGCGGAAGCGGGTTTCCTGCCCTACAGGTACGACTAGATAGCACCCGCCTGCCAGCTGGCAGTACTTCTTGGTGCGGGGGTCGTGGGCAATGGTTGCCGCCAGGGTCTCGTTGGCACATTCGATTAACCGCGCCATACCGCGGTCTTGCAAACTCTGCGCGCGCTCCCGGCAGTCTTGGAAGAATTGCTCGACGGTTTGCGGCAGTGCCCCCGCACTGGCTTGGACCAAGAAATTGTGGAACTCCTGCAACGAATGACCGGCTTCAGACGCTTTCAGGGCAACTTCGCGGTCGAGCTTCCAGACCGCATCGCCGGTCTGCTGGGTAAAGGTCTCCATCAAGAGGATCTCTGATGGGGTCAGCGGGGGCCCGGTCATCACGATGTCGAGGTTGGGCAACACTCGCAGCGTACTATCGGTTGTGACGAGAGCGACCGTGTGGGTACTCGTCAATCCCAGGCAAAAAGCTCCCAGAGGCGTGAGCCGAATCATCATTAGGCCGTCGTAGCGACTGAAAAACGCGAGATCGTCCGTTCCCCAGAACGCATCGAGGTCGCTGCCACAATTTCCGGCGTAAGGGGTGGTGTAGGCAACGTCCAACATCCCCAGGGTCGCCGCATATTCAAAGAGGATGCATTTTAGGTAGGCCTCTTCGAGAATGCTCCAGCGACCGGCCTCGACCCCGTAGAGACTGCCGTAATGGGAATCACCAATGTAGAGATGCTCGGGGTTACGGCTCACGGTAAAGGTTCGATCGCGGGCGATCGCGTGGCGCTTGAGGTTTTCGCATTCAACCCAGCGACCGACGGGACATTCTGATAGCAGCTCGGCAATCGCGGCCCGACGCCCGCTAACTGCAGTCAGGGTGCGCTTGCCTTTACCCGTTTGGCCTTTAATGGCATCCACCCGGCGCAGCTCGTCAAGCAGAGTCGTTTTAAGCCACTTCTTCCAGATTGCTCTGAGGGTTTGACTGGGTCCAGCACCCATCGCTTTTTGTCCGGCCTTGGTAAGTTGCAGCTTTTTACCATCGAGGCTGGCGAGCCCGCCGGCTTGCACGAGCATGGCCCAAGCGAAGGGCTTGACAAGCCCAATGGGTTCGCAGCGGGCATCATCAGGATTATCTGCTTCGCTGTAGTAATCACCCCCTTGGAGTAGCGGAGCGATTGCATTTAGGGTAGTCTTACTCGGCATCAGAGTCTTGTCGCTGAGACTCATCTTTCCCAGTTGCACCAAGCGCAAAACCGCCAATAAATCCTGCTGGGCCGCCTGCTCGGTCCGGCAGAGCTTAGCAGGAACCTGCTCGGCAACGATGACCGTGCGAAAGCGCTTCGGATCGTAGTGGCGGCGGTAGACGGTTACGGTTTCGGGATCGCGGTCAGTACTGGGTAGCTCCAGGGCCTTAGGTTGGGGTACGAAGGCTTTGAGCTGCTTCTGTAGGTCGACCGGCACCATTTTGTCCTGAGTGTATTTGGCCGTGGGGTAAAAGAACAGATCGAGCAGCGCCGCCGGGCGTCTGTGGCGGTCGTAATAGCTGAACGTGGGCCATTCAGGCTCCGCACCATACTTGGCTTTGAATCGTTCGTGCAGATAGTAACCTTCGTTGAGGTGAATCGCCTCAGCGACGGCAGCTCGTTGCAGCTCGTTGAGGTCTTGCCATTGCTGCTTCAGGCCCGGCCCGAGCAGGTAAGACGAGATCGCATCGACCATCTCCGCTTTCCGGGTAGGCCCTGCCGCGATCGGTAGGAGCTGCAGGATCTTTTTCAGCTCATCAACTGTGTAATAGTACAGCCCTTCTTCGACTGTCTTGAGTTGGAGGCGTTTGGAGGTCGACATAGGCGAGGCTGGTTAGCTCAGTCGGGACAGTGCGGGGATTCCTCACGTTCGGGAACTCAAGCACTCCTTCCAGCTTGTAAGACCCGTGCCGCACTCAGGTGCGCGCCAGGGCCTAGTTCCTGCAACAGAGCCGAAGCGATCGCCGCATCTCCGGTGAAGGTAGCCTCCGCGTAGAGTCCTTCTACTAGGCTCAGCACCACAACCTGCTGCAACTGAGGATCGACAATCCAATACTCGGCGATGCCTCGAGCCTGGTACTGCGATCGCTTGTAGCGATAGTCGCGGGTGGCATTCTCCCGACCGGGGCTGACGATTTCAATTGCCAGTCGCGGTGGTGGCATATCGGGGCCGATCGTCGCGCGAGGTGCTCCCGACAAAGCAGCCACAAGCTCATCCGACAGCAGCAATAAGTCGGGTAGACGCACGGTCGCTCGCGACCCGCTCACCACAATCTCGGCCCCGATTCTCAGGCAGTAAGGGGGAACCCCTTGTTGCAGGAGATAGGCAAACAGAAACGAAGCGACGCGTTGGTTGAGGTCGCTTTCTGGGGGCATGGTCAGGAGTTCCCCATTCTCTAGCTCGTAGCGCGCGTCGGTACCATCCTTATAGTTGAGGAAGTTCGCCAAAGACAGGATTGGCAGTGCTGTCGTTGCAGTCATGGCCGGTCGCCTCCTGCAGGACTCTCTGGAGTGAGTGGATACCCCGCATCTTAACAAGGGACTGCGAGGGGGTCTTCAGCTGCCGCCAAGGCGCATTCCCGCCAAGCGGTCCATAAGATGTAGGAGTAGCCGTGAAGGTCATCCCAGCACCATCCCAATGGTTCAGCTGCAACCGGCAGAACGATTACGCCCGCAAGGGCGAGGACTATGCTCTCTTTGGCGTTCCCGAGTACTGGATCGTGGACTACCTGGGGCTGGGGGCAGAGACTACATTGGCGACCCCAAGCAGCCAACCCTCACCTTCTGCGTTCTGGAGGGCGATCGCTATCGCAAGCAGCTGCTGCGCGGGAGCGTTCGGATCGATCGACAGTTTTATTGAAAATCGCCACATTCCTCATAAGCAAAGAATCCTAGCCCCTAGAGATACACCCTTGGTAAGGGTGAGGTCACGAGTTCGAGTCTCGTCACGGGCTTATGCTAGAACCCCCCACAGACTGGGGGCTTTGTCGTTTCTAGGGGAACTTGGCAGCAGCGGCCGCATCCCCAATAGGGACAGGGGGGTTTGGGGCTATTACTAGTCGACGAACTCATGGGACTGGCGGCCCCCGCCACGTATCCGATCCCCAGGCCGACACATCAAAAAACGCTCGCCAACCAATCGCGATGCCTGATTCCCCGACTCGAGCGCGAATACTTGCACCGATCCAGCGTACTGTAGACTTGAGAATGATTATCGTTCTCGGTCTCATGCATTCGTGTTATCCGTGTCGACTCCATCAGCCTCGCCGTACCGACAACGTTAGACGGGGCTGGCTTGCCACTCGGTTGCCAAGCCAAAGATTCCGACTGGGGAAAACGAAACGACCGAACTACTTTTCAGGCGATAGCCTAACACTACTCTATGACCTCCTCTATTTCACCCGACGATCTCCGCAAGCAAACCATTCGTACCGAGCTCGAATCCCCAGTCTCGGAAGCTGAAATGCAGCAAGCCGTGCGAACCTTACTCCTAGGTCTAGGCGAAGACCCGGATCGCGAAGGTCTGCTCGACACGCCAAAACGGGTTGTCAAAGCGCTTAAATTTCTGACCTCTGGCTATCACCAATCATTAGACGAACTGCTCAACGGAGCCGTATTTCACGAAGATACTGATGAAATGGTCTTAGTCCGCGATATCGACTTGTTTAGTTCCTGCGAGCATCATATTTTGCCCATTTTGGGTCGCGCCCATATCGCCTATATTCCCAATGGCAAGGTCATCGGTCTCTCCAAAATCGCCCGCATTTGTGAAATGTATGCGCGTCGCCTGCAAGTTCAAGAACGCTTGACCCAACAAATTGCCGATGCCTTACAAGGGCTACTCAAACCGCAGGGGGTCGCTGTTGTTGTTGAAGCTTCTCACATGTGTATGGTGATGCGAGGAGTGCAAAAGACCGGCTCCTGGACGGTGACGAGCTCGATGCAAGGGGTATTTGCCGAGGATGCCCGCACCCGTCAGGAGTTTATGGACTTGA
>CAYTBI010000108.1:0-5815 GCA_964435975.1 uncultured bacterium
CGATCTGGCTCAGACTAAAGCAACTATTGTGGCGTCTCTGACGGGAACCGACGAGCTGGCTGACTGACAGAACGCCTGAAAGCACTGCTGAGCCCTATGATTGGCGGCATACTGAAGTGAGTCACTGACCACTTAGAGAGTATGCCCGCCAACCTGCTCGTTTACCGCCAACTGCTCGACTGGCTACGACAGCACTGTCGCTACCAAGACCTGCGACACCTTGTCGTATTGGCCTGGATGGTCCTCGGTCTCATCGGTAGCGAACGGTTGAATCTCACGGCTTGGGAAGCTCATGTTTGCAGTCGCGCCCAGCAGGCACAGAGCCACCAGCGTCGCTGGCACCGCTTCTTGGAGAACCAGCGCATTCGGGTGCCAGCTCTCTACGTGCCCCTGGTGCTAGGAGCTTTACAGAACTGGCAAGGTCGTCGTCTGTACCTGGCCTTGGACACCACAGTTTTGTGGAACCGGTTCTGCATGGTGCATCTATCGGTAGTCTGCTGCGGTCGAGCTGTCCCGCTGCTGTGGAAGGTTCTCGAGCATCGGAGTGCAGCCGTTGCTTTTCCAGCCTATCGGGGTCTGTTGCGTCTGGCCCAACGCCTATTGCACGCCTTTCCAGACATCATGCTCCTGGCAGACCGGGGCTTTGCCAGCCAAGACCTGCTGCAATGGCTGCAGCAAAGCTCCTGGCATTACTGCCTGCGCTTGCCCTGCGATGTGACCCTTCACGGGCCGCGTCGATATCCAGCTGAAGTTCGGCAGTTATGGCCCGACAAGGGGGAAGCCAAGTTGCTGACGGACGTCCGCCTCTGGAATGAGGGCATCTACCGCAGCAACCTCGCTCTGGCCAATGTGCGGGGAGCCCGCGAGCCCTGGGCCGTCATCACCGATGAAACCCCCTCCCTGCAGACTTTTCACCAGTACAGCCTGCGCTTCGATGTCGAGGAATTATTTCTCGACAGCAAGTCGGGAGCGTTCGAATTAACGGCCTCGCGTTTGCGGTCGGTCAAAGCCCTCAAGCGGCTGTATTTGGTCGTAGCAGTGGCTCTACTTTGGTCCACTTGTCAGGGTTTGGCCGTTCAGCTTGCTGGTTTGCGCCGTCAAGTGGACCCCCACTGGCGTCGGGGTCTCAGTTACCTGAAGCTTGGCTTGGCATGGTTGCGGGGAGCGATCGCCAAAGGACGACAATTACTGACGCCCGTGCCACTACTGGCAGTTGACCCCGAGGCCTGCTTCGCCTCCAAGAAAGCCCAGGCCAAACACGATAACCGCATCTGGTTCTCTCGCATCCGTTCCCTTCGCTGTCATGCCTGACCAGCACAGGGTTTCAGAGATGTGTCAGTCAGCCAGGTAATTGCCTGGATTTCGCGCCGATTGCCGAGGAGCTTTGGGAACCACCAGGCGCGAGTTATTTGGATGGCGAGCTGGTGCTGTATCGGCCACGTTACGGCCAGGAGCGGCAGCTAGAAACCCAGGAAGCGCACCCGATCGACACGGGCGTGTGTCCTAGGTGTAAAGCGGCTTTCGATCCAGAAGACCCACCAGAAGTCCACTGGGACTGTCCCATTTGTGGATGGGTGGATGATAGTGTATTTTTAGACTCTCTGGGCTATTCTTCCTCGACTTCAATACCAACAGCTGCCTCTGAAACTCCTTTTAATGCAACACCAGCCAAGAACATTTCTAGAATCAAAGGAGTGTTTGCAGCTCGTTGTTCTGTGTTTACAAATTCTTGGCATTGTTCCTGAAGGTTTTGTGGAATTTCATTAACAGTGCATACTTGTGGTGTGGGGAGAAATCCTTGGAGTACGAGTAAACCAGAGATAGAGCCTAACACCATACCTGTTAATGAACCGAGATAAACTCCATCTCTACGCTTTTGAATGAAGAAAATCTTTCCCCCACTTTGAGCGATCTCATGAATCAATCCACCCAAAGCCCCTGCTGCGGAGGCTTGCAAATAAACCACAGTGGGGATAATCATACAGACCCCAGAGAGCAATACAGCAATCAATGTGAAGACGAACGAGAGTTTTTCATTATTAGACCATTCCTGCACTTTCATTGTTCTGGCTCAGATATATAAAGTACTCGAACTCGTGCCATTTTCGACAAAGACAATACAAAGCATGGGTAGGCGTGCTGCACTGAAAGAGAGGCTGTCCATAGCCTCTCTTTCTTTTTCTAAGTTAAAGTGACTGCTTCTGCCGAGAAATTTAAGTCACAAATTCACCTGGCTCGACATCAGAGCCAGAGTAGCTGAAAGAATTCCCCTGCGAGTTGCCATCTACGTCAAAAAGCTCGATGACGTCACCATTGTTGTTCAGGGGCATCGTATTTCGCAGAAGTGTTAGTTCATTGTTGCCCAACTGCAGCCGAGTTCCTTGAGGGAAGACGTAGATGTTGTTCGCGCGATCGCGTAACCTCCAATCTGAAATATCTAAGGTGTTAGCACCACGCAAGTTCAGAACGACTTTTTCATTAGAAGAGTCTTCGCCAATTGGGTTGGGAAGGGCATTAACAATCTGAACTACTGGCGATCCATTTCCACCGAGACCACCGCCTGTAGTACCTCCAGCAGTCCCACCATTACCAGTAGCTCCACCGCCACCATTAGTTTTGTCAAAAGACGCGAAAACAGCTAAGTGATCCGAACCATAAGGTTGACGGCTAACTTTAGCTGGGGTGAAGTCATTCCGCAAGGCACCATCGATGAAAAGAACATCGATCGCTCCAGCTGCTGGGAAACGAGGACGGTTGTTGAAACCAACAAATGTGGATGGAAGGCCTTGAGCCAGCGAGCGCATCTTGATTCTGTTAACCAAACCGTCGCCCAGAATGGCTAACGTGTCGTCATATCCATCTATCCTATCGTCGGCTAGGTCATCACCATTCTTACTCGTATCCGAAACCCCAACGTTAACATCGCCACCGAAAATAATCGTAGCGTTAGGGTTGGCATTCAATAGAGCATCTACTTCTTCTACGATGGCAGCTGCAACGAGTTCTCGTTTCTCAGCATTATCGAAGTCACTAGGACCAGAGCGGCCGAGCGAGGATTTAAAGTGAGAAACGATAACGAAAGTATTGAGGCTAGGAATTTCAGCAACGAGGAAACCGCGACCGACACTTCGGCTTGCAATGCCTGGAATGTTGGGAGGATTGAGTTGTTGTTCGGTCGTACCACTTACGGAACCATCAGGAGTTTGATCGAATTCAACAATATTTGTTAGAGGAAAGCGAGAGATAATTCCCACTTCTAAATTCCCAGTGCCGTTCTGAAATGATGAGATCGCTGTAGAGGCACCGTTCAAGCCAAGGCCACGAGCAATGCTGTCTATATCACTCTGTTGCTTGACTTCCTGGAGTAACCAGATGTCTGCATCAATTTCCTGAGCAATGCCAGATAGATCGAGGTCGGTAACTGCTTGACGGATCAAAGCCGCATTCCAGTTTGCAATTGTAAATGGCGTAGTGTTCTGTGCGCTAGCTACGGGCATACCTGGAAGCAGGAAAAAGAGCATTCCAGCTAGTATGCAATGGACGAGTCTATACATGAGGCTTTTTATTTTACTGAGAGTTTTTTGGTGCTAAGGTTTGTTGGGAGATAATCCCGCCAGAAACCTATCAGGCTATTCTGTATAGTGCTTACAAATACATGTAAATTTAAACCTTGTTAAGCTGAGCCTAAATATAAAGGGCTTATAGTTCTTTAACTGGCGGAGAGCGAACCATTAGGTTGATGCCTTGCGGGACCGATCTGTAATTAGTTGTGGCCAGTTATGTAGGCTTGTGAATTGTATGGGCTCCTTTGGTGGTGAGGCTAGGTGAGATCGCGGTTGGAAAGCTTGTCGGTTTATTTGGTAAATTCAGGGCATTCCAGCAGCCGAGATTGCCGACTTGACGAGTCTTTACCCCATCCAGCGACGCCGAAGCAGGCGACTGCTACCAGTAATGTTACTGGTAGGGTTGTTGCTCGGGCAGATCGCGGGCCGAGCGCAGGGGTGCGAAGCCAAAGATATCGAGACCTGGATCGAGGATCTGCGTCAGGGGGGTCGAGTTCGGGAGCTGGTGAGCGAGAGATTGAGCGAGTGCGGAGAAGAAGCGATCGCCCCCCTCCAGAAGGCGCTCGACGAAAATACCAAAAGTGCCGACTGGAAAAAGCAGAAAGGTTGGGCGTTTCAAGCCGACCTGCTCGAAGCCCTGACCGCAAGTGCGGCGACTCTTCAGGGCCGCGTGAGATCGCTAGAGAAAGCGAAATTAGAAGCGGCGATCGCGGATTTAGAGGATGCCGCATTTGCCCTGGAGCGATTTGGGAAAGACTTTGAGAATGCCAATCTAGGGGACATCTTTGGTGATGGACTCGATACGAACCAGGAGAGAAAAGCCTATATCGAGGCCGCGATCGCAGAGCTGCAAGCGCCCTTAGACCCGCTGAACGGGTGGCTGCGGCTGCACCAGATCTGGGGACGGGCGAGCAAAGGGGCGATCGCGACTGGAGTGGTTGCTGTATTTGGAGCGGCGGGCCTGCAGTTTAGAAAGCGAGCCAGCAAGGACGCGCAATCCCTCACTGACTGGTTGTATGACGGACTCAGAGCGCGGATTCTCGACCGAACCTTTGCCTCTCAATTCGAGTGCCAGTACTACCAAAGCTTGGTGCAGCAATTTCAGGTGCTGAGAATGGAGGGATTCAGGATGGGGTTGTCCGTCCTGAATCTGGAGGATGTCTTCGTGTCGCTGCGGGTGAGTGCCGGTCCCCTGGCAGATATTCCGGGAGCCCTGGTGCCGGGCGGAGACCGGATTGGCGGGCGGCAAATCTGGAACTTTCTGACCGAGAGCCGCAAGACCCCTGCGTATCGATGGCTGGCCGTCATCGCGCCACCGGGGTCGGGCAAGACGACCCTTCTCCAACACCTGACCCTCGCCTATGCAAGACGCGACTATCATCGCTACAAGGCCCCGAAATTCATTCCCGTCCTCATTTACTTGCGGGACGTGCGGGAACGGATCGCCTTGTGGGATCCCGAGAAGCAGACCGTGCGGGAAAACGAGGAACTGAGCTTACCCCAACTCATTTGCGATCGCATCCAGGAGCTACCCGCAGTCAAAAAGCTGCAGCCGACCCTGCAGTGGCTTGAAGAGCGGCTCGGGGCTGGGGATATGTTGGTTATGCTCGATGGCCTCGATGAAGTTGCCGATCCTCAGGAGCGCAAAATCGTCAGTAGCTGGACGAACCGCGCCATAAAGCAATACCCCCAGGCTGCCTTTATCTTGACCTCTCGCACCGATGGTTACAAGAGCGCCCCGGTCGAGCAAGTGGGGGCCGTCTTAGAAGTATTGCCATTCAATGCAGCCGAGGTTCGACAGTTCATCACCAGTTGGTATCGGCAACGAGTCAGACGCGATCGCGAGGATGGACGCGATGACCCGAGCGTGCGGGCAGAGGCAACGCAGAAGGCGAACGAGCTGATCGCGCGCATCTTTGAGAATCGGGCGATCGCCGATATGGCCCGGAATCCGTTGCTGGTGACGATGATTGCCACCGTTCATTACTGTGGTAATGCTCTGCCGGGGCGGCGGGTGGAGCTGTACCAAAAGATTTGCGACTCGCTACTGGGCTCCCGTCAAGCTGCCAAGAAGATAAAACTGCTTCTGACGGCAGAGCAAAATAAAGCCGTGCTGCAGGTCTTGGCGCTGGAATTGATGCAAGAGCGCACGCGGGAATTTACGCCAGCGCAGGGGACATCTGCGATTCGGGAGCGGCTGCGGAACGTTGCAGGAGACGCCCTAACCCCCGAGGTGTTCCTGCAGCAAGCTA
>CAYTBI010000109.1:0-5788 GCA_964435975.1 uncultured bacterium
CAATTCATTGCCATTGGCCACCGGCACGGAGAAGAGCGGTTGCTCGCCCAAGGAAACCGTCGCCTGCCGGACGCCATCGGCAACCGGCTCGTATTCGATACCCAAGGGAGTCGCCACCCCAGCCTGACGAGCGGCATCGATATTGGCGTAGATAGGAATGTGGTGCTCCTCCAAGAATTCCTCTTGCCAGGGTGCATTGCGTGCTTCGGCCAACTGCGCGTCATCGCGAGAGCGATCTTGACGCCCGAAAGCAGCCACATCTTCCTCGCTCCTTAGGGCATCGGCTTGGGCGAGGGTTCCAGCCACCCCAGGATCGTTCCCCTCAGCCGCCAACGCCGCGCGATCGCTATCGGCCAGCTCGGCATAATCCCCCGCTGCGGTTTCGAGGGCCGCGATGTCGGCTGCTAATTGCGGACGAGCTTCGGGAGCGAGGGTATCGAGAGTGTCCCGCTTGGCTTGGGCAGCATCGTCGAGGCGATCTGCCTCCACTTCCGCTGCCAAGGCGCGATTGGCCCGCCCGCTCAAGGCCCCGCGCACGTTATCGAGTTGCTCGGCATCGAAACCTTCAACCGTAATGCCACCATCAGAGCGGGTAAATTCCAAAGCGGTTTCCTCACCTTGGGCGAGGGTAAAGCGATCGCCCTCGCGGCGCAGTTGGAACTCGCCCAGTTTTATCGAGCCAACGGAATGCCCCAGAGTTTCTTCAGCCGAATCAAACCGTGCCGCTGCCGTATCGGCCAAGGAATGGGCCGAAGCCGACTGCAAGCGGTCTTGAGTCCAATTGACCGCAGGTGCGACGGTTTCGGCCACCGCCTCACGCCACTCCTGCCCGCGCTTGCGTTCCGCGTCTACGACCTGTCCCAGCGGTGCAAAGCCCTGCTTGAACTCGGCGATCGCCTGGCGACCGCGCTCGCGTTCTGACGACCACAGATTTTGGAAAGACTGCTTGGCACGGCCCAGCCAGCCCTCCGCCCGTTCCGTGGCCGTCCCAGCCTCTTGCAGGGATGCTGCTGCCGACTCTTTTGCAGCAGCCAAATCTGCAGCCGGTAGAGCCGTATCCGTCTCTGCCACCCCCGCCAGGCGCGTTTGTAGATTTTCAGTAGCAACAGGTAAGGCTGCAACGGCCTCCCGCACCTCCTCAAACTGCACGTCAATGGCATCTTTGCGCCTTGGGTCCGTGGCATTGAGAACCACCGGGGGTAAATTGGCCCCCGAATCATCGGGTGCGAGTAATTGACCCCGCAGTTTCTCCAAGCGATCGCCTGCCAAATCCAGCGACCCACTCGCTTCCTCTGCAGCAACGGTCAGAGCGGCCCGTTCGCCCGCATCCCCTTGCCAATTTGCCGTAATAGCCCCAACTTGGTTTTCGGTAACCGTCAGCGCCGACCGGGCGCGGGCCAGATCGGTCGCCGCATCATCGACGTAGCGTTCGAGTTGCAAGCCATCGTGGATCGCGGCGGTGAGGTCGTCAGCCTGCCGCACGCGATCGTCCAGGTTAACGAGGCCGTCATCCAAGGATTCTTTGAGCCAGCGAGCGGCATCGGAGTCTCCCCCCAAACGCGCTTGGAACTCCTGCACGAAGGAGCGTGCGAGTTCGGGATGGCTTGGAGGGGCAACAGAAGCATCGCTAGAAAACCCCACTGCATCGGCAGCTTCTCTTCCTGCTGCCGGTGCGGTGGGGTTGAATCGGGTATTGAGTCCAGAAGGATGCTCAAGACCCATAGCATCGCGCACAGATGAGGCGGTGGCGAGATTCTCCCCCTTTTCTTTAACCTGCGAGGGCGGAGAAAAGGGAACAATCGCGCTGGGTCGATTGAGGAAATCCCGTGCCAGTTGCCGAGCGGTAGCAGTTTCTCCAGTTGGGTTAGCGGGCGAGGTATCTGTAGCCGAAACTGCCCCAACCAGCTCTTGGGATAAAGCAGCAGCTCGTTCGGGAGAATCTTGCTGAACTTCGCGTACGAGGCGGGAGACGCTCAGGGCAGCATCTTCTTCGGGCGACGTAAAGGCAAAGCCCACGCGATCGCTCACTTCACCCTTGGCCGAACGCACGTAAACCTTCTCCTTTGCCCCCGACTCATCCGTCATCGCAACGGTGTAACGAGGACCGCGCTCGTTTGCGGGTGCGGCCAAGGTATCGAGAAACTGCCCGAATGCTTTGGAATCTTCCGTCAACTCCTGTCGTACCTCCTGGCGACTGCCCTTACCGACGATCCCCTGCAGAACGCGGTTATTGGTGCCAGTTACCGTTACTCGGTCTGGAGTTGTCTCTAACTGTGTGGCTAGATCGTTAAAGAATTCTTGCGGCTTTTCTAGGTATTCCTGCCGCTTGTCGGGGGAAATTAGCACAATGATTTACCTCAATGATTGACTACCAGCAATCTGGAAAAACGTTTCGAGCTGGCCGCTTGCATTACGGGCGATTTCAACGCCATCGGCAATAACGGTTGCTGGCTTTGCCCAGTAAGACCTGGGCAGAGGATGGGGGTAGCAATAGACGACTTTCCCCCGTTCGTACATGAGGATGACAAGATTACCCAACAGGCACTCCATAATCTCGGGAACGTGGCCTTCTGGAAAAATAGGTGTTTCCTGTCGTTCGGTTACTTCAGCTGACATTACAAAAACTCCAGAATCTAAAATAGACGGATCTGCTAATTGACCAAACGAATCTAGAAAGGCACTTCTTGAGCGTCCAGACCCTCCCCTATAAGCTCTTGACCTTCGTAGCGGAAATACACCTGCGAGCGTCGGCCCCTTTGGATTGTTGCGTAGTGACGCTCGTCAAAGTAGATATGGATTGGCTTTTGCCAATACTCATCCGGGAGTTGATGGGGATAGGAGTAAACAAGCTTCCCATCTATAACCCCAACGATATAGAGAAAGTCCAGGTTGTACTGGATTATTTCCGGCTTGTAATCTGCTGGAACCGTGACAATTGGTGGCTCATCTTCCCCTTCAGGCCAGTCAGGGTCTGGCAATGGTGCCATGCCCGCCAACAGGTCATCAAAGACGCTCAGACCATAGGGATCGTGGGGATTGCTGGGGTCTGGCTGAATATCAAAAAAACCACCACCAGACGCCTCTACCTCTTTGCAATACGCATTGAGTCTTTCGATAGAGGTCGGAGTACGAGTCTCTTGAGGCATGACAGATATCTCCTGAAATATTGAAGCTGCACTAATACTAAATAGATCTCAATTCAAAGCATAGCAACTCCCGTGCGAAATGAACACCTATATCCATGACTGCATCGCCAATATCTAGTTAAGATCTGTGACGATTTAGATCCTCGTTACTTGCGCTTTATCTGGGGAAGATTACTGAACGAGAGCGGGAGCGGTTTCCTTGACTTTTTGCTGTTTCACTTCTTTCTTTTGCTGCGATTCTTCCATCATTTTCATGTGACCGGCATTGAGTCTGCTTCCTAGGTCGGTAAACTTCCCATCTTGCTCGCGGCGAGCATTAACGATTTGTTTGTTTGACTCCCGCTCGCGAATTTCAAGATGGCCCGTTTGGCGGTCAAAGTTGGCAGAGAAATGTTTTCCGCTTACTTCAGTGAGCCCGTTTTTGTCTAGGTAATTTACAGAAATCTCCCCCGCCTTTTGTACCCACGCCTGTTGTTGCTCCTCCAGTCGGGCATCAATTTCTGCAAAACTTTGCTCATGTTGGGGAGTTAGGCGCGAGCCGAGGTTTTTGAAATGATTGTTGTCAATCCGTTTGCCAACAGCGATGGGTTTGTCGTCGCCGCGCTCGAAGAGGGAGAGCGTTTGCTCTTTTGGCGACCAAACCGTCTGGAATATCTTCCCCGTAACGATGGGCTTACCAGTTTGGCCTACTAGCTTCCCGGCTGTCGTCAAGACGCGATTCAGCCGTTGCTCCTGCTTTCTTTCTAGGACAGGGGCAACGGCTTCGTTGAAATAATTGGTATCGGTCTCGGTTAATTTCGGCGTGCCAATCGCTTTGTACCCCTCGCCCTGTTTCTGGACGGTCAATAGCTCTTCGCCTTGGCGACGGGTGAGGGTAAGGGTATCGCCATCGCGACGGACTTTGAAAAACTTGCCTTCGTGAGACCCGCCGTAATGGGCTGTCAAATTATCAAGGAGTGGCGCAACGGTTTGGATGCGTCGGTCCATTTCGGCTGCATCCACGGTATTTTGCTCCAAGGGAAGACGTTGCTGGGTGCGATCTTGTGCGAGCAAGCCATTGTCGATAGGGCCTTGCATGTCCTCGCGTGTTTGTGGGGTGAGGTGACTTGCCGAGGCAATCGCATCTGAAACCCTCTCTGCAGCAGCGATGGAGGAAGCTGGGCTAGGAGCGGGAGCCTCGCTAGGCACTTGCCGCCAATCTCGTTCTACAGGTTCTAGTCCCGGTATTTGTTCGATACGGTAGGGAACGCTTGCCGGGGACTCGCTAGCGGCATTATCGGTAAGTGGCGATTCGTCAGGAGTGGGTGCGGTAGCTGGTTCAGCGATCGCGGGGGGATCGGCTGCTACTTCTTCCGAAATGGGTTCCTCGGGAAGCTCGAAACCTTCATCTGCAGGAGCATCAATGAATGACCCATCGCCAGCAATAACTTCGTTAGCGACCTCATCAAGGTCGAGATTTTGCAGGAAGTCGTCGTCAGTGAACTCCCCGTCGCCACCGATGACGGGGAGTTCTGGCTCGGCTGTAGGAATGGCTTCTTCGGGAGCAGCGATTTCAGCTTCAGTACGAGTCGCCTCAGTAGCAGTCGAAATCGCGGCTGCATTCGAGAAGTTAAACCCAACTTTATCAATTACCCCGCTTCGGGGAGAAAGGATATAGACCTTTTCCTTCGACTCATCCTGATTGGTCTTGGCGATGATGAAACGAGACCCATCCGCCTCGGTAGGATGCTCCAAGGTATCGAGGAATTGGGAGAACAAAGCGGGATCGCCGCTCAGCTCCTGACGCATCTTTTGGCTTTGTCCCTTGCCAACAGTCCCCTCCAGGACGCGGTTACTGGCCCCAGTCACGGTCAGCCGGTCTAGAGTCGTCCCCAGCCGTGCGGCCAGGTCGTCGAAAAACTGTTGCGGTTGCTGGAGATAAGCTTGTTTTTGCTCGGCGGTAATCTGCATCTTCGTAGCCTCCTGAAAGTTAATAGCCATCTAGGCTTGCGGTGCCGTAAGGATTTGGCGTGTCCTCCCCACCAGCGCCGTCACCCTCTTTGGGTGGTTCGGGGAACAGTTCGGCAGCCATGTCTACCCGTTTCTTGCGCTCCGCCAGCAGCAATTCGTGAATTTCGGCATCGCTGAGGCCGGTAAAGCCTTTCGCCTTGTCCTCGCGGGCAACGATGCGGGGGTACAGGGCGCTTTCCCAGTAATCGATACAGCGGTCTCGGCGAGCGATGTACTCGCGGTCGATTTTGATACGGGGCACATTGAGGGGCAGGCCGTATTCCCCGGTTTCTCCTCGCGCGCGCCCGACCGTGCGACCAACATAGACACAGCTCCCGGTCCCCAGGCGATTGAAATCCTCGGGTCGCATCAGGGGTTCGAGTTGCTCTTGTTGGTTGAAAGAAACGTTGCCACCGCTGCCGAAGGAGCGGGTGCGACTTTGGGTTTTGAGGATGACCCGGCGTTGGCCGAGGAAATCCGAGTAATCCCTGGCAGTGCCCTGGTCGAAGGGATTGAACCAGAAGTGATGTCCCATGCCAGAGGACAAATACTGGTATTCCTCCTTACCCAGCCGCTTGACCATCTGCGGCTAGTTCTGCCAACCCCCGAGGCCGCAGAAACGAAAGGAACGTAGCTCGTAGGCCCAGTTGGGT
>CAYTBI010000110.1:0-5721 GCA_964435975.1 uncultured bacterium
ATGCTACCCGCTCCAATCGCGTCAAAATCTTAGCAACGGTCCCCACCGACGCCCACGCCCCCATTCGCTACCCCATCGCCATGCTGTCTGATAGCCCCCATCCGATCGCCGCCCGGCAATTTATCGAATTCCTGCAGGAAAACGCCGCCCGGCAGGCCTTCGACCAGTTTGGGTTTATACCTATCTCGCCCTAAACTCCCGCCCCGGTGTACCCCATGCTCGACCTCAGCCCCTTGTGGATCTCCCTGCGGATTGCCGCGATCGCCACTCCCGTCGCCGTTGCTCTCGGGGCAGGTGCGGCCTATTTTATGCAGCACTATCGCGGTCGCGGCAAAGCTTTGTTAGAGAGTATTTTGCTCGCGCCAATGGTCTTGCCACCGACGGTTCTGGGGTTTCTGCTGCTGCTGCTTTTGGGCAAGCATGGCCCGCTCGGGGCGCTCTTGAATCGGGCCGGCATCAGCCTGGTGTTTACCTGGTATGCCGCGATCGTTACCGCCACGATCGTCGCTCTGCCCCTGGCGTATAAAACTATACTCAGCGCCTTCCGGCAAATCGACGGCAACCTCCAACAAGCCGCCCGTACCCTGGGCGCTTCCGAGCTGCGGCTCTTTTGGCAGGTTACCTTGCCCCTGGCCCTACCGGGAATCGTGGCAGGAACGACCCTTGGTTTCGCCCGCGCCCTCGGAGAGTTTGGCGCGACCCTGATGCTGGCGGGGAATATTCCCGGCAAAACCCAGACCCTGGCAATGGCAATTTTCTTTGCCGTCGAAGCGGGAGCCTTCCGCGAAGCTGCCCTCTGGACCGGCACCATCTTGGCGATCGCCCTTGGGGGGCTCATCCTCGCCAACTGTTGGCAATCGCCCGCCAAACCCACGGTCAAGAAGAAGCAAGCAAAGGCCCAACCGGGATATCTCGCAATTCCCCCAACAGTGTCTTCTCGCCCTACCGTAGCTCGGCCCCACCTCCGAGTCTCGATTCGGAAAGCCTTACCAGGGTTTACCCTCGATGTTTCCTTCGAGACCGACGAACGACCGCTGGGATTATTGGGGGCATCCGGTGCGGGTAAAAGCTTGATCCTGCGATGCATTGCCGGCACGGAAACGCCAGATGCCGGGCGCATTGTTCTCAACGGTCGAGTGCTCTTTGATTCAAAGGCAGGGATCGACCTTCCGAGTCGCGATCGCCGCGTTGGCGTTCTGTTTCAGAACTACGCTCTGTTCCCCCACCTGAGTGCTGCTGAGAACGTAGCGTTCGGTCTGCCACCCTCTAGACT
Source organism: uncultured bacterium (assembly GCA_964435975.1). Lineage (GTDB taxonomy): Bacteria > Cyanobacteriota > Cyanobacteriia > Cyanobacteriales > Rubidibacteraceae > CAYTBI01. Next base: position 1,274 of record CAYTBI010000110.1, read on the forward strand.
CTCCGTACGGCAAAAGGGGCAAATCGCCGAACGGGGCCTCGCAACCATGCAGCTGCAAGGCTTAGGCGATCGCCTGCCGGCAGAATTGTCCGGCGGCCAACAGCAACGGGTGGCCCTAGCCCGCGCTCTCGCCAGCCAGCCAGAGATTTTGCTCTTAGACGAACCGTTTTCAGCGTTGGATACGCACCTGCGTTCCCACATCGAACGGGATCTACGATTGCACCTAGAGCAATTTCCAGGGGTCACGCTATTGGTCACCCACAATATCGAAGAAGCTTACCGCGTCTGCGATCGCTTGCTCGTGATGGATCGGGGGCAAGCTAGCGTTTGCGACGCAAAATCTACCGTGATGAAGTATCCCAAAACAGTCGGTGCCGCTCGCTTGACGGGATGCAAAAATATTTCCCGCATCGTCCCGGAAAGCTCCCACATCGCGCGCGCGCTCGACTGGAATTGCACTCTGCAGATAGCCGCAGCGATTTCTGCAGGTACTACCCACCTGGGGATGCGGGCACATCAGATTGAATTTTTGGAAGCACTTCCACCGGCAAGAACCGATTGTTTCGGGCCGCCAGCTGAGAGCACCCTTCAGGACCATATCGACGGCGACGATCTGCAGCTTAGTGCCAAGCCCCATACAGCTACCCTTCAAGCCAGTCGCGGCCTCGCGACCGACAACACATTTCCCTGTTGGCTGGCAATGAAAAGCGAAACACCCCACCGCGTGACCCTTTACCTCAAGCTCGGCGAACCACCGCTTGGCCCCGACGATTATCACTTGCAAGCAGAGGTATTTCGCGAGAAGTGGGAAATTCTGGCAGGAATGCCTTTCCCTTGGTCGATACGCCTCGATCCCCAGCGCTTGCTGGCGCTATCCCAGTAACAAGGTTCCAGCCCAAGCTTGCGAGCGCTCTCTGCTGCGAGTCAGAGAGGACCAGCCACTCAACCGTGGCACCGGGCTACAAAGTGTGTCAGGCTGAGGGGACGAGCAACATCGCTGCTCTGGCGTCACACATGGCCCCTCGCAGCCATTTCACCTAGATTCGAGCCGCTGCCTATGGATATCGGCGTTCCTAAGGAAATTAAAGATCGCGAATACCGGGTGGGTTTGAGCCCCAGTAGCGTCCGTGCCCTGAGCGATCGCGGCCATCAGGTCTTCGTTGAAACCCAGGCTGGGGCGGGGGCGGGCTTTAGCGATGCTGACTACGAGGGGGCTGGCGCGATCGTCGCTGCGGATGCAACCGCAGCCTGGGATCGCACGCTGACCGTCAAGGTCAAAGAACCGCTAGCCTCGGAGTATCAGTACTTGCGGCGCGATCGTCTGCTGTTTACCTATCTGCACTTGGCAGCCGTCCCCGAACTTGCCCGTGCCCTGGTCACTGCTGGCACGACTGCGATCGCCTATGAGACCGTCCGGCTCCCAGACGGTCGCTTGCCCCTGCTGGCCCCAATGAGTATCATTGCCGGCCGCCTGGCAGTGCAGCTTGGCGCTCATTATTTAGAGCGCGCTCAAGGCGGTCGCGGCATTCTCTTGAGTGGCGTACCTGGTGTCGCTCCCGGTACCGTGACCATTCTGGGTGGCGGTACCGTTGGTACGGAAGCAGCCCGCATGGCGGTTGGCTTGGGAGCGCGGGTCCAAATCCTCGATATCAGCATCGATCGCCTCGCGTTTCTAGAGACCCTGTTCGGCTCTCGCGTCGAATTGCTGCACAGCAACGCCAGCACCATCGAAGCCACCATTCCCAATGCAGATCTACTTATCGGTGGCGTGCTAGTACCCGGTCGGCGCGCTCCGACGCTGGTCTCTCGCGACCTGGTCGCTCGCATGCGTCCCGGCTCCGCAATTTTGGACGTTGCTGTCGATCAAGGTGGCTGTATCGAGACGCTACGTCCCACTTCTCACAGCGCCCCAACTTACCTTGACGAAGGGGTCGTTCACTGTGGCATCCCCAATCTACCCGGTGCCGTCCCTCACACAGCCACTCAGGCCCTCAATAACAGTACCCTGCCCTATGTCATCGCCTTAGCCGATCGCGGCCTGGAGGCCCTTGGCGATAGTCCAGCCCTGGCTGAGGGGCTCACCAGTAAAGGCGGGGAGTTGGTCCATCCGGGTGCGATCGCGACATTTCCCAACCTGGTCTAGCGGCTGCGAACTAGAGGTCGCGCCACCCAGCGACGACGATTGGGGGAGGGGTCGATCCCATTGGGCTACAGTGGGTGTAACTGCAGTGGATACTTCTGATGGTGTCGATTTCGACTCAAGTCAGCGAGCTGGACTTGGATAATTTTGAAGGACAGCTTACTCAGACAGTCGTTTTGTCCGGCATTAGCTGGCGGACGTATCGGGCCATGTTGGCAGATATGGGCGATCGCCGGTCGGCACGGGCTGCCTACAACCGGGGGACGCTAGCAATAAAAATGCCCTCTAAGTTGCATGAAATAATCAACCGCCTGCTAGCTCGTATCGTCAAGACCCTGACTGAGGAACTCGATCTAGAGGTCGTTGATGTCGGATCGATGACCTTAGAGCGGGAAGATCTAGAAAAGGGAGCAGAGCCAGATACAGGGTTTTACATTCAAAATGCCGCAAAATTAGAGGGCCTAGACCCCAACATTCCCGATCGCCTGCCACCGGATCTAGTGATTGAAGTAGACATTACAAGTCCTTCTAGTCAACGCTTGGAGATTTGTCAAGCACTGGAGGTGCCTGAGGTTTGGCGATTCACCAAACAACGGGGAATGATTATTTATTGGCTACAGGGCGATTGCTATGAAGAGCAAGCAGTCAGCGTGGCACTGCCACCGATTGACGCAGAACGGCTCAACTACTTTTTGAATCAACGACAAACCCAGGGAGAAAATCGAACGATTAGAGAGGTACGAAGTTGGATTCAGCAGCAAAGATTTTGATGTCCTACTTTTGGTGCCAGAAATTTAGCAGAGCTGCTGAAAACTGCTCCGGCGCCTCCTGCTGCACCCAGTGCGAGGCGCCTGCAATGGTCTCGAAAGTTGCGCCGGGAATTTCCCCCGCTAGCTGCTGGCCGTCCGCTAACTTCTGCCAAGGATCGTCTGTGCCCCAGAGCACGAGGGTCGGGGCGGCGATCGTGCCGTGCCGATCGACTAGGGCCATTGTCTGATTGGCGTTGAGTGCGGATGCGTTGCGAATCAGGTTGAGCTTTCCGGTCTCACTGGCTAGGGGAGCGAGGATCCCCTCCCGAAACTCCGGCGTCAGGCGGCCTTTGTCGGTCAGCCCCGCTGCGAGGCTTTCGTCGAGGGCCGCAACGAGATCGGCGACCGGGCGCGGCTTCCAGCGCAAGGGATGGCCGAAGTCGAGCATGTCATCGTCGAAGCGGTCGTAGCAGACCGAGTTGGCGATCGCCAAACGATTGACGACTTGGGGGTGCTCGATGGCCAAGATAAGCGCCACGGCCCCGCCCGTGTCGTGGCCGACAACATCGACCCGTTCGAGCTTGAGGGCGGCCAAAAATGCCAGGATTGCTCTGGCTTGATTTTGAAACGACCGGTCGAAGCGGTCGCGGCGATCGGACCAACCGTGCCCGAGAAAATCGGGTGCGAGGACGCGATAGCCCGCGTTCGCGAGGATTGGGATGACAGCATGGTAGAGATAGCCCCAAGTCGGGATGCCGTGCATCAGCACAACCGTGCCCTCCCGTGCTTCTCCCACATCGATGTACCGAAACCGGAGGGGGATATGGGCGGCCGTCCCTGCCGGGAGTGTCATTTCTTGCTGTTGCGCTTGGAAGAACTGCCAGTCTTCCCAACGCGATAAATCGAACTCTGTCGTGCCGAGCGTGTTGGTTGCCATCGATTTTCTCCGGGGTAATGTATTTAGTGAATTTAGATTTATGAAATAGCCAGGCAACTAATGCCGAGAGCAATAACTGCCCTGTGGCACTTCATCGCGCAATTGAAGCCAGAAACGCGCGATGGGTGTTTAGTCCCAGGGTGTGGTGGAGAGGATTGACTCGGAATCGTTCGGGCTCTTTCTGCCGGCATTGAATGACAAATTCGCAGGGAGTGAGACCCTTGAGTATTTTAAGGCGCTTGGCAAAGTTATAGGCATTCAGTAGCGCCGATGGAAATCTTGTCACTGGACAGAACCCTACTTCTACCGAAGGTGTTGCAGAGAAGACGATCGCGCTCTTGGGGTCTACTCGATACATTGTCGCTGCAGGAGCGGAATGGAATCGATAGCCTTCAGTACATTGCTAGCTACGAGCTACTGAGGGCAGATCTACCCCATGAGCCAGGATAGCAGGGCTCTCAGCTTCTTAATTTTCGAGTGTTAGTCATTAGGCTCTGGGCGAAACGCTCGAAACGCTCCTTCAGCTTTTCATCTTTGAGATTGCCGTTAGAATCGAAGACCTGCCAAGCTTGTCCGATAGCAATTTGCTCTGGAATTGCCCAAGCATGGACCCATCTGACGA
>CAYTBI010000111.1:0-5453 GCA_964435975.1 uncultured bacterium
CCATCACTACAATGCTGAGGCCCGCTCTCGTTTCCATTACTGTATATGAGCACCGGTGTAGGTCCTGGTGCAGGGCCAGGAGAGCGGGCGTCTGCAGGGGTCGCGCGTAAATGACCCGAGGCGCAAATGCACCGAACCCAAACACAGTTACGGCAATGGGTGCATGCTGGCGGGCAAATTCGGTCAGGCAATCAAAACCAGCGACCCAGGCCAAAGGCCACCGAAATGGTGGAAAAACCGTGATGTGAGGGGGCGATCTCAAGGCGTGGCGACTCTCGAGGCGCTCGGCGAACTCTTGTTTGAGCGCGGTGAATTGCGGGTGAAGCGTCGCTGGTGGTAGTAGTCCTAGAAAGAAAAGCGCTGCGGCGCTGGTGTCAGTCGTAGCCATAGCTAAGCAACGAGCGATGACCCTGGTGGGTTAATTTCCGAACTCGGGATACCGAGATTCCATAGTATTAATGCAATTCGATTCTGCGCGAGTGCACACAAATTCGCGCAAATTGATATCACTTGGAGATTCATGCTTCTCGGGCAAGTGATTAATTTTTCTGCATTCGTACTCGTGCAGGAAGATTGCAAGCCAATCACTCGGCAATATTCTTCTGCATCGAATTACCAATCACGAAGGGTTTATGTCCGACAATCGCGAAAAGGCAACGCGCGGGCGCGCCACGGGCATCTTGGCGCATCCCGTTAAGGGAGCCCCAGTTACTAGCAGCCTCAATCCTGCCCGCCGTCACCCCATCCACGGCGACATTCGGCCTCACAATGGCACCGATTTTGGCGCGCCTTACGGGACGCCTGTGGGGGCCGCCGATGGCGGGACTGTCACATTCGCAGGAAATGCCGGGGGGGGTGGCAAAACAGTCGTCGTCGATCACCACAACGGTTTTGCCACGCTGTACATGCACCTCCAAGACATTGGCGTCACTGTCGGGCAGCCCCTAGCCCAGGGCGAGCGCCTGGGAACGGTGGGCTCGACGGGCAGTTCGACCGGGCCTCACCTCCACTTCGAACTCAGAGCCGGTGGGGATATGACCCGACCCTTTCGGGGTAACTCGGCTGGGGCTCGCCCGCAGGATCCCGAACGCTTCTTGGGGAAACCCTACGCAGATACCCTGGTCCTCAGGCCCGGCGATCGCGGCAGTGTAGTGGGGGACTTGCAAACTCGCCTGAGTGATGCGGGGTTTCTCGCACCTGAGGCCGCCAGCAGTCGGTACGACTCTGCCACTCGAGCTGCTGTCGAGCGCTTCCAGCGAGCGCGAGGCCTCGACCCTGATGGTTTGGTAGGTCCCGACACCCGTCGGGCACTTGCCGAGCCCCCGACCCTGGCATCCGACCGAGTCTCTGGGCCCAGCTCGGAGCTGCCCCAGCCGTCCTCTCCCTTTGCTGGTGTTCCCAGCGACAACAAGCGACTCGAGGAAAATCCCCTAGAGCGGCAACTCGCAGACCTACCCCGGCCCATTCGCGACGCGCTCTTACGTAGCCTCCCTGGAGGCAGCCAAGTCGTGGTCGTCTTACAGGCCAAGGCTGCCTGGGAGGCTTTGCCTGCCTGGGTGCAAGATACGGCGATCGCCATGGCTCCACTGAGCGATGGCGTCGAGTTGCTCCGGCAAGCCTACAACGGGGCAACCGGACGCGGCGTCGATCCGACGATTGTCACCCTCAGCACCTTGGGCCTGGCTGGAGATCTCGGTTGGCTTGATGGCTTCGTCGTCGATCCACTCGATTTTCTCAATGGTGGTGCGGCTGCGGCCAAAGTGGCCTACCAGCAAATGGACGCGCCAGCTCGGGAGGTGTTTGCGACGGTATTGCGCAAAAGTCTGGTTGAGTCTACCGATCCGGGGGCAGGAATTGCTAAATTCTCCCAGCGCCTAGGCGACTTGCTGCCCCATGCCGATGAGATCGCAGCCCACCCTAACGCGATGGCTCGGTTGCTCAACCTCGACGATGGGGCTTTTACAAAGGCGCTGCGCGATCGCGCGAGCCTCGATGCTGCCATTCGTCGTTCGGACCTTGTCGACCGCCTGGTCGGCAAGGCGCCTCCCCAACTGGGTACCCCCGAGGGAGATGCCTTTGCCCGCATCTACACCAGCGATGGGAAAGGCATTTTCAAAAGTTCCACACCCGGCTATCCCGACCTGCGCCATGAGAACGGCGCGCTCGAAGAGATCGCACGCGGCGTGCGGGCTAGCCGCGACCTACAAGCGCCATCCAACTGGCGCGATCGTGGGGTAGCACTCGCAGGAGATGCGGTTGGCAGCCTCAAGAGGCAATGGGACGCGCTCCCCGAATGGGCCCAGCGGCGATCGTTTAAGGTCTTGCCCTTCGGTAATGGCCTCAAGGTGCTCCGCGAGGGCTACCACGGCCTTACGGGCCGGGGCACGAACGCGGCCAAGGCCACCATTTATGCTCTCAAGCAAGCTGCCAAGCTCGGTTGGCTCGAGCCTAGCGGTGCGCCGACGCGCTTGCTAAGCGGCATCGAACTGCTGAAAGACACTCGCGATCGTCTCCCAGAGGGTCCCGCTCGCAACGATCTCGACGCCATCCTTGCCGGTACCCATGACGATGCCCGCGCCACTGTCCGACTGGTGCGGCGGCTCGAGCGCTTGGTGCCCCACGCCGAGGCGCTCGCGCAAACCCCCCATGCACTGCCCGCGCTGCTTGCCCTCGACGAAGCTGCCTTCGCGCAGGCGATCGAGGCCTCTTTGCCTGAGGCGCTCCTCGCCCCCTTCGGCAACCGCGAAATTCTCCGAGTAGGTCGCACCGGACCTGAGGTAACCCAGGCTCGGGACCTCTTCAGAAGCCTGGGCTACGAAAGTGGCGCGCGCCACGATGGCACATTCGATCTTTCCCTAGAAGCAGCTACCCGCCAGTTCCAGCAAGAGAACGACCTGAGAGTCGATGGCATCATCGGCCCCGAAACTTGGCAGGCACTCTCGGCAACGCACCTGGCCGAGCGGATGCGGCGCTCGATTGGCGATCGCATTTCGATCCGGGGCGATCCGCAACTACACCCTTCCGAGGTCGGCGATCGGCAGGAATCGCATGCTGCCGATCCGCATCTTTGCAAGCCGCCCCTCGCACCCGAGCAACGACCAACAAGTAGTTCGCTAACAGAGAGCAATATGAGCAGCAGCGTAAAAATCGGCCGCGTTACCGAATCCGACCGTCACAATCTTGCCAAATCCGTTTCTGTAGAAGAATTTCTAGGCTTTATCGAAGGCAAAACCTTCGACGAGCTCATCACGAGGCGAGAAACGAAGCTGGGGATTGAATTTGGCTACGCCTTTCAGGAAGAGCCTGCCAGCCAATATCGCTACGTTCGAGACCCGGCCCATCCCGGTCGAGTTATCGATATGAATCATTTTTTTGCGGCTGCAATGCAAGGCGGCTGGGGCGAAGAGCTAGGGTTTCTCCAGGAAGTGACTCAAATTCCCCGCTACACCGACAGTGCCTTCCGCGAAGAAGATCTGCGCTCCAATGCCCTCGGCGACCGCTTTGGGAGCGAATACCTTGACAAGGGCAAATCCCTCCATGCGGAGTTGGGCCGCTTTCTAGGAGATCGCGCTCGCGAAGCCGTTCCCCTGAAGCAGCAATCTCTCTTCCAACGGCCCCCCCAGGCTGAGACCAAAATCGCACAAGAACTCCTAGCCGAGCTAGGGCATTTCAGCCCAGAGCAAATTGATGGGAAATTCGACGCGGGTATGGCGACTGGCGTAAGAGCCTTTCAGAAAGAGCGAGATCTGCCGGTTACTGGGATTCTTGATACGACAACATGGGAGGTGTTGCTAGCCGCAGCAGGCCCAGTATCAAAAACGCCACTCCAGCAGCAGCTCACCGCTTCACCCGAGCAACCCGAGCAACTCCCTCAACTAAGCCGCGGTTCTGGCGGCCCCGAAGTCGTCCGGCTGCAGGAGAGGCTGCTGCACCTCGGTTACGACATTGGCGAGCCTGATGGCAAATTTGGCCCGAAGACCGAAGCTGGGGTCAAAGCATACCAGCGAGATCGAGGCCTTGTAGATGATGGCATTGTCGGCCCGCAGACCTGGCAGACCTTGAGTGCAGGAACTCCCGAACGGCAGCAGGCTGCTGCTGCGACCCTGCCGGCGCCCGTTCCTGTAGCCGCCGGGGTTGCAACTCCTGCAGCATCGGCCACGATCGACCCACTTACAACAGCCGAGACTGCCCTCGGCAGCCAACTTTGGATTGCAGCCACTCAAGGTTTTAGCAAGGCCGGCACGCCCGAACTCAAGCTCGAGGGCTCCCAAGAGAACGATCGCATTCTGATTCGGGGAGATGCCGCCAGCCAGCAGATCTCTGGCATCAGCGAGAGCGGCGAACCCCTTTTTAGCCTGCAGCTCCAAGGAGAAGACGAAGCGTTGAGTGTCTCGATTGCGGACTTAGATGCCGCTCGCCTCGCGCTAGAGCGAATGGATGGGACGCTAACTCTAGCAGCCGAACGAGCCGAGCCCGACCTAGAACTCGAGGCTTAGCTCCGGGAACACCCTGCCAGAAGTTCTGCGGTCTAGCCCCAGAAGCCACTCAAGGCGAATTCTCCTCTTGAGTGGCTTCTGGGGGACCGTTTTGAGGCGATTCGGCTTGCGAGAGCACTTGTTTGGCCGATCGCCCGGTCTCGGCATCGGTTCCGAAAAACCACAGAGCGGCAGCGGCTTCGGCTCGGGTCACAGGCTGTTGGGGGCGCAGGAGCTGGGTGTACCCCAGGATGCGGCGCAAGTTGGCGCGATCGCCGCTGGCGGCATCGGCCGCTACGGCTGCTAAATTGCCGGCAGCAATGCGATCGGTGTCCTGGAAGCCCCAAACCTCTTGCACCTTTTCTTCAGTGGCTGGCGGGAGGCCGCGACGCCAGTCAAGGGGGACTTTCCAAGCCACTAGAGCCTCTCGCGTCAGGGAGTCATCGGGTGCGAAATTCGTCGGGCCATCGTCTCCCGAGAGCTTTGATGGGATGATGCCCGCAGCCGCCAGACTTTGAATGGTGGCAAAATCTGGATCTGTGGCAGGCACGTCTGCGAAAACGGGTGCATCAGCAGCCGAAACCGGTCGAATTTGCCACTCCGGGCGATCTTGCCAAAAGCTGGCATGGGCTGCGGCCAGCCAGCGTGCGAAGGTACGACGCCGAATCGGTTTATCTGGAGCAAAACGGCGGGACTGGGGAGCTAAAGGGGTCAGAATCTCGAGGGCCGCGACATCTTTTAGGTAAGCTCGCAGTGGCTCGGGGGCGGTGTTGAGGTCGGCGAAGGTCGCACTTGGCGCTGTGGCAATAGCAGGCAGGTCCTGAGGGGTCTGCGGAGCCGCTGCAGGAGAATCCCCGGGGAGGGTAGGCGCGCCCTCCCGAGCGCGGCGGGCGGTAGACTCGGCAGACTCGGCAGCCTCGCCGGACTCGGTAGTCGTCGATTCACCTACCGAGTCTGTAGATGAGGGGGTGGCGGGTT
>CAYTBI010000112.1:0-5449 GCA_964435975.1 uncultured bacterium
CACCTCACCGTTACCACCACCACACCCGAGCGCGTCAGCGAGCTGGCGGCTGTTGCTCGACGCGTCGTCGTTCTCACGGTCGACGACCGCGCGGCGCTGCAGGCTGCCATCGATGGTTGTGAGGTCGTGCTGCTGTGCGTGGCGGGCGGTCGCCAGCGCGGCTATCGCGAAACGTACTTAGCGGCTGCCGAGGCCCTAACGGCAGTGTTGCCGCAGACTCCGAGCGTTCGCCAGCTCATCTACACCAGCAGTCACGGTCACCTGGGCGATCGTCAGGGGGCCTGGACCGACGAAACCGTCGCCCCCGCTCCTTTGAGTGCTAACGGCGAAATTCTTGCTGCGACCGAGCGACTGCTGTCGGCCGCGCGCACGCCCGAGCGCCGCGTCTGCATCCTGCGTTTAGCTGGCATCTACGGCCCCGGCCGAGAACTCGGCAAAATCTTCAGCCGCTGGGCGGGAACGACGCGAGCGGGGACCGGCGATCGCTATATCAATTGGGTGCATCTCGACGACATCGTCGGCAGCATTGCTCTCGCCCGCGATCGGCAATTTGACGGCATCTACCACGTGGTTAACGATGCGCCCCTGCCCAAGCGGGAGTTTTACGGGCGTTTGATGGCCCGTTTGGGCCTGCCTGCGATCGTCTGGGACGGTACGGACGCGCCGGGGCCCAACCTGCGTCTCTCCAATCGCAAACTTAAAGCTGCCGGGTACGCACTGGTCCGTCCGAGCTTTGAGTTCTAGTTCGGAGCGCGCGTTAGTACCGGTTTTTTCTCAGCGACCTTGTGACGCTTGCTTGGCAAACAGGTGTGCTATGCTAGCTAAGGCTTCGGGGAGTAGCGCAGCTTGGTAGCGCACCACTTTGGGGTAGTGGGGGTCGTGGGTTCAAATCCCGCCTCTCCGATTGAGTTGCAGAGCAACTCCGCTTAGCACGATACCAACCCCATAATCAATTCCTGAACCTCCCTCTCTTCTGAGAAGGAGGTTCTTGTATTTCACCACTTTCGCAAGCAGGTGGGGTTGTCTCCACGTCAATATCGCCAGCGCCTCTGAACTTTCCAGTCGTGTCTCAGATCCATCGTGCAGGGATTGATTGATGCCCCCTGCCCCTAGTCTTCCAGCAACTCTTCTACGCTGATGGTTACATCTGGAAAAGCTAGCAGTGCTATGTCCCCTGTAGAGACCTCTTCCCGAGCCTGGTAATCCCCCCCTGCTGGCTGGCGATAGACGATTACCAGGCGATTGCGCAAATCAACCACCCAGTAGTCCTTGATGTCTGCTGCAGCGTAAACTAATCGCTTTGCTTCCGTATCCTTGGCTAAACTGCTCTGCGAGAACTCGACTACTAGAAAAATATCTGCTGGCGTCGGATGTGCTTGTAGGTACTTCTTACTTCCTACCAGGGCAATATCTGGCTCTGGTTCGCTATTACTCGTCGGTAGGGTGATGGGTTTGCCTTCGCGCACACGATAGCGTCCCTTTGCTAGGTCACAAAACAGCGAGTTGAGTGAGGTTGAGCGTTCGGCATGTTCGGGACCTTCAGGTGCCATTTCTACAATCAGTCCGTTCAGCAGCTCGATTTTTCGGTCTTCCAGGAGACCGGCATCAACTATGTTGTGGTACTCGTTTAGCGTCCAGCTTGCAACAGTGATGGTCATCGCCACGTAAGACCGCGTCAAGGGCTTCAAATACAGTATGGCCTAGCCGGGCATCGTCAAATGGGCCAGATGCAGAGATTCCTGGCTGCCTTCGGCTCGATCGGCAACCACTTTCGACCCCGAAGGCATCGGCTCAAAGCGACGGACTATCGACAGACAATGCAAGAGCGATTCGAGATCTGGAACGAAGTTACGGGTCTCATATGAGACTCCGTCGAACCCGCGTCATTTTGGGAACGGCCAATATCCCAAATGCCGCAGCGCCGCCTCAGTAACCGCCCGCCCCCGTGGCGTCCGCTTCAGAAAGCCAATTTGCAGCAAATACGGCTCGTACATATCTTCAATGGTGTGGGCATCTTCGCCAGTAGCCGCCGCGATCGCCTCCAAGCCTACCGGCCCACCATCAAATTGCTCGATCGCCGTCTGCAAAATCAACCGGTCGGCCCAATCGAGCCCCAGCCGATCGACATCAAAAAGCTCCAGCGCCTGCTCGGCAACCGACTGCGTGATGGCATCGAGATTTTTAACCTGAGCGTAATCGCGCACGCGCTTGAGCAAACGGTTGGCAACCCGTGGCGTCCCGCGCGATCGGCGGGCAATCTCCTCTGCTCCGGCGCGATCGACCTCGATACTTAAGACCGCAGCCGATCGCTCGACAATCTCGGCAAGCTCCGAGACATCGTAGAAGCGCAGGCGCTGCACGATCCCAAAGCGGTCTCGCAACGGCGAGGTGAGCGCTCCCACGCGCGTCGTCGCGCCAATGAGCGTAAATGGTGCCAACTCCAAGCTCCGGGTGCGGGCACTCGCTCCCTTGCCAATGGTGATATCCAAGCGCCTGTCTTCCATCGCCGGATACAGCAGCTCTTCGGTCATGCGGTTGAGCCGATGAATTTCATCGATAAACAAAATGTCGCCCGGGCTGAGATTCATCAGTAACCCAGCAATATCGCGGGGGCGCTCCAGGGCGGGCGCGGCCGTAATCGTGCACTGGGCTTCCATCTCCGCAGCCAAAATCAGCGACATAGTGGTCTTACCCAAACCCGGCGGCCCGTAAAACAGGAGGTGGTCGAGGGGCTCGCTTCGGCCTTTGGCGGCGGCGATCGCGATGCCGAGAACCTCTTTTAGATCTTGCTGGCCGATGTAGTCGGCCAGGCTCTGGGGTCGAATGCTTCCTTCAGTGCTGCTGCTACTGGCAGCTTCCGCACGCGCCTCGGCCGGGGTCGCCTCAGCTTTGATTTGCCGGGTTCTCTCTCGCTGGGGTTTGGGCGTGCTGCTGTTGCCCTCGGAGGAGCGTCGGATAGCCATGTGGTGGGTGCTCGCGTGCGGCTTACTACAATGGGAGCCTGGAACCGACTCTCGCCGAATCCTCTCACTTGCAGTCTAGTTATGTTAGCCAAACGGATCCTCCCCTGCTTAGATGTCAGCGCCGGTCGCGTGGTTAAAGGCGTCAACTTTGAGAATTTGCAAGATGCAGGCGATCCGGTAGAGCTGGCGCGTCTCTACGACCGCGCTGGGGCTGACGAGCTGGTATTCCTCGATATCACCGCCACCCACGAAGAACGAGACATCATCCTCGATGTCGTTTATCGCACCGCCGAGGAGGTCTTTATTCCCCTTACCGTGGGTGGCGGCATCAAGACTCTAGAGCAAATCAAAAGTTTACTAAGGGCGGGCGCAGATAAAGTTAGTATCAATTCGTCTGCAGTACGCAATCCAGCGTTTGTTAACCAAGCCAGCGAGCGCTTCGGCGCTCAGTGCATCGTGGTTGCCATCGACGCGCGGCGTCGCCCGGATGCTTCCGGTTGGGATGTCTGCGTGCGCGGCGGTCGCGAGAACACCGGCCTCGATGCCGTGGCTTGGGCAACTGAGGCCGTCGAGCGCGGTGCGGGGGAGTTACTAGTCACCAGTATGGATGCCGACGGCACTAAAGCAGGCTACGACCTGGAGCTGACCCGGAGCATTAGCGATTGCGTTAGCGTGCCGGTCATTGCATCCGGAGGAGCGGGTACCCTCGAGCACATCGAGCAAGCGTTTACCAAAGGAGGAGCAGAAGCCGCGCTGCTGGCGTCGCTCTTGCATTACCGCGAGTTGGAGATTGGCGAGATTAAGACCTACCTGACCGAGCGCCAAATCCCGATCCGGCCGCTTTAAAACCTCTTCCCGAGCCCCCGGAACCTAGAAGGCACGATGCCGTCAGGTTTGCTATAAGTTAAGTAGTGTTAAATTTTATTGCATGCTCGTTGTCATTCTCGCGTTCGACATAGCACTGGTTGCCTGGGCTCTCCATCTAATGGAAGAGGCAATCCGCGATCGCGAGTTTTCTATGGTCTTTGCCGGAGTTCTCGTTGGGATGTCTGCAGCAGCGATCATGGCCGCATACTTCCTCCTTGGCAGTTGCTTGGAATACATCCATTAGGACTGGCACTACCTCGTGGGGCTTGCGCGGCGCACAAAATCTCGCTAGCATGGTAAGCCGAGTTCGGGGCTATAGCTCAGCTGGTAGAGCGCCTCAATGGCATTGAGGAAGTCAGCGGTTCGAGTCCGCTTAGCTCCATTACTTGCAAATTTGAAGGCCGCCAGAGGGCAGCTAGCAGGATCCGGTTAACGAAAGGTGATAGAGAGGATCGCTCCCTATCACCTTTTAGAATTTCCAGGCGTTGCGGCGACTAGGGCGCGAGGTCGAAGGCCCCGATTTGAAGCAGATCGCGCGCGCCGGTGAATCCCTGGCCGATAAACAGCAATAAGGCCACAGAGTTCAGGGCGGCGTGCAGCAAACGAAAGCGCTTCGAGCGGTCTTGGTAAATATCATCTACTAGCGCCAGCGACAAGATCATCAAGAACGCTGCTGCCATGCCGTAGTAGTAGTGCGACCAATACCACTCTTTACTCAGGCGCCAGACTCCCTCTTGAGCGCCCAAGATGACGAGGCCCATGCCCGTCAGCGTGGCGAAGGTGCCGCGCCAAAGCGCCTTGCGCGCCCGGTAGAGCAAAACGAGGGCAGCGATTGTCAAGCCGAACATGGCAATGAGGAAAACCATTTGAAAGGGATCTTCGGCCCAAAGCTGCTTCTTGACGATGTTTTTGAACACGATGGCGCGAACCAAGCCCAGTAAGGCAGTCACAACAACGCCGCCGGCAAGCCAGCGACCGATGCTGACATGCTGGCGACCGACGGCTGGCGGAATCTGGGTTTTCTCGCCTGCAGACGCCCGCAAGCGACGTTGGCGCGTCTGTAGGGCGTAGTGGGTAGCAATCCCGATGAGGGGAAAAATAAACCCTACAGTGAGGGCAGGGTGAAGTATCGTCGTAAGGTGCTCTAGTTGCAGCATGGCTCCTGTGTTTGAATTGTTAGCTGGAAAAGAGAGGCAACCTGCCACATAGTGGCAACTTGCAGAGCGCGCTCTCTCCTACCTTGCTAGAAGAGCGCGAGCCCTACACTGGGTCCGATTACCTGACAAGCATATCGAAATCAGAGGCGTTTATTTCTCAGGAAGTTCGAACGCTCTTTGCAGAGAAGATTCAGAATCTGCCTGCAATCGGTATTGGTGGTATCAAACTGAGTAACATCACCAGCAATCGTGGCGATGTTCGCCGCGCACAAAAATGGGTAGCGACGCACGTGCCGGCAGTCACCGGCCTCGGCCGGCTCCGAGGCTCGCGGTGGCTCCCCGATTGCCTCGACAGCCCTCGAAATTATGCGCTAAGATCCTCAGGCGCTACGCGGGTATAGTTTAGTGGTAAAACCTTAGCCTTCCAAGCTAATGATTGGGGTTCGATTCCCCATACCCGCT
>CAYTBI010000113.1:0-5294 GCA_964435975.1 uncultured bacterium
CGAGCATGTCTTGCTCTACAACCTCAAAGAAGACTTGCCCGATAGCGAATATTGGTTGCCCCTCGACAAAGCAGAAGTAGTCCGCCCTGGCAAAGATGTGACGATCTTGACCTATTCGCGCATGCGCCACCACTGCCTGCAAGCCCTCAAGGGCTTAGAGGGCTACGATCCCGAAATTATCGACCTCATCTCCCTCAAACCCCTCGATATGGAAACAATCGGGGCCTCAATTCGCAAAACCCACCGCGTCATCATTGTTGAAGAGTGCATGCGCACCGGCGGCATCGGTGCTGAGGTGACCGCCCAAATCAACGATCGCTTCTTCGACGAACTCGATGCGCCGGTGGTACGCCTCGCCTCCCAAGACATACCCACCCCTTACAATGGCACTCTAGAGCGCCTGACGATCGTGCAACCCGAGCAAATCGTGGCTACCGTTCGGGAGCTGGTGCCTCTGGCCGTTTAAAACCTTTGCGTGAGCCCTATGGAAAGACAGCGCTCGATGATTGCTTTAATCGTGGCTTTGGTCGTCGTCGCGATCGTCGTGCTGACCCGGCTGGGGATCCCGCTGGGCCTCGACCTGCGAGGTGGCTCTCAACTCACCATCCAAGTCGAGACCACCGAGGAAATTCCCCGAATCACCTCAGATAATCTCGATGACGTGCGGCGCATCCTGGAGAATCGCGTCAACGGCCTGGGGGTAGCCGAGGCCGTGGTGCAAACTGCCGGGAGCGATCGCATCGTCGTGCAACTACCGGGCGTTGACGATCCCGAGCAGGCCGAGCGCGTCTTAGGCAGTACGGCTCAGCTCGATTTTCGCGCCCAACTCCCCGGAACGGAGGGCCGAATCTTTGCAGAACTCAGCGCCCGCGAGCAGACGCGCTTCGAGATAGCAGAGCTTCGAGCTGCCGAAGAGGCAACGCCAGAGGAGATCGAGCGCAAAACCCAAGCACTAGATGCCACCCACGCTGCGATCGCCGAGCTGTTCTCCCCGGCCGAGCTGACCGGGAAAAACCTGCTAGATGCCCGCGCCGAGCCCCTGAGTGCGGGCAGCGACAGCTGGCAGGTTGCCATTCGCTTTGATGCTGCGGGGGGAGAGTTATTTGCCGAGCTAACCAAAAGTCTGGCCGGGACGGAGCGAGGTTTGGGGATTTTCCTCGATGGCGTCTTAGTGAGCGCCCCTCGCGTCGGCCGCCAGTTTGCTAACACTGGCATCACGGGAGGATTGGCATCGATTAGCGGCAGCTTCGATCTTGAGGAGGCCAACGATCTGGCCATTCAATTGCGCGGCGGCGCTTTACCCTTGCCCGTCAACGTCGTTGAAAATCGGACGGTGGGGGCAACTCTCGGTCGCGACAGCATCCGTCGCAGCATCATTGCAGGCGTTGCCGGGCTGGTTGTGGTTTTGGGGTTCATGGCAGTTTACTATCGCCTGCCCGGCCTGGTTGCCGACTTGGCGCTGGCGATTTACACCCTGCTGACCCTGGCAGGCTACGCGCTCGTTGGCGTGACCCTCACGCTGCCCGGGATTGCTGGGTTTATCCTCAGCATTGGTATGGCAGTCGATGCCAACGTGCTTATTTTCGAGCGCACCCGCGAGGAACTACGAGCGGGAAAAACCCTCTACCGCGCCGTCGAGTCGGGGTTCTATCGCGCCTTTTCGAGCATTCTCGACAGCAATGCCACAACCTTAATTGCTTGTGCGGCGCTATTTTGGTTGGGCTCCGGCTTCGTTAGGGGCTTCGCTCTCACCTTGGGGATTGGGGTTGCCATCAGTATGTTTACTGCCCTCACCTGCAGTCGCACCCTCATGTTGGTTGCCGTTCTGGGGTTTCCCAAACTGCGCCAGCGCCCGGATCTCTTTTGTCCGGGCCTCCCGACAAAAATCGAATCTGCCAATCATTAATCGTTTTGCTTGCCGCCTATGCTCCAACTCAATGTCATTCGCCAGCAGCGCCTGTGGTGGATCGTCTCGGCTCTTGCCTGTTCGATTTGCGCGATCGCGATGGTTTTCTCCACCGTACAGTTAGGCGCGCCCCTGCGGTTGGGCCTCGATTTTACCGGCGGCACGCGCCTAGAGCTAGAGCGAGACTGCACGATTGCCAACAACTGTGATGGCCCCATCGAAACTGCCCGCGTGCGCGATATTTTGACCGCGCAAAACCTGGGAGATAGCACCATTCAGACCATCGACCAGCAAGCCATTGCCATCCGCACCCGCACCCTCGCTGTCGAAGAACGGGTTGCTCTTGAAGATGCCCTCATCGAAAGCCTCGGCCAGTTTGATGGCAGCACCCGCAAGATCGACACTGTCGGCCCCACTATTGGCCGCGAATTGCTAGTCTCTGGCGTACTCGCGCTGCTAGTCTCCTTTGGCGGTATCGTGGCTTATCTGAGCTTTCGCTTTCAGTTCGACTATGCCATTTTGGCGATCGTGGCTCTGCTACACGATGCCTTTGTGACCACTGGCGTTTTTGCCATTCTGGGGTTGGTCGCAGGTGTGGAAGTTAACAGCTTGTTTCTGGTTGCGCTGCTGACTATTGTTGGATTCTCGGTCAACGACACGGTCGTGATTTACGATCGCATCCGCGAGACGGCTCGGGCCCGCGAAACCGACCCCATCGCCGAGATTGTAGCCGTTGCAGTCAGCCAAAGCCTCACTCGCTCGATCAACACCTCGGTGACGACACTACTGCCATTGGTTGCCATTGCTGTTTTTGGTGGTGCGACCCTACAAAGCTTTGCTCTAGCCCTAATTATTGGGTTTTCGCTGGGGACTTACTCGAGTATTTTTCTAGCCAGCACCCTCTTGGCCTGGTGGCGCGGTCGGCAAGAAGGGCGTCGTCCTGGCAGTGGCGGCGAGGCAGCAATTGCTGGCAACTCGGAATAAATGGCGGAGCCAACCCACGACGAACAACTCGAGAGCCAGATCCAGCGCCTGCACGCGCTCAATGTCAGGGGGCGCTGGTTGGTTATCGGCGGTTGTTGGTTGGCAATTCTACCGCCCGCCCTGTGGCACCTGCGTGCCGAAGTGGCGCTGCTGCGGTCGCACTTCACCCTGACGGCTCTGCGGTATGCGATCGAATTCAATCTGGCCTGGTCCTTGGCTCTCGGAGGATGCGTGGGACTGACTCTGGGCACGCTGCTGTGGCAGAGCGGCAATATATTGCGCGGGTGGGCACCTGCCTATCGCCGGGGCCTAGAGAAGCGCGTCGCTCGCATCCGCGCGACCGGCCCTCGCCATCCGCTGTGGCGCTGGGTGGTGGCATCCGACCGGGACTGAGAACTAGCTTGCTTTTAATTCCTTTCACCACGAATCAATGCCGGCTAAAGGCCGCAACTTGACAATCCCACAGTCTCAAATCAGCACATTAAGATGAGTTGATGGGGACTCTATCAAGTGTTTAGTTAGGGACTGTTCGACTCAGGGACGTCTGCCCTGACTGATGAATTAATCCTCGTCCAAAGCAGGAAACGCCTCTTCGATTTGCCAGAGGTCACTCCGGTTAGCCATGAACCAGCTGCGAGCTGCCGGTGTTAGGTCTTCCCAAACCAAATCCGGATCGATATGGGGAGATTCGTACCGATACTTTTGTCCGAGAGCACGCAAATCCTCGGCTACAGTTTCGGGAATCTCAAAATCCATCCAGTCCACATGCAAAGTCCTGCCGGACACACCGCCACCGGGATCGTAAATCAGTTGTGCGACGCGAATTAGATCGGCAAAATGAGTTGGTTTTAGTCCGGTAATGGCTTGAATTTGTTGGATTTTTCGATCGTTCTGTGGGCTGTTCATCGTGGGGCACTTAACTCATCGCTTGATAGCTTTTTATGCGTTGGTTAGCTTGAATGCCTAGGATTTTCGCTAGCCAGGGGGGAGGAGAGGTAGCGATCGCCTGTTGTAAATCCGCGAGCACTTCACGGGCGGGGCCACCCGACTCGACCTTCATGGGATAGATGTTGGCCTGGACGACTTTGGCTGCTGCTGGACCACCAATGGACACCACGTAAAGAACCGGACAATCCCGAATCAAGTTCACCCGAAATTGATTCTTGTTTTCGCTGAGGCTGGCATCTGCGGCCGAACGTGCGTCAATTAGGCGCAGGGCATCAGCAGTGAGCTGGTAGATCAAATAGCGATTACAGGAACCAAAGTGACCATCCAGTAATTCATCTGTGTTGGAGGCCACGGCTATCCGAATCGAATTCGGCATGTCACCCCCTTGATAAGGCTCGATTGGTAAATCGGGTTCGAGCGATGGTTGTTCGCCCCAAAGGATACGCACTGCATCCTTAAGGGCAGTGATATCTTGATTGTCGGCATCTTCCCCTTCCCACTCACTGTCCACTTCATAGATTTTGCCAAAAGCGCGTTTGAGCAGAGTCACTGTAACTCTGCTAAGGGATTCTTCGGTAATGTTGTCTCCAAAGTTGTCTTGTAAGGCTTCAATAACGTCTCTAACGGAAGCATCAGGTAGCGTTCTTGACGCCAGCGCGATACGGATGGCAACTTCTTCAGAAATGGGGGGAGTCGTCATAGCTCTTAGCCGGGAGTTGGGAGTAGGGGGGTTACGCTACTCGCGCATTTTAAAGGATAAGTTTGAGGGCGAAGCCCCTACCATTAATCCTGTACTCAAGTGCTGCAACCCTTGCCATACATCGACTTTAGATTTTATTCGGGGTCTGGGTCGAGAATATTGAATTATTAAAATATGTTTCGATTGCAGGCCTGCAGCGATAGAACTTTCGAGAACGATTGGTTATTGTTAGGGCGATTGTTTTTGTAGTGAGAGGGATTGTAATTGCAGGTTATCCTGCTGTTTTTAGAGTGCTGCAGTGCGGGTTGGCGTCGCCTAGCCTCTGATTGTCTTGTCTCTCCATACTTCAGCGCAGCGGACGTTGTGGTTAATGCACTAGACTTCGTTGGAATTTCCTGGCCGCACCCCTAAGCTCAAAAGCGTTAGGCTTAGATACTCGTGAAATCCCGTAGTTGGGTGCACCAAGGCTTGTTGATGGTTGGAAACGCACAAATTATGATTACTTTTATCGAAATAGTTATAACTGTAGTGGAATTACTTGCTTACATAAGTCAAAGTCTCAGTTTTCTGGCCCCACAACTCGCAAGCTCGAACGAAGTGTGTCAAGCTCAGGGGATGATTCAATGTTCCTGACGGCGATACTTTTAGCCTCCTACAGTGGACTCTCGCTTGAGCAACAGGCTGGCAGTAATGATGACAATGATTGCCAAAAGGGCCATGGGATAGAAAGCGTAGGTGTCGGTCCCTAAAAAATCT
>CAYTBI010000114.1:0-5244 GCA_964435975.1 uncultured bacterium
AAGTGGAGCCGAGCAGAATCGAACTGCTGTCCAGAACGAGTATTGACCTATCGCTCATTCACAGGCTTATCTCCTCTAACCCTCGGAGCGGGAACCTTCGCGTGAGCCCGGAAGGTGAGGCGTCCCGATTGAGTCTTTACGCGCGGCCGAACGGGGCGACCTTTGCGTGCATCCGTTGGGGGTTACCTGCAGCCCTTAACGGAGTCAGACTGCAAGTGCTCAAAATCTAAGAGAGATTTTTTAGGCGGCTACAGGTGCTGCCTTGCGAGCGAAAGGAACGATGGTGTTCGCAATTACATTGGTTCGAACTCTTGATTAACGAGAGATAGCTCACTCTCGGCCTGCATCACGGTTCGGCTTTCGCCGCCCTGTCGAAACCATTACGGCCCCGCGCATGATTTTATTTTAGGACCATCCCTTTATAGTGGCATAGGGAAAACCGCACCGTCAACCGAATATTATGTCGCTGTTATGTCTGAGCAATGGCCACGGCGAAGATGTTATCGCCGTGCGCATCCTAGAGCAGTTGCACCGGCAGGTTCCGACCGAGCCATTAGCCGCGCTGCCGATCGTCGGGACCGGCCGCGCCTACAAGCGCGTGGGCGTTCCCATCGCCGGACCCGTGCGGCAGATGCCCTCGGGGGGATTTATCTATATGGATGGCGGGCAGCAAGCCTGGCGAGATTTGCGCGGTGGCTTGGCCGAGCTGACAGTCGAGCAATGGCAAGTGGTGCGCCACTGGCCGGGGAAAATTCTGGCCGTGGGCGATATGGTGCCGTTGTTGTTTGCCTGGGCCAGTGGCTGCGACTACGCCTTTGTCGGCACGGCAAAATCCGAGTACTACCTGCGCGACGCGCGGGGTGACTGGCTGCCACAGACGCCCTGGCTCGATCGCCGCTGGGGGTCGGTGTACTATCCGTGGGAGCGCTGGCTGCTGGGGCAGGCGCGCTGTCGGGGGATTTATCTGCGAGATCGCCTGACAGCCGAGATGCTGCAGCGCCGGAACCTGCCTGCCGAAGATTTGGGCAACCCGATGATGGATGCGATCGTGCCCGAGTTCCCCTGGCAGGCGGATGAGGCCAGCCTGAAGATTTTGCTGCTGCCCGGATCGCGCCTGCCAGAAGCAGCCTGTAATTGGCTACTGCTGCTCGAAGCGGTTGAGGCCATCCGAGCCGCCTTTGCCGACCGGTCACTGGTTTTCCTGGCAGCAGCTGCACCGGGAATTCCCCTCAATCGGTTAGTAGCTTCCTTGCCTGAGGAGTGGCAGTGCCCTATCGCGCCTTACCCGATTGCCGACCCACAAGCACGCACCTTTGAGTGCGGTCGCGCTCGCCTGCAGCTGACCCAACGGGCCTATCATAGTTGCTTGCTCGCTAGCGATGTGGCGATCGCCATGGCCGGCACGGCCACCGAGCAGTTTGTAGGTTTGGGCAAGCCAGCAATTACCTTCCCCGGCGAGGGACCACAGTTTACCGAAGCATTTGCCGAGGCGCAGTCTCGCCATTTGGGTGAGTCGGTGACCTTCGTGGCTACCCCTGCAGGAGCAGCAGAGGCCCTCGCGTCGCTGCTGGCGAACCCAGAACGGCTGGCAGCCATCGAAGCCAACGGGCGCCAGCGCCTCGGGTTGCCGGGGGCGGCTCAGCGCATCGCTACACACTTGTGCGCGGACCTGCTGCAGGGGAGATGATTGACCTGCTGCTGAGTGTTATTGGCGCGAGTTCCATTCGAGCAACCACCACCAGAAGCGGTAGTCTTTTCGAATCGCACCCAGAATTTAGGTCGCTTCTGACTCGTCTGCAGCGTTGGAAGCTCCTACAGAACCGGGCCCGATTGCACCCATTGCTGTGTCGAGGCTCAGAGCCCCTGCCCCAGCGTAAATTAGCATCAACAGTCCGCCAACCAAACCGAGATTCTTCAAAAAGGAATTCCATTCCTCCGAATTGACGATGGGGTTATGAAAAATGAGAGTTGTGGGAATCAAGAAAATAACGAGCAAGACTGCCCCAATTCGAGTCTTAAATCCTAAGAGAATGGAGACTCCTCCAGCAACTAGAAAGGCGATCGTGCCGACGGCAAGTACGGGAACCAGGGGAAGATTTTGACTCGTCAGCGTTTGTTGCAAGCCGTCGAAGCCCATAATTTTGCCAATGCCAGACTTGAGAAAAATAATACTCAGACACACGCGGGCAGCAAGGGCAACGTAGGACATCGGTGAATCCTCTAAGTAGGGGTTGGAAAAATGAGTTGGCAATGTGCCGATCTCAACCTTAGGTTAGCAGCTGGGAGTATCAAATGGCCGCGCTTTGTCTCAGCAATGCTTTTGTAAGTATCTTTTCTCGGTGCGGTTCTCGCTTCCATGGGCAGGAATCTCATCACAGCTCATAGATTATTGCCTCTATCATTACTCAGCAGCGCCACTATCTTTTGTTGTATCTGCCGGCCACCGAATCTCCAAAATGTTATTCCAAGGGTCTTGGAGAATGGGGGTAGCGGTTTCTTGGGTGCGGCTCTCCAGCTCTTGTTGGAAAGATGCCGGCAAATTAAACAAATATATCGTTTTCACCGTTCCTGGTATGGCCGAGACGGGCAGTGAAGCGGTTTTAGGCGAGAGCAGCAATAACTGCGTCTGCGGTCGAATGAGATAGCACAGCGAAACTAGGCTTTCTGGGTGATAGCCGCGGGAATCACTAATAATTAGCGGGCGATCGCTCGCATCAACTCGCTCGGCAAGCTGCGGGTAATTATAATTGAGTGTCTTATTCCACCAAGTATCCGCCCGCGCGTAGGCACCGCAAGAAAAAATCCCTAAGACAATAGAGAAAATAAAGGCACTCCGCCCGAGATTAAACTTCCAGCTCCGGCGATCGGCCGAAAGACAAGTCGTCAGTAAGTAGACTACAGCGAGCTGCAAACTAACAATACAGGGCAAAAGATAGCGATGTACGATAAAGCGCTGGCCCCCCAAAAAAAGATCGGGCAAGCCAAAAATCGCCGCCGTGCCCCCGAAAAAAGTAAAAATAAATATCCAAACCCGTTTCGGTGCGTTTTGCAAAAGGCTATAGAGCGCGTAGCCCTGCAGCACTAAAACTGGAACCACAAACACGTAGGCGATCGTATTGTCAGGATGTAAATCGACAAACGCACTACTAAAATTAAAAATCGAAATCTGCACATTGAGCAGAAACGGCAGTGCAATAGAGGTCCAATCGAGCGTTGCGTCGAGCGCCTCTCTCGCCGTGATAATAAAATAAGTCCAAGGCAGAAACAAAATAGCCGTCGCCAACAGAGCCAAGCAGCAGTAGAGAGTCCGTTTCCCGAGGTAGGGAGGAATTTTGTCGAAGCGATTGTCCGGATCGAGCAGCAACGTATGAGCCACGTGGCTCAAGGCAATACAAGCAGAAAACAGCGCCGTGTAAAAAGAAACGAGCATCGACAGGCCGTACAAAACCCAATTGAGCCGCGACGGCACGCGCAGGGCGCGCAGCAGGAGCGCGCTACAAAAAAGCGCCAGCGCAATCCAAATACCAAACTGGCGCGCCTCTTGAGCGTAAACCAAATGAACGGGCGACACGGCAAAAAGCGCCAGCGCGATCCAGCCACTCAACTGCGACTCGAATAATTCCAAACACAACCAATACACCGCCGGAAACATCAACAAGCTCAGCAGGGCAGAAAACCCACGCACGATCGCGGGCGTCGTCCCCACAAGCTGCGCCCAAAACCGAAGCAAGACATAATAGAGCGGCGGGTGCTGGACATCTGTAGTGCCTTTGCGAATCAGCATCTCTCGAAGAGATACGCCCGACTCAAATCGCTGATAGAACAGCAGATCTTCAGGTCGCGCGAGCCTGTCTTGAAAAAGGTCTTCGGTAAAGTATTGCTCGGGTTGGCCGGTTATGGCCAGAGAAGTAAAAACTTCGTCGTGCCAATACACTTTCGCGCCAAGATTGCTGAAGCGAAAAAAAACTCCCAACACCAGCAAGGCGATCGCCACCAGGCGCACCCACCGCAGCGATTGAGAGCTTTGAGACTCGGCTTGCATTTGTGAAAAACGCCCCAAAACTGGCTCCACATGCTTGCCGAGCCGCTACCGTATCACTGTAGCTCGCAAGCGCACGGATTCTTGCGCTCTGGCCCGTCAACCCCTACCAGGGCAAAATTTCGCCATTGGCGTGCCAGAAGGTTCCGGAGGTTTCGAGGGTAAGACCGTCGATGCGCGCCAGCAAGCCCCGCACCGATTCTTCCGGCGAAATTCCCTTGGGGTTAAAAGCCGTCATGCGCGTGCGCACCAAGCCGGGGTGCAAGATACCCACAGCGATGCCCCGAGGTGCTAAGTCGATCGCAAGAGACTTCCCCGCCATGCAAAGGGCGACTTTAGACATGCGGTAGCCATAGGAACCACCAGAAGTATTGTCAGCAATAGAGCCCATCCGGCTGGTCATGAGGATGACCTTGGCCCCCTCCCCCAGAAAAGAAAGCAGGACGCGAGTGAGGCGCAGCGGTCCGAGGGCATTGATCTCAAATTGCTCCCGGATGCTGTCAAAATCTAGGTCTTCTAAAGTAATGCGCTTGAGGAGCCCGGCATTGTTAACCAATACATCGATGGCGACCCCCTCCAGGCGACCGGCGAGATCGGCCACGGCGCGACCGCAAGTCAGATCCACTCCCGACTCGATGCGAACGCCCAGGGCCTGCAGCTCGGGAGAAGGCGTCCTGCAAACGGCAATAACCGTATCGCCACGTCGGTCGAGCTGGCGGCAGTACTCGTAGCCGATGCCGCGATTCGCACCCGTAATCAAATAAGTTGCCATATCCAACGAAACTTCGACAACTTATATTGTGCGTCAGCCCAGGTAGCAAAGAAGCAGCAAGGATGCGATCGGGCACCCTATTTTCCGTGCAAAATACCCAAATAAGGGGTCTCAAATAGTTATGAGGCGGGTTGATGCTATAGTTTCATCTCACTCCTCTTGAGAGCCGTCTCCCTTAACTTTTTTAGTTCGCTTCTGCCTCTCGAGAACTCTCACGAAGCTTCTTTTGCAGATAGTCTCGCAAATACCTTTTGGAGATACCAGTAACCTGGGAAATTTGTGCTAGTGGTGCCTTTTCTAGCGCAAGTCTCTTGAGGGACATGGCGATATTGAGACCCCTCAACAAACTGACGCCCGCAAGCCTTGCACTTGAATCTCGGGTGCTCATATACAGTAATGGAAACGAGAGCGGGCCTCAGCATTGTAGTGATGG
>CAYTBI010000115.1:0-5222 GCA_964435975.1 uncultured bacterium
CTATCGATACCCGCACCGCCAGAGACGCGGGCACCTTCGCCGAGAACGGCGAGGGTGTCGTCGCCGGTGCCGCCAAAGACGAGGTCGTCGTCGCTGGTGAAAATGGCATCTTCGCCGCTACCGGAGAGGATGATGCCATCACTGAGGGCATCGGGTAGCTCGGGTGCCAGGTTGGAGTCAATTTCGTCGTCTCCAGAACCGGTGATAACGGTGTCGTCAGACGCAAAGTCGATGCCGCCATCGAGGGAGTCGTCTCCGGCAGTGCCAACAACGGTCCCGGCATCGTCGGTATCGTCAACGGCCAGCAGGAAGTTTTCGGCAACAAACGCGCCGATTTCGATGCCGGCTAGCACCGCATCATCGGTCGCTTCTTGGACGTGGACGCCGCCGTAAACGCGGCTGATGGCATCCTCGAAGCCGATTTCCAAGTAGCTGTCGAAGGTGCGAACTTGGCCGAACGTCCCCTCTGGGAAGGCTGCGTTGAACGCCTCGTCATCGGAGGTGGTGTTGACGCCGTTGCCGACCAATTCTTGGGATACAACCTCAATGCCAGTTGCCTCGGGGAACAGCACATCGAGAGCGCCACCGAATGCTCCCGCGAAGGTGGAGTGACCGGAGAGGAAGTCGGGGAAGGGAGGGCTCGGCAGGAGCGTCTCGTAGTCGGGGTCGACCAGGGTCTCGTCACTGTCATCGAGTCCGGCGATGGGATCGCCTTGGCCATCGCCAGAGATGACATCATCGGGGCGTGACTGGACTTCGTCGTACTTGGCAAACCAAGCTGCAACGGCTGCTTCGGCCAGGGAGATAGACGTCAATGCCAGAGTGCGCGCATCTCCGACTAGAGAATTATCGCCATCTCTGTAGGTGGCTTCTTGAGCGATTTGGTGGAGCTGGCCGTAGGGACGGAAGGTATCGGCGCGGTCGTAGGCCCAGAAAATCGCGATTTCCGTCTCGTTATCGTCCCGCAACACGGTGGTGACGTCGGTATCGAATAGCGCGCCGTACTCGCGCACGCCAAAGTCTTCTTGGTCGGGGCCGCCGAGGAAGACAGATGCTGCCCCACCAAGGACGTTGGGGCCGCCATCGCCTTCGAGGCCTTCAACGTAGCGCTCGAACTCGAAGTCGTCTACGTCCGTATCGATGGGATTGTCGAAGGGGCGGCCATCCAGGAAGAGGCCATCACCACTTTCGTCAATGCCAGCAGCATTGTAGAAATCCAGAATGTCCGAGTCCGTGAAGCTATCTAGGCTTCCCCAACCGGGACTCAGAGCGAAGGGCACACCGTCGCCGAAGACAGGGGTGCCGTCGTCTGCATTCAGAGGGACCTCGCCAATCCAGACGTACTCTTCAAACGTACCCGGCGGAACGTAGGTCGAGGGGTCGTCGAGGCCATCGAAGAAGCCGGTGAAACCATCGCCAGAACGCGCTTCGATAACCTGAGCCGCTGCATTGATACCGAAGACGAAGCCATCAAAGATAGCGTCGGGAATTCCTGCAGGGGCGGCAGTGGGCGCTTCAATATCGCCGCCATCGATGCCCAGGAAGGGGTCGAAGAAGCTGCCAATCTCTGCACCCTCGGGCGCGTCAAGAATGTCGCCAACACCGGCAGCGACCAGCAGGTCTTCGGCTTCCGCTTCCGAGATACCAAAGCCAACCTGGAGTTGAGCGACGATTTGGCTTTGCAGGTCGGTGGTGCCGGGCAGCACGCTTGCTAGGGACGCAACGGAAGCACCGACAGCCGCTGCGGCATCCGAAGCTCCCTCAACGGGGGTGCCGGGGTCGAGGCCGAGGTAAGACTCAAAGCCACCGTCGAAGGCATTGACAGCATTGAAGACGGAGGTCTGAACGATCGCCAAGCCGCGAGAGCCAACGGTGGGCTCGATACCAATGCCTGTGGGATCGTTGTCGGTTTCACCAAATTCTTGAATGGCGTTGAGGGCAAAGGCGTGCCATACCTGTACTGCGTTGGAGCCTTCTGCAGAGACAACTTGGCTATCAAAACCGGTCTCCACATCGCCGTCTGCAATTTCTGCAAGTAGGTGATAGTTGCCGGGAGCGATAACGCCAGTGTTGTTTTCGTAATCGATAACGATCTCGATAGTCTCGCCAGCGCCGATGGTCTGATTCGAGGTTAGGTTTGCCAACAGAGCATCGTTGACCTCGTCACTTGCCGAGTCCATGTCATCGTCGGTAGAGATGAAAAGATTCAGACTGATATCACCTGTAAAAGCCTCATCGGCGGGGTTTGCGATTGTTAGTACTGCCGAGCCTGTGTCGCCAAAGTCGATAGTGTCGGGCACGTCGACTTGGGTGATTTCTAGAACCAGATCGGTAAGAGCCATAAGGTTGGATTCCTAGCTAAAGAACTCTACAGAAGGAAGTTCGCAGGCCAAAGCAGCCATAAACTCATCGCAACCTTCTCTCTCGAGCATTGCTCGAAAGAAACGATCTGATGCCTTTATGACTATTACGAAGGCCTTTGGATTGAATACTTGGTTGAAGCACCTAGCACTTAACAAGTTAGTAATGAAACAAGTTAAAGCCAGGACAGATTCTTTCCTCCCCAAGAAAGGATAGTATCAGTGACTGCATTTCGAGTTTGAGTCTGAAAAAAAACTTAATCCAGAGAGCCTGGCGAATTTCTCTGGTCAATCTATTGACGATCGTTCTGCCTGCCTGCTACGCACTTTAGCTACTCGTTACTCGGTAGTATTGTGGTGCGAGAAGATTGCCATGCGATGGTAGGAATTCAAGGAGTTTGTAGATTAGCACCCTAGTGGTTGCGATTGCTTTGCCCCCAAGTCCTGAAGTAAAAAGTGGTTCTTAAGGCTCGGGCTTTTGCTACTATTGCAGCCTAGCCTCGGAATCGATTCGAACCAGAATCAATTCGAATTAATCTGTCGAGTCAGAGAGAGTTTTTATACTTGGGGGGTAGGGCGATGCTAGCGAAAGTTTCCGAGCGGCAAATGCATAGGGTGCGCGCGGCGCTCACTTTTGGATGGTTGCTGCTGACGGCATCATTGTTCTATGACCCCATCTCCATTCATCTGACCGATCCGAGCAGCACCTGGAGCCCCCTGCACCTCGATCCCTCGGTTTGCGTGCGCGTGCAAGGGGTTTGCCTGCAAGAAGAGCCTTTCTACATCGGCGCTCCTTTTTTCTGGGGCTTGGTGGTGCCGTCGAGCTTGTTTGTTTTGCTCGTCCTCGGCCACGAGTTTTGGCGGCGGATTTGCCCGCTGTCGTTTCTGTCGCAAATTCCTCGTGCCTTGGGCATAGAGCGCAAGCGCAAGCGCGAAGACAAGAAAACCGGCAAGATCCGCTACGAGGTTGCCAAAGTTCCCCCAGATTCCTGGTTGGCTCGGAACCACTTGTATTTCCAGCTGGGATTGTTTTTCGCTGGTATCAGCGCGCGTATCTTGTTCGTCAACTCCGATCGCCGCTCCTTGGGGATATTTTTCCTCCTGACGATGGTCTCCGCAATTGCGGTGGGCTTCTGGTACGGCGGCAAGTCGTGGTGCCATTACTTCTGTCCGATGGCACCAGTGCAACAGGTTTATGCCGAGCCTCGAGGCTTGCTCAACAGTGTCGCCCACCAGGGAGAGCGCCAGGGTGTCACCCAGTCTATGTGCCGTACGGTCAGCCACGACGGTAAAGAGCTGAGCGCCTGCGTGGCCTGCAATAGCCCCTGTCTCGATATTGATGCCGAGCGCCACTACTGGAACGGTATCAAAGAACCCCAGCAACAAGTTCTGCGTTACGGCTACGTGGGGCTAGCCGTGGGATATTTTCTGTATTACTACCTCTACTCGGGTACCTTTGAGTATTACTTCTCCGGGGCTTGGGCCCACGAAGCCAGTCAGATTGCCCTGTTAGGCAAGCCCGGGTTTTATATTTTCGGCCAAGCCATTCCCATTCCCAAGTTCGCTGCAGCTCCTCTGACGATTGCAGTCTTTGGCGTTGCCTTCTACTTTTTGGGTCGCTTTTTAGAAAATCGCTACCTGGCCTTCCAACGCCGCCGGCACGGGGCCTTCAGTCGCGAGCTGGCGCGCCACCACATGTTTGCGATTTTTACGTTTTTCGTTTTCAACTACTTCTACATTTTTGCCGGGCGCAACTTCGTGCGCCTGCTGCCAACACCCATTAGGTTTGCCGTGCCCGTGGCTTTGGGTATTTGCAGCGCGCTGTGGCTCTATCAAACTTGGCAGCGCAAACCAGACTTGTATTACCGGGAAGGCATTGCCAGCCGCCTGCGCGCGCAGCTCAAGAAGCTCGAGCTCGACCTCGAGCGCTTTCTCGAAGGTCGCATCCTCGATGATTTGAGTGCCGACGAGGTGTACGTTCTGGCCAAGACTCTGCCAGATTTTTCCAAAGATCAGCGCCTCATAGCCTACAAGGGCCTACTGCGAGAGGCGATCGAAGAAGGCTTTGTCATCGATGGTTCCCAGGGCTACCAGCGCTTCGAGCGCCTGCGCCAAGAGCTTAGCGTCACCGATGCCGAGCATGAGGGCATTTTGGTACAGCTCACTCAGGAGAGCCCCGAGATCTTCGACCCCAACCGCCAACACAGCCGCGAGAATCTCCTGCGTATAGAAAGCTACCGCGAATCTCTGATCGAGAAGATTCTTGAAGCTTGGGAAGACCGTCCCGAGTCCGCTCGCATTGTCGATTTTCTCAGAGCCTTTAATCCTAACGACGATCGCTCCGACCCCGAGGCCGATGCGGCTCTCGACGATCTGATTGCGGCCTTGCCGGAAAAAGATCGGCGGGCCGTGCGAGGAATTCGTCAAGAATATGCCATCAGCGACCAAGACGAGCGCGATGCCCTGCATCTGTCAGCTCCAGGAGAGCTTTGGCAGCAGCTTGCCAATAAATTCGACTTGCTTGCAGCCTTCGATCCTCACGATTCTGGCAGTCTACACTCGGTGTTCGAGCAAATCGATCGCAACGCCTCCGGAGATATCACCCCAAGCGAACTGAAGGAATTCACCGGTAACATCGGGGTGAGTCTTGACGATGTGCGGGTGAGTGAAATGCTGGATTGGGCGGACACCACAGGCGACCGACGCATCAGCTACGACGAATTCTGCGAGATTTTTGCATACCTGCAAAAAAGGCGGCAAGAGGTCGGTAATGCACCAACGGAAATACGCCCCGCCCAGCCGGCACCTGCAGCTGGCAACGCGCCAACGGAAATACGCCCCGCTCATCCGGCACCCGCAGCT
>CAYTBI010000116.1:0-5087 GCA_964435975.1 uncultured bacterium
CTCCTTCGTCCCGAAGATTAGGACGCCAGGTGTAATAGGTGGAAACCCATTCACAGCAGGATAGGAAGGCTTGAAACAACTGCAAGGTCTCGTCTGGGGAGAGCGGACATAACGCTTGAATGCGATCGCGCTGAAGAACGGACTCGTATTCCAGAAAGAGAGGCGTTCCTATCAAAGGTCGAACTCTCTTCTCCAAGCAAAGTCGCAACAAAGCCCGATTGGGGCCTGCAGGACCGATGAAGGCCCCAACAAGGACGCTGGTATCAACAACAATTCTCCTTATCACAGGAGCAATGATAGCACATACGCTATCATTGGCAATTTTGTTGACCTTTAGGTCAATTTCGGGGGCGATCGCGCACTCTTTGGTTTGGGATAATTATCAAGTATATTTCAAGCACTTTACAGGTAGTCCAGGTGATTCAACCTCAAGGTAGCCAATTGACCCAAACCCCCAATCCCCCACCGCATAATCTTACAGAGACTCCGCGGTGGGGAAATAAAATACGCAGTAGCTTGTTTTTTAAGTATGCAAATAAGAGAAATTGCTAAAACTTACTCACGCGCTCAATTGCAGCTTTTGCAACGCTGGCAGCACGTTTAGGCGTCACTTTTGCATAGCGTTGCGTGGTGGCAATATCGGCATGACCGAGCAGCGCTTGCAATTCCTCCAGGGCCATCGTGCCAACGCGCTCCGTCGCGTAGGTATGTCGGAGCATGTGGAGGCTGATATCGACGAGTTCGGGGATGGGATCGATCAAGGCCTTCAGGTTATCGTTGGCCGTTCGATACGCCAACCGGGTTATGCGGCCAGTCGTGCGATGCTCGGCCAGGAGTAAGCTTGGATGCTGGCCATCGTGATAGTGTTCGAGCCATTCGGACAGGAGCGAGAGGGCCAAATCGCGATCGCCAGCATCAGGGCTAGCAAAGTAGCAGATGCGTTTTTTGTTTCCTTTGCCAATAACCGTAAAGCAGCGTTGGTCGAGGTCGAGGCGATCTCTGTCCAGGCTCAGAATTTCATCGACACGGCAGCCGGAACGATAAATCAGGACGATTAAAAGTTGCAGGCGCAACAGAATGCGGGGCGAGATATGAGTTGCAGAAGCAAGGGCGCGGCGAAGCAGGGCAAGTTGCTCATCAGATAGGTAGCGAATGCTCTCGGTTTCAACGTGTTCGCCCTTAGAGCGATCTGGCTTCCGAACGGGAACGGCCTCAACAGGGTTAGAGGCGAGGTGGCCGTGGCCGACGAGATAACGACAGAACGTACTGAGCACGCGACGATGAGCGCGATGGGTGGAGACGGCCAGGTCGTTACGCGTCGCTAGGTAGGCAGAGATAAGTTCGGCATCGAGGGCCACGATGGGATAAGACCCACAATACGCGCAGAATCTCGCTATCTTGCTCTGGTAGCCTTTTAGGGTCTTGGGATCGACATTGCAATTATCAAGAAACTCAGCAGCAAGACGGGCGATCGTCAAGGGTCGATCTAATGGAGTTTGCATGAGCGAGAAATAAAGCAGATATAAAGAAATTATAGTAAGATTCAGAGCAGCAGAGAAATTAATAACTATGCAATTATGAATGCAAAACTATTGCATGAAAAAGAGGCAGAAAAGGTGCCACAGCCTGGGGAAGGGCTTGGCGGATATTGTAGGCGTCTGCGTGGAGAGAGGACGCTGAAAGAAGTAGCGAGTGCGGCCAACCTTGTAGTAAGCAGCCTCCATCGTATTGAGATAGGAGAGACTAAGCGCCTGAAGCGCGAAACCAGAATGGGGCTGGCGATCGCGCTGGGCATTCCTGAGGAGTGGCTGGAAGCCGCCGCCAAGGGAGAAGTCGTGCAGCAGGTAGCACGGGTTAAAATTTGCCCCAACTGTTGGACGCCAGGAACCCGGCCCGACGAGGCCTGGGGCCTACAGCGCGCCCGCTATTGCTGTATCTGTGCTGAGGAGCTGACCGATCGCTGCGGTAACTGCGGCACGGCGATTGAGAAGTGGAGCGACCGCTTCTGCCGACAGTGCGGGAGTCCGCTGGGGCGTGCTGCTCTAATGAGTTAGATTTGAGGTATTCGTGCAATTGTGCGAGGCAATACCGCGATTAGCAGGGACTCGTGATGGCGATCTCCACATCAACCACAATGACGCTGGCCGAATATTTGGAGTACGACGATAGCACCGATACCCGCTATGAGTTCGTCAACGGGGAACTAGTTCTTATGCCGCCCGAGAGCGACCTCAACGACCGCATTGCTACCCTCTTGATTGCTTATTTTCTGCAACGGGGGATTCCCTTCTACCAGATCAGGACGGGTACCGAAATTGTTGTTACGGGTAGCCGAGCTACTGCCCGCTTGCCCGATCTGCTCGTTCTGGGCGAAGAACTGGCCGTCACTCTTGAGGGAGCACCTCGCTCTACTGTTACTGCTGACATGCCACCTCCCCAGCTTGCCGTTGAAGTGGTCAGCCCCGGCTCCGAAAACCGCGACCGCGACTATCGCTACAAGCGCTCCGAGTACGCAGCGCGGGGCATCCCTGAATACTGGATTGTCGATCCACAACAGCAGAAGGTGACAATCCTCGAATGGGTCTCGGGCCTTTATGAGGAGCGCGTTTTTGTTGGCGAAGAAGCCCTGATTTCTCCCACCTTCGGAAAACTCGACTTGGTTGCCGAGAAGCTACTAAGTGCTCAGACGTGAGGGCAAGAGGACTTTTCAAATAAGTTTTTAGCCATTTGAACGGTTTTAACGAATGGAAGTGCCACAAACAGAGGTCGTGATGGTTCCGTTTGTGAGATAGTTTTATTATCCCAAACGAGGGGGTCTGGGGTCGCGGTCGGAGTCAACCTCTGGGTTAGCTTCAGGCCGGAGTTACCTATGAGATACTTAAAATGATCTGTTAATTAGGCGTGTTTCAAATCTGGCCAATTTTGGGTAACAGTGCAGCAGAAATCGAGCCACCTCTTCAGCGGCAGAAATTAGCTTTTAGTTGTTAGATTTTGACCTAAGCCGGGCAGCGGTGGAAGCGCTCGAAACCCAACAACTCCAGCCAATGCGGATGCTCCCTCCCGGTCATCAGCTCTGTCGGACTCTTCCCCACCCGCTCGGGTCGTCGGCTCCGCAAAAAACGCCGGTGATTCAGGAAAAATCGCAGCAGCTCCAGATACGGTCCCCCCAATTGCCGCCGTAGGAAAAAGTAGCCCCGCAGCCGAGAGTTCAAATTTTCGACCAAGGAACTCGACCGGGGCGTTTCCGCCAGAGCCCCTTCCACGGCTGTGATAAGCCGGTGAAACTTGTGGCCCAGCTGCTGGTGAAGCTCATTCCATCGTTGCCAGTAGGCATTGCCCTGAGGGGATTTACGCTGCAGCAAGCAGACCTGCCGCACCCAATACAGCGGGACATCAGCTTTCTGGGCAATTGCTGCCAGTTTCTCGTCGAGGCGACGGGAAAAGCCGAGAAGCTGCTCCCCTTGCTTTTTCAGCGCACGGTGCACGGTGGCGATGCGAGCAGAACCTTCTTCCCGCTGCTGCAGCTCGGCAATGATGAAGTCCAGTAACTCCTGGCGCACTTGGTATTCCGGACCCGCTAATTCGAAGACATCATGGTGCAACCAGTCCACCAAAGTCTGCACATCTGCAGCCAGGGCGACCGCCTCCTGCTCCTGACAGCGCAAGGGCTCGAGGAGTTCGGCGTCGGGATGGCTTCTGCCTTTGGCTTGGGCCTTGGCGATCTTCTCCTCCAGCTTGCTGACGCGGGTTCCGGCCGCTTGGGCCTGGCGTTTCAGGTAGCGGCCCAAGTCCTGGCAATCCCGCAACATGTGAAATACGTCGCCGTCGCAGGGCACCCCCGGCATGGCCAGTTCCTGCCCGGCCCGCAGCCCTTTCCCATCATCGGCAATGGTGCGATCGGGGGAGAACCCTCGCTCTTGGGCTTCGAGCAAATGATAGCCCCAAGTCACTTTGTCCCGATGCTCGGCACTCACCAACAGGTAGCAGTAGGTGGATAGGGCGCAAACTCCCGCCAGCACTGGCATCCCGCCCTGATAGATTTCATCGTGTAGCCCGACGCGAATGCCCGACAGGTCTTCTTGGCGGTTGAGCACAGCGGCCCGATCGGCGGCTTCCCGGACGCGATTGTGCACCGTGCCGATGCTGATGGGCCAATCGAACAAGTCCCGGAGAAATTCCACGACGCCGTTGTAGGAGGAGTGGCAGATGAGGACGAGGCTCACAATCACCTGCTGGAGCCAATCCTGGGTCACTGGCAAGTGGAACAGCACCTCCGAGGTCTCGGTGCTCGGGGAGGCATAGGCGCGTTCGAGGGCCTCTACAGCTTTCTGTTTCTGCTGGTAGGCGAACTTCCGACTAACCTGATACTCCCGCGCCAATTGCGAGACGGGCTCGGTGTGGGCCAGCACCCGTATCGCCAGATGCTGACGTTCTGTTGGGGGTAGAGTCGCGGCAACGGAGGTCATGCAGGGCAAGGTAAGGTCAGGGCCCAAGTATGGCGCACTCTTCTACTGCCGACAAGGTCAAAACGGGAGAGTGGTTTTTGCCGAAAGTGTAACCTGCCGTTGAAACACGCCCATTTCCAGGGCAAGGTGCTGCCTGGTACTGGGAGGAAGAGTTGTAGCGATAGAGGTCATACGAGGCGAGGTGACATCGAAGTCCAAGTATGGCGTAGTTTCCAACTGCCCAGGAGACTACCATAGAGTAGAAGCCGTAGCCCTCCTTTGAACCAGGCCAAGGGAACCAAGACCTTGGCAACACTTCAGAGGTCCTGGTTTCCTGCATGAAGGTTAAGATGTCACCAAAAGCGTGCATGGGCCCAGATTTTCCGGAATTCACACTGGCTACAGGTTCACTTCCCAAAATTTCCTGTACGTGATCGCTGAATAAGCTTAGAGGGTATCTGTAAGGAAAATCTAAAGTTTGTTCCGGCCATTGCCCAGCAGGTGTTTTCCGATCTGACCTTAGAGCAGAGAGGCTCATGGCACTATAAGGCGTCAAGTGCTTGCCCCTACTTGGATTGATATCTTTTTAAGGGCACTTCGATTAATCCATCCATCTCACCATGTAGTAAAATGGCAATATCT
>CAYTBI010000117.1:0-4883 GCA_964435975.1 uncultured bacterium
GCGAACTGCTGGGTTCCAGCCTGGCCTTCACCTTTTCTTCACAGATACCCTCTAGGGGTCGTCGAGTTCCAGGCAAGCAAACAGCGAAGCCGACACCACACACTGACGTGTAGCCCCCATCTGGGAATTTGTATAAAGATGCAGTGTAGAATGCAGGTCATTCTTGTGGTAGCCGAGCCCCCCAACAACACCATGGCAACAGCAGATCGCGCGACTATCGGCATTATTGGCGGCAGCGGCCTCTACAAAATGGATGCCCTAGAAGCAGTCCGAGAAGTCAGGCTAGAGACTCCCTTCGGCCCACCTTCCGATGCCTACATCGTCGGGACCCTCGCTGGGACCCCCGTTGCCTTCTTGGCCCGCCACGGACGCGGCCATCACCTCTTGCCCACAGAGCTGCCTTTTCGCGCCAATATTCACGGCTTCAAGCAGTTGGGCGTCGAGTATCTCATCTCGGCCTCGGCAGTCGGCTCCCTCAGAGAAGAAATCCGCCCGCTCGATCTCGTGCTGCCCGACCAATTTATCGATCGCACCCGCAACCGCGTCTCGACGTTTTTCGGGGAAGGCATCGTCGCCCACATTAGTTTTGACAAACCCGTGTGCCCCCAGCTCTCTGAGGTGCTAGCCGAGGCGATCGCCGCGCTAGAGCTGCCCGACATTCGCCTGCATTCTCATGGGACTTACGTTTGCATGGAAGGCCCCGCGTTTTCCACCAAGGCCGAATCCGAGCTGTACCGCAGTTGGGGCGCGAGCGTCATTGGTATGACTAATTTGCCCGAAGCGAAGCTAGCCCGGGAAGCTGAAATTGCCTATGCCACGCTAGCGCTGGTGACAGATTTCGACTGCTGGCACCCCGACCACGACAGCGTTACGGTGGAGATGGTAATTGGCAATCTACAGCGCAACGCCGTTACCGCCCAGCAAGTTATCCTGGAAGCCGTCAAGCGCTTGAGTGCCAATCCGCCCGGATCGATCGCCCATTCGGCCCTGAAGTTTGCAATTTTGACCGATCTCAAAACTGCCGCTGCCCCCACCAGAGCAAAGCTGCAGCTCCTGCTGCAAAAATACCTCTAGGCTGCAAACATGAGCGCCTCCAATAAAGCCGTACGGGTCCGCTTCGAGCCCGATAGTATCGCAGTTGAGGCCCAGCCGGGCGAACCCCTGCTTAATGTTGCCGAGCGTGCCGGGGTCTTTATCCCGACGGGGTGCATGAGCGGGTCCTGCCATGCTTGCGAAGTCGAGCTAGGAGACGGGCGCGCCATTTGTGCTTGTATTTCTGCTGTGCCTGATGGCACTGAGTTAACAATTCATCTCTACAGCGATCCGGTCTGGTGAGCCGTGGTAGCTTGGCGATCGCAAGGCTTAAAAGCAAGTCGGAGTAATTTATGTTTATCCCTCCCGGTGTCGAGCGCAGCGCGATCGCAACCTCTCTGGGGTCGATGGTCTATTACCAGCCGACAGCAGGGCCCTGGGCGGAGGCGACCGCAGCCACTAGTGACGAGCCTGCCAAACCCACGCTGCTATTTCTCCACGGTTTTGGCGGCGGTTCTTCAGCCTACGAGTGGTCGCGGGTTTATCCCGCTTTTGCCTGGGACTACCGCGTGCTCGCCCCAGATTTGATCGGTTGGGGGCGCTCTGAAAAGCCCGAGCGCGACTACCGCGCCGAAGACTATATCGATTTAATTGTTGAGTTTATTGAGAAAACCTGCGCCGCCGGCGCGCCGCCAATTGTCTTTGCTTCTTCGCTGACTGGGGCCTTTGCCATTCGTGCGGCCATTGCTCGGCCGGAGCTATTTGCTTGCCTGGTTTTAATCTGCCCGACGGGAATCTGCGATTTTGGCACGGACTACAAAAGCAAGTTTTTCCCCCAGATGGTGAGTATTTCTTGGTTGGGGAGCCTGCTCTACAACACCAGCATTGCCACGACTGGGGGGGTGCGCTCGTTTCTAGAGCGGCGGCAGTACGGCCGCACCGAGCGCATCGACGATGAAATTGTCGAGGCCTATCTCGAATCGGCCAATCAGCCGGGAGCCGAGCACGCGGCCCTGGCTTTCGTGCGAGGCGATCTGCTCTTCGATCTGGCCCTCTACATACCGCAATTACAGACCCCCACAGCCATACTCTGGGGAGAGCAGGCTCCGTCTTTTTCA
Organism: uncultured bacterium; assembly: GCA_964435975.1. Taxonomy (GTDB): domain Bacteria; phylum Cyanobacteriota; class Cyanobacteriia; order Cyanobacteriales; family Rubidibacteraceae; genus CAYTBI01. The sequence goes on from CAYTBI010000117.1 coordinate 2,151, forward strand.
GCACTCGCCACGGGCAAGCGCCTCGCCGCCCTCAACCCCACGGCCGTTAAGGCCTTTCTCTCCCTCGAAGGAGTGGGCCTGACTCCTCACTTGGAGTTGCCCGCCGTGACAATTGGCATCTTTCGAGGTTGGCTGCAGCAGCTAGCTGCCGTCTGATGCTTTTTGCTGCGACTATTCCCGACCCCGTTGCCGAGCGAGCGATCGTCACGGCCGCGCAGATGGCCGCCATCGAGGGTCGCCTGTTTGCGGCCGGGCTGCCCGTCGCGGCCCTAATGGAGAAGGTGGCCGGCAAAATTGCCACCCGCATTCACCGGGCTTACCCGCGATCGCGCCATCCGCGCGTGGGGGTGCTCGCCGGGCCGGGGCACAACGGTGGCGACGCCCTAGTTGTCGCGCGCGAGCTGCACTTTTGGGGATACGAGGTTATCATTTGCCAGCCGCTGGCAAAACTCAAAGAACTCACCGCCGCCCACGCCCGCTACGCCGCCAGCCTGGGCATACCAATTTGTACTGAGATTGCCTCTCTGCAGGGCTCTGAATTAATCATTGATGGTTTGTTTGGCTTCGGCCTCGAGCGCGAGATTGCAGGCGATCTCGCCGCTGCGATCGCAAAGCTCAATACCTTTGCGCTGCCAACCGTTAGCATCGATTTGCCCTCCGGCATCCATACCGATACGGGGCGAGCGATGGGCGCGGCCGTTCGGGCTACCCATACGTTGTGTTTGGGCCTGTGGAAGCAAGCCTTCGCGCGCGACTGCGCTCTGGAGTACCTCGGCAAGGTCGAGCGCATCGCCTTTGATATACCCGAGACTGACATTCGCGAAATTCTCGAGAAACACTCCCCCGTCCGCTGGATTCTGCCCCAAGACGCCCGGCAGCAGCTGCCCCTGAGGCGATCGCCGGTCGCCCACAAATACCGTCAGGGCCACCTGCTGGTGGTGGCGGGCTCCGCGCGCTACGCGGGCAGCGTCGTTCTAACTGCTCTGGGGGCGCGGGCGACGGGCGCGGGCATGCTGACAATTGCCGTGCCGGCCCACTTAAAATCTCTGGTGGTGAGCCAGCTCCCCGAAGCGGTGACGATTGCTTGTCCGGAAACCGCCGCTGGCGCGATCCGAGCGCTCCCGGCCGATTTCGATTTCGGTCGCTATGATGCGATGGTTGGCGGGCCGGGGCTAACTCTCGAGCCGAGCGAGGTCGTCGCGGCGCTGCTGGCTGCAGCCGCACCCTTGGTTCTCGATGCCGATGCCTTGAATCTCCTCGCCCAAGGGGACGTGGCAGCCCAGTTGCACTCGCGGGCCGCCCCCACGGTATTGACGCCCCATCCGGGCGAATTTAAGCGCCTCTTTGCCGACTGCAACCTCGGCGATCGCCTGCAGGCCGCCCGCCAAGCTGCCCGCGCCTGCGGGGCGATCGTCTTGCTCAAAGGGGCCCGCACCATCGTTGCCCATCCTGACGAGGGCGCGCTGGCCGTCGTACCAGAGAGCACCCCCGCCCTTGCCCGAGGAGGGAGTGGCGACGTGCTAGCGGGGATCGTTGGCGGCCTCGCAGCCCAGCAAGCTGCTGCCGAGCGCGATGGCTTCGGGAGATGCGATCGCTCGGCTCTGGCAGCGGTTGCAGCCACGGCTGCATGGTGGCACGCGCGGGCAGGGATTTTGGCCGCGCGCGCGCGTACGGTGATGGGAGTCGATCCGGTTTTGCTGGCGAGCTATCTCGGCGCTGTTTTGAGCGAAGTAGCCGGTGATGCTCCCGGACTGGGGGATAATTAGAAGCCGGGCAACTCGAGCCGTTGGCGGAATCGAGCCCCCGGTTTCATTCGAGGCAGCCTACATCGATGCAATTTTCCAAAATCTTGATCGCCAATCGCGGTGAGATTGCGCTGCGTATTTTGCGCACCTGCGAGGAAATGGGGATTGGCACCGTCGCCGTGCACTCAACGGTCGATCGCAATGCCCTCCACGTTCAGCTCGCCGATGAGAGCGTCTGCATCGGCCCCCCCTCGAGCAGCAAAAGCTACCTCAACATTCCCAACATCATTTCGGCTGCTCTGACTCACAATGCCTCGGCCATTCATCCAGGCTATGGATTCCTGGCCGAAAATGCGCGGTTTGCCGAGATCTGTGCCGATCACAAAATTGCGTTTGTCGGCCCTACCCCCGCTGCGATCGTGGCGATGGGCGACAAAGCCACTGCCAAAGACACCATGAAAAAAGCCGGCGTCCCAACTATTCCCGGCAGCGACGGGCTGCTGGCGAGCGAGGTGGAGGCAATTTCTGTCGCCCGCGAAATTGGCTATCCGGTCATGCTCAAGGCCACAGCCGGCGGCGGCGGTCGCGGCATGCGCCTGGTCCGAGACGCAGGAGATTTAGCCGCCCTATTTCAAGCCGCTCGCGGCGAGTCGGAGGCAGCCTTTGGCAATGGGGGAATTTATTTAGAAAAATTTGTCGAGAACCCCCGCCACATCGAGTTCCAAATCTTGGCCGATAGCTACGGCAATGTCGTTCACCTCGGGGAGCGAGATTGCTCCATCCAGCGGCGCCACCAAAAACTTCTCGAAGAGGGCCCCAGCCCCGCACTCACCGCCAAACTTCGAGAGCGCATGGGTCGCGCCGCCGTCCAAGCTGCCAAATCCATTGGCTACGTGGGAGCGGGCACGGTGGAATTTCTCGTCGATGGCGACGGGAATTTTTACTTCATGGAGATGAACACCCGCATCCAGGTAGAACACCCCGTCAC
>CAYTBI010000118.1:0-4784 GCA_964435975.1 uncultured bacterium
CAGACACTATCTACTTTGAGGATCTAAACCTCAAGGGACTGGCAAAATCCATGCTGTCCAAGAAAGACCTATCGGTACGAGTGCATCGTTGCCCTGAGTGTGGGTACGTTGCAGACCGAGATGTTGCAGCAGCGCGCGTCATCTTAAATCGTGGCAGTACAGCGTCCGGGCTGGGCGCAGTGAAGCTTGGGGAGGGTTAGTTTCATGAGAAGCCCCTATGAACCGAGCATCCCCGTCGTTCACGGCGAGGAGAATGTCAAGGCCTGCGATAGTGAAATCGAGCGGGTGCTGCAAGGAGTTCGAGAACCAAATTGACCCCGAGCAAGCCCCTCTACCACGGGTTACAAAATCCAGACGCTCGGTAGTGGAGGCTAAGAGAATTAGTCTTCGAGAGAAGCTGCCGCGAGCTGCTACCCCAATCTCCAGGTCGGTCGTGCAAAGCGATCGGCTAGAAACTCGACGAGCAGTCGTACCTTGGCGGCCAGAAAGCGGTTGGGTGGATAGATGGCATAGGCGGCAATTTCTGGCGGGCGATAGCTTGGGAGCACGACCTGCAAGCGCCCGTCTTGCAAGCAGTCCCCCACAATAAAAGTTGGCAGCAGTGCGATCCCCAGACCCCGCAGCGCCGCCTCGCGCAGCACTTCGCCATTGTTGGCCCACAGGCGCGGCCGGAGATTCACTGTCGTTAGCTGCCCGTCCGGGCCAATCAGATCCCACCGATCGCTCCCCACCGCGTAGCCGTACTGCAAGCAATCGCGATCGCGCAGGTCTGGCGGTGCCTCGGGAGCGGTGGCACGCAGCAGATATGCCGGTGCGGCGCACAGCACGCGCTCTATGGGGGCGAGATGCCGCACGGCCAGGGGGCCGACATCGCTCTCGCGAGCGATACGCAGGGTAAGGTCGAACCCCTCAGCAATCGGATCGACAAAGCGATCGCTCAGGTGCAGCTCCACTTGTAGTTCCGGGTAGCGGGCCATAAATTCTGCCAGAGCGGGAGCCAGATGCGACATCCCAAAAGACATGGGGGCGTTGGCTCGGAGTAGGCCTTTAGGCTCGGCTTGGAGCTGGGCGACGGCTAGCTCGGCGGCTTCGACCTCAGCAAAGATGTCGCGGCAGCGGTCGTAATAGGCCAGTCCTAGGGCAGTGGGGCTAACTCGTCGCGTCGTGCGCTGCAGCAGTTGCGCGCCCAAGGCAGTCTCGAGATTGACCACCAGCTTATTAACTGCCGATCGCGTCAGGCCCATCTGGCGAGCGGCTTCGGCGAAGCTGCCGTGCTCGACTACGCGCGCGAAGGCTTCCATGCTGGCAAATTTGTCCATTGCAACGTTCGATTGTCAAAAATTTAGAACCAATCTGTCCATAAATTTAGCAATTGTAATTTAAATAGATTCAATATAAGATCGAATTGTCTCGGAAATTCATACCCCCAACACAAGAGGAGCTGCCATGAGCGAACCAATTATTGCCGACACCAAGCCCGCCGTCATGGAGCTAGAACCTGGCAAATATTTCTTCTGCAGCTGCGGTGCTTCGAAAAATCAGCCCTTTTGCGATGGCTCGCACCAGGGCACGGACTTTACCCCGCTAGCCTTCGAGATTGCCGAAAAACAACAAGTTGCCCTGTGTGCCTGCAAGCGCACCGGCAACGCTCCTTTCTGCGACGGCAGCCACACCAAACTATAGGTAACTTGCCAATTTCTCTGGCTCCCAATTTGCTCTAATAGCCTCAACTTGGGAGCTGACTAAAGCCTTCGATGGAGGATGAAAGCACGATGCTAACGATCAGACCGGCAGGCGATCGCGGTGTGGCAAGCTTCGGGTGGTTAGATAGCCGCCATACCTTCTCTTTTGGCTATTACTACGACCCCCACCACATGGGATTCGGACCGCTACGGGTCATCAACGAAGATACCGTCGCTCCAGGCAACGGTTTTGGCACCCACGGCCACCGCGACATGGAGATTATCTCTTACGTGCTGGCGGGTGCTTTGGCCCACAAAGACAGCATTGGCAATGACTCGACGCTTCGACCTGGCGACGTACAGCGCATATCTGCGGGCACGGGCATTTTGCACAGCGAGTTTAACGCTTCGCAAACCGAGCCCGTGCATTTTCTCCAAATTTGGATTCAGCCCGATTGCAGGGGGTTGGCTCCCGGCTACGAAGAAATTCAAGTTTCTGCCAGCCAAAAGCAGGACCAGTGGCGCTTAGTTGGGTCGCGCGACGGTCGCGACGGCTCGGTTACTATCCACCAGGACGTGGACATGCTCGTGACGCAGCTGACCGAAGGCGAGATCGTTAGCTATCAGATTCGTGCGGGGCGATCGCTATGGTTGCACGTGGCCAGAGGTACCGTGCTATTAGGCGATAACTTGCTTGCAGACGGAGACGGCGTTGCGCTTCAAAACTTGCCCGAGCTGAGTTTGCGCGGTGCCTCAACCGATGCGGAAGTGCTGCTGTTCGATCTAGTTGCTGAGTAAAAAGTCCGCACGGCAACGACTAAATTTATCGAAACGATGGAGAAAAACAATGGGACTGCTAATTGATGGCGTTTGGCACGACAAATGGTATGACACTGCTAGTACCGGCGGACGCTTCGTCCGCAAAGAGTCTCAGTTTCGGCAGTGGATTACCGCCGATGGTAGCTCTGGCTTTAAAGCCGAGCCGGGCCGCTATCACCTTTATGTTTCTTACGCCTGCCCGTGGGCGCATCGCACCCTGATTTTTCGCAGTCTCAAGGGCTTGCAGGATGCAATTTCTGTTTCTGTGGTGCATTGGCTGATGGCCGATCGCGGCTGGACTTTTTCCAAAGGGCCGGGCGTCGTTGCCGATGACATCAACCATGCCGATTATTTGTATGAGGTTTACACCAAAGTTAAGCCGGATTACACCGGTCGCGTCACGGTGCCGATCTTGTTTGATAAGCAAACGGGCACGATCGTCAATAATGAATCCTCAGAAATCATTCGCATGCTCGACAGCGCCTTCGACGGCACGGGCGCCAAACCAGGAGATTATTATCCCGAAGACTTGCGCGACGAAATTGACGCGCTCAATTCTCGGATCTACGACACGGTAAATAATGGCGTTTACAAAGCTGGGTTTGCCACCACTCAAGAAGCTTACGAAGAAGCCATCGGTCCGCTATTCGAGACGCTAGATTGGCTCGAAGCACGGCTCTCCGGCCAGCGATACCTCGCCGGCGATCGTCTTACCGAAGCCGATTGGCGCTTGTTTACCACGTTAGTACGCTTCGATCCGGTGTATGTCGGGCACTTCAAGTGCAATCTGCGGCGCATCGCCGATTACCCGAATCTTTGGGCTTACGTACGGGAGCTGTACCAGTTTCCTGGTGTTGCCGAGACGGTGAACTTCCAGCACATCAAGGGCCACTACTACGAGAGCCACAAAACCATCAATCCTACGGGAGTGGTTCCAGCAGGCCCTATCATCGATTTCACGGCTCCTCACGGCCGCGATTCCTTGTAATGTTTTGCAGAGTACCGCATCGTCGAGCCCGCACTGATGCGGTACTCTCAAAAAGCTGGCTGCAGACACAATTATCGATCGCCTCGTTGCAGATATCCCGAATGCGAGCCGAGGCTTCGGCTTGCTGTTTTCGGCGCAGCCTTTCCCTGGGCACCAAGCCGAGCTGGAGTGGCGGCGCGAAGAGATGTCGGGTAACTGGTACTACAGCCCGGTGCTAGACTTGGAGGGTTGGCTTTGCCCGGCATTGTTCAAATATTTCGATGCGGCTCCGCCCAAGATTTTCGTGCGAGTAAAAGCCAAACAAAGCAAATAATCGCCTGCGGTTATGTTCGAGACCGACCAAATTCTTCTCGATCGCTACCGATTGCAACAAAAACTCGGCGAAAATCCAGGCCGAGAAACCTGGCTGGCTCGAGACCTGCAAGCCCAGCAACCCGTTGTGGTGAAGTTGCTATTATTTGGCGGGCCGGTGCAGTGGCAAGACATTCGGCTCTTCGAGAGAGAAGTTGAAGTACTCGAGCAACTCAATTATCCTCGCATCCCGGCTTACTACCACCACTTTAGTCTCGAAGATCGCATGCCGACCTATCTTGGCTTGGTACAAGAATACATCTCCGGGGAATCCTTGCAGCAGTCCCTCGAACGAGGGCGGCATTTTCAAGAAGAAACCCTGCGCGACATTGCCAGTCGGGTGCTAGATATTCTGATTTATCTCCACGAAAGTCAGCCGCCCATACTGCATCGAGATATCAAACCCAGCAATTTAGTGCGCGATACGGATGGGAACGTATACCTGATTGATTTTGGGGCCGTGCAAACCGCTAACTCTATTCCCGGTCGGTCTTTTACAGTGGTGGGCACCTACGGCTACACGCCGATGGAACAGTTTGGCGGCCAAGCCGTACCTGCTTCCGATTTGTATGCCCTTGGCTGTACCTTGCTATGTCTTGGCGATCGCCAGCAGATTTAACCCAGCAAGATGGCAGAATCGACGTGGCGGCGGTGACAACTCTCAGCCCGAGCTTTGCTGGGTGGCTGCAGAGCTTGTGCGAGCCACAGGTCGTTCTGAGACCTCAGTCTGCAAGGGCTGCATTGGCTCGCTTATCTCAGGGTACTTATCGCGATCGAGGTGTAGATTCTTCCCCGCAGGCACTGTCAACCCCTGTCAATCTATCAGAACTGCAGCATTTAATTCCCGCTCATCTAAAGGTGACGACCGCAGAATCCGAAGGATTTTCAATTCGGGCCCAATATAATCCCAGGCAGCTTCTCAGAGCGATTTTCAGTCTCAAAGC
>CAYTBI010000119.1:0-4664 GCA_964435975.1 uncultured bacterium
AGAGCCCCAGGCCAACCTGGAACGGGCCCGAGACTGCCATAGAGAAGCATTAGAGAATGTATCCGCTGAAGCGCTTCCTGCTGACTGTCTCAAATTTGCTCGCAATTATGGCAACCTCGCATTTGGGCAGGGCTGGTGGGAAGAAGCAGTGGAAGGATATGCCCAGGCCATTGCAGCAGCAGAACAGCTTCGCGATTGGGAGACGATCCAGGCCCGCAAGCAAAAAGTCTCCGAGCGCGCCACGGATCTGTACGCCAACATTATTCAGGCCCACATCGAGCTAGAGCAATATGCCGAGGCTATCGAATATGCCGAGCGCAGCAAAGCACGCAACCTAGTGGAATTGCTCGCCAATCGGGATCTCTATCCGAAAGGGGAAATCCCCGCAGAGATCGTCAACGAACTCGACCGCCTGCGCCAGGCTATCCGCATCGAGCAGCGTCGCTTGGGTGCCCGAGAGCGCGATCTCGACCGCCTCCCCGAACGACCTCGTCCGAATGATGGGGGCGACGCGCCATCGCAGCTCAGCACCCTCTTAGCGGAACTCAATACCTTCATTCAAGAGCGCATCACCCCCATCGACCCCACTTTCAAAGCAACCCAAACCATCGAACCCATTGCCCATTCGCAAATTCAAACACTCTTGCCAGACGAGAGCACGGCAATTATCGAGTGGTACCTGACCGATCGAGCCATTCACGCCTTCATCATTACGCCGCACCCCGACCGGCCCGTCCTCGTCCATTCCACAACCGCTGCCAAACGAGAAGCGTTGGATGAGTACACTGACACCTACTTGCAGCGCTACGTTGGCGATAAACCGCAGTGGCAAACCGAGCTGCCGCAGCGACTCCACCATCTCGCCGAACTCCTCGAAATCGAGGCCGTGCTGGCCCAGCTCGAGACCGTGCTGCCCCAATGCGATCGCCTCATTCTCATCCCCCATCGCTATTTGCATTTATTCCCCCTCCACGCGCTCCCCTGTGGAGAAGACACTTACCTGCTCGATCTCGGGCGGTTCCCGCGAGGCATCAGTTACGCTCCCAGTGCCCAGATCCTCTCTCTCTTGCCCCCACGACCTCAGCTAAACCTCGACCGCCTCTTTGCAGTTGAGAATCCAACTGAAGACCTCTTCTATACAGAGTTAGAAGTAGCGGCCCTGAGTCGCTACTTTCAGGCACCACCCCAGAGCAGCATCCTCCAAGAAAAACAGGCGACCAAAGCCAACCTGACCAGTCGCGTCCTGGCAGAGGCTCAATGCGCCCACTTCTCTTGCCACGGCTACTTCAACTTCACGCGGCCGCTCCAGTCAGCTTTACTCCTGGCCGACTGCAAACTTCGCCCCGCCCCCCCAGAACTCGACCCCGTACGTCACCTCGAGCTTCGAGATGGGGGAGCGATCGATTTAGATCGCTGCCTAACCCTTGCAGACATCTTCGAACTCGACCTGCGCCAATGCCATTTAACTGCCCTCTCCGCTTGCGAAACGGGGATTAGCGATATCACTTCCCAAAGTGACGAATACGTCAGCTTGCCCAGTGGCTTTCTCTTCGCTGGGAGCACCAATGTAGTCAGTAGCCTCTGGGCCGTCAGCGATCTTGCAACAGCTCTGCTGATGATTCGCTTCTACGATCTGCTCCCTTACTCTCAGGGAGCACCAGCAAGCGATTGCCCGGTTCACCTAGCCCTCAACCGGGCACAAATTTGGCTGCGAGACCTTACAATGGCCGACCTGCGGCAATGGTTCGCAGACCGAGATCTGCCGTGCCCGGTACTTTGGGAAGATATTCTCGCAGCGTTCGCTAGTATGGAGCCAGAAGACCGGCCCTTTGCCAAACCGAAGTACTGGGCGGGCTTTTGCGCTGTAGGTCGCTGAGTAATTTCTATGCCATCACCTTACACACATGTCATCGAAACGTTCGCTCGCTTGCTTGATGAATATGACAAGCCACTCGGACAATCCCCAGATGAACTCAAGCACCTGAATGATTCCCTTTCAGGATCGCTGAAGCAAGATGCAGAGAAAATTAGGGAGTGGTTTGCTAGCCGCCCCGATCTCAAGCCAGAGTACGATCGCATTCTCGGGCAAGTGAAGAAAGCTCCCCAAGATAACCCCAATCGCCTCTTTCCCGATGCCCCGAGTGGCTCCATGAGCGATGCAGAAATCTACCAACGGGAGCGAGAAGCACTAAAAAATAAAATATCCGCGCGTGTCCTCAAAGACTCAAAAAAAACAGATGGCCGTCAATCCATCCAATCTGATTAAAACTGCCAATCTCACTTTATTCGCGTTTTATCATTCTCCTCAAGAAACTGAGGAGAGCCCGGGCCCGCAGCCAGTCCCGAAAGGGAGCGAGGGATTACAAGCTGGATATAGCAAGCTTGCCGACGCTCTCGCCGTCCCCGATCTGAAAGATTTACCCTTTGAAGAATCGTCTAACGACAGACGGCATATCTTCAGGCCTCTTTTGAAGGAAGATCGCGACAATAAGAGATACCGCCAATATAAAACGGGTGCGGAATCTCATCACTCTGGGCTCACCGTACAGGTTTATCCGGGAGAACTACACGATGCTCGGATATTAGAGCTTACCCTGTCTGATGATTCTGAAGAAGGCAAGACATCAGAACAACAGGTGGACCTCAATCGATTCCGGATCGATGAGGGCTCGATCTTTCCTCTAGAAATACCCCACCTCGGGCAGAGCTTCGTCTTCTTTGCCAAGGCAGTCGAAGAACCAGCGCAGCACCTAGCCGATTCCTTGGCAAGCTGCCTGCTCTCTGGAGATGCGAACCGGGATCCCATATATTTTCCTACTGGAGCGGGCCGAGTCTTTGGCAGCCCCGTTTATGAATATATAGAAGACATTTCGACAGAGCCTCAATCCAATCGGAACCTCTGGCTCTGGCTCGAGACGACTTCTGTTGCCAGAGAGACTCTTCAATACAAGGGCCAACTCGCAACGATTAGAGAACTACTCTGCTATCGAAGCAAAATTCTTTTTGCTTACGCGCAATCTCGGCAATGTAATACTGACGCCAACAAAGTCTACGACGAAGTCGAGAAGAAGGCCGGAGAACTAGAAGAAAACTTGCGGGGCACAAACGAAGTCGAAAAAACAGCAAAACTAAAAGATCTATTGCTGTATATTTCCAGAAATTCTTTTTACTTTCTCAAGCACCTACGCAACTTTCGCGAACACCAAATAACGATCGGAACCAACGCCAAAAACTATCTCAACTGCTTGCAACGTCTTGAAAACCACAGGCAGCCTGATGATGACTTTCAATTTCTCTACGAGTTTTACGAGCGAACTCAAAACCAATTCATTAAGCAGATCGATATCGACCTCGATTACCTCAATCCCGGTCGCGACATCGCCAAACAAATGACCGAGACAATCCGGGGCTACATCGATGTCATGGAAGCCGAGCGCGATCGCAAGCTCAGAGACACCGTCGAAGCAATTGGTATTGGCGTGGGAGCTAGTGCGGTGGTGGCATCTAATGCCGGGCTGTTGGTACTGCCCTGGCGCTTTCCCTGGCAGAGCGATCGCTCTGCTTACCCTCATCCAGCGCTCAACAGTATAGGCTTGAGCGCCTTGATTGGCATCGCTGCTTACTGGCTAGTCCGCGCATACAAGCAATCACCCAACATGCCTGCCGACACAAGCAATAGAACGAAGACATAGAAAAGCAACCCCTTAAATCTTCGGAATATCTGGCAATCTGCTGCCTACAGGTGAGGAAGCTCTTACCCTGAGCCCCATGCCACAATTGAGCCACAAGTCAAAGCACCGGCCATGACCCAAACCCTCGGCCCCCAGAGCGCAACCCAGCTCCCCGACCACACCCAACTGCCCGAGACCGATGGCATCCCCGTGAAGAATTTCCAGGAGCATCCGCAGAGCCTCCTCCTCACCGACTCCATCCGGCCCGTCCTCGACGCCCTACACCCAGATGGGCAGTACGCCATCGGCCAAGACTGCGGCATCTACTGGCGCTACGACGCCGAGGAACCCCTCAAAGGCGCGATCGCTCCCGATTGGTTCTACGTTCCTGGGGTACCGCCTTTGCTCGAAGGGGAGTTTCGCCGCTCCTACGTCCTGTGGAAAGAATTCGTATCGCCCCTGGTTGCCCTCGAGCTTTCAAGCGGCGATGGCACGGAAGAACGAGATGCCACGCCGCCAAGCCAAAACCAAAAGCCAGGGAAATTTTGGGTGTACGAACGGATGCTGCACATCCCCTACTACGGCATCTACACGATGGCAAGAGGCCGGGGCCGCCTCGAGATGTACCACTGGCAAGACCTGCGCTACCGGCCCATGACCCCCAATGCCAACAGTCGCTACGAAATTCCCCCACTGGGGGTGGCTCTGGGCATCTGGCAGGGAGCCTACCAAAGCAAAGCAATGGCGACAGACTGGCTGCGCTGGTGGGACCTCGCCGGCAATCTGCTGCTTGCCGGCGACGAGCGGGCCGAGCAGGAAAAACAACGAGCGGAACGAGAACAGCAACGTGCCGAACGAGCCGAAGAACGAGAGGTTCTGGCTCAGCGGGAAGCAGCCCAAGAACGAGAAAAAGCAGCTCGTCTGGCCGAGCGGCTGCGGGCTCTGGGCATAGATCCCGATACGATCTAGCCCTCGGTCACTGCATCGAGTGCC
>CAYTBI010000120.1:0-4557 GCA_964435975.1 uncultured bacterium
AGGCACAGCCTGAATCTGCCATACGAATAGCATTATCACTTTCGGGGGGGTCTGGAGAGTGCGTAGTCCTGAGGTTGCCTCAGGACGTAAGACGCACTCTATGGGCACGTTGCCCCCAGGCGGGGAGAGCTCGAGAGGGGCATCACCCCTCTCGGATCTGGTTTTGCAAACAGAACAATTGAAGCTAGCACCACAAATCGATTTGTAGCCCTGATTCGCAGAATTGGTATTAGAGACCTTCTCGACGCGGTCCGAGCTAAACGAAATCATTCGGGCAGCCTATCGGCAGATTTTTGATGTGCGGCGCGTTGCTCGGTGCCATCGCCAGTTTTCTTTAGAGTCAAGATTGCGTGAGGGCCAGAAAAAATGCAGGCCCTCTACCCCGGAAACCTGGGTGTGAGGACCTGCAATGCTGTTGCTAAGTATCCACTTGCGGAGCCTGATAGACAAGCGCTATTCGAGTCCGCGAGTCATTAAAGCCATCAGACGACAGGAGGTGCCGGGACGAACTCGACGCCAGCATTAGCTGCGTCAAGGCCTACCAGGGTCACGATGGTAACGCCGCCGAAGATAACGTCGCTGCCATCGAATTCCAGCTCGCCGCCGATACCAGAGAGGTCGCTAATTGCGATCGAGTCCTCAAGAGCGTCGAAGTCAACGATGACATTGTCAGCGACGGACTGGTCGGCGATAAACTCGAAGGAGTCTGCGCCCTCACCGCCTGACATGATGTTGTCGCTACCGCTGGTGAAGAAGAAATCGTCGTCGCCGTCGCCGCCGAGGATGCGGTTGTTGGACGCTTCTTCTTCGACCAGGAAGCTATCAGCATCTGCACCGCCAGAGATACGGCCGCCTTCGCCGAGAACGGCGATGGCATCAGCACCAGTGCCGCCGAAGACGATATCGTCGTTGCTGGTGAAGATGTCATCTTCACCGCTACCACTCAGGACGATATTATCCCCGGCATCGGCACCAGCAAAATTCAGGTCGATTACATCTTCGCCCGCACCCGTCACGATGGTCTGATCGGAGCTGGCAATATTAGCACCCCCGAAGAGGAGGTCGTCACCGGAGGTGCCGGTTGCATTCTCGAGGAATACCGCTGCTTGCTCGGGGGTGATGCCGAACAGGGTCTCGAACATAATTCGGTAGATATCGGTGTTATCCGCCGTTGCCGGGAGTAGATCTGAGTTCAGGCCGTAGGTCTTGGTGACAATGCCGCCGTTGACATCAGTGAAGGTTGCCCAGGCCACACCGAAGTCGAAGAAATCTCCGTTGGCGTCAGGTGCGCCAGTGGTGAAGGGAACGAAGTCGCCATCGCCACTGCCGTTGGTATCGTCTAGCTCGACCAAAGTCCCGTCCGCAGCGGGTCCGAAGGGAACCAACTCAGCTTGGGTTCGGATCGTGAAGTCGGACTCGGGCTCGGTCAGGCCGAAGGCTCCGCCAATGGGCACGTCGTCGATTTCCAGGCCGCCCGCATCGGAGTCGGCTGCAGTGATGACCAAGGTGTTGGGGTCGATATTATCGACAAAGTCGAGGGCAACGCCGATCGCCTCGTCGGCGCGAATGGCCGCTTCGATGGTACCAGCAGCGTTGTTGTTGTTGCCGAAGTTATCGGTGGCTTCCTCTTCGAGAACCAGGAAGAACCCGTCGGGATCGCGACTGAGAATGGGCAGAGCGACCTCCAGCATCTGGGCTACCGTCGGCGGGTTGGGATTGAGCGGTGGCTGACCGAAGAAAATTGGATCGCCATTCTCATCAACTAGGCCTTGGGCTTCTAGGCTGTCCTCGAAGGTGTCGTTATAGGTGTCTTCGGCCGCGAAGATGCCCAGCAGACGATCGGTAGTGTCTGTATCGACCGCCTGCAGCTGCTCGAGCGTGAAGACGACTTCGTAACCGAGAGCCTCGGCCTCTTCGATCAAATTGCGACCGTCGGTGCGAGTGCCTTCTTCACCGAAAAACCCGATTGTGCCGACGGGTAAGTAATCGGTTTCGCCCCCACCCAGGACCACATCGGGAAGCTGTTCGAGAATCTCGGCGGTAATGTCTTCGGTCAAATCGCGGTCATCCACATCGGCTAGGAAAGCGCCGGTACCGGGCTCGGCGATGAAGCCGGAGTTGATAATGCCGATGGCTTTGCCAGCAGCCTGTGCTTGCTGCATGATGGTGTTTTGGGTGCCATCGAGTGCAACGATTTCCTCACCCCCTTCGGCGATGGGCGCATCGAAACCAAAGCTTTCGTTGAAAGCCTTGATGCCATAAGCGTGGGCTACCGCACCAGCATTGGAGCTAGCAACCAAACGGTCTTCGATGTGACCGAGGTAGACACCCGCATCGCTCAGCTGGTCCCAGTTGAGGCGGCCGTCGGTGCCTACACTTGCAAAGCGGGCTGCTGCGTAGTGGGAGGGGCTGGTGCCGTCGGGGTGAATGAAGATGACGTTGCCAGTATCGGCGGTAGGCTCGGGTGCCTGGCGCGGGCTCAGGTCGTCGGGAACGCCCGCCGGCGCGTCAAGGCTGACACCGAACAAGCTCTCGTACATCAGGCGGTAAATCGCCGTGTTGTCGATGGTGCTGGGGAGGCGATCGGCCCCTTCACCGAAGGCCTTGGTAACGATGCTGCCAGCGAAGTCCGGCAGACCAGCCCAAGCAATGCCGAAATCAAAAGAGTTGCCATTGGCGTCGGGGGCAGAAACAAACGGCGTCGTGTCGCTGCCAGTGGTGCCGTCGAAGTCAATTTCGGTAGCCGCGAGGTTGCCGGTCTCATCAAGGATGGGTTGGGCGAAGGTAGAGCCGACGGTCTCGCCAGAGAGGATGTCGTCGATTTCGAGGCTGCCGCCCGCGCTATCAGCCGCAGTGATAACAAAGGTATTGGGCTGGACGTTTGCAATGAAGTCCTGTGCGGCACCAATGGCTTCGTCAGCCCGTAAGGTGGCATCGATCGCACCGCGTGCGTTGTTATTATTGCCGAAGTTATCGGTTGCTTCTTCTTCGAGGACAATGAAGAAGCCTTCGCCGTCTGCATCGCCTTCATCGGCGAAGACATCTAGAGCGAGGGTTGCCTCTAGCAGGTCGCCGACAGTGGGCGGGTCGGTGAAGCCATCACCATTGATGTCGAGAGCGAAGCCTTCGTCATCGACATTGCTCTCGGTGGTGGGTTGGCCGTAGGTAATTAGCTCGCCATCCGCATCAACGAAGCCATTATTAATGAGGGCTGTCTCAGGCACGTCATTGTAGGTATCTTCAGCAGCGAAGATACCCAGAACCAGCTCGGTATTGGCTGGGAGAGCCTGAAGCTCCTCAAGCGTGAAGACCACTTCGTAGCCGAGATCTTCGGCAATCTCAATCAGGTTGAGGCCGTCGGTGCGGGTGCCTTCTTCTCCGAAGACCCCGACGGTTCCCTCGGGCAAGTAATCGACCTCGCCCGCACCTAGGATGACGTTGAACCGAGCTTGGGGGTTGGTGGGGTCGATAACAATGTTGCCATCGGCGTCGAAGTCGTCGTCGCCAAGTTCGAAAAAGAGTTGGGCGGTGATGCCAGCGCGGTCGTCGCGGTCGAAGGCGTCAGCGAAGAATACTCCGGTTCCAGGCTCGGCGATAAAGCCCGAGTTGATGAGGGCAGTCGGCCGACCTGCAGCAGCAGCCTCTTCCAAAATTGTGGCATCGTCGGGCGTCTCAGTCGCACTCAGCCCTTGCTCGGCAGCAAGCGAGACAAACTCCACACCATCGTCGTCGAGGCCGAAGCTATCTGCGGTGGCTTTGATGCCGTAGGCATGAACGACAGCACCGGCGTTGGAGGTGGGGACGATCTGGTCGTCGAGGTGGCCGAGATAAACAGCAGCCTCGGGGGCCTCATCCCAGTTGAGGCGGCCATCGGGGCCGACAGTCTCGAAGCGAGCTGCCGCGAAGTGGGAAGGATCCGCACCGTCTGGGTGGATGAAGATTACATTACTGGTCATATTTGTGGAAGGCCCCTGCGAATGGATTGCATTACCACCCAGATACTGGAGGAACCTAGTTAAGGAACTCTAATCATTTACATAAGCAAGCTTTAACAAATTCCCAAGGAATTTTTATGTCGAGGCGATCGGTTTCTTAACCGAGCCCGCGCGTGATGGATCCCACAGGAGCCTTGTGGGATCCACACATCAACAAAAATTAGAATTTAAGTAACAATGCCAGAACGCAAAACTGAGAAATAACCGGCGTTTGCCCGATAAAGCCTCATCCATCCGTTACAAAAATTTTAAACTCAGATAGGCGCGGAATTTTCAAGGCTAGAAAGCCCCCATTGCTTGCTAAGGCTGGCCTCAGCCCGATCGCGGCATAGCACCCGCACCCCGTAGTGCTCCAGCAAAGACTATTTTTCCGATCGGCTTATTGAGAATTGATGTAAGCTAGGGCTGTCTTAAGAACCACAGGGGGAACCTACGTCCCCCTTTTTTTTGCATTTTTGCTCGCGTTACCCCTCAAGCGCATCTGGCCGACGCGACACGCCCACATCAATGTCTGCGGAACTTCCCATTTTGATGTTCGGGAAATTGGAGAAATGACGCCTAG
>CAYTBI010000121.1:0-4547 GCA_964435975.1 uncultured bacterium
CGGTGTTCGTCAGCGTCTTCCTGATGTACCCCTTGGGCCAGTCGAGCTGGTTCTTCGCGCCCAGCTTCGGCGTGGCTGGCATCTTCCGCTTCATTCTGTTCTTCCAGGGCTTCCACAACTGGACCCTGAACCCGTTCCACATGATGGGTGTTGCGGGCGTCCTGGGCGGCGCGCTGCTGTGTGCCATCCACGGCGCGACGGTTGAGAACACGCTGTTCCAAGACGGCGAAGCGGCCAACACCTTCCGTGCCTTCAACCCGACCCAGGCCGAGGAGACCTACTCTATGGTAACGGCGAACCGTTTCTGGTCCCAGATTTTCGGTATTGCCTTCTCCAACAAGCGCTGGTTGCACTTCTTCATGCTGTTCGTGCCGGTCACGGGTCTGTGGATGAGTTCGATTGGTATCGTTGGTCTGGGTCTGAACCTGCGGGCCTACGACTTCGTGTCCCAGGAGCTGCGGGCGGCCGAAGACCCCGAGTTTGAGACGTTCTACACCAAGAACATCTTGCTCAACGAAGGCCTGCGGGCTTGGCTGGCGCCGCAAGACCAGCCCCACGAACGTTTTGAATTCCCCGAGGAAGTGCTGCCTCGCGGTAACGCTCTCTAATTTGAGTTCCCAATGGGACTTTGTGTAAGCGCAAAAGCCCTGCCCGGTGGCAGGGCTTTGCTGTCAGTGCAGTTGAGAGGGCTGAGTCCTCAAGATTTATGATGGAGATCCCAGCTCGATTGGAGCGGTCAGTAGGGAAACCGAGCGAATCACCTCCCAGTGCGGCCGACACTCCCCATAGTCGGGCAGCGATCGGGCGGGTGGGCCGTCAAACGCAACATTTACCTATAGGGAAATAACAATGCCTTCTTCTTCCGTGGCCATTCAGGAACTGCCTTTGTTTCCTCTGCCTGATGTGGTTTTGTTCCCGGGTAGGCCCCTTCCCCTGCACATCTTCGAGTTCCGCTACCGCATCATGATGAACACGGTTCTGGGTGAGGACGGACAGTTCGGGGTATTGATGTTCGATCCTGTCAAGGGCAGCATTGCCACTGTCGGGTGTTGTGCGGAGATCGTTCGCCACCAGCGGCTACCAGACGATCGCATGAAGATGCTCACCATCGGGCAGCGGCGCTTCCGCGTTCTGGAGTACGTGCGCGAGAAGCCCTTCCGGGTCGGCTTGGTGGAGTGGATCTCCGACCGAGAACCAGTTGAGAGCGATGCGGCCCTGGCTACCGATGTCGAGAAACTCCTACGAGATGTCGTGCGCCTCTCAGCGAAGCTGACCGGGCAAGAAGTCGCCCTACCTGACGACCTGCCGAGCGAGCCAGAAGAACTCTCCTACTGGATCGCGAGCAACCTACATGGCGTCGCCGCCGAGCAACAGGCCCTGTTGGAGCTGCAAGAAACGCGGATTCGCCTGGAGCGCGAAGCCGAGATTCTGTCCTCCACGCGCAGCCATCTGGCAGCGAGAACGGCACTCAAAGATGCTCTGGAGTGAAGCTGCAATCGCCAGCAAATCAGAGGCTGTGCCCGCACCCATCGGTCTAGTGAAAAGAACGAGACACACCCGTTAGTGGCGCCCATTTCAACCGGTAGTGACAGGTCGAGGCAGTTTCGCTTCGGAGGTTGTAGGTTGAGGGAGGTCGATTATTGGTAGTCTGGTAGCGGTAATTTTCGAGCGCGAGCTTGGGACAGGGGATGGGAATTGGGCGGCGGAGCTTTCTGCACAAAGCAGGCCAATTTTTGGCACTACTTGCAGCAGTCGATCGAGGAGTACGCCCACACGCGGCAGCAGCCCAAGCCGCCGAGCTGCCGCGCAAGCTAGCGCTTTTGGTGGGAATCAATCGCTACCCGGGGAGCGCGCCTTTGTACGGTAGCCTTGCAGATGTCGATCGCCAGCAGGAACTCCTGGTCTCCCGGTTTGGATTTCAGCCGCAGGATATTGTCATCCTCAAAGACGAAGAAGCCACGCGCGATCGCATCGAGGCAGTCTTTGTCGAGCACCTCGCCAATCGGGTCGCTCCGGGAGATTGCGTCGTCGCGCACTTCAGCGGCTACGGGCGGCAGGTATCGGTAGATGGCGAATCGCAAGAGTGTTTGCTTGCAGCAGCCACTGGCGGCCGCGATCTCAGCCAGAGCGATCTGCCCCTCTCGACACTCGAGCGGCTCGCTCGCTCGCTGCCGACCTCCCGCGTTGCGATCGTTCTCGATACGAGCTTCGGTGGCAGCGAGCCGGCTCTGTTGGGTAACTTGCGCTCTCGAACGTACCCCGATCGCCGCGTTGGCTCCGTCAGCAGTGCCGAGCTGGCTTTTCGCGAGCGGCTGCTGGCGCGGCAACCGGCCAGCGCAGGAGATCGCGATGCCGCCGGCCCACTGCTGCTGCGGGCATCCCGGCTCGGCGATGCAGCTGTTGAGGGGGATTGGGGTGGCTTTCAGGGTGGGCTATTCACCTGCGCCTTGACTCAGTCTCTGTGGCAGGCAGTTCCCAGTCGCCAGCTCTGGTTCGATCTCGCCGCGGCCAACCGACAGGTGGCTATCTGGACGGGCGGCCAGCAGCAACTACAAGCGCAACTGTCCTCTGCCGGCGCACTAACAGCAGACCTGAAACAGTACGGTGGCGAGCCGGCTGCGACAACGTCTACGGGCAGAGTCGCAGAGATCGACCGAGATGGCACGGTTGTCGTGCGCCTGTTGGGGCTGCCGCTTGCCGTGTTGCGTGGATTTGCGACCAATTCGCGCTTGGAGGTCGTGGATGGCGCTACTGGCAATGCCGGTGGTGCCGTGCTGCAGATCTACGCACGCGAAGGGCTCGTTGCTAGAACCAGGCTTGTTGCTGGGGAGATGCCGAGTATCGGCCGAGTCGCTCTCGAGCGGGTTCGGGTGCTCCCCTACAATCCGGGCCTGACTCTGGCGTTGGAGGCAAGTTTCGATCGCATCGAGCGCGTGGATGCCACGAGTGCCTTTGCCAATGTTGCGGCCGTTGCTTCTCCCAATGGTGCGGGTGAGGGGGTTGCCGATTGCGTGTTCGGGCGCTCTCCCAATGGCGGCTACAGCCTGCAGCGGCCCAACGGCGCGGTCGTCCCTGCTACGCTCGGCCCGAGCAACGAAGCGATTAAATCTGCCGTCGGGCGCCTCTCGGAATACTTCAACACGCTCTTGGCAGCTAAGCTCTGGCGCATGCTCGTCAATGTGGGCTCCTCGCAACTGCGAGCGAGCGCTCGTCTGGAGGCGTCCTACCCAAAAGCCAGACCGTTACAGTGGCAGGCCACGACTGGGGTGACGCTTGCGGGCATGCCCGATCCCCAGCCGCCGTTTGCGCTGGCTCGCGTGCGTGCGGGTGACGAGATCCAACTCTACCTGGAAAATCGCAGCGATCGCCCGTTGTATTTTGTGGTTCTCGGCCTGGACGCAGCTGGCAGTGCGATGGCACTTTGCCCACCCTTCGGCAACGAACCGAAAATCGAGCCGGCCGGCTCGCGCATTCTTCCCGAACCCGCCGCTTCCTACGATTGGATTGTCAGCGGACCGACGGGCTTGATAGAGATTTATATTTTTTTGAGCGTCGCGCCCCTGCCGGGAACCTGGGAAGCCATCGCCAATACTGCTGCCGATCGGGGGGGCGGCGAGCGCATCGCGTATCTCTCGTCTCCGCTGGCGGTGACCTACGCGCTACAAGAAGACCTCAGAGCCGCAAGCGCGGTCAGTGGCGAGTTGTTTGGCTACGACCCGGCAGTCTTTGCGCTCGATACGAGCTGCTGGGCTGCCTGGGATTTCTGCTGTCAGGTTGAAGCAACTTGAGGCGCGCGGTGACGCTTCCGACTTGGATAACCCTCTCGCGCTTGCTGGGCGTGCCGTTGGTGCTCTGGCTATTAGTCGATCCCACCCCCACTCATCGGTGGATGGCGGCGTCGGTGTTTTTGTTGGCGGCGAGCACCGATTGGCTCGACGGCTACCTGGCCCGGAAGCTCGATTGCATCACGGAGCTGGGCAAGTTTTTAGATCCTCTCGTCGATAAGCTGCTGGTGCTGGCCCCGCTGGTTGCCCTCGTCGATCTCGGCCGCCTGCCAGGATGGGGGGTTTTTTTGGTTTTAGCGCGCGAACTGACAATCGCCGGCTGGCGCGCGACACCGGGGCTTGCCGGCGCAGCCGTGCCGGCAGCAAACTGGGGGGGCAAAATCAAAACCGTCGTCCAGGTCTTAGCTGTGGCACTTTTGCTGGCGCCTTTGCCAGCGCCCTGGCCCCGGGTGTCAGATGGAGTATTCTGGTTGGCCGTGGCGCTCACCTGGGCTTCAGGCATCGCTTACCTGTGGCCGTCAGTTGGCCCGCATCAGGAATCGACACTTTCGTAAAGGACCCGTTCGGCTTCTTGCCAGGCAGACGCCACTTCTGCGAGCAACCGCTGGGTGCCGCGCGTCCGCCCGGCCCTCGCCCAAGTTTCTAAAATTTTGCAGAACTCGGCCAAGCGAGCGAGTCCGAGATTGGCACTGCTCGATCGCCAAGTATGGGCTGCAATGCGAATGCGATCGGGGTTTTGGGCCGATATGGCCTCATCTAGAG
>CAYTBI010000122.1:0-4224 GCA_964435975.1 uncultured bacterium
CGCGGTCCTGGGTAGTTGGACGCCCATCGAAGCAGAGGCGGCGGCGGGCTTGCCCTCTACAGGCCCCCACTCCAGCCACTCGCCAAGAGCGCTCCTGCGGATCGTGCCGGCAGGAGACGCTCGCAATCTGCAGCCACAGCAGCTGGCATCCGTGCGTTTCGTCCCCGCCTGTAGAGCGGGTAAAGCCCCTACCTCGACGCCAGCCCGACTGGAGGAGTGAGAAATGTTGCTGCATCCAAAATCAACGACCTTGCTTGCCAATCGTCTTTATCTGGGGTTCCTGGGCTGCGCCCTGAACCTCCTCGCAATCGCCCCGACACCGGCCCAAGCGCCCCCTGCGATCGCAGCCCCGGCGCAGCTAGTCCGCCAAGCGCGGGGGCAATACGCAGCGGGTAACCTAGAGCAGGCCGAAGCCAAGCTTAGATCTGCAGCCGATCGCTTCGCAGCCCGAGCGCAGTGGCAACCGCTTGCAGCAACGCTGACCAACCTCGGCCGCGTGCAATACGCCGCCGGTCAATTCGACCCCGCAATCGCCACTTGGGAGCGAGCTGCTGCAGTTTACCGCGAGCGCACTAACGATCCTGCTGCTGCTGGCGATCTCGGCGTCCTACAAGCAGAAGCCTTCACAGAACTCGGCCTCTACCCGCGCGCTTGCCAAACCCTGACCCAAGCCCTGAGGCTGGATGCTGCCTACTGCAGCACCAAAGCCATTGACGCAGATGCCTTCGCAGTAATGCCTGCTTTTGAGGCAGCCGCACGACCCACCCAGATCGCCGGATGGCGGGATCTCGGCAAATTGCTGCGGGCGCTCGGACGACTAGAAGAGTCCCAGGTCGTTTTAGAAGCCCATATCGATCGCCTACCCCCTTCCCCAGCGCGGGACGCCTCCGAGGTAAGCTTGGGCCTAACCCTGCAGAAATTGGCAGACCGCGAGCGCGAGCGCCAAGCCGCGATTCGGTTCGACTATCTTCCTTGGCGCTGTGAAGCTGAGGAGGTATCGAGGCCCGTTTTAAACGCCTACGAGCGCGCGCGCGAACGATTCTCTGCCGCCACCGATTCGAGCGATCCCCAGATCCGGGCCCAGGCGCGCTCGAACTTGGCCGCCCTAGTTGCGGATCGCCGGACGCCAGCGGGCGCTCCCCAGGCTCTGGCAACCCCAATCGAGTTTGCAGCGCTTCCCCCCGGCCATCCGCGCCTCTATGCTCGCCTGCAGGCCATCGAAAACCGCGCTTGCTTGCAACAGCTCGCCCGACGGGAGATTGCGTGGGATCCTTCCATTCGGGAGATCGAAGCCGTCATCCAAGCAGCCCGCCAGCTTGGCGATCGCCGTGCTGAGTCTGTTGCCTGGGGCCATTTAGGGGAGCTCTACGAGCTACGGGCTGCTTTTGCCACGGCTCCTGCCCCCTGGCAGGAGAAAGGCCAAGCCGCTGCCGAGCAAGCGATCCTACTCGCCCAGTCAGCCCGAGCGAGCGACCTCGCTTATCAGTGGGAATGGCAGCTCGGGCGGCTCCTGCGCGATCGCGGCCAGGAGCAAGCCGCGATTGGGGCTTACAAAGCTGCCATCGAGAGTCTGGAGCGGGTTCGCAGCGGCCTTCTGGCGGTCGATGTAGGCGTGCAGTTTTCTTTCCGAAATAACGTCGAGCCGCTGTACCGCGAACTCGTCGATCTGCTGATTCCGACTGCCGCAGAAGCTACAGCCTTGCCCCAGGCGGAGCTACAGGACCTCCTGACCGGCTCGCTCTACTACATCGAGTCGTTACAGCTTGCCGAACTAGAAAACTTCTTGCAATGTAACCTCACAGGCAATGGGCGCCAGATTGCGAGCAGCCGGACCCAAACGGCGAACCTGCGCGATCGCATCGACCGCATTTTCTCGACCGACCCCGGCGCAGCCTTAATTTACCCTATCCTGCTCGAAAATCGCATTGCCACGATCGTCAGAACCGCCGAGGGTCAATTCAGCGTGCGTTCTACGCCCGTCGCTTTTGCCGATGTTGCCGACGCAATTGCGGCCCTGCGCGGCGGGCTACAACAGTCCCATCAAGATGTTGCCGAGATCCAAAGCGTCCTGCAGGAGCAGTCGATGCAGCTCTACGACTGGACGATCGCTCCGCTCGAGAGCGAGCTTGCTGCAGACGAACGCTTCGAGGACAGCCAGTATCAGACTTTAGTCTTCGTTCTTGATAGCCCCCTGCGGAATATTCCGATGGCCGCTCTCTACGATCGCGCGCGCCAGCGCTATTTGATCGAGCGGTATGCGATCGCGCAAACCTCCGGAGTCCAACTTCTAGAAACCAAATCGCAGTCGCGATCGCGGCCGCGGGCCTTGGTTGCTGGCTTGAGTGAGGCCAGGGAATTTGAAGGAATATCCTTTGCCGAGCTGCCGAGCGTCGACAGAGAAGTTGAGACGATCGCTGGCACCCTCTCTGGAGACACGCTGCAGGATGAAGAGCTCGCACGCGCGCGTCTAGAAGCCCGGGTTGCGAGAAATTCATACTCCATCGTCCACATTGCTACCCACGGCAACTTCAGCTCCAACCCGGACGAGACCTTTCTGCTTTTGTCTGATGGCTTGCTGAAGGCGCGGGAATTCGACCGACTGTTGCAAGCCAATCCAGAAAATACCATCGAATTGCTCGTTCTGAGCGCCTGTGAAACCGCCGAAGGCGATCGACGCGCGGCGCTTGGCTTAGCTGGTATTGCCCTGAGGGCCGGAACCCTGAGTACGCTAGCAACGCTCTGGCAAGTAGATGACGAATCGACGGCTGCCTTGATGGGTCGCTTTTATGAGCAGCTTGCCGCAGATCCCGATTTATCCAAAGCAGAAGCCCTGCGACGCGCTCAGCTGCAGCTCTGGGAGAATGGCGATTGGAGAGCACCTTTCTATTGGGCACCCTATACGTTGCTCGGCAGCTGGCTTTAACGGGAGTTCGGCGGGCAGAAACCTCGGGTTTGGTTTTTATTTGGCTGCTCGCCATTGCATCGAACTTGCCGCGCTGGCTGCGCGCTTGGGGCTGGCGATCGCCAGCGCCAGCATCTCGATGAGGGATTTTTAAGCATTGTTACTCTGTCGTGATATCATTTCACCTGGCTAGTCTCAATAGTGTCTTAAGGAATACCGAGTGAGCCTGTCGCCAGACCTCACGCCCATGTCCGAGCCCGAACGTCTGGATTCCCCATCGTCGGATCCCGAGATTTCGGCCCCCGCCGCAGCGGCTGACTCCATGCAGGAGTTCTACCATCTGCAGCGAGTGCTTTTCCGGGTAACCCTGGCGGTCGCGGGTATTATTTTCGTTTCGGTCTGGGTTGCCTACTCCCTCAGCACGGCTGCCAGCTACTTGCTGGGAGCAAGCGTGGGAATGTTTTATCTGAGCCGCTTGGCAAAAGATGTTGCCGGTGTTGGTTCTGGTGGATTCAAGCTTGGCGGCGGTCGCATTGCGATCTTCATCGGCCTAGTGGTGATTGCCACGCAGCTGCAGAGCTTGCAGCTTCTGCCTGTCATTCTGGGCTTCTTGACCTATAAACTCGCCATTCTCATTTACACGGTCCGAGCCGCCGTTCTTCCCGAATGAGCGTGTTGGGGCTATTCTAAGAAACGGTTATCAGTTCCACGCTTTGCGTTGGGGCGATCGCCACGACTGCTAACTATAAGATTCGGGGAAGTCTAGCTCGATGGAACTGTTAGATTGCTTAAACGCCTTTAGTTCGTTCCCCCTAGCGGAATTAGAGGTTGGCAAGCACTTTTACTGGGAGATTGGCAATTTCACCGTCCACGGCCAGGTCCTCCTGACTTCTTGGATTGGAATTGCACTCTTGTTGGTTCTTTCAATCGCAGGTACGCGGAATCTCCAGCGGGTTCCAAGCGGTTTCCAAAACTTTTTGGAGTACGCGCTGGATTTCATTCGCGACCTGGCAAAAAATCAGATTGGAGAAAAAGAGTACCGACCTTGGGTGCCGTTTGTAGGAACTTTGTTCCTGTTTATCTTCGTGAGTAACTGGTCTGGTGCCTTGGTTCCCTGGAAACTCGTCGAGCTTCCAGAGGGCGAGCTGGCAGCTCCTACAAATGACATCAATACCACCGTTGCTCTGGCTCTTTTGACATCCCTGGCCTACTTTTATGCAGGCTTTAGCAAAAGCGGTTTGTCTTATCTGAAGAAATACATCGAGCCAACGCCCATTCTGCTGCCAATCAATATTTTGGAAGATTTCACCAAGCCGCTCTCG
>CAYTBI010000123.1:0-3823 GCA_964435975.1 uncultured bacterium
CTCGATGCCGTATCGCTCGATGCTTGCTTTGTCGATGAGATAACCCTGCAGAACATCATCAATTAAAACACCCACGCGCGCGACCGTTTCTGCGCCGCCGACCTTCTCGTAAAAGCCTTGGTGTAGGCGCTCCCAGTGGGTAGTCGTAAAGTCCGTATCGCCGTTGGCGACGGCCACATGCATGGTGCTATATTCGATTTCTTTTGGTTTTTCGATGGTGTAACCCAGCCGCTCTAAGCCGATAAGCACGATCTCGGTTTGGAACAGTTCTTCTAGGGCCGAGTACGTCGCCGTTACCGAGACCCCACGACCGGGAAGCGCGGCAACATCCGCTCCCGCAGTTGGGTCCGCCGCTTCGGGAGCTGGCTGGCAGGCAATCGCGCCCAGTAATAAGGTGGCAGACGTAACCGTTGCCAGCCAAAATCGTCGATTTTTTAAACGCATTGATTCTCAGGTGGCTTCCCCAACGACTGTGCCAGCGGCAACGGTATTCTTCCATTGTGGAGATTCTTTGCCGCCCGCGCACGGGATTGTTACGGTTGGGCGGTCGGCAAACGCAGCTTGGGCAGCAGTCGACGCAGCGCGCCAATGGGGCCGCGCTGGCGCCAGGGAAGGTAGCCCTTGCCCATCGTCCCGACAGCTTGCGTGATGCGATCGAGCGTGATGGCCATCAAAACGATTCCGATTCCCCCGACGGAGGCCAGTCCCACATCCAACCGTCCGATGCCGCGATTGACCATTTGTCCGAGTCCTTCAACCGCAATCAAGGAGGCAATCACGACCATCGACAGTGCCAGCATCAGGGACTGATTGACGCCGGCCAAAATTGTCGGCAGGGCCAGGGGAATCTGGACGTTAAAGAGGATCTGCCGGGGCGTCGAGCCAAAGGCACGAGCGGCTTCAATGACGTCTGGCGAGACCCCTTGAATGCCCAGGCTTGTCAAGCGCACGAGCGGTGGGACGGCAAAGATAAATGTGACGATGACGCCGGGAACCTCCCCGGTGCCAAACAGCATCACCACCGGAACCAAATAAACAAAGGCCGGGAGAGTTTGCATGGCATCGAGCAGGGGCCGCAATACTTGCTCGATACGGGCGTTGCTTGCAGCCAGAATCCCGAGGGGAATGCCTGTAAGGGTGCAGAAGGTGACGGCCGTGAGCACCAAAGCCAGCGTAACCATGGATTCTTCCCAGGCACCGATTAGGCCGACAACCGTCATGGCCGCGACGCCAAACACGGCGACAGTGCGGCCGGCAACTTGCCAGGCGATTGCCAGCAAGGCGACTAAGAAGGCAATTGGGTTGAGCCACAAGAAAAAGTTCTGCAGCCCTTCAAGAACTTGGCTGACGGGCCAGCGAATGGCTTGGAAAACGGGCCGGTAGTTATCGACGATGTAATCGATGATGGTTTCAATTTGATCGCCAAGGGGCCAAATCGTTTCCTGGAACGGATCGATAAACCCCAAAAATTCTAATGAAGAAATGGTTTCGAGCATGGGTTGGCGCGTGACGAAGGTTCAGGTCATGCTAGCCAGAATATCGGCGGGTTCGAGGGTGCCGGCAAGCTTGCCGCGGGCATCGACAACTGCTACGGGCACCCCATTCTGGCATAGGGGAATGGCCGTTTCGACAGTAGCCGTGGCAGGCACGCACGGAAAATTGCCAGTCATGGTGGTTTCGAGATCCGTTTGGCCGGCAGCAATCGCCTGTCGGAGCTGCGCGGCAGTGGCCAAGCCCACGGGCCGGCTGTCGGCATCGACCACATAGGATCGTTCCAAGCCGTCCGCCTGCAAGCGGGCGAGGGCAGTAGCATTGGCGAAGTGCTGGGGCAGCGCCTCGACCGGGCGGGCAATGGACCCGATTCTGAGCACCTGGGTGCGATTGACATCCCGCATGAAGTCGCGGATGTAATCGTTGGCAGGACGGGTGACGAGGGTTTCCGGCGTTCCCACTTGCTCGAAGCGACCGTCGCGCATGATCGCCACGCGATCTCCAATCTTCAGGGCTTCGTGAATATCGTGGGAGATGAAGATAATGGTCTTGTGCAACTCCGCCTGCAGGCGCACGAGTTCGCTTTGCATGTCGCGCCGAATGAGCGGGTCGAGGGCGCTGAAGGCTTCGTCCATCAGCAGAATATCCGGATCGGTGGCCAAGGCGCGTGCCAAGCCGACACGCTGTTGCATCCCACCGCTGAGCTCGGCCGGGAGGCGATCGGCCCATTGGGCGAGGCCGACGATTTCGAGGGTATTCATGGCTCGTTGGCGTCGCTCGCGGTTGCCAATCCCGATAACTTTCAACCCATACTCGGCGTTCTCGACCACGCTCATGTGGGGAAAGAGGGCAAATCTTTGGAAGACCATTGCCATTTTCGTCCGTCGGACCTCCCGCAGGCGCTCGATACTGACATGGGTGATGTCTTCATCGTCAATATAGATGCTGCCGCTAGTGGGTTCGATGAGGCGATTGAGACAGCGCGCGAGGGTGGACTTGCCCGAGCCCGAGAGGCCCATGATGTCGATTAGCTCGCCTTGTTCGATGGCAAAGGAAACACCGGCAACACCTAGGACGTTACCCGTCTGCTCCAAAATAGCGTCGCGATTGCGGCCCTCGCGCAAGAGTTTTAACCCGATCTTTGGGGAGTTCCCAAACACTTTTACGAGCTCGTCAACGCAAACTTTGGGTTGTGATTTCTCCATCGGGCCTGCCGAACGGCTCTATCCAGGTAGCGGGTGTAATTGCTCTGGGCTTAGCAACAGAGACAACGGTGCAACGACCCCCACATTGTAGGGCACCGTACTGGCCGCGCAGAGCTGGGGGAGACCTTTTCGCAAGCGAGCAGGGAAAACTATTGGTAGTGGGCGGATGGAGAAGGGAGTCGACCTGAATGCTATTAACTTAGGGCTTAACCCGCTGCCACACGTGCTTTTGGGGGCAGTGTTGCGAGGAACGGACACTCGGGGAGAGGAGTGGTAGCCTAGGGTACCTGCCGCGATCGATCCGCCAATGATCTCCCCAAACGACCTCTTCAAATTCCGCCATCACGATCCGATATTCATCTGGAGGTGACCTCCAGATGATAGGTCGCTCAGTTTCCGCCCGACATTATCCTTTGGGCTGTGCGCTGGTATCTTCGCTTCTTGTGCGCTCTGCAATTCCGAAGTACTTCGGAATTGAGCACCGCTACACTCTGAGCTATCGAGATTTGGAGGAAATGATGGTCGAGCGGGGCGTCTCCCTGGTTCACACCACCATCTATCGTTGGGTTCAGCGTTACGGCCCCGAACTTGACGAGCGCTGCCGTCGGCACCTACGCCCCACCAACGACGCGTGGAAAATTGACGAAACCTACCTAAAAGTCAAAGGCGAGCACCGATATTTGTGGAGAGCGATCGATTCGGCAGGTAATACTCTGGCGTTGCTCAATGACGGGATGAAGGAATCTGGACGGATGTTGGAGAATGGAAGTTGAGATGGCAGTGTTGCATCCTTCTCTATGGATAGATTAGCCCCTCGCTTGCAAAGTGTCAGAACTCAGCCCCCAACCAGCAGCTTCGCTACGGGTTAAATATGCAAGAAACAAGATATAGGTCACTCGAAAGTAGAGATCTCGAAATTTGTTTCTTAGGAGTACACATAGTCCGGTTCTCAATGTTCTTGAGAATCTTCTCAAGAGCGAAAACGGAATTTCAACAATCTTGACACCTACTTTAGGGTTATTTTCTCAATAGGTTGTAGGCGGGATCTGAGTTCTGACACTTTGCCCCAACGTCACCATCCTGAACGGCATCACCTGCAACCTGTCCCTGGCCTCTTGTGAGGTGGC
>CAYTBI010000124.1:0-3641 GCA_964435975.1 uncultured bacterium
GCAATGACCAGCGGGAAAATCCCCAGCAGCGTCGAAATCGCTGTCATGATAATCGGTCGCAAGCGTTGCTGGGCTGCCTCCACGGCCGCTCGGACGATGGTTAGACCTTCATCGCGAAGTTGATTGGCAAACTCCACAATCAAAATGGCATTTTTGCTGGCCAAACCAATCAGCATCACCAAACCAACCTGGCAATAAACATCGTTTGGTAAGCCCCGAATCTGCACGGCAAGGAGCGCCCCCAGCATCGCCAGTGGTACGGCCAGCAAGATGATAAACGGGTCGATAAAGTTTTCGTACTGGGCTGCGAGCACCAAGAAGACAAAAATAATCCCCAGCCCGAAAATAATTGGTGCTTGGCCGCCGGATTCGAGTTCTTCGAGAGAAATTCCCGACCACTCGAAGCACATGCTTCTGGGTAGAACTTCGCTCGCCACCCGCTCCATCGCCGCGATCGCCTGGCCGGAGCTGTACCCCGGTGCGGGCGAGCCGTTGATTTCGATCGAGCGGAAGAGATTGTAATGATTGAGGGTTTGGGGACCGCTCGTTGGCGTCACCGTGACGAGATTGTCTAAAGGAATCATCTCACCGCTCTCAGAGCGGACATAGAGCTTGCCGATATCATCGGGGTTGGAGCGAAATTCTTTGTCAGCCTGGATATAAACCCGATAGGTTCGTCCGAAGGCATTGAAGTCATTGACGTAGCGCGAACCCAAAAAGCTCTGGAGGGTGTTGAGAATTTCGTCGATCTCGACGCCCATCGCCTTGGCAAAATTGCGATCGATATCAATTTCTAGTTGGGGTGCGTTGGCCGTGTAGGTCGTGAAGACATTCTGCAGCTCGGGAGTGTCGTTGGCTGCTGCAATCAATTCGTCCTTGACATCGAGAAATGCCTGCAGAGGGTTATTACCCCGGTCCTGGAGCTGGAAGACAAAGCCGCTGATGTTGCCCAAGCCTTGGATTGTCGGCGGGTTGAGGGCGATGATATTGGCCTCTTTGATTTGGCCGAATTGCGGCATCACCTCTTGCAAAATCGACTGCGCTGATTGGTCGGCGCTGGTGCGATCGCCCCAAGGAATCAGCGGCGTGAAAATTACGCCATTGTTGGGGGTACTGCCACTGAGGCCGAAGCCACCCAATGAGAAAGTTCCCTCCACCTCGGGAAGATCGAGGTAGACATCATCGACCGTATCGATGGTGTCGCTGGTGTAGTTCACCGATGAGCCTTCTGGGCCCTGTACGAGGCTGATGAGATAGCCTTGGTCTTCGTCCGGCAAAAATGCAGTCGGCACAGTCGCATACAGCCAGCCTGCTGCGCCTAGGGCTGCCACGAACAAAACCAAGACCACAGCGCGCAAGCGAATTAAGCGACCGAGGGACCACTGGTAGCCGCGCCGGAGGCTGTCGATACCGCGATTGACCCAATCAAAGAAGGCACCCAGCCAGCCTCGCGGGCGCTGCCCGGACCGAATGAGCAGTGCCGAAAGAGCTGGAGTCAAGCTCAGGGCGTTGAAGGTGGAAATGACGATCGAAAAAGCAATCGTCAGGGCAAATTGCTTGTAGAGCTGTCCGGTCGTGCCGGGGAAAAAGGCCACCGGAATAAACACTGCCAGCAAAACCAAGGAGGTGGCAATAACCGCCCCAGTCAGCTCGCGCATTGCCTCCAAAGCCGCCAAGTGCGGGCGCATCCCTTTTTCTTGGACTTTGCCGGCAATATCTTCGACGACGACAATCGCGTCATCAACGACCATTCCCGTTGCCAGCGTCAGCCCGAATAGCGTCAGACTATTGATGGAGAAATCAAAGGCCTTCACAAAAGCAAAGGTCCCAATCAGCGAGACCGGAATGACGATCGCCGGAATGATCGTCGCTCGCCAGTTTTGCAAAAACAAGAACAGCACCAGGACGACCAGGGCGATCGCCTGCAGCAACGTACTGACCACCTCTTTGCTAGATTCCACGACGAATAGCGACGGATCGTAGGGAATTGCATAGGTCAGGCCGGGTGGAAAGTCTTTGGCAAGCTCTGCCATCGTTGCCTTCACGGCATTGGCTGCCTCGAGGGCATTGGTGCCGGGCGTCTGCAAGATTCGATAGCCGAGGGCACCCTGCTTGCGATAGCGCGCGAAGGTATCGTAGCTCTCGGCACCCAGCTCGGCTCGGCCGATATCGCGCAGGTACACCAAAGAGCCATCGTCTTCGGTTTTAATGACGAGATTGTCAAACTCCGAGACTTCCACCAGGCGTCCTTTAGCCCGAAGCGTGAGCTGATAGAGCTGGCCGTCAGTTGCCGGCGGCTGCCCGATACTACCCGCACCAATCTGTAGGTTTTGCTCTTCAATGACATCGACGAGATCTTGAGCGGTGATGGCGCGGGCGGCCATACGCGCGGGGTCGAGCCACAAACGCATGGCATACCGGCGCTCGCCAAAGGGCTCGACTTGGGCGACGCCCTCAATGCGGTTGAGGGTATCGATAACGAAGAGGTCGGCATAGTTGCTGATGAAATTGTCATCGTAGAGCCCTTCTTCTTCGCTATAAATGGCCATGCCCACCACAACGCTACTCGACTGCTTGCGGACGGTGACACCGGTCCGCTGGACGTCTTCGGGAAGTTGGGGCGTGACAATCGACACGCGATTCAAAACATCTACAGCGGCAATATCGAGGCTGTAGCCTTGCTCGAAGGTTACGGTGATGCTGCTGGTGCCATCGTCGCTGCTGACAGAACTCAAATAGCGCATGCCGCTGACGCCGTTGATTTCGCGCTCCAGCAGGGTCGTAACGGTTTCTTCGACGACCTCGGCGCTCGCACCAATGTAGTTGGTGCTCACGACAACTTGAACGGGACTGATATCGGGGTATTGCTCTACTGGGAGCGTGGGAATGGCAATCGCGCCCACCATCAAAATGACAATGGAGCAAACAAGCGTCAGGACCGGGCGACGGATGAAGGTTTCGACAAACATAGTGATTTATCTCAATCGCGGTTGACTCGGCATCCTACAGCTCGCAAACAAGCAAGCGACTTAGAAAGTAATTGGTCATGCGCGACCCGTAGGGAGAATTCCACCATCGCGAAGGATGACAGCCGCGCGGCGCCGCCAGAGAAAAATCAAGCTCGTCGCAGGATCGCCAGCGATCGCCACCGGGATTATCGGCGCTCGCGCCGCGCCGCCAGCCCAGCTCGGCTCCCCAGCGCTCGATTAGCTCGTTATCCTCACCAATCGTTGTCTCGAGGCTACCGCCGAGGTCTTGATAGACCCGCGCCTGAACGCCAAAGCCGAAATGGCCGTCACTATAGGTTTTCCAGAGGCGATCGATGGCTTGCAGCTCCCCACAAGGAAAGCTACGAATGTTCCGCGGGCTCAGGTCTTCTAAATCCGTAACGCCAGCAAGTTCGGCGATCAGCCGCACGGTTTCTCGATCGGCGGCAAACCACTCACCCGCCGCCAGGTGCTGGTGGAGGGCTTCATAGCGATAAAGGTCGCCGACCACCAGCAGACGCCGCTCGAGCTGGCCGAGTCGGTCGGGAATCTCGCGCAGTTGGCCGACCTCTTGTCGCAGCGACGCTACTTCTGCAGCTATCTGGCTCAGGGTCTGCTCGATCGCGGCTAGTTGCTGGCTGGGATTTGCCTCCT
>CAYTBI010000125.1:0-3610 GCA_964435975.1 uncultured bacterium
CAATCGAAGCTAGCACCACAAATCGATTTGTAGCCCTGATTCGCAGAATTGGTATCACACAAGAAATTGCAAAATTTCTTGTGCTGAAGGACTCTGCGATCGCTATTTTCAGCGCCTGTTGGCGCGATCGTCCCAGCAAGCCCCACAATCGCCTAAATCCCAAAGCGCAAGCCATTTTCCAGCGCGATCTCGACAATCCCCGCTCGTAGGGTAGGGTCTGTTAGCGGAATCGACTCCTGGCAAACCAAGCTATCTTTCGCCCGCTCGTACAACGCGATTGTGGGCTCGCTGTTGTGGGCGCTGCCGTAAATGATGCCATCAATGTCGGGGTAGGCCTCGTAAAAATATCGCGACCAAGCTTGGCTTTTATCCCGATCGGCCGTCACTACCGCTGCCACGGGCAGACCGGCCTTCATTGCCCCCTTCCCCTGCAAGTCGAGCAGGATCAAGGGGCGCGCGAGGGTCGCGAGCGCCAATTCCTGTTGGTGGATTTCAATGAGACGGCCCTGCGTACTCCCAAACAGCTCGACGACGCAACAGGAAAATGTGGGGGCGGCATAGTAGATGCCCCGGTCGGGATCGATATCTGGCCGATCCAAGGGCCACCGCTGGTGGTCGAAACGAGAAATTGGACCGAAATATCGAAACGTCAACGCCTGAATGCGATGCCGCGTGGTGGGATCGTAAATGCGGTAAATCTCAGACCCCGCCGGTAGTTCGGAGAAAACTGGCGCGACGGGAAACTCGGGCGGCGGCTGGGCGATCGCAACCATTACCCGATAAAGCCAACAGCCGGGGCTTCTAGAAGAACCCGCTCCCACTCGCCTTGCTTCAACATCTCGACTGGTGTCGAGCCATCGAAAACAGGGTTGGGCGTTTTCAACCAGCTGAGCTTGGCAAACTCGGGCACCTGCAAAGCTTTGAGCACTACCGGTAAGCCCTCAAGGGCACCATCAGGGCCTTGGGGGTCGAGTTGCCAGATAGGGAACCGATATTGACCGCTATCGAGGATAGCCAGCAGTTTCCCCTGCTTGAGCCGATTATGAATCGTCTGGCGAGTGGTACCGATCGCTTGGGCTAAGTCTTGGCTACTGACCGCATCCGCCAGAAGCTCTTGCCGGTACTGGTAGGACTTCCCGAGCATTTCCAGCTCCAGCTTGAGCCGCTCGTCTGGGGTGTAGCTCTTCCCCACAACCCGGACGGCAGTTGGGTTGGGCTCGCTCAGGCTGTTGGCCAGCATTTTGAGAGTTTGCCGAACATAGGGCTTCAGTGGTTCGGGCAGAGCTTGCACTGCATCTAGGACCTCGGATTCCTCAGGGGTGAGGGTACGGGTTTGGTTAGGGTTCATAGCGAGCTTGAGGATGTCAATTCATCCATTTCGATCCTAGCAGGGGCGTCAAGGATGTCAAGCAGCTCAGTCAAGGATGTTAATCCAGATCGGTGCGACTTTTTCTCGGCCTAGCGATCTCTTCTGGGAGCGATTTAAGTAAATAGCCAGGCAAGCGGGTTCCATGGAGAGATTCGGAGGTCGAGAATAATAAGCGATCTTGAACGCTGGGTGTAATTTGGGTGTAGAAATTTTCAGAATCGCTAAAACATAGATGTAGCAAACATGGTTAACTAATTTGTAATCAGCCGGTCGCAAGTTCGAGTCTTGTCACCAGCTTACGCAAGATCCACTGGTTCCCGAGGTGAATGGGACGCATCGAGCTTTGGGCGATCGCGTCATCAAAGCCTTCAAACGGCAAGGAGTACCATTTACGCCCTACAGCCTCAGTCATGCCTATGCCATTCGGGCATCGGTGGCGTTCAAATTTCCCGTCGCGGTGGCAGCAGCGATGATGGGCCATAGCCCGGACGTACACTGGCGCACCTACAACCGTTGGATCGATCGGGAGCAATATCAACGGGTTTACGATGAGTTAGTCAATCGGGCGGATCGCCCGATGGCCCCATAGCGAGGTTTTTCGGGCGGTTTCTGCAAGCGATCGCGGCACTTTTGGATATGAACCTGGTACCGGGCAATCTGCGAGCCCGGGGTACGACGCTCGCGGACTTCCTGCCCGACGCGCAGCAGGCCGGTACGAATCAGTTCGCGGAGTGGCCCTGTCAAGGCTAAACATCCTCGGGGTCCACGCCCAGGGCCCGCAGTCGCTCGGCCAAGCGGGCTGCCTTTTCCCGTTCTTGAGCTGTTTCCTGCCGAGCCAGAGCCTCTCGTTGTTCGGCGCGATCGGCTCGCTGTCTTTGTTCCCGGGCGAGATCGCTCTCCAGGTCCGCTCGCTCGTCGCCTGCCAGCAGTAGATTGCCATCACCGTCCCACCAGCGCAACCAATCCCGAGGCGACTCTTCGTCGTGGTAGAGACCGTGCCAGATTCCTAAACTCACCCCCAGAGGGACGATTTCATACCGACCGTCTGCATTGGGCGTCATGGGCTGGTATCGCAGGTCTTGCCAGTGGTACATCTCCAAATGACCCTGACTTTTGCTCGTCACATAAATCCCGTAGTAAGGGATGTGCAGCACCCGCTCGTAAATCCAAAATTTACCTGGCTTGCCATCCTCACTTGGCGGCTTCATGTCCCGTTCTTCAGTACCATCGCCACTGGCTAGCTCAATCGCGATCAGGGGCGGCACCAATTCTTTCCACATCACATAGGAGCGTCGGTACTCGCCCTCGAGCGTTGGCGGTACGTTGGGGACGTAGAACCAATCGGGCGCTACGGCACCTCTGAGGGGCTCCTCGGCATCGTAGCGCCAGTAAATGCCGCAATCTTGGCCGATGGCGTACTGCTTGTCTGGATGGAGTGTCCTGAGAATGGGTTTGAGGGAATCGGTGAGGAGAATGCTCTGGGGATGCTCCTGGAAGTTCTTCACGGGGATGCCGTCGGTTTCCGGCAGTTGGGTATGGTCGGGCAGTTGGGTTGCCGTTTGGGGGCCGAGGGTTTGGGTCATGGCCGTTGCCTCACTCGTGGCTAAATTGTGGCACAGGGTGCTCGGTTGGGTAGCGCGCACAAAACTGCACGTTCGGGCGGGCGCTCCTGCCACACTGTCGCCATAATGCCCCGATTCTCCCGGCGGTTAAGGTGCCGCTCCAGATCCTCCAGGTTCTCAAAGGTCCATTCAGCAAAGAAACTTCCCTTCGCGAACCCAACGAGGTTTTCCACCGATCCTTAATCTGTTGGGGACGGTATGGCCAATAGGCCGTCGGCATGAAGCTATGGTCAAGTGGCAGCCAGCTTTCGCGGAACTGCCACTTAACCTCGACTCTTCCGTAATCGTCCACTTTACGGGAATCGACAGCGGCCTTGAAACTGCGATTCCTTCGAGCCGTCTATCAGTCAGCTTTCTGACACCCTAACGCCGCTTCTCAGGAGGTTTCTGCAACCGATCGCGGCATTTTTGAATATGAACCTGGTACCGGGCAATCTGCGAGCCCGGGGTACGGCGATCGCGGACTTCCTGCCCGACGCGCAGCAGGCCGGTACGAATCAGTTCGCGGAGTTGCTTGGCACTGCGGAGGTCGAGGATTTTGTAGGCCTCGGTGGTGTCGTACCACTCAGTACGGGACAAAACAGGTGGATGTATGATGTGCTGCAGGTTTCGGCAATAT
>CAYTBI010000126.1:0-3579 GCA_964435975.1 uncultured bacterium
G
Source organism: uncultured bacterium (assembly GCA_964435975.1). GTDB lineage: Bacteria > Cyanobacteriota > Cyanobacteriia > Cyanobacteriales > Rubidibacteraceae > CAYTBI01. The sequence goes on from CAYTBI010000126.1 coordinate 2, forward strand.
GCAAAAGTAGATAATGATGGCACGGTCGGGATGATATCGTGGCCGAAAGTAGCAGCCAAACGGTACCCACCAGGAGCGCTGCCAGTGGCCAGAAGCAAGCGATCGCACGCTTGATGGGGCGCGCCAGATTTAAAAGACAAAACAAATTGAGTGCCATTCCAGATCGCCCCGTCGACCCGCACGCCACATTCCCAGGTAACGCCTGCGGCACGGGCCGCGCCCTGCAGGCAAGAGACGATTGTCTCAGAATCGTCGGTGGTGGGAAACATGCGACCGTCGGCTTCGGTTTTGAGTTCGACGCCCTCGCGAGCAAACCAAGCAACGGTATCGCGGGGCTGGAAGCGGCTGAATGCTCCTCGTAATTCCCGACCGCCACGCGGATAGGCTCGCACCAGAGCGACCGGATCGAAGCAGTGATGGGTCACGTTACAGCGCCCGCCCCCAGAAATTCTGACCTTCGCCAGGGGCTGCCGTCCGGCTTCAAAAATAGTCACTCGGGCGCGGGGATTGGCTCGGGCGCAGGCGATCGCCCCAAAGAAACCTGCTGCCCCACCACCAACAACAACGACGCGCACCCTATGGTCTATAGCTAGCGAGTTTTTTGTAGAATCCAGGCGACGCCGGTTATCACTGCCAGGAAGAGTAGCAGCAGCAGCAGCCCGCCCGGAACGAAGCTCAAAATGCCCATGCCGCGCAGGACGTAAATGGCAACAGCTGCCGCGACAACAATAACGAAGAGAACGTCGAGCGCAGAAGGAAGAGTCACAACGGGAACCGACAAACCACCTTGCCCAGAATACATGCCAATGGGACGGTGCCGAAGATCCGGCTATCCGTACTCCGAGCGGGATTGTCGCCGATCAAAAAAACACTGCCATCGGGAAAAACCTTGTCGATGCGTTTGATCGCGCGCTGGCCTCCGCGTGCGGGCAAGTGCGCGACAACGATGTCGCCTGCTTGCGGACGCGAGTGCCGATAGGCTCGAGGGTTGATGAGAACTGTCGTCCCCGGCGGCAAAAGCGGCAGCATCGACACGTTTTCCACGCGATAACGCTGCCGCCGCCCCAAGAACCAGAGGAGCGCGTCCCACTGCGTGAGTTCTCGCAGGGGAGCGCGAGTCTCCATCCTCAGCAAAGACTGCAGGCTCTATTACACGCCAGCAGTGTAGTAGGTGACTTCGCGATCTTTGGTCGCCCAGAACATCTCGTGGACCTTCTTGACGGCATCGAGCAGCTCCTGAGCGTGCTCTAGGCTAACTTCGACCTTGCACGCAGAGCAGAGCTTGGTTGCTTTCCAGAAGGTGTCGTGCAGGTCGGGGTACTTCTCCAGGTGAACCGGCTTGAAGTAATCGGTCCAGAGAATCAGCAGTTCCTTTTTGGTTAGCTGAGCTTGCTCTTCTTTGATGGCAATGTAGCGGCTCAGGGTGTTCTCGTAGGCGATCGTCGCAGCCTTGTCGCCCGCTGCCGGAACTTCCAGCGCGAGAATCTTCTTGGTCATGTTGTAGACAGCCTCAGCGTTAATCCGAGCGCCAGCCGGATCGTAGACGCCGCAGGGACCGTCGCAGTGAGCGCTAACGGTTTCTGCCGGGAACAGAGAGTTGATTGCAGAAGCAACGATCTTAATCATGAGTCGATCTTTATTAAGTAGGGTGATTGACGAGCTTTCCAAGTCTCCGACTTGCCAAGAGAAAGGCAAAGTCGAAGCGCTTAGTCTTTTTCAGCACGTTCACATCTTAGTGTAGAAGAACCCCCCCAGGGGGCATATGGCGAGCCGATGCTCCTCGCTGAGGAGATCGGCCTAGTAGCCGATCTCGCAACCGCCTGGGGCTCTCGTTTCCGCCAGCTCTGGTAGGGGCGCGTAGGTTTCGCGGTTATGGAGCACCATGGTCGTGGTGGAGTTGGGTTGAAAGCCGATACGACGGTAAAAAGTCTCTTGGTGGGTCGTCATCAGATAGACGCGCTCGACTCTGCAGACGCGCGGATGGGCCAAGACTGTCTCGACGAGCTTGCTCCCCAGGCCCGCACCGCGATAGTCGGGATGGATAGCCACATCCCAGATCGTGGCACGGTAGATGCAATCCGAGGTCGCGCGGGCGCAGCCAACAAGGCGATTTCCATCCCAAACCGTGACGACGGGGTCGCTGTTTTCCAGCGCTACAGCTAAGTCTGCAATCGTCCGCTCGCGCGCCCAAAAAGCATGGAGATGCAGAAACTGCTGTAGCTGCATGAGGTCGACGCGGTCGCGGCGATCGCAAAACTGTATGTGGCGGCAGTCCATGGACGGCGCTTCCTGCAAAAGACAATTTCGGTTAGTCAGATATTGTATCCCGTTTTACCAATACTTTTTCTGAAATGGACCTCGCTAGAATCGGATCGTACGGTATTCAATCCCATTGTTTTAAGTTCAGAGATCTCGTACATGAGCTGAGGAGAAGGGCAATGAGAAAAATCGAGCTTGCAAGCATCGGCCTGGCAATTGCAGTAGGACTTTACGGTTGGGCGACGGGGGTCGCACCCGCAGTGGCCCAGAGCCTCCCGCCCGGGGCAGTCCAAGGGGGAATCGACGCTAGCCGCCTCAACTCGCCTTCCCAAGATTTCTTCCGACGCGGCCGCCAGCAGCTCGAGACCGAAATTCGCCTGCTCGACACCGAGGGCGGCTTTGACGGCCTAGACGGCAATCTCCTCACCATTGACGAGAGCCTCGAGCCTGAAAACTGGCTCTATCCTCTAGAAGAATTTGCCGAGCCAGAGCTAGAGGTTGAAATTCGCATCGTGCCCTCTGCAGAGTGAGTTTCACTCGAGCAACTTCGTATCGCAACCGTCTGGCAGGATCGAGTTTTGTAGTGCTAGTGTTGATGGGTCGTGCGGTGAACTCGCAGCAGAAGCCATGACCAGGAGCGCCGAGCGTACCGAACATCCAGCCAAAATCGCCGTCGCACTCGGGCTATCTTTACTGGTTCACATGGCTGTTTTGTGGCTGCTGCGGCCACAGGGTCGCGGCCACCCCCAGGGAACGCGAACCGGACAGCCACCTTCCGGACAACAGCCGACAGCCATCGATTTCATTGATAGCGCTGCTGCACCCAGCCCTGCGCCAGCGACTCCCGAGCCGCCGCCACAGAACCTGCAGCAGCCCCCACAGCCCTCACCAGCTCGACCGGCACCCCCTCAGCCGCAGGTTACGAATCCCGAGCCCGAGCCGCCGCCAGTGCCGGCTGCCCCGGAACCACCAGCCCCCGCGCCGGTCGCCCCCGAACCCATCGTGGCCGCTCCCGAGCCGCCTCGCCCCACCACACCGGAACCTCGACCCGACGAGCTACCGCCGGTGGCTAAAGCACCATCCGTACCATCCGTTCCGAGGCCGGTCTTGCCCCCCGTGCCAACCGCACCGGAGCCCACGGCAGCACCGCCACCTAGGGCACTCCGCCCGGTCGTACCCAGACCCGCCATACCCAGACCGATCGCGCCCGAACCGGTCGCACCTCGCCCCATCGCGCCCAGACCAATCGCGCCTCGATCTGTCGTGCCCGAACCAGTTACGCCTAGGCCTATTGCGCCTAGGCCAGTCACGCCCAGACC
>CAYTBI010000127.1:0-3576 GCA_964435975.1 uncultured bacterium
GGTGTAGAACACGGTTTTCACCATATAATTATTAAAAATTAGCTGGATTGGTGGTGTTTTGGTCGTGAGAAGTTGGGTTGTGAGAACCGAATTGGAGGGGGAACGTCGTTCCGCGAATGTGTCTTACGTCCTGAGGTTGCCTCAGGACGTAAGACACCCTCGAGACCCCCCCGATCCGGATTCTCCAGTTGAGTGTCGCATGGGTGGTGCTCTCAAATGTCTCGAGCGGGGCCCGTGCTAATCGGTGATTGTTAGGTTGGCCACGGGCGAAGTTTCTGAGTTCTAGTCAGGTTCTTGCGTGCGGGGCCATAGGTCGGCTGGGAGCCTCGGCTTGACGCCGCTACTGTGGAGGGTTGACGGCTGTGGGTGCTGGGGGTTTCGGGGCGGCGGCTAGGGAGCCGCGGGTGACGCCGAGTTGGTTTTGGAGTTTGAGGGCTCGCCAAAGCTCGGCTCCGTCGATTTCGCCGCGCAATAGTTGTTGGTAGTAGTCGATGGTGCGGGCGGTTTTGGCATGCGATTCGTCGAGAAATTCGATGCGGAAGCGGCGCGCGCCTAGGTTTTGTAAGTGGCGCACTGATTCGGCGCCGGTTTGGGCGGTGCCGTTGAAGACGGTGTTGCGACAGCCGGCGTCGGCTTGCAAAATGTGCTCGGTGCCGACGCGATCGCGTAGTTTTACTTCGTATTGCTCGCAAGGACGGCCGCAGTTGGTAAAGTCCGTTCCGGTAGAGAGAAATGCACAAAAAACACAATGCTCCATGTGGAACATGGGGACGTGCTGGTGAATGACAATCTCCCACCAACTCGGCGGCGAGAGCCGTAGGAGATCGGCAAGCTGGTTGATGTTGAGATCGTAAGAAGCGGTTAGGGTTTCTAACTGGAACGCTTGGCGAAAATAACTGGCCGAGAGCGGGTTGGCTAAATTTAAAGAAAAATCGCCCCGGCACCGCTCGCCCTGGAAATACTCCAAATGGTCGTAGTTGCGAATGAGATAGCCGTCGGCCTCGGCGCGGCAAACTTGCTCCAAGATGTAGCGCTCGAGAGGTTTGCTGATGCGGGGTGGCGCGACCCAGATTTGCGCGCCTCCCGCGCGGGCGATGGCGACGATTTCTGCATAGGCGCGCGGGTCTTCTAGCTCGCAATAAATCGTCTCGACTCCGGCTTGGAGGGCAGCAGCGAGCTGCTCGCGACTGCGCACCAGAACGATTAGTTCGGTGGGAGCTATCTCGGGGGTTTTTTGGGGGGTAGGGAGCAAATCGCGGTAGGAGGCCGCTGCCCGTAGCTGCCAGGGCTGAGATTGGCCTAAGCCCGTGCCGCGCTGGCTGCGGAGCGCTTCGAGCCGAGCGACGATCTCGCGGCGCAGGCGGTTGAGCTCGCTCGCGGGCAACATGAGGTCGCCAACAAGCGCGTTGGTTAGCTCGCCGAGCGCGAAGGGGGTGTTGCCAAGGCGGCCGAGTTGGCCGCGCAAGCGCTCGGTGGTGAGGGGGCAGTTGCGAGCGGCCTCGAGCAAGATGCTCGACGCAACCGAGACTTCGTAGCCGAGCCGATCGCGAGCAGTTACAGTCAAGGCCGAGCCGAGACGACCGGCAACGGTGAGGTCGAGCGGGCGCTGGCATTGGGGGGTGGCTTGCGAGAAGGTTTTTCGCAGGCGGCGGTCGAGATCGGGATCGGAGGTTTTCCACAGCTCGTCGCCAGGGCGGATTTGGCGCGGGTCGAGGTTGCCTTTGCCGAAGGTCAGGGCGCTGAGGTCGCCTTTTGCTTCGATGCCGTACAGGCGCGCGCCGCACTCCTCGCGACCGACAAAAACAACCCCGTCGCCCGGTTTGAGGGGGCCTTCGAGTCGAACTAAGATGCGATCGCCTGCGATCTTGGCAACCTTGCCGAGGTAGACGCCACGTTTTTTGGCGTAGCGGGCATGGACGAGCGCTTGATTGTCGATGCCTGCAAACCAGCCGGTGTGGAGCCCCCGCGAGAAGCCCATCTCTAGTTCGTAGCGGGCTTGTGGGGTGGGGCGGGCGTTGGTATCGGTAAAGGCACGGTCGATGGCCTGGCGGTAGGTTCGGGTGACGTTGGCAACGTATTCTGGGGTTTTCAGGCGGCCTTCGACTTTGAGGCAAGCCACCCCCGATTGCAAGAGTTCGGGTAAAACGTCGATACCGGCGAGATCTTGAGGGCTCAAGAGATACTGGCGATCGCCGAGGTTAACGGTCTTGCCATCGGCGATGAGGTCGTAGGTCATGCGGCAGGCTTGGGCGCATTCGCCCCGGTTTGCCGAGCGCCCGCCTAGGGCCTCGCTAGTAAGGCACTGCCCCGAGTAGGAGACGCACAAGGCCCCGTGTACGAATACTTCCAGGGGCAGTGACAAATTGCGTTCTTGGGTTTGGGCGCGGATTTTTTCGATGTCTTTGAGGGAGCACTCGCGCGCCAAAACCACTAACTGGCACCCCAGCACGCGCGCGAAGGCCACCCCAGCCGCGCTGGTGACGCTCATCTGCGTAGATGCGTGAATGGGAAAATCGGGCGAAAGCTGCCGAATCAGGCGACAAATGCCGATATCTTGCACGATCGCCGCATCGACGCCAGCAGCAATAATCTGGCGCAGGTAAGCCTCGGCAGCAGGGAGTTCTGCTGGGAAGACCAGGGTATTGAAAGTAACGTAGCCCTTGACGCCGCGCCCGTGCAGAAACGCCATTAACTCGGGCAAATCCGCCTCGGTGAAGTTGTCGGCGCGCATGCGGGCATTAAAGCGATCCAAGCCAAAGTAGAGGGCGTCGGCACCGTTTTCAACGGCTGCCCGAGCGCAGTCCCAATTACCGGCTGGCGCGAGGAGGTCGGGTTTTTGCACGGCTGGAGTCCTCAGGCATCACTCGCTCTATTGTGCCCCGATCGATAGTCTCGTTAGGTATTCGCGCGAGCAGGCGACTCAGGATACCGAGCGCGGCTCGTGCTAAAAGTTCGGGTCGTCGGGATGAACCATCATGCGCTGGCCCCGATCGTCTCGCTCGCGAATGAGTGGGACCTCCGCCCAAGCGCTCAGAGCATTGGCAGTCCAGGTCGTGGCGTTCTCCCAGCCGAGGAAATTCACAGTAAATTGGTGCTTTTCGAGATCTCGAGTGTCAATCTCGATTACCTTTTTCCAGCGAATGGTGCGATCGCGGGTGTCTGCGCGGGTTGTCTCGACACGATAGGCGACCAGTCGCACGCGCTCGATCGCCGTTTTGGGTAGGGACGGCACGCCTCCAAAAGCAAAGCCGGCAAGCTTTTGAGAAAAGGAGAAGCGATCTTCAAAAATAAGACTGCTCGAAGAAAAATCGGAAAGGTTAGTGTATTTGGTAGCTTTAAGCCAAATAAAAAACAACAGAAATCCTAATGCAATCGATCCCAAATAGCGTGCGTAAAAAACTACAAAGGAAAGCACGAGGGATACAAATACCAGGGCCGGCAGGACTACAAACGGTACTGCAAAAATCGCAGCAATCGCTATCAAAAGATTTTTGTATGGAGTGGGCGAGAGTTCGCTTGCTCGTGTCGAGTTGAAGCCCAGAGCACCGGGACTGCTTGACTTTTTTGCTTTGAGAC
>CAYTBI010000128.1:0-3562 GCA_964435975.1 uncultured bacterium
ATCCGGGCGTTGGCGCTTGGCGAGTGGCGTTTCGGTCGGACCGAACCAGTGTGGTCGATGGCCAAGAGCAATACGCCGCTCCTTTTGACCGCATCATCCGAGTCAAAGCTACGGACCGGCCCGAGTTACCTCTGGAAGATGAAACACCTAATCCCTTGGCGATCGCGCTGGCGGAACTGGGCCACCACGGTTTGATAATTACTGACATCGAGGAGTTCAATTAAATGGTCGATGCAGCAGATCCCGCCTCCATTGCAGCGATGGCTGAAGGCGGTGATAGAGAGAATGGGCCGCTGGTGGAGCAAGAAGAACGCCAGCAATTTATTGAGAGTGCGCCAACGGGAGACCAAAAGGCGCGCGGGGGACAGTTAGCGATCAAGATCGCTTTTGCTGCGGTGGGAGGTGTTGTTCTCCTCATTGTTGCCGTCCTGGCCTACGCCTTCTTTGTTGGAATTGCTAGCCGGGGGTCGGAGACCGCTGCCGAAGAAGAAGGCGACCCCGCTCAAGATCGCATCGCGCAGTTACAAGCAGAAAATACCGAGCTGCGGGGAGCCAACGGACAATTGCGCTCTACTCGCGCTCTGGGGGAATTGCCCAGCGGCGATCTCGTCAGCGTCAAGTCGAATCCGGCAGCAGCCGATAAGGGTGGAACGGCAAACGCGCCCGATACGCCTGACTTACCAGACAAAGGGATTCAGGTCGCCAACGAACCCGTCCAAGTACGACCGACACTCACACCGAGACCCGCGCCGCCAAGGCCGAGGCCCGCCGCTCCCAGAGCGAGTGCGGTTACGCCAGCAGCACCGCCGCCAGACCCGCAGGAGATTGTTGCAGCGATTCAACGGGGCAGCATTCAGTTTTCCACTGCCGTTTTCAAGCAACCCGCTACCATAGCGGCAGAACCCGCTCGTTTTGAGGTTGACCGGGAAGAACCAGTCGAACCGCAGGAGAGGTCGCTCGAAGAAGCGGCAATAGCCGCGCGGGTTCCCCTAGAAGAGCTGCAGCCCAAACCGGAGGCTGTGGCGGCAGTACCAGAAACGCAGGTGCTGGCGGGGACGGTTCTAGAAGGCGAGCAAGCTGTGGTGGCGGCTTGGAATACGGCGAGCGATCGCCCGCTGGGGACGGCGGCAGTTTTGCTGGGCGAGCCGTTACTCGATAGCCAAGGCCAGATGGTGCTCCCTGCCGAGACGTTATTGATTACCCAGATTGAGGAAGTCACTGATAACGGCTGGGCAACGCAGGTAGCGGTGGCGGCGCGCTTTATCGACCCAGATACGGAGCAAATGCGGGAGGTGCCCTTACCGGAGGGGGCAATTTCCATTCGCGGTGGCGATGGTGGCGCGCTCATTGCTACGGAGGTGACCGATTTTGATGGGCGGGCCAAACGGACTCGGCGCTTTCTAGCCGTCCTGGGGGGATTGGCCAGATTGGGAGATGAACTAGCCGAGGATAGCTCCACCACAACGAACGGGTTTGGCTTTACGACTACTACGACCGAAAGCAACCGAAACCTGGGAGGAGCTTTCCTTTCGGGTGCGGGGGACACCCTGCTAGATAACCTCCAACGCCGCAGCGAAAACCAAGATCGCCGACTCAATGGCCGCGACCCAATTTTTGTGGTGGAGGCCGAAACGCCCGTCGCGATCGTCGTCGAGGAATCTTTTAATTTGCCGGTACTCAATCCTGCCGGGGCAACGGCTCTAGCCCCCGCCAATTAATCGATTGGGAGTAACCATGTTTGCACGTTCGTTGTTACTTGCTTCTGTGTTAGCTGTCAGTCAGATCGCCCTACCCGCGCGGGCCGATCCCAATCGGCTACAGCGGCTGGCTATCGAATCCACCTTGGAGCGAACCACCGACCTTAGCCTGCGGCCGGGGCGGGTGACCTCGATCCAATTCGAGGGGCTTCGGATTCAGGCCATCGTCCAGGGCGATCGCTCGCAGGTAACGGCCTTTCCCAATGCCCCGCTGGATTCTGGATTTGCCAGCGTGGCGTTCCTGCAGCCGACTCAGAAGCAAATCTTTCCGGGAGCAACTCACGCCAGGGTTCCAAACATCAAGGTCATCGCCGTCGATGACCGTGGGAAAACTCACGTCTTCTCCTTCAACATCCACTTTGGCGCTGAAGGCCCCGACTCCATTGCGATCGGTCCTGGTGCTGCGCCACCAGCGACACCAACCCAGACCGTCGCCACCCGGTTTGGCCCGGCCAACGTTCATCACCTGCAGGCGGGCTTGGAGGCCGCGATCTCGCGGCAGTCTTTACCGCCCACAAGCCAAACGGCTTCGAGGATTCGTAATTTCATCGCTCGCCTGCGGAATGGGGCCACGGTGGTGGAAGCGATGGCGGCAGAGGGCCTGGCTTGGGAAACGGTGGTCGCCCTGGCCGAGGACGGGCAGAAGCAACTCACCAGGGAGCGCTTGGAGCAGTTCGTTCCTGCGTCGGAGGAAGCGACAGATCCTGGCTCGGACGATACGCCGCGATCGCCTGGGGATGCTGCCGCAGATCCCGAGGCGGATACTCCACCGGAGCTGCCACCAGGGGGTGACGGTGATGGTGAAGATTTAGCCGGGATTTCTCCCGTAGGTGACTAAGTAAGTTTTGTCATTCGGTTGATATTCAATCGAATTTCTCGAATTTAGACCCATAGACTAGCGCGTTTGCCGAAATTGATATTTTTCGGTGCGGGGGCTTTTTGGCTCAAATTCGGGATTCATGGCCCGAAAACCTCAATATTTCACTTCAGTTCGGGATTTTTTGGCCGACTACAGGCTTGGGATTTGGGTGTGAATTCGCACTCGACCGCTATTTCTGTTGGTTTTTGGATGACTCACCCCGCGATCGCGACCGAATTCCCGCGATCGCCAGAGCTTCCCGCTAGAGAAAATAACCTGCTTGGAGACGGAGCGCTGTCGCTTGGCCTCCTGCCTGCAGTTCTCAGGTCGCTCCGTTTACAAGCAGGCCCGCGATTCCACGCTCTGGAATTTGGTTTTTGCCATGTCCAACCTGATTCTCATCGGCGCTTGTTTTGGTTTTTTATTGCTCCTCCAGGGTGCTGGGGGGGGTAATCCTGCCGTAGAGCGCACCCAATCCCGCTTCCGGGCGGGGCAACGAAAAGGGGCTCGCTGGGCCAATCGCGTCGATTTGGTGGAGACCGTCCGGGCCGCTCAGAAGATTTTGAAGCTGCCCCTCGCAAAGCAAAAAAATGTTTGCCTGTACATTGGCACCCTCAGACCCTGGCACCTTGATTTTCGCGGCATCCTTTACACCCTGTTCGTGGGTCGCCCGCCTATTTTCTTTGTACCGAAGGCTAACTACTCCATTGAGGTCACGGGTGCCCCAGGTTCGGGAAAGACCTTCTCTGTTATCGACCCGCTGGTGACCTCTGCGATAGAGCAGGGTCATTCGGTCATTCTCTACGACTACAAAGCCGATAGTCGCGGCCAGGGCGGCCAGATGGATTACCTCGATACACTTGCAGCCTAACACGGGTACAAGGTGCGTATCTTCGGCCCCGGTCGCCGCCATAACTGCCGGATCTATTTGCTCGATTTTCTCCGC
>CAYTBI010000129.1:0-3515 GCA_964435975.1 uncultured bacterium
CTATCGGCATCTTCTCAGGACTAGAAGCAGCTTTTTTTATGGTCATCATGTTCTGGGTTGGCACTTTTGGGACGATCGCTCTGGCTGCTCACCAGATCGTCTTGCAAACACTGACAATTGTGTTTATGGTGCCACTGGGTATTTCTTTCGCTACAACGGTGCGAGTTGGGCAGTGGTTGGGCCGTAAAGATCTTCAGGGCGTTCGGCGGGCTGCTTGGGTCAGTATTGGTTTGAGTACAGTTTTTGCTGGCGGCATGTCAATCATGTTCCTCTTGTTTCCTAAGCAGGTCATCAGAATTTATCTGGATGTGCAAAATCCTGAGAATTTCGCCGTTGTTTCTCTGGCCACAACACTGCTGGTGATTGCCGCGATCGCCCAAGTTCTAGATGCGTTTCAAAAAGCGATTTACGGCTCTTTGCAAGGGCTTCAGGATACCCAGGTGCCGATGGTGCTGATTGCCCTGGGCTACTGGGGCTTTGGGCTATCGGTGGCTTGGGTGCTGGGCTCTTACCTCAACCTGGGCATACAGGGATTGTGGATTGGGCAATCGATGGCGATCGCGGTAGTCGCGGGCCTATTTATACGGAGGCTGTATAAATTAGTCGTGTAGCGAAACCATTGCTAGCAAGTTGTTAATGACTATAAGTATATTTTTATTGGCAACAACCGCATAACAATCCGCTTTCACCTGACCGTATTGAAGCTGCTAGCTAAGTTCAACAACCCTTTTGCGACAAGTGAAGCGGGACGTTATGCGTCGAAATCATCCCTCTCATGTATAGAAGCGTATGATCGATCGTCAACTCCCTTACATCGATTTCCAGGCAATCAACACGCAATGCCACACACTTGCTGATGGGCGAATCTTAGCTTTCGCCCGCTACGGAAAAGAAGGCGGAACGCCCATTTATTACTTTCACGGGTGTCCGGGATCCCGATTTGAGGCAGCGCCGAGTCACCCATGGGCGCTCGCATCCGGCTTTGAAATTTTCGCCCTCGATAGACCAGGTTGCGGTCGCTCCTCTCACGCAATGAATTATCATGTGCTCGACTGGCCGAAAGACGTCATCGACTTTGCTGATCATAGGTCGCACGAACGATTCGGTCTCATCGGCTTGTCTGGGGGTGGCGCGTACATCAATGCCTGTGCCTATGCAATCCCTAATCGGCTGCTTTTTGCCTACGATGTGGCGGGCTGGGCACCTGTGGCCCAAGTCGAAGACCTGCGAAGCTCACTGGCACCCCTGGATCGCTTCTTCTTGGGGATCGCGCTAAGCTTCAAACTCTTGTTTCAGATTCCCTTTGCGCTCATAGGGCTGGCTGCCCGACATTTAAGCGACCGAGGCTTCGCAAACTTGTTACGCTCTTCAATGAGTGACGACGATAAAGCGTTCATTCTTGGTTCCGACAATAATGCGCACTTCTTCCGCAGCATAGTCAAAGAGAGCTTTGCCCAAGGGAGTCGTGGTCCTGCAGACGATGCGACCCGATGTTATCGAGACTGGGGATTTCGCCTAGAGGAGATAAGCTACCCGGTGCAGATCTGGCACGGAACGGATGATTTTTTTGCGAGCTTTTGCTTTGCTCGGTATAAGCATCAGACCATTAGGGACAGTGTGCTGCGAGTCTTCAAGGGACGGGGCCATCTTCATCCGGTAACAGAGTATGAGGCTTTGTTTAAAGACATTAGACTTAATCGGAAATTGTAGACCCCCTGCTGTACAGGGGTTTCAAAAAGCACTTGATTTGATAACAACCTAACGTCAAAGATTGTTCAGATTTTGAGAGATAACTTTGCCGCCATCGCTTTGGCCGAGGGAGTGCCCTTGTGGCAGGCCATTGCCATCAAGCCTGCTAGCCCCACTCGACCGATGGCCTCCCGCTCTGAATCGGGAAGGTTGATTCCCATATCGATTGTCATAAGTCAGCGTCTCAAATAAATTTCCAGTTCCAAACTAAACTAAACCGTTTAGTTTTTCAAGGACGCGATCGAAGAGCCTCGCACCGGAAGTCGCAATCTCAACCCATCGAAATCGCAAAATACAGGAAGCCGATTATTTAGTTGAAGGGATCGTCTAGCAAGGAGGGCTGCAGGTCGCCCAGCCAATCTATCGGCACGCTCTGCGCCCCCGCGACTACCCACTCACCTGCAGGTGAGGCATGCATCACGCAGAGAACTCGTACGGTGGGCGGCTGCGAGCTATTTTCTGCAGGAACGACAGATTTCAAGTCCACAGCATAGAGCTGCGGGGCCACCTCAGCGAATAGCTCCCCCGTATCTTCAACGTCGTCTTCCCGGCTCCCGGCCCACTCTGCTGTCTCGAGAGCACCGGGAACTCGAGCGGCTGCTCGCGCGCAGGCTGCGGTCATCTCCTCTCGAGCTGCTGGTGTATCCACTACAATGGCGGGCGCCCGCTCGGCTCGAGCCGCTAGCTTCTGAAACGGTTGAATCCCGCCTGCAATTTGCTCGGAAACGCGGCAGTATTCGTAAGCTACTTTTCGTCCCGAGTCTAAATTGAGACCGGGGAATTTCCGGTCGGCAATTTCAGAGGGCTTCTCGCCGCAAAGGCTAACAGGCCCAGCAGAAAGATCGTTCAAAAGCGCTCCGAAGCTGAGGCTCAAAGCGATAGTAGCAGCTGAGATTAGCCCGCCCCAAGACGCCGTGCCCCGAATGAGACCCCTGAGATCTCGGCTGCGCTTTTCGCCAAATCCGTAGCAGGTCAACCCCCCGAAACTCAGGCCGAGTACAGTGCCTGCGAGCCAGCCGAAAGAATACCCGAGCCGGATAGCAGCCGGCAGCAGAAACGCCCCGCCCGTGGCCACGCCCACACTTGGGGCCAAGCTGTAAATAGAGCCGTAGGCAGCGCGGAGTCCCCCGAAAAATCCAATGGTCATCCCCGGGACGACGCCAATTAAACCACCGGTCTTGACAAGGCCCATCAGTAAAAAACCGACAACGACCGCAAATGCGGAGACAGCAGCCAAAGCTACTCGCGGCAGGCGCAGCGCCGTCGGGACGGGAGGAGCAGTAGGCGGGACGGGTGCTTGGCGAGAAGAGGATGCTGGTGCAGCAGGGCGCTTGCGATCGGGAGTCGTGCGGGCGCGCGCAGACGAAGAGCCGCCAGGTTTGGGAGGCTGCGGTGCGGGTGTTTTGCGCCGAGCGGGCTCGGTTTGGGGTTTTTCTTCTTCTGCGGCGGCTTCTTCTGCTTCAAAGGCTTTTATAGCAGCTGCCTGGGCCGCCTCTGCTTCGAGGATTTCTGTTAGCTCCTTGAGGGAGGTTACCGGATCGAAGCAATAGCGACTCAACCAAATGCCAAATCTTCGCTTGTCTTCGGCCGTGAATTCGGCTAGGGTGGCAAACCAGGTTTGCAGCTCGGGAGCAAGGGCTTCGGTTTGCGGTTGGGCTTCTTCATCAAAATAAGCTTCGACCTGGGGCAATGCCAGCTTCTTTCGATCGTCTGCAAACTCGTGAAAATCCACGATTGTCCGGGCGAGTTACACTGGTATTGCCTTG
>CAYTBI010000130.1:0-3432 GCA_964435975.1 uncultured bacterium
GGCTAGAACCCCAGGGCGAGATCGTCCAAATCGCCGCACCACTCGCGCTCGACGGCGATCGCCTTGCAGAGCTGCTGGTACAGCAGGGTGATACCGTGCAAGCGGGCGATCCGATTGCGATCCTCGACTCGCGCGATCGCCTCCAAGACCAAGTCATGCAAGCCCAAATGCAGATTCGGGTTGCCGAGGCCAAACTCGCCCAGGTCAGAGCTGGGGCTAAAGCCGGGGCGATCTCTGCCGAGGAAGCGAATGTCGTTCGGCAGTCTGCAGATCTTTCCGGACAATTGAGAACGCAACGGGAAGAGATTTCGCGCCTCGAAGCCCAGTCCGCAGGCGATCGCGCTGCCCAGACCGCGACTGTAAACCGGCTCCAAGCCGAACTGCGCCTTGCCGAAACCGAACGCGATCGCTACAAAGCCCTTCATACAGACGGTGCGGTATCTGCCTCGATCTACGACGACAAACAACTCAGGGCAGATACAACCCGCCAGGCTCTCGCGGAAGCACGGGCAATTCTGACGCGCACGAGCGCGACAAATCAGCGACAGCTCCAGGAAGCGCGGGCCGAACTCGCTCGCCTCGAAAGCACGGGCCAGGCCCAGCTAGCAGCGGCGCGCTCTCGGCTAGACGAAGTCGCTGAAGTGCGCTTAGTAGATCTCCAAATGGCTCGAACCGAGCTGGACGCGGCTAAAGTATCCCTGCTCAAAGCCCAGAACGATTTGGCCCGCGCTACGATCGCGGCTCCCCAAGCCGGACAGATCCTGGAGATTCACACTCGGCCCGGAGAACAGATCGGTGATGAAGGGATCGTCGCCCTCGGGCAAACGGAGCGGATGTTGGCAATTGCTGAAGTCTACCAAAGCGATATTCAGCGCGTGAAATTGGGCCAGCAGGCGATCGTTCGGGGCCAAGCATTCGCGGGCGAACTCCACGGGAAAGTCATCGAGATCGGTCGCCAAATCAGTCGCCAAAGCGTCTTCAGTGGCGAGCCTGGCGAGAACTTAGATCGCCGCGTTGTCGAGGTCAAAATTGCCTTCACCCCAGCAGCAAGCCAGCAGGTCGCGAACCTCAGCAACTTACAAGTTCGGGTGGTGATTGCAGTCACTAGCCAGCCGTAATCAGGGCTTTTTGGATAACGAACGTTCATTTTAATCAAACTCATGCAAATCCCTAAGTTTCTCAAGAAAACGCCCCTCGCCTGGCTTCAGGTCACGCGGGAGCGCACGCGGTTGGTGGTGGCGATCGCCGGAATTGCTTTTGCCGACATGTTGATGTTCGTGCAGATGGGGTTTGAGGGGGCTCTATACGATGCCGCCATTCAGCCCCACCGCAACTTAGAGGCAGATTTGGTCTTAACCAATCCGAAAATGCAGACCTTATTTGCCGTGAAGGCTTTCCGTCGCGAGCGGCTTTACCAAACTTTGGCCCATCCCGAGGTGGAATCGGTGAATGGTGTCTACATTGCTAGCGGGCAATGGAAGAATCCCGAAACAAGACAAGAACGGACTATCTTGGTCTGGGGGATCGATCCGTCGGCACCAACGTTTAAGTTTCCAGAGGTCAATGAAAACCTCGACAAGATTCAGCCCCTCAATCGCGTTCTCTTCGATCGCTTGAGCCGCCCGGAATACGGTGTCACCGAAGCGAAATTCGAGCGAGCTGGCACATTTCAAGCAGAACTGAGCGGCCAACTGATCCAAGTCGATGGACTTTTTTCTAATGGGGCCTCTTTTGCTGCCGATGGCAATGTTATTGCTAGCGACTCTACTTTTTTACAGCTCTTCCCCGATCGCCGCTCGCATGAGATCGAGGTAGGCTTAATTCATCTCAAACCCGGTGCAGATCTCGAACGCATCCGAGCGGATTTAGATGCGCTGTTGCCCGATGATGTCGCGATCGGGACGACGGAAGATTTTGCCCAAGTCGAGCGCGAATATTGGGCCAATGGGACGGGAATTGGGTTTATTTTTGGTCTGGGAGTTGGGGTTGGCTTCATTGTCGGGATCGTCATTGTCTATCAAATTCTGTACTCCGATGTTTCGGAGCATTTACCGGAATATGCCACTCTCAAGGCTATGGGCTACACCGATAACTATTTATTAGGAGTGTTACTCCAAGAAGCTTTGCTGTTAGCTGCTTTAGGTTACATTCCCAGCGTGGCGCTAGCGATAGGTCTTTATCAAATCGCTGGTGCTGCCACGATGCTGCCCATCGCGATGACAGTGCAACGGGCCATAACGGTTCTCGTACTCACGATTCTGATGTGTTCTACCTCAGGAGCAATCGCTATGCGAAAGCTGCGATCTGCCGATCCAGCAGATATTTTTAGCTAGCCTCAAAATCGGCCCGCATAATTGGATGGCTTCTAGCTCTTTATTACTAGGTTTTTGTCATGTCTCCAGTCATTGCTGCGAGCAAGCTCAGCCACCACTTTGGCGAAGGTCAGCTTCGGAAACAAGTTCTCTTCGATGTTGACTTAGAAATTCGTGCTGGCGAGATTGTAATCCTTACGGGCCCTTCTGGTTCTGGTAAGACCACTTTGCTGACGCTACTGGGTGGGTTGCGGGCAGCTCAAAGTGGTAGCCTCAAGATTCTCGGTCGAGAAATTCTCGGTGCTTCCAAACCAGTATTGAGCCGATTGCGGCGCGACATTGGCTATATCTTTCAGGCCCACAATCTCTTGAGTTTCCTGACAGCCAGGCAAAACGTGCGTATTTCCTTGGAGTTGCACGAACGCTGCCTCGACAGCGATCTCGATACCATTGCTGCCGATATTCTCACCGCCGTCGGCCTTGAGGAGCGCATCGACTATTACCCCGATAAACTTTCGGGCGGGCAGCGACAGCGGGTGGCGATTGCCCGTGCTCTTGCCAGTCATCCTAAAATTGTCCTGGCAGACGAACCCACCGCCGCCCTGGACAAGAAGTCCGGTCGCGATGTTGTCGAGATTATGCAACGCCTCGCCAGGAATCAAGGCTGCACGATCCTCCTGGTCACCCACGACAATCGAATTCTAGACATCGCCGATCGCATTCTTTACATGGAAGATGGACGCTTAGCCCGCGTGCCAACTTCAGAAGAAATAGCCGTTTGAGCCTTCTTCCCGTGCGCGCTGTCACGCGACAATTGACTTTAGCTCTAGATATAGTTAGCTATCTTTTAGGTTGTGGCAATTAGGCCGTATCCGTGATGGGAACAACTGCTACCAAGGTTTGCTTAGTGCTAAGCCTCAGGAATGTTAGGATTCAGACTCCACAAGGGCTTCAGCCTTATCGCGAAAAACGGGTCCATTGATATGCAAGGGCCAGTTACCGGGATTTGGAAGAGATGATGGTCGAGCGAGGTGTCTCTCTGGTTCACACCACCATTTACCGTTGGGCCCAGCGATAGGGCCCCGAACTCGACGATCGCTGCCGTCGGCACCTGCGACCC
>CAYTBI010000131.1:0-3382 GCA_964435975.1 uncultured bacterium
CGAGGTAATGCACGAGCGCAACGCTCACAACTTCCCCTTGGACCTGGCAGCTGCTGAAGCTCCTGCCATCAACGGCTAATCTAGCCCGCGACAGTCTGAGATAATTCCATAATTCCTGAAAGCGCTTCCTCCGGGGAGCGCTTTTTTTATTAGTGAATTTCAAGCAACTCCCACAGCCATTTTTCCTGGCAGTCAACCACAACTCAGGCGAATCCCCCGCGCACAATCGATTATTGTGTGCCGATGCCAAATATCGCAGGGGATTTGCCAAGATAGAGAGTAGCTTTTTACCCCCACCGACCGCCTTGCCGGAAAAGTCTCATCTCACCCTCGCTCGCGCCAGCCTCCAGCAAACCCTCTCTTGGCATCGCCGCCGGGGAAACAGCGACGCGCGCCTGCAAGCGGCGATCGCCCCCGAACTGCAGGAGGTGCGCGCGGCTCTCGAGAAGCTCGAGAGCTGTGTCGTGCGCATCGCGGCCTTTGGGCTCGTCGGTCGTGGCAAGTCGGCGGTCATCAATGCCACCCTCGGCCGCAATGCCATGCCCGTCGGTCCCCTCCATGGCGTCACCCGCTACCCTCAAACCGTGCGGTGGGTGGCCCCCAGCGGCAAGGCCCAGCTCGAGCTGATCGATACGCCCGGCCTCGATGAAATCGACGGCGAAGAACGCGCCCAACTGGCCCGAGAGACGGCCGCGCGGGCCGATTTGATTTTGTTTGTCGTCGCTGGGGATATCACGCGCCTAGAGTACGAAGCCCTCTGCGAGCTGCGCCAAGCCCACAAGCCTCTGCTGCTGGTCTTCAACAAAATCGACCTCTACCCCGACTGCGATCGCGCCTCGATTTATCGGCAGCTCCAGGCCCTCGGTAGCGGCAGCAGCGGCCGTCGCCTGCAAAAGCTCCTGTCTCCGGAAGAAATTGCCCTGGTTGCTGCCGCTCCTGCCCCCGTGCGCGTGCGCGTCGAGCGTGCCGACGGCAGCACCAGCGAAGAATGGGAAACCCCCCCGCCCCAAATTGCCAATCTGCGCCGCAAAATCCACCAGATTCTCAACCGCGAGGGCCGTACCCTTCTGGCTCTGAACGCCCTTTCCCAGGCTCAGGCTGCCCAAGAGCGCCTCGCTGCTACGACCATCGCCGCGCGGGAAGCTCGCGCCGAAGAAATTATTTGGCAGCACGCCAAGTACAAAGCCATCGCCGTGGCCGTCAATCCCATCGGGGTCTTGGATGTTTTGGGTGGGGCGATTGCCGATCTGCTGCTCATTCGCGCTTTGGCAAGGCTCTATGGTCTGCCCATGACCAATTTTGAGGCCAGCAAACTCTGGCAAAAGATTCTGGTGAGTTCCGGAAGCTTGCTAGTCGGCGAGCTAGGGACGAGCCTGCTGTTTGGCTTGGGAAAAAGCGCGATGATGCTCGAGAGCCCCGGCTTGCTGCCATCTTTGGCAGGAGCGGCGATCGTCCAGGGTGGCATCGCAGGCTATGGCACCTATGCCGTCGGGCAGGCCACGAAAGGCTATCTCGAGCGCGGGTGTAGCTGGGGGCCGCTGGGGCCGAGCACGGTCATGCGCGAAATTCTCGAGCGCCTCGATGCCGACACCATTGCCTATCGCCTGCGCCAAGACCTCAGCCGCAGTCTGTAGCTTAAAAGATCGGTGCTGTCGCGGATTGACGGACCCCTGAAGCAAGTGACAAAGTCTAAAGAACCTTCTCCAGGTCGCGGCAGCATGATCCCACTCATCTTCTTCTGTGGCGCTTCACTCCTCCTCGGACTCGCGCTCGGGCGAGTCTTGGCTCGGTCCGGCATCCGAGCTGACCTTATAGTAGAAGCCCAGCCAGGAGTCTTTCTCGGTAGCATTGTCTGCCTCGGGTCCGTTCTTTCCGGGCTGGCCTTTCTCGACTATTCCAATCGTCTGAGCGTACTGCCCTATCTTTTTCCAAGTGGGGCTCTGCTCTATCTGGGCGCCCATTTCACGGATGGATTATTCGTCCTGAGCAGTTTTGCGATTGGCTTTTTGGTGGCCCTAGAAGCCGCTGGCTGGCGATCGCCCCAGCGTCGGGGGCAACTGCTCGTCGCTCTTCTGAGTATCAGTTGCGCCCTCGGGCTGCTATTCCATTTCGCGCGACCGGTCGCGCCCTTGGTCGGAGAACTCAAGCTCGATCGAGGTGTTGTCAGGCAAACGACGCCTTATACCTGCGCCCCAGCAAGTATTGCCAGTCTGACGCGCTTTCTGGGCACTCATCCAGACTTAACGGAGCGCGAAGCTGCCGAGCTGAGTCACACCAATCGCTTTGGAACGAGTACCCTCGACCAGCTCCGGGCGCTAGATCGGCTCGGCATCGACGCCAAATACGAATTCGGCTTGACGTTGCCAGAACTCGCTCGGCGACAGCAACTTGCCATCCTCAGCGTGCGGGAACTCTACGAAGGTCGTCGCATCAGCCACGCTGTTGCACTTTTGAGAATTGATTCCCAGGGCAACAGACTTACCATCGCCAATCCTTTGGTCGGCCTCGAGCTAAAAACGCCTGAAGATATGGTTGATTACTGGTTTGGGGAAGCGATTTTAATTCAGAGAGCCAGTGAGATTGACACTCTGCAAGATACTGCGTTACCTGCAGGGGATACAAGCCGGGGCGGCTTTCTTAATGAATAAATAGTCTATAGTTTATTCATGCCAAATCTAACCTACGAGTTCGAGTTAACCCCATCTCGCCAACAGGTCGCCCTGTTTGACCGCTGGCTGGATATCTGCAAGGGAGTGTGGAATCACGCTCTGGTAGAGCGGAAAGACTGGGCTCGTAGCCGGAAAAGCCCCATCAATGCTTGCAGTATCAACCGGGAGTACATCATCCCAGTTGATGCGCCGCGTCCCACCTTTTGCAGTCAGTGTGCGTCTCTGGCAGCAGCCAAGAAG
This sequence comes from uncultured bacterium, assembly GCA_964435975.1. Lineage (GTDB taxonomy): Bacteria > Cyanobacteriota > Cyanobacteriia > Cyanobacteriales > Rubidibacteraceae > CAYTBI01. Next base: position 2,910 of record CAYTBI010000131.1, read on the forward strand.
ACACGACCCTGGCTCAAAAACCCCCACACCCACGTTCTGCAACAGGTACTGCGGAATCTGGAGGCTTCTTTCGTAGCGATGTGGGACCGAGGGCATGGCTTCCCACGCTTCAAAAAGAAGATGCGGTCCTTTGTATTCCCGCAACTCAACAAGGAAGTGGTGCGAGGCAACAAGCTCAACCTGCCTAAGATTGGCTGGGTCAAGTTCCGGTGCTCTCGCGAGCTTCCCGAAGGGTTCGAGGTGAAGCAAGCTCGTGTCGTGAAGCGAGCATCGGGATACTATGCCATGCTTTCACTGGCGTCTGAAGTGGATATCCCCCAGGTGCAGCCGCACGGCCACGCCATCGGGATTGATGTTGGGATTAGCAGCTTTGCTGGCAACGAGCGACGGCCACCTGGAGCCGAATCCCCGATTCTTCGTAACCGGACAACGCAAGCTGAAATCGCTGCAACGTGCGGCCAAGAGAAAACGGA
>CAYTBI010000132.1:0-3338 GCA_964435975.1 uncultured bacterium
CTCAGTTTTGAAAAACAGAGAAAAGCTCGAGGACTGTCCAACCCGGGCAGCCAAATTTCCCCCTCGGGCCGGTGGCATGATCGCGTTGGGAGTAGTTCGGCGCTTGTGCTGACGCGATGAAGATTGATACGAGTGTTCTTTTATGGCCCGTGCGCCGCGCATCGTCTTTCCCGGGGCGGACTACCACGTTCTCAGCCGGGGAAACTACCGCAAGGACCTCTTCACTGCGGACGTCCATGGGGCGGCCTTTCTGAAGACGCTCCTTTTGTTGTGCCAAGAGCGCGGCTGGCGGCTGCATGCATACGCGGTTATGTCGAATCATTTTCACTTATGCCTGCGCACGCCGCAGGCCGACCTGCCCGAGGGTATGCAGTGGTTGTTGAGCACCTTCGCCGCGCGCTTTAACCGCTTCCGTGGCGTCACCGGCCACGTCTTTCAGGGGCGCTACAAGGCACTCGTAATAGAGCCGGGCCCGCACCTGCTGCGCGTGGTCGACTACATCCACCTCAACCCCGTGCGAGCCGAGGTAGTCTCGCTGCAAAGGCTGTGTGCGCACCGGTTGTGCAGCTACGGTCGTTTCGCGCGGGAACAGGATCCAGCACCCCTTGACGGTCAGGCTTGGCGCGAACCAAATGGCTATGCCGGCGCGCAGGGCTGGCAACGCTACGAGGCGCATCTGGAAGACAAGCTGGCGGGGGAACTCGCTTCCACGCCTGCCCAGCGCCGCCGCGACCACAACGCAGTATGCCGAGGCTGGTGCGTGGCCTCCGAACGCTACCGCGAATACCTCTTGCAGCGCATGGCGCAAAAGGATAAAAAAGCGTTCCTTAACCACTCGTGCGATGACGACAACCCTGACCAACTTGAACTATTCTCGGAGGAGGTCTGACCCCTTTGGGGGTTCCCCAGGCGTTCGCGGGAATGGTCTCAATGGCGCTGAAGCATTTGCTAATGTCTCTGTCGGTAACACTTATGGTGTTGGCGGAATGGTTTTTGGGGGTTATACTGGAGGGTATACTTTTAGGTAACTAATATTATGAAACAGTCACATATTTTTGGTTTAACTATTGTTGCGTTTTTTATTAGCATAATCTCTGGGCTTGGGATCGATGCAAACCGCGATGATATGCCGCCAACATGGGTAGGGTTTGTATCATTTTTGATGCTTCCCATAGTTTATGTTTATACGCGTTGTGCGAAATCAATTATCGATAATAAACATGAAAACTCAGAAGGGTTTTCAGTTCACCCGTTTAAGCGTCCAGATAAATACAATGAGTTGTGTGGGTATGTTGGGATTGCCAGTGGTATTGGAGTTTCGATTGGGACCTTGCTCAGCGGGCAAGGCTTTGCTTTCGAAGGAATTTTTTTCTTCGGAGCTGGGGTTAGTTGTTTATTAGGCACTGGCATGGTCATGACGAAGAAATGAACCCCCACCCAGCCGATAGTATGTATGATAGGGGCAATCAAAAGGGGTCAGAGGGGCAATCAAAAGGGGTCAGCCCTAGGTAGGTATTCCGGCGGCGTCCGGCTTTTCTCGATGCAGCATTGATTAACAGTGTTTCTCAGTTCTGAGAAACAGAGAAAAGTTCGAGGACTGTCCAACTTGGGCAGCCATTTACCTTGTTTGCGTGAAGGGCCTGCTCATGGCCTGGGGGTTGCTTCCTTTCGCAAGAGGCACACCTGCTTGCTCTTTCGGGATTTGTGTAGCAGCCCGAGTCGTCACTGGTTCTAATCGCTTCTTCCGTTGCAGCTTTTGTAACCTTGAGCACACCTCCCCCCAACATCGTTTTGATTGTCGCCGATGACCTCGGGATGGGCGATCTCGGCTGTCTCAACGGCGGTCTGACCCACACCCCGAACATCGACCGGCTGTTCGCCGAAGGTGTCTCGCTGACACAGCATTACTCCGCTTCGCCGCTGTGCGCCCCTGCGCGCGCCTCGCTGATGACGGGCCGCTATCCGCACCGTACCTGAGTTGTGGATACACTGTGCCCCGGTGGACTGAACCGGCTCAGCCCCGCCGAAAGAACCCTCGCCGATACACTTCGGAGCGCGGGCTACACCACCGGAATCTTCGGCAAATGGCATCTGGGCATCGCGTTCCAGGGCTGCCAACCGCACGAACGAGGCTTCGATCAGTCGATGGTCTTCGACCCGTCAATCGACTACTGGGGGTACAGCCTGAACTGGGACGGCCAACTCCAGCCGGGCGACGGTTCCTACCTGACCGACAAGATCGCGACCGAGTCCACGGCCTTCGTGCGTCGCCATGCGGCCGAGCCTTTCTTCCTCTACTGCGCGCACTTCGCGCCTCATCAGTCCCGGTTCGGCCTGCAGCCGCCGCCCCCCGAGATCGGTCAGCCCTACCATGCGCCCCGCGAGTACGTGCAGCGCCACCTCGACCGCGGTCTCGAAGAGAAACTGGCGCAGATCTACGGCATGGTCGACCGTCTGGACGTGGGCGTGGGTCAACTCCTGGACGAGTTGGATCGGCAGGGCCTGACCGAGAATACCATCGTCGTTTTCACCAGCGACAACGGCGCGCAGCCCGTCACGCGGCGGCCCGATGGCTGCGAGATGCTCGACCGCTTCAATTGCGGCATGCGGGGCTACAAGGACCTCGTTTACGATGGTGGCTTGCGCGTACCGGCGGTCGTGCGCTGGCCCGCTGAAATCCAAGGACTTCGCCAGGTTCACCGGATGGCGCACTTCGTGGACTGGATGCCCACCTTGCTCGATGCCGCCGCGGTCAAGCCCGTCGATGCTGCGCCGCCGCTGGATGGCTGCAGCCTTCTGCCATTGCTGCGTGGAGAAGACGTTCCCGCAGCAGGCGCGCGCTTCTGGCAGTTCAGCCGATACGTCCCCACGCCCGCCTTCAACGCGGCCGCGCGGCGTGACCAATGGAAACTCGTGCGCGCTCCCGTGCCGGAGAACCGAAAGTGGAATCAACAGGATCTGCGTATTCACAACGACATGGAGAGTCGGGCGGGCCATTACGCCCTTGCCGACACGCCGTCCCCCGATCGCCTGCCCGACGATCTGCCCGAGCCCGGTCCGTCCCTGCTGTTCAATCTGGCGGCCGACCCGGGCGAGACGACCAACGTTGCCGAACGCCACCCCGAGATCATCTCGCGCCTGGATTCCGAACTATCGGCGTGGTTTGAGGAAGTCGAGTGGGAGCGTCGCGAAATCTACCACCATGATGGTCTGCACGCGCCGGGAGAAACCCTGGTGAAGGTGCAGAAGCCCGAGTGATGCTCACGGACTCAAAGGCAGCTTGGCCGCATCCGCGAGGCGGGTGCCGAAGATGAAGCGTTGGTTTTTAGGAAAACTGT
>CAYTBI010000133.1:0-3337 GCA_964435975.1 uncultured bacterium
GATCTCCAACTCATCACTACTTAAGTGTACCCGATTGCCGTGCAAAGGGCTGTATTGATTCCTGGTGTCAGCTTGCTACAGCTATGCTCTTCCCTTTGTTCTCATCCCAAGGCTGTCCATCTCTCAGCATTGCCCAACACCTCACTAACAGCTTACGAGCTAAGGCAACGATTGCTTGTCTTTTACGCCCTTGGTGGTTTTTGCAGAGACGTTTGTAAACTTCAGCCGCCCAAGGGTTGTAACGCAGTAGCAGCCAAGCTACTTCTACCAGTGCCGCTCGCAACCATCTTGGACCGCGCCGGTTGATTCGGCCTAAACGATTGGTTTGCCCCGATTGATATTGCTTGGGTATCAAACCGGCATAGGCAGAAACTGCACGCGCATTGGCAAATCGTTTGGGGTCATCCAAGACGGTGGCAATGATTTCCGCAGTTCGTCTCCCCACGCCGGGAATCGTCTCTAGCAGTTGAATGCGGCGGTCTTGTTTGGCTAGCTCATTGAGTTGTCCTTCCACTACTGCCAAATGCTGCTCGAACGCCTCAAGCTGCTGCAGTTCTAGGTGCAACTCCCCCCGCCACAGCTCATCAACTGTGCATTCCCCTAAAGGCTTGGCATAGCTTTGGAGAGTGGCAATGCCTTCTCCCGTCCAAGCTTTATGACCGCCGGGGGCTTTGTAGCCTCGGATATTGAGTACGGCCCTGAGGTGATTTTTGACTTGCACGATGCGACCGACCAACACTTTGCGGTATTTTGCTAGCTGCCGATGTTCTCTGGTCTGCTTGTCCGGTATGTGGACAGCGGTGAGTTCTTTGAGCTGATACAACCGAGCCAGTTTCAGGGCATCATCGCGATCTGTCTTGAGGCACCTACTATTCGGAGGTCACCTCCGAATAGGTGTCGGGTGCCGACGCGTTTGACATTATGCCAGCGCCACGCCTCATCATTGGTGTTGGCAACGAGAATATTGAGTCCGAGGGAGCGGGCGATATCGTGGACCCAGCCACTCAGCAGACAAGCCTCGATGATGACGACAGCGGCAGACCGCTCCTGCAGCAGCTTTTGCATCGTGTCCGGTGCGGTGTGGATGGTCTCGTACTCTGCTGTCTGGGTCGCGACATCGCAGTGGCAGGCGACAGACTTGTATTTCCCCAGGTCAATTGCGAGAATGTGCATGGTTATCCTTTGGGCACCTCGATTTATTCGGATATGGCGGAGCTTGGTAACCAGATTTCAGGGGTTTCAGGCGCTGCATCGATCGGCTATGCCAATTTTTCGAGGTGCCCCTTTGTTAGTCGAGGTTGTGTGAAGGGTACTCCATCCGAGCTGGCTCGGGTGATGGGCTCGTCCTCTCGGCTTACATGGATTCTTTATCAGTTTTTACGGTAACTGTTTGGAGTCAAGCCAGTGGCATCGCGAAAGTGCTTGCTGAAATGACTTTGACTGTTGAAGCCACACTCTAGGGCAATCTCGGCGATCGCCCTTTTCGTTCCCTTCAACAACTGCTTGGCCTGCTCGATGCGCTGCTGAATCAAGTATTGATGGGGTGTCATGCCCATCGACTGTTTGAACAAACGGCTGAAGTGAAATTGACTGGTACCTGCGACCGCCGCCAGATCTGCGAGTTTGATGGGCTGCTCGAGATGAGCATGGATATAGTCAGAAATTTGCGCAATCGTGCGGTCGCCCAAGCCCCCTTCATAAACGGACACTTTCGGCTTCGCGGTAGAGTATTCGCGCAGTAGATTGACAGCCAGCACGTTGGCCAGAGATTCCACATAGAGTTGACCCACCGAGCTATTGCCTCTGTGTAGCTCCGCCCGCAGGAGTTGTAACACCTGCTCCAGTTGCGGATCGCGGATGCGAAACTCGTTTCTGAGTTCCAAGCGATCGGGGTTCAGATCCATGTCAGACTGCGCCACCGATTGCAAAAACTGCATCGGCACCTGTACGTGGAAGTAGTGGTCGTCTCCTTCGGCGTAGCAGGTGGCTGGAATATTTGCCGGGGTAATCGAAATGTCGCCTTTGGCATACAGTCCGGTGTAGCGGCGATCGCCCACTACTTGATGAAGGCGATAGGGACGCGCTGCTAGGCACAATGCGATCGAGTACCCTTCCCAGGATTCCAAAATGTCGGTACTGCCAGGAGGCTGCTGAAACTCTTCGACCAGTAGGGGCTGCCAGCCTAGCGACTCACTCGATGCGATCGGTTCGGGGGTAGGGTTTGAAGACGGCGCACTACCTTTTCGAGATATCTGTGTCATGGCCAGTGTCGCCCTTTTCAAAATTGACCGCAAGATTCCGACAATTGCGCAAGATTCAGATATTTCGCTGCTTTAGATTCCCTTAGGTTGTCATTGTAGCCAACGTGGTTACGCGTCATGACAAACGACGTTCCCGTGTGGCGATTTATCCGTATGCGATTCACCAGAGGCAACCTGTCACGAATGTGGTAGTCCCTACCCAAATCGTCTATGGGATAGCAGGTTGAACCGGGAAGCATCACTGCTGATTAAATATTCATTACTTAAAAATCTGCCATGCTCGGTCTTTCTCTACAAGGCAACCTCAAAATCGAAGTTCGCGAATTTCTCAAACTCGCAGTTCCGCTTGCCAGTGCCCAACTAGCTCAATCGGCCACCGGATTTGTAGACACCATCATGATGGGCCGCATGGGGCCGGATGCGCTCGCCGCTGGAGGACTCGCCTCTATCATTCTCTTATCGGTGATGTTGGGGGCAACAGGTATGGTGATGGGCATCAGTCCTTTGGTTGCAGAAGCCTTTGGAGCGGGCCAAAAGACTCGCATTCAGCACTTGGTGCGTCAGGGATTGTGGCTATCGATCGTGGTGGCACTGCCGATGATGATTGTGATGAGTCAGAGCAATCACTGGTTGCTCTGGGCCGGACAAGCTGAAGCGACTGTTCGACTGGCAGATGCTTATCTCAACATCATTCTCTGGGGCCTGTTTCCTGTCGTCGGGTTTGCGGCTCTGCGCGCTACCGTGTCGGCGCTGTCTCACGCTCGTCCAGTGATGACCATTATGGTAACGGGCACGGCCTTCAACATTGTGGGCAACTACGTCCTGGGATTTGGCAAACTGGGATTTCCGCAGATGGGCCTAGCAGGGCTGGCATTGGCCAGTGTGATTGCCCAGTGGGGCATGTTCGTCGCTATGGTGCTGTATGTCCTGAAGCATCCAAAACTGAGGGCATATCGATTTTTTCAAGAACTCCATCGCCTGCGTCCCCGCATTCTCTGGCAGCTAATCTGGGTCGGCGTGCCTATCGGCATCTTCTCAGGACTAGAAGCAGCTTTTTTTATGGTCATCATGTTCTG
>CAYTBI010000134.1:0-3310 GCA_964435975.1 uncultured bacterium
GAGAAAACTGGGATCTGAGTTCATCCCTTGGGTAGTCCTGAATAATCCAGGCTAAGTTGGCGAAAAATTCTCAATCGGTTATTCGTCCCCTGATTCCAGTAATTCCTCTAGTTGCAGTAGGCGAGATTCAAGGGCTTCTTTGTCTTCTTCATCCAGAGCCTGCTCTAGGCCCTCGATCGCCGCATTGAGTTCTTCTGCGGCTTGGGGCTCCATCTCCCCGAGTGTGTCGTAGGCCCTATCGAGCAGCGCTGCCGCTGCCGCGTTCTCATCAACCTGTTCGAATCTGGCTTCGATAGCATCGCGAGCCCGCTGGACATCGTGACTAGACATGCGACTGACTGCTGCCGCATCGTTAACGACTAGTTCCCCCTGCTGTCCTTTCCCTTTTTCAGTTGCGGTAACGGTGAGGATCCCGTTCAGATCGAAGTCAAAGTGAACTTCAACCTGAATGTCCCCTGCAGGTCTGGGCGGTAAGCCTTCAATTTTGAAAGACCCTAGCGGGACGTTCTCATTGGCGATCGGGTTTTCTCCTTGGAAAACTTCAATAACGACCGCTTCCTGATTATCCGATACGGTGGAGTACACCTCGGAGCGGGAGACAGGAATGACGCTGTTGCGCTCGATAATCGCGCTGAACATCCCTGGCAGGATGCCCATTGGCGTGGATACAGCAGCAGCAATGCCCAACGAATGCGGCGTAACGTCGACCAGTACGGCATCAACCTCTTCCCCGACTAGTACTGCTGCCTGCAGCGCTGCTCCTAATGCCACGCATAGATCGGGCTGCACGTTATCTAGGGGAGCTTGGCCGAGGTGTGCTGCTACCAGATTCTGGACGAGGGGAATTCGCGTTGAGCCGCCTACGAGAATGAGGCGATCGAGGTCTTCGGACTTCAGTTCGGCATCCTTTAAGGCCCGGTCGATCGCGTCCAGGGTTTCTTTCAGAAGCGGTTCGATCGCTGTCTCGAACTCTTCACGCGATACCTCGGTCTCCAGGTGCAGTGCAGCCTTCCCTTTGCTACCTAAATAAGATTCCCGCACGGTCACAAAGGCGCGTTCGCTTAGCTCGATTTTGACCCGCTCTGCCGCCTTCAGCAAGCGTGCCTGCGTCACCAGATCGTCCGGGACGCTGACGCCATGTTCTTGCTGGAACCGTTCTGCCAACAACAGTTGCAGCCGGCGATCGAAGTCGTCTCCTCCCAGGCGATTGTTGCCATGACTGGCCAAAACTTCCGTAACATCGCCGGCAATTTCCACGACCGAAACATCAAAGGTTCCGCCCCCGAGGTCGTAGACCAGAACCAGCTCGGTTTCCTCCGTTCTGAGCTCGTAGGTTAGTGCTGCAGCCGTGGGTTCGTTGATAATCTGCAGGACATCCAGACCAGCAATTTCCCCAGCTTCCTTCGTGGCCTGCCGTTGGGCATCGGTGAAGTAGGCTGGGACGGTGATGACCGCCTGCTGCACCTCGGTTTCTAAAACTGCTTCGGCCCGCTGCTTGAGGGAGCGCAGAATGGCGGCAGAAATTTCTTGCGGTAAGTAGTCGCGATCGCCCAGTCGAGTGCTCTGACTGGTCCCCATCAAGCGTTTGATGGACTTTACCGTCCGGTCTGGGGCGGCGGCGTACTGCCGCAGGGCCGATTGCCCCACCACTATCTTGTTAGCGGTGTTGACCCCTACACAGGATGGCAGCAGGAGTTCGTCGTTGTCGTCGGGAATGACCCAGGGTTGTCCGTCTTCGACGACGGCTACGGCGGAGTTCGTTGTCCCTAGGTCGATTCCTACTGCGATTGCCATTGCTTTACTCTACTTGATAGCGGCAGCTCTCCGAGTTCTCCTCCGGTCGAGCGGTCGAGAACGCGCTCCATTCCTAGAGGTCGCTCTCAATTTACCCATTAATTCTCGGTCTTCGCTTTGACAGCAACAATCACTTCAGCTGGGCGCAGCACGCGATCGCCCCACCAGTAACCCCGCACTACATCCCGCAACACGGTATTTTCCGGCACATCACCACTGTCTTCTTGCCCCAATGCATGCATGCAGTCGGGGTCGAACGGTTGACTGCACGCAGCAATCGGCCTGACATTGCGCCGTTCCAGCACTTCCAAAAGGGTTTGCCGAATGAGTTCGTCTCCCTCCCGCCCACTGCGGAAGATAGCCACTAATTCTCCAGGCGACGCGCTCGATTGAGAGCCCAACAGGCGATCCTGAAAAAATTCTAGAATTTTTTTCGACCCCGTTCGCAAGCGCAGGAAAAATGACGGCGATGCGGTTGTTCCGGACGGGTTCGCCTGACTCGTTTCGACCATGCGCCAATGCTCGCAGGCGCGGTCTAGGGCATCCACAACACTAAGTAGCTCGGTCAGCAGGCTTTCCTGTTCGCGGCGCAATTTAGCGCGTTGCGTCGCTAGATCTCGGGCAGAAGGGGCCACCGATAACACTCAAAAGCAATTCACTCAATCTAGCGCTAGAAGGTGAGCCGAAGCAAATCATCCAAATCAACCTGAAGCTGGGCGATCGCGCCCTCTTTCAACTGTTCTAGGAGAGCGGGGTCGATCTTGGCTTCCAGGGGCTTCTCCTTAAAAAAGTCCTCTGATTTGGCTTTCAGCATTTGGCGCAACGCGTCGTAGGCTGCGCGCACCTGTTTGAATTCTTCTGGGTGAGTGTGGGCGGGGAATTCCCGTAGCTTGGCGCGATAAGCCTTTTTGATCTGGTCGAGGGTCGCGTCAGCAGACACGCCTAATAGTGCGTAATGGTCTCTCATGGCCGCTCGTTACTCTCTAGCTTCTAGTGATGGGTTCGTCAGCCAAATCCTTTGGAGTGGCGGGATCGCGGGGACTTCTTGGCTTTGCCCTCCGTCGGGAGCTCATCAAACTCCGAAAAGTCTGTCCCGTCCTCGTCATCATCAAATCCGGGAGGACCGAAGAAGGAGGCTTGCAGTTTCGGCAACAGGTTTTCAAACTCCCGCTGCGAGAGCTTCCGACCGAACATTTCTTCTGCCATTTTGCGGAATATCTCTTCGAGATCGAACGCACCATCGGATCCACCTGGGCCAAAGCCGGGAGCCGCGAGGGATTGGAGGTAGGTTTCTTCTCGGAAGGCGGCGAGGGCCTTGGCATCTTGAAGCCGTCGCGCCAACTCGAAACCGCGCTCCCGCAGTTCGGTGTAGGGCTCGCTCTCCCGGGGATGGATGGTGGCTCGAGCCAGGAGTAGCAGAGGGTTTTCGCCAGCCACCTGCAACGCCTCGTCCAAGAACGGCTGCAGCGTCGCGGTCGTGCAGAACCGCCGGATCCGCAATTGAATTTCTGCCAAG
>CAYTBI010000135.1:0-2949 GCA_964435975.1 uncultured bacterium
GCGAACTGCTGGGTTCCAGCCTGGCCTTCACCTTTTCTTCACAGATACCCTCTAGCCTCAAGGCCGTTAGGCCCAGGCCAATTTAAAGCAAATCGGTTGGTTTGGAATAGAAATAAGGATGCCTGCGGCGCTACTTCTCCCCCAAGCTGCCCAAATAGGTTTCGGTCAAAGCGATAGGCCCGCGATCGCTTATTCTGCTGAGGTAGAGGATAATTGCGATCGCTTTGTCACTGTTTCTGGCAAGAGATAATCGTATTTGAGCGCTTCTCTGCTAATCTTGAGGTATCAAAGCTGGGCATTGGGTTGCGGCGTTGCCTAACCCTTCGCCGCAGCGGACGTGACTGTAATGCACCGGACTTCGTTGGTAGAGTTACACCACGCCGCTAGGCTCAAGGACGTTAGGCTTCGCCTGGCTTGAGATCTTATAGTTTGGGCTCTTCATACCGAAGATCGGGGAAAATGGAAGCCAGGTCGCATCGTCAGCATAGCGGCCGCTGTCTAAGGTGAGGACCATTGCATGCAGACCCTTACTTTCGAGTTACCCAGCGATATCGCTCTCCACGTCACCCAAGAGGAATTCGCAGCGATCGCAGCAGCCAACCGCGATCTACGATTGGAGCGAACCGCAGATGGAGAACTAATCGTGAGTCCCCCTACAGGTGGCGAATCAGGCCGACGTAATCTCAGCATCAGTGCCCAACTTTGGAATTGGGCTGAAGCTAACCCAGATTTGGGGGTTGCCTTCGATTCCTCTACTGGCTTTGCACTACCCGATAAAGCTACTCGTGCTCCTGATGCGTCCTGGGTCGAGCGCGTGCGCTGGGAGTCTCTAACACCCGAGCAGCGCAGAAAGTTCATCCCTTTATGCCCAGATTTTGCAGTTGAGTTGCGTTCTGAGAGCGATGAACTCCTGAAACTGCGGAAAAAGATGCAAGAGTATATGGAAGGTGGTACCCGCATAGGCTGGCTTATCGACCCACAGAATCAGCGGGTAGAAATTTACCGAAGCGGCCAAGAAGTTGAAATTTTAGAGCAACCTAAGCAGCTTTCAGGGGAAGATGTACTTCCTGGTTTCACCCTTAGTCTGCGAGGAATCTTGTAGGAGACAGAGATCGCTCCTGTCCCGATTATCTTTAGGGTTCTGGCGCCCGTGTAGGCTCCGCCTAACACCTCGCTGCAGGGGACGCGGGCAGCTTATGCACTCGGCTTCGTTCTGTATTTTTGACCGCGCCCCTAACCTCAAAAACGTTAGGCTTCGCCTCGCGTTAAATCGGCCAAAACCGGTCAAAAGCATTCAGTTCCGAGAAATAGTGATGCCTGCGGCAGTGGTTTCTCCCCCAAGCTGCCTTGGGCCCCATCCGTACAGCGGCACCGCATCCCACAGGCAGCTCGGGGACCCGCATCATCGCGGCGGTTGCGGCCCCGCGATCGCGTCAGTTCCACCTTCCTCTGGCGTAAAGCTCTAGGGGTGACAAGCGGCTACAACGCACTCTGGATAATGCTTAGAGCCCTCAAGCCTCGCTGGAAATAGCGTTGCTTGTGAGGCTTGAGGCTTATCAACTTAAAGGCATATTCCGACCATAGTTCCATCCCATAGCACCACTGATATCCGTATAGACCAATGCCGAAATTACTATGTCGTCGGTATTGGCGCTGAGGCTCAGGTGGACGCGACACGTATATCTCAACTGCGGATTCTCCGAGGAATTGGCCCATGCAGGTCGCCAGACTATAGGCAATCGCGATGAGGAGTACCAAGCTCAAAAAGCGTATGTCGTTGACCTTGGTATCCTCTAGGTTGTAGCCGCCACTTTTGTAATCCTTGAACATCATTTCTATGCCCCAGCGGCATTCATATAGCTTCAAGGCTTCTGCCAAGCTAGGTAAACTCGTGAGAATATACCAAGCCTCTTTCCCGCCTCTGTTACGGTACTTTCGCTTCCAGTAAACGGCTAAATTATAGGGGCCTAATTTATCTTTCTTGCCAATATGGATGCTGGAGTAAAACTGCCTCATTCCTGGGCTAAATCCCATGGTCTTAAGTTCTTGGTACTCCGAGCTGCCAACCTGAATCTGGGCGCTCTTCTTCTGACGTAGGCAATAGTCAAGGCCCCACCCTGAAAGTACCTTAGCCAGTTTTGGGCTATGGAATTCACGGTCGCCTAGCACTAGAATGGTATGGGGTTTGAGCTGCTTGACGGCGATCTTTAGCAAACGAATTTGTACAGTCAAGTGGCTACCACCTATCTGGGGAAGCTGTTCCCAATAGACTGGCAGGGCATGTTTGTCCCAAACAACCGTGACCATCAAGAGATTACGCCCTCTCCATTGGGTACGGTCTAGAGCCAACACAACATAGTTATTGGTCCGACGCTTAGTTCGTTCGAGGCGACGGCGTTGCTGGCGATTGAGATGTCGGCCTTTATATTTTTGGGCCAGCCAATATTTGAGGATGGGAAACCAAAGCAAGCGTACGCTCAGTTGAGGGAGGACGAGAAAACGCTGCAGATTACGGATACGGCTGTGATAGTGAATTGGTTGGGGGAAGAGGCTGGCCAAACGTCCCAAGCAAACTTGGCGATGGCTCTGTAGCAGTAGGACCAACAACTGCAAGGTCAGATACTGAGTTTCGCTCAGGTGTGGACGGAAAGCTTTGTGATAGGGTGGCGGCAGCATTTTAGGTCAGGATGGTCGGTAGAGGCCACCCTATTTCTTTGCAACCGTAAATGCCGAAACCTCCATCGTGCAAGCATTATAGGCACGTTGTCACCCCTAAAGGGCGTAAAGTTGCGGTCGCAACTCCCGAAAATCCTGCCCTCCTCAATCAGCAAGCTACAGTTCGGATCCAGAGTTCGTCCTTGCAGGTTTTCCTGTTATGCTCGGAGTGCTGCGCGCGGGTAGGCGTTGCCTAACCTAAGCCCTGAGTCGGACGAAGTCAACCTCAAAGCC
>CAYTBI010000136.1:0-2908 GCA_964435975.1 uncultured bacterium
CTTGGGGCTCATTGGCAGCGAACGGTTGAATCTCACCGCTTGGGAAGCTCATGTTTGTAGTCGCGCCCAGCAGGCACAGAGCCACCAGCGTTGCTGGCACCGCTTCTTAGCGAGTCCGCCAGAGTTGCACGAGTGCTCGCGCAACGGGGACCCTGGAGAACCATCCATTCGAGTGACAGCTCCCTACGTGCCGCTGCTGCTGGGAGCCTTACAAAACTGTCAGGGCCAGCATCTCTACTTGGCTCCAGACATCACAGTTTTACGGAACCGGTTCTGCATGGTGCATCTGACGCCCGCGCCACTACGGGCAGTTGACCCCGAGCCTTGTTTCGCCTCCAAGAAGGCCCAGGCCGAACGCGATAATCGCATCTGGTTCTTTCGCATCCGTTCCCCTCACTGCCATGCCCGACCGGCACTCGGTTTCAGAGATATGTCAGTTAGCTAGGGCAGAAGCACAATCAGTTTTAATACTCAGCCGAGAAGTCACTCGAATACTACAGTCCCGTACGAAAATTGCCATCACGGCTGCAGTGCTATGGCGATCGAGGTCCTGAATGCTTTCAAAGCATCATAACTTTGCTCGAGTCGGGTATGTCGATCCTGCTACTGGGCCGGGACTCGGACTAGCTGCAGTAGCATCGTACGGATTCACGTGGGGATAGTCACTACCCGCAAGAGCAAAATGGGGCGGCCGACCGAATCTGTAATCTTTAGCTAGCAAGGGTTTTAGCAGTTCTAGCTTTCGAACTTACGCTGGCACGATGGTTGACATCGAAGTTTATTTAGGTATCCTAAATTTAGGATACCTAAATAAACTTCTCCCATTTGCAGACTTTTTGGAGGTGCCAGCTCATGAAAGCTCTATTACAGACGATGTTGTTCGCAGTTCTGGTAGTCAGCAGCGCGATCGCGATCCAGGCGACCGGTCGCACCGTCGAAGCCAGCCTGCCGGTCGTACCGGTGGTGGCGACGGCCGATCTCAAAATTGACTCTACACAAGCGCGCTACCAGCCCGATCTGGGGTTGCTAACTTTCGAGCAAGTTGTTGATGGCAGCGCCGGTCGCACCGTCCCAGCGGCAGCCGGACAACTGGATGGGGCTCCCGTACTTGGGTATGTCTTCCCCACAACACTGCAGGCCGAGGATGTTGGTTTCGGCGCGATAGATGGGATTGTTACTTTGGCAATTACATCTCACCCTGATTTTGATGACACGCCTTTGTGGGATGAGAACGGCGATCGCCAATACGACAACGATGGTGCGGTTTTCCACGCGCACTGGGTCGTTCTAAATAAAGACGACCGCACTCCTGGAGGCCTAGCAGTTAAAGAATTCAAGCCAGGCGATGCGAGCGTTGTCTTACCGCCAACCAACCCTGGCATGCCCATGTATATGGATTCTCCTGGGTTTTCAGTAGTTACCCGAGGCAACACACTCAGTGTTTCGATCCCGGTCGATCGCATCGGCGGAAAAACAATTTTCAACTACGATGCGGTGGTGGCATATATGCAGGTCAACACCTCTGACAAAAATCGTCCCCTACTCGGTGTCTACGAGGTTTATAGCGTTGCCTCGGGAGACTTGAGCTTGCCCTACACCGTGCGATAAGCCTATCGAATGCTATACATTTGGAAGATGAAATCATGGGAACGCTTCATCTCAAGGTGTCTCAAGTCCTGCAAGGGAATTTCACGCCCGGAAGACTCAATCTGCTCCTGGCTTTTCAGGTCAACTGTCCTGGCTGCTTTATTTATGCTTTACCTTTGGCAGCACGCTTGCAAAACCTGTATGGGGATCGCCTGCAGGTTTTGGGGCTCTCAACAGCATTCGAAGACTTTGCGCTCAATACTCTCGAAAACACGAAGAAACTACTGGCAGCAGGCGAGCTTGTCGGTGCGACCGAGCAATTTTTTCGACAGCATGGTACGAGTTTCTCCGTGCCAATTGATTTCCCCATTGCCTTCGACTTGTTGGGCACCGGACGAGATATCTTCACCGATCGGGATGTAGAGCTCGTCTGCCAAGCCAAGTCCGATGCCCTGCGGTCGGTCGGACTGCCATCTGATGGCGTTAAGTCTCGTCTCGCCGAGCTTTTGTACGATCGCCCCATCGCAGCTTATAGCTTTACAATTAACCAACTGCAGGGGACGCCCTCGTGGCTTCTATTCGACGATCGCCAGACTGTCCTCGAGCGCTGGTTCGGACACAAACCGGAGCCCGAAGTTATTGCGGTTGTCGATCGTGCCTTGGAGGCATTGCCCGACAGCAAGGGCTCGCGTGCGCATGACGACAGAGAATGCAGTGACGGACAATCCCTTCGATCGCATCAACGAACCCCTGAGCCAACGGATCGTTACCGGCCTGTCCAAGATTAGCGTGGCCCTGCGCAGTCAATCGTGGCAAGGCGCGGGGTCTCAGGGGTTGACGCCGACTCAAGGGCAAATCCTGGCGCTGCTGAAGGCACGATCGGGAATGCGCCTCTCGGAAGTGGCGGCGGCGATGGGGGTTAGTGCGGCTACCGCCAGCGATGCTGTTTCTGTTTTGGTCAAAAAAGACTTAGTCGCTCGCGAACGTGCTGCCGACGACCGTCGCGCCATTGCCATCCGCTTGACGGCAACCGGCAAAGAACAAGCTGCCCGGGCAGCAACGTGGCCGGATTTCCTGGTTTCAGCCATTGAATCGATGTCCGAATCGGAGCAACGCGCTTTCTTCGGTGGCATCTCAACTGTCATTCGCTCGTTGCAAGACGAAGGGATCGTTGCAGCGTCTCGAATGTGTCTCTCCTGTAAATATTTCCGCGCCAATGTCTGCGCTGACGAGCGTCGCCCTCACCACTGCGATTTGGTGGGGGCTGCCTTTGGCGATCCGGATTTGCGGCTCGATTGCCCGGAACACGAGCCCGCTAACC
>CAYTBI010000137.1:0-2604 GCA_964435975.1 uncultured bacterium
GTGCCACCCAGGAAACCCCTGGCCCTGGCTGCGCGTACGCTCCCAACGGGAAGGATGTTATCCCCCTTAGGGCCACTGAGGATTGGATTCAAGTTTCAAAAGGAACATGCAAAAAGATTGTAACAGGTGGAAATGTAGAATGCCGCAAAACTCCCGATGGCAAATTTGTCCATTACACCGAGTCGGAGCCCAAGTATGGTCCATTTGAATAACTCGCGCAGATGACCGCCAAATAGCGATCGCACCTCCCAATCGCGCCAGCGCTCAATAGCGATCGCACCCCCGATCGCACCCCGCCAAAAACGACCAGCCAGCTCCCAAGCAGCGATCGCCACATTTCCGCCAGTGGCGATCGCACCGACCGACAAAAACTGCCAACCTGCGATCGCCTTGGCCACTCCTATGGAATGACTTGTAAACAACTCACCGCTAAATCGCTACGCGATTCTAGCGGGAGCTTTCAGGAGCCCTCCAGTCAGCTCGCAAGCCAACCAGGGACCACGGGGCAAGTTTACAAGAGTCACCCCAATCAATCTCAAAACTCTCGAAGCATTCAAATCCGCATCTTCGCTATGACCGCAATGACCGCACTTAAAACGTTTCCCCGACCGCAGCCCGATATGCAGGCATTGACTGCACGTCTGGCTAGTGTACTGGGGCGGCACATACAGCACGGTCACACCTGCTTGTACGGCCTTGTAGGTGACAAACTGTCTGAGCTGATAGAAGGCCCAAGAGTTAGAACGTCGCCTTTCGGTCTTGTTGCGAGGTTGCTGGTTGGTGCGCTGCCTGATGCCGGTCAGGTCTTCCAGGCAAAGACTGGCCTGAGTTTCGACGGCACGCTTGACAAGATGCTTCGAGACATTGTGATTTTGCCAGCGCTGAAAGCGTTTCTCCTTCCCCGACAACCGTTTCAGGAGTTGACGGCATCTTCGCCGACTACTCCGCGTGCCTTTCGCGGCTTTTTGTTGGAGTTGCGCTCTCACTCTGGAATATTTATCGCGGACAGACTGGATGTCATGCCCGCTAAAAGCTTTGCCTTCACTGGTTACAGCGATATCGCGCCGCCCAAAATCCACACCGATAACGTTATCGGGCAGCTTGGGTTGTGGCGGCTCGGACTTGACCTGAACGTGAAGGTAATACTTCCCGTCGCGATGCTTGCAAAGCTGACCCGATGTCGGTTTCTGCCCCGCAAGCTTGCCACGGTGATAGTTACTGGCGCGGAGAGGAATAGCTTTAAGCCTTCCCTCAATCGTGGCAAGGCTGACCGTCCAATCCTTCTCGCGAAAGCGAAACAGGTCGCGGTCAAGGTCCATGCTAGTTGGCTTGAACTGCTTCACCGTTCGACCTGCTTTCTTAGCAGTCTTGCGGTTAGCAGCAACCCGCGCACAGGCGCGGCAAGCCATATTAGCGACCAACCCAAACCGGGCCTTGATGTCGTAGTAATGCAGGGAATGAAGCCCAACATTATTCCGAATCTTTGGGTCCGAGTTGTCATTGACGTAGTTGCAGGCATCGGCAAATGCCTCCAGGGTTGCTTCCAGCTTGGAGACATCCTCGGGAGTAAGTTGAATCCCTACAACCAGTGTCAAGACTTGCTTCATAAGATCAATTGTACCATATATGGAGTTTGCCTGCTTCGGGGATGTCGAATCCCCTCGTCAGGCGCTCCTATTCCCCTCGCCGCTAACCGCTTCGCGGTCTAGCGGGAGTCCCCTAGGAGATTTAGATGGCTATCAAAACCACCACGCTCATAGACGACCCAGAGCTGCCCGTAGAGTTCGATCCCGATGCATGTCTTGCCGAAATGGAGGCATTGAGAGCAGAAAACCGGGATTTGGAGGCTCGGCGGAGGGCCTTGAATGCTTGGACTGTCGTTCTTCTTTCTTGCTCCGCCTGCATCCTTCTGATGTCCCTGGCGATAGCCATCGCCATCAGCGATCGCACTCAACCTTCCCCAGCAATCGCGTCCTCCCTCAAGCAACCACTCTTTTTTTGACCTATGGCTCTCTCAATACCAAAGCTAAGACCCAATCTTCAACTCCCTGACAAGTACGGCTGGCTGATGTTTGGCTCGATGGGGCTACATCTTGTCGGCGCGTTAGCGCTGCTCCTGTGCCTGGGAGCAATCGGCAAACTCGCCTCTCAGGAACGAACTTTCGTTCAAGTCGATGATGCGACGGTACCGGTCGAAGAGATGCCCGCCTGGCATCGCGAAGACGAACTGGTCCGAAGCTTCGTGGGAGCAACCCTCACGATGCTCTTCACCTTCGGGAACGAGGTGGCGATCGGCCAGCATGACAAGGGTTACAGGCTCGATAACGACCAAATCCTTCCCACGACCACGTATCTGGCTACCCACTTCCTCGACCGCAGCTTCCGGGATGACTTTCAAAAGTTACTGGCCGAAAGCTATATCCCAGACAAGTTGTTTCGGCAGGGCCTGAAATATTCCATCCAGGGCCAGATCCTCATCCGCAGCGTAGAAGTCGTTGACTATCCGGGCGATGGCGTTTGGCGAGTGGCGGTTCGGTCGGGCCGAACCAATGTGGTCGATGGCCAAGAGCAATACGCCGCTCCTTTTGACCGCATCATCCGAGT
>CAYTBI010000138.1:0-2508 GCA_964435975.1 uncultured bacterium
AATTTTCGGTCGACGGGCGCCTCACGATCGGAAACGGCTAACGGGTGGTGGTCTCTGAGGCAATTAAGGCGACGGTGGAGGCCTTCTTCAGCAGTATCGAGGGACTCGACCACCGTGTGGCGTCGGTTTGGACTTCCGGTCAGCAGACGATTATCAAGGGGCGCGCTGTGTATGCTCTCTCAAGCGGTGAGACCGTGGATATCCCCATGATGGTTACCGTGCGCCTCAATAGCGAGGGCGATCGGATCGAGGAAGCGCGGGTGTTCATCGATCCCGCACCGTTGACAAATCCCTCAGGGCAGACACGATCGTTGTGAGACCGGTTGCTGAGTTTTAGAGCCAACATTCCGCAAGTTTGGAGGAACTACTAATGAGAGATCTGGGTGCCTCGTATGCTACGGGTGATAAGTGAACGATAGCCTACTCAGCACTCAATTATTAAATCCCAGCAACCTGCGGAATGTCGGCGTCAAATTCGCCCTCGGCTATCACGATACCTGGCCACCGAGGCTATTTGATGAGGCTTGGCCGTGCAGCATTTCCTGCCGCACTAACTCTTTTAATGCCTTTGCTGCAAACTTCCGGACCTGCTTGCTTCCATGCTCGGAAAGCTTACAGATTTCAGCGAATCCCAGGAGATGTTCGACTCCTTCCAACGTATCCACCACACATGTTGCCATCCGTTCGCTAGCTAAAAGCTGCAGTAGGGCTTGGATTGCTTGGGGATTCTGGGTTTCCCGCAGCACAGTAGCCACGCGCTTCCGAACTATCCAGTCTTTATTCTCCAGAAGCGCGATTAAAGCCTGGATAGCCTGAGAATCTTGCGTTCCCGCCAAGGCTTTCATAGCGATCGTTTGCATATTTTCGCATTCACCCCGGAGAAAGGTAATGAGTGTTTCGATGGCTTTTGGGTCGCGGGTTCCTTGTAGAGCAGTGGCTGCAGCCCATTGCACGTTTGCATTTTCATCCTCAAGCAGCTGCAACAGTGCGTGGATGACTTGGGGGTTGGGGCTTCCTCTAAATACGCCGGCTGCCGCACACCGAACTCGCCAATCTTTGGCCTTCAGCAGCTTGAAGAGTGCAGCAATAGCCCTAGGGTATTGAGTTCCCTGTAGTGCCTCTGCTGCCGCACACTGGGTCTGCCAATCCGCATCCTCCAGAAGCCTGAGGAGAATTTCCGTAACTTTTAGGTCTCGATTTCCTTTGAATGCGCCGATCGCGGCCCTTTGGACCTGCCAGTTGTCATCCTCTAGAAGTTTGAAGAGTGCTTCGAGAGCTGCGGGGTGTTGGGTTCCTTGTAATGCCTCTGCGGCTAAGCTTCGGATTTGCCAGTCCTCATCCTCTAGAAGCTTGAGAAGTGCGGCGATCGCCTGGGAATGTCGAACGTCCTGCAATGCTTCTGTCGTTGCTGGATACTGCGTCGCTCTTTCGCACGTTGATATACTCATGGGTCTACGTGTATTGCTGAAACGTTCGATACGTCTCTCTATTCAGACTTCCGATTGTGTTGGCAACGGAGTTGCGGCCGAACGCTGCTGCTGGCTTGAGTGACCGGGATTGATGTCCTGCCACAATCCCATCAAGGCCGGGACCACAGTTGGCGTCAAAACCGTTGATAGGGCCAACCCTCCCGTCAGGGCTACGCCTAGGCCGCGATAGAGTTCTGCGCCTTGGCCGGGGAAAAGCGCCAGGGGCAGCATGCCGAGAACGCTGGTGCCTGCCGACATGAAAATGGGTCGCAGGCGATCGCGGACGGCTTGCTCTAGGGCCTCATCGAGGCTATGCCCCTCTTCCCGCTGCAACTGCAAGGTGCGATCGACCAGGAGAATGGCGTTATTCACCACGACGCCAGTGAGGATTACGAATCCCAAGCCGGTAATCATGTCTAGGGGCACGGGCTCCCCCGGTAGGGCATTGGCAGCAACCAAACTCAAGACCGCTCCCGTCATCCCCATCGGTACCGTCACCATGATGATGAAGGGATAGCTAAAAGAACGATAGAGCGCCACCAAGAGCAGATAGGTCACCACCAGCGAGAGCAGGAAGGCCGACACCAGTTGGGATAGGGTTTCTGCAAGCACGTCGGCAGAACCGGCTAGTTCGGCGCGAAAACCAGCAGGCAGCCCTGCCCGCAAGGGTTCGAGGATGGTATTTTCCGTCGTCTCCAGCAGCGCCCCGAGGGGAGCCTCCCGCTCGACTCGGACGCTCAAGGTTACGGCCCGCTCGCTGCCGACGTGGTTGATGGTGTCAGGACCGACCGTCTCCACTATCTCTGCGACGTCGGCGAGCTGCACTTGGCGATCGCGGCTGGTGTAAATAGGGAGCTGGCGCAGTTCTGCGGGAGTCCCGACCGCCGTGTCTTTTAGCTCGACGGTGACATCGAGTTCCCGCTTGCCATCGATAAACTCCGAAGCCTGCAAGCCCCCGAGGGCCGATTCGACCACCGCACCCAGGTCGGCCTCCGACAAGCCTGCTTCTGCCAAGCGGGGTCGATTGGGAATGACTTGG
>CAYTBI010000139.1:0-2477 GCA_964435975.1 uncultured bacterium
GCTCCAAGTCGGCGGCACCCTCGAAGACTACACGACGACAGACCGACCTGGCGGCCATCCGTGACAGGTTAAGCAGAGGGATAAAAAGTCAAGTTGCCATCTGGGAAGGGGCTCAAATCTAGACTTGGTGGAGGTTTTCGCAGGGCTTTTACAACCCCCAAATCCTGATTTTCGGGAGCCGCGAAATAGCTGACTGGGTGAGTTGCCTGGCCTTTCTGACGCGCCACGCCGAAGTGATACAACCCCCGGTAAAGCATCTCCAGGGATATGCGCTCGAAAGGGAGTCCCATCTCCTCTGCCACTGCATCCCCCAAATCCACTAGCACCGCGAAAAATAACCACGTGGCCCAAATTTGCAACTTGACTCCGTTGCTAGACACCGTCCACAGATAGCTCAATCCCAACAATCGCTTAACCGTGGAAAATGCCTCCTCAATTCGCCACCGGCGGCGGTACAGGTCTGCGACCACAAAGGGAGGCAGGACCTGGGGGTCGAGCACTGAGGTGAGGTAGCTGTACCAAGTCTTGCCCAGGCGCACCTGCACCAGGCGCAGAGACAGCTGCGGGGCTCCCTTGCGTTTGACTCCCAAGCGAATCAACTGGTCCTTGTGGTTGACCGACATACTCAGAACCTGCTCCACCTCGAAGTGAGCTTTGGCCTTGAGGCGGGTGATGAACTGGGCCTGAAGGTCTATCAGGTCCTGGAAAAACTGGAAGTGATAAAAGCCTCGGTCCAGAATCAACAGCGTGCGGGCCGAGACTTGCGCCAATAAGCGGTCGCCAAAGCGAGTGTCGTTGCGGCTGGGGTTCTCATCAAACCAAATTTGCACCGGCAGCCGGGTCAGCAGGTCGATAACCGCCACGATTTTGCCGGCCAGAGGGGCTTTATCCAAAGCCTGCAGACTCTCCAATTTCCGAAACATTTGCTCCAGAGTCGAGCCGTCGGCAATCCAGAGTTGGGCAAAGTGAGCCTGGGCCATCCGGATGCTCTCCGGAATGGGACGCTGCTGGCGTTGGTGCCAGCGTTGGTGCAGCTGAGGCAGGACGTCAAAAAAGACCCGTTCGAACAGCTCGGCCGGGAACTGCAGAAATCGCTGGGAGAGGGCCTGCTGGGAAACCTTGACAGCGCGGCACCAGAGTAAATCTTCGCGGGCCAGTAGGCGGGTAAGTTCGCCCACGCTGGGGACGTCCCGCCACAGCAGCGTGAGGACCGCCGCTACCATCAAGGGCAAGGTGAGGATGCGAGCTCTGAGGCCCAATCGCTTGTAGTAACTAGCTTGAGCGTCAAGCGCCGGCGTGAGCAAATTCTCAAGTTGACTGGCAATAACCTCATCCGAGGGGGCAGTGCGGTGCGTTTTACGGGCGTGGTCGCGGTTGGGTCGGGGCTTGCGTTGAGGCATCGGTTGGGACTGGGAGACAGATACATCAGCACAACCGTACGCCCCTGGAGAGTAGGACCAGCCTGAGTTTTCATACTTATTGACTTCTACCTCATTCCCCTAACTTGTCACAGATGCCACTTCAATCTATTTGGGCTGCGTCAAGTCTGGCTCTACTGGCGCGGTCGAGATTACTCCCAGCTAAAGTTTGTGACTCCCGGACCCTACAACGTCGTACGCCATCCGCTCTATGTCGGGTTTATTCTGGCCTTTTGGGCAACGCCTGAGATGACCGTTGCCCATCTCATCTTTGCCTTGGGCACGACTGCCTATACTTTGGTTGCCATCCAGCTCGAAGAGCGCGATCTCGTCAACGACCACGGTCCCGCGTACGAGGAATACCGTCGCCGCGTTCCCATGCTGATTCCGTTCTCGCGCCGCCAGTAGGTTTTTGCGTCAGTTACACGGCGATTGTTGGGGTCGAGTCAGGGCGTATGGCAACTGCATCCTCTGTGCTGAGAGGGTTTGATGGGAGTTTGGACGGCATTGAGAGAATGAAGCGGTTACTCTGCTTAGCTCGCTGGCGACTTAAAAAGATAGTTCACGACGCCGAGGAAGATACCCAAGACGTTAGCGGTCGTACCGCCGATCAAAGCGATGAGTACGCCGTCACTAACATTAGAACCCGTACGCCGTGTCGTCACGCGGGTTACCGCACCCGTCGCTACGTCTTCAGAAACATCCTGCTCGACCCTAGGAATAAAAGCAGCAACGCAGACAATGACCAGGACTGAGAATAGCCAACGGTTAATCAGCCGATAAATGCGCAGCGCATATTCAACGCGCTGCTCCATATTGGTTTCAGTTATCTGATTCTCTAGCCGCGTTTTCTCGTTAGCAAGCTTGAGTTTTGTTAGCTCCTCATCGAGAACGGCCAACTGGGTCTTTACCGTGCGTAACTGCTCCGGTGCATTGGAAATATTAAAAAGCTGCTCCTCTTCATCTCCGAGAGATTCGCCTGGGTCCGGAACCTCGCGTTGCGAAGCAGCTTTAAGCTTTTCAAGCAAATCGCGTTTGTTGGTATCGTCACTCATCGCC
>CAYTBI010000140.1:0-2366 GCA_964435975.1 uncultured bacterium
TCGTATTCCAGTCGAGCGGGTCAAGTCTCGGGGTGAGTTCAATGATCTCGCAGGCCGCATCGAGGCCACCTTTCATCACTTCGGGCAACCAGAACGGCACCGTCTCGAAGGCTGAAAGATTGGGGTCAGGAATGAAATGAAGCCCGAAAGTCTCCGCCGCATGGTCGCGGTGGCGCATACGGATCAAACGTGACCCATCGCGCCTGAAATGCATGCTGACATTGCGGCGGCGGGTCTGGCGGGCCGCGCGAATGAGGTCGGCGTCGCGGCGTTTATACTCCCAGCCCCAGCCCGGAAGCGGCAGGCTGAGCAAGCGGTCATAAGCCGCCTGATCATACCGCCAGTCTCGCGCCCGTCGCATGGGGTGTCGCGCCTTTCCTCAATGAGGCGCAAGCCGGTCGGCGTCTTCCCAGGCGGCCACCGGCTTCGCCTGTTTAGACAAAATGGGCTGCAAATTCTGCGCCAACAGGTTCCCGAAACGGGAAAACGCCCGAACCGTCGCCGGTTCGGGCGCAGCGATGCGGGCTTAGTCGCGGGGGTTCCAGAGGATGACATGCTTGCCGTCCTCGCCCTTGACCGGCGCGATGTTCGCGTAAAGCCGACGGGGTCCGATCAGCGGATCGGCAAGGGTCAGCGAGATGTATTCGCGTCCGGAGGATTTGGCGGTGCGGACCCAGCCGCCCCCGATATCCGAGCCCTTGGCGCCTGCGAGGACGCGGTAGTCGGGCTGCTTGTCGGCGGTCTTCTCCGTATTCTTCACAATGCGGATTGGGGCGGCCAGGCTCATCAGCGCGAGGGTGCCTTCGAAGCCGGTTTCGGTCTCCGTGATGTATCCAAGGGCGTTTGCCATATTCGTATCTCCATTCAAGTTGGTGTCGCCGGAGCCCCTTGCCCCGTTGACGCCTGACCGCCCGGACGGCGCTTGGCGGGCCTGAACCGGAATGGGCGGAGCGGATGCGGAGCACCGGCGGGACGGGCTGATTTGGTCCGCGAGGAATGCGCGAACGCGCAGGGGAAATCAGTTCGGCCCCGACGGTTTTGGGCGCGCCGGGGGTTGTCCAGGTCTTATAGCTTCAACCGGGTTTGGGGCGCGCACACTGACCTCGCATGGAGAAAGGGCGAACAGTTTGGATGCCGTCACGCGCCGAACCGAGCCTGTCCTTACAACAAAGCCTTCGCCTAGACTCCGCGAATAAGTTTTCGCAGCAAGCGGAGCTGGTGAGTGGGGTGCATAGCGTCCGACTTGGACAGCTCCAAGCCGTTTACACGGGATCGCATTCGGCTGACCCTGGCCCTTTTTTGCCGTTTAGATGGCGTCATGACGGCGGCTGCTTTGCGGACGAAGCGGACATTCAGCACCACGGAAGGAATGGCTGCTTTGACGCGGTTTGCCGACGTTTTCTCGAACCCGCAGTTTAAGGCAATTCAACAACAGTCACTGTCCGCACACCACTTCCGCCGTGGGACTGCCATTTTGAAAAAGCCGGAACCAAAGCGACCCGTCTTCGGTCCAGAACTCTAGGTCTTGGACCACACGAGCCCCATCCTGAAAGGTCACAACATGCTCGTAAATGCGCTCAGCATCGCAGAAGGAAGATTCGTGTGTGCGATAGACTTGTTCATCCTCTCGTTCTTCCCCTAGTCGGACAAGGCGGTCTGCGATGATGTTTGACGTGATCGGGCCACGATTGGACTGCGCCACAATCGTGAAGCGGTCTCGACCCAGAGTTTCGACTTCGAAGCTGCTGATTTCGAATGCACCTTCGCCAACAAACGTTTCGTAGAAAGAGTTGAGGGTCGATAATCCGCTATTTCCAAAACGGATTTCACATTGGGGATAAACGGTCTCGAAAGTTGGGCATTGATTGTCGGCAAACGAAGGGCCACGCGTCGGACCTTCTTCGAATACTGAATCCAAAAATGTCGAGATTCCGAACCACGCGACGATGCCGAGCGCAGCGATACTGCTTAGAATTATGGTACCAACTTTTGCGAAGCGCTGCACTGTATTTTCCTAAACTGTTTTGTTTCGAAGGCACTTAACACCCGGGTGTGATCCCGTCTTGAACATATTTTCCAACAGACCTCGGTCCGCGCAGCTGTGCTAGCCAGTTGGATGGACTCAGCCCATACTGAGCTTTGAATACCCTGCTGAGGTGCGCAGCGTCGGCAAAGCCTGACTCCGTCGCGGCGCAGGTCACTGAATGGCCCTTGATAAGGTGTCGTGTCGCCAAAGCGAGACGAAGTTGCCTTCGATAGGCTGCTGGAGAGAGGTGGAACCGCCTTTTAAATTTTTTGCTGAGCTGCGACGGTGACAAATCCACGTCTCGCCCGAGGTCGGTCAATGGCGCTCAGCCATAAGGATC
>CAYTBI010000141.1:0-2265 GCA_964435975.1 uncultured bacterium
ATATTGCCGAAACCTGCAGCACATCATACATCCACCTGTTTTGTCCCGTACTGAGGCACCAGACCGGCGTATCGGGCTGCAGGTTTGGGGCAACATTTCCTCCCAGCGCGCCGTCGCCCGAACCCGCCGACAAGTAGCCTCTCGACAAAGTCACCATCAAACATCAACGGCAAGCAATATTATCTGCCGGTGGACCATTGATAGAGCGCTCCGGCGCTGCCGAGGAGAAACTAATCGGGGGGGTAGGACACAGACCGACACAAACCGGTCTACTACACCAATTCGTGCAAAGTTTCTTTCATGTCCGCATTGCCCTCAACCGATGCTGAGAACTTGTCCGCTCTCTGAGCTAGAGTATCTGCTGCGGCACACTCTAAGCCATTTATTTTTAGGTACTCAAATGCCGCCGGGGAGTCACTATCCCCATAGTCGGGACTCGCATCTAGTG
Source organism: uncultured bacterium (assembly GCA_964435975.1). GTDB lineage: Bacteria > Cyanobacteriota > Cyanobacteriia > Cyanobacteriales > Rubidibacteraceae > CAYTBI01. The sequence continues at coordinate 449 of CAYTBI010000141.1, forward strand.
CCAAATAGCTATTGCGCAGCAGCGGTTTAATAAAATCGGCGATCTCCTGCAATCGCCCTATGCCGTGCATGGAACTACTGTGCATGGAAATGTCGCGCAGCGTGCGGTTGCTGGAGAATAGTTTCAGAGTGCGATCGAACGTCTTGGGAGACAACATCTCGGCCAAACCATCGGCGTTGAGAACCACCGGCGACATGTCAGGCGACTGGTGCGAGAGCTTCACCTTGCCCCAATGCTGCCAATCGCGCCGTCCGTCTTTAAAAGCGAAACAGGCATTGACGCCCCAGCTTGTAGGCAGAACAAACTCCCGGTTAGGGCGAGCATTTTCGTGCCAGCTAAAGTGCCCGTGATTATCCCGTTTGAGAGAGCCGCTACAAGCTTGGCTGATATCGAAGAAAATTTCTCGAGCGCTGGCTTGCAAGACACCCTGGAGACCTTTAGAACCAATCTGTCGGTTTTGAATGCACGAGATGGCATGCTGCAGACGCGCCTCTGATGTGAGACACTCCTCTAGTGTTGGCGCGGTTCCGACGCTCTTGAAATGTCGTCTGTAGCGGCGGCGTGGATGCATGCCACCATCAACCCACACCAGGTGACCCATCGAAAAGAATAGTTGCCACGACAGGCCGGCGACCGGATTGACAACATCAATCTTTCCGGACCACTGATAGCTACTGACTTCAACAATTAGTGCAAAAAGCTCCCTCAGCACAAGCACGGCCTCTCTCTTGAAAATAGATGATTTAGATCTTTGTATTTAATGATCGCAAGCACAGCCAGGGATGGCGACAGTGCAAACACGGAAGTTAGATGTCGCCCGGTAACATTCAGATGTCAATAAACGAACGGAAGAACTAAGCTGTCAGGCAGTTCGGAACTGAAGAATGCCGTGCTTCAACGAGCTTTTTGTCTTCTCAGAATTGGGAAAAGAAGATTGGAATCGGCCTGACCAATATGTCAGCCTCCGTGAATGACCGGATGCAGTTGGCCGTATTGCGTCTTGGGGCGATTGTTTTTGTGCTGTAGGACCTTGTACGATCCGTTGGAGACTCGGTAGCACTGGCCCGATGCAGCAACCTTCACCCCCACCTCGGCGATCGCGCGATCGCATCTGGCTCAGGTTTCGCGACGGCCAGTTTGAGATTCGCGGCCTGCGAGCATGGTACGCCCACTGGCGCGACCCCTACTACCTATTGCTGATGGCACCTTGGCCTGGCTTTTTGGGACTTTTGGTGGCGGGGTTTGTGGCGGTCAATACCGTATTTGCGATTGCGTACTTGCTTGGGGGCGATTGCATCATTGGTGCGGACCCCGGATCGTTCTGGGATATGTTTTTCTTCAGCGTACAGACACTCTCTAGCATCGGCTATGGCGTGATGTCACCAGAGACGACCTACGCTCATATCATCGCAACAGTCGAGGCTATGATCGGCATCCTGAGCATTGCCTTGATGACGGGCTTGGCTTTCGCGCGCTTTGCCAAGCCGATGGCTCAGGTTGTCTTTAGCGAGGTGGCCGTGGTGACCCATCACGATCGCGTGCCGACGCTGATGTTTCGGGTCATGAATCAGCGCTTCAATCGCATTTTGGAGGCTCTGATGAAGGTTTATCTTTCTCGCGATGAGACGACAGCGGAAGGGAATTTCATTCGGCGCTTCTACGAATTGAAGTTGTTGCGCTACCACACGCCTGCTTTCGCACTGCCTTGGACGGTAATGCATGCTATTGACGAGGAGAGCCCCTTGTATGGCCTGACATCGGCCGATCTGGCTCAGACTAAAGCAACTATTGTGGCGTCTCTGACGGGAACCGACGAG
>CAYTBI010000142.1:0-2095 GCA_964435975.1 uncultured bacterium
ACGCTCCCATGCTGATGGTACAAATGTATGGCAACTCGGAATTTATGCGGCTTTTCCGACTGAATGACTGTCCGGATAGCGAAGTGTGTCTGCGCCAGCAGATTCAAACGCGGCTGCAGACGCCGATGGAAAATTTGTATTACCTCGATGGAATTCTAATTCACCGCATTCATGGCCCAATCGGTATCGCCGCCCTGGCAAATTACAACGCCAAGCATCGGCGAGCGGAATTTTTAATCGGGATCTTTTCCCAGACACGTCGCGGCCGGGGCCATGCGATTGAGGCTTCGTTAATGCTCTTGGATTTGGGCTTCAATCGATATAACTTAAATCGCATCTATGCCTACACGTATAGCTACAACACCTTGGCTCAAAAAAGCTTGAGCAGCGCAGGATTCGAGTTTGAAGGAGTCCAATCCCAGCATTGCTTCGATACCAATCATCAAATATTTGTGGATCTTTGCTCGCACGGATTGATTGCCGAGCGCTTCCGTCGAAGCCGTCGATTGAGGCGTCTCTCCCAACGGTTGCTGGGGCGAGATATCACTCTTACTCCCGCAGCCCATGAGCCCGCTCGGGCCGGTGGCGATCGCACGCCGCTGCCTGCTTCTCGTCAATTTCGACGTTCTGGACCGCTCCGGTAAACAGGCTTTTCACTTTACTCATTTTCTAGCCGCGCTGCATACTCTTCTATAGACAGGTTGCAATTTTCTGCAATTTTCTAAAGATTCGGTTGCAGAGAGAAAAGGTGACGTAGCCCTCAGGCCATCAACGCGGGCAGATCGGCTGCGGTAGAGCTGTCCGCCCGCATTCGTACGTTGAGGCGGCCGAGACCCAAATACAGCGCACCGTTTCCGACCGCCGCCCGAGCATCGTCCCAGTTGCCTTCAGGCGCGAGGAGATCGTTTTTTTGTGGGGAGTAGCCCGTCAGCGGTTCGGTCCTCGGTCGGTACTCGATAATAAACATTGTGCCCCGGCGGCGATCGCCGTTGTAACTAGTGTTGACCCCTAAGGAGAGTCCCCAATGCCCTTTGACCCTTACGAAGATCGCGGTATTCCGCCTAAGGGACGCGATGAATGGATAACCTACGCTCTTTTTCTCGGCACGATCGGAATCTGCTTTGCGCTGGCCCTAGCCGAAGAATTTGAGCCGAAGAAGCTCAGCATAATTTTCTTCTGCTTGGCGTATGTTGCCTTCATCTTTGCTCACGAGGCCAGCCATGCTCTGGCTGCGCAGTTACTCAATTGGCACGTCGAAGAAATCGTCGTGGGGGCTGGGAAGCCCATTGCTAGCTTCAAAGTCAACTCGATCCGAGTCCGCATTTGCCTACTGCCGCTATCGGGCTACGTGCGGACGTTTCCTAACGATCTCGTTCGGCCCCGCCTCAAGAGTGCGGCTATCTACTTTGCTGGGCCGGGGTCGAGCCTGGCAGTTGTTGCGGCAATCGCACTGCTTGTCGGCCCGAATGTGCTTCTATCGGCCAGCAACAATATCGGGCTCATCGCGCTGCAATCGGTTGCCCTAGCCGGGATAGTCAACGCCATTCCCAATCTGTTTCCCTTGCCAGCGACGCTTGACGGTAAAAACGTTCCTAACGATGGTTTGGGCATCATTCAAAGCTTTTTAGCTCCCGACAGTGTGTTTGCCCGGCGGCAGGGCAAGCGCGATCGGTAGTCCACCCGAACCCCAGCACTCGGAGGACAGCAGAGTCGGAATACCCGTGCTCCCAAAAATTGCTACTTCATATTCAGGTCCCTTCTCAACTCCTCGCGAAGCTCCGATTCTGACATGGGATTCTTGTTAAGACCCCATTCATTCCAGGTATCGTTGGCCATTCGACCCCACTTAAGCGCTAGTGAGATTATTTCTGGATGATAGTCAAGCCGCCCTGCCCAACGCGCGCACTCACAAGCAGCACCATAGAGATCGATGATGGACGCCTCTCCAAGAATGTATCTTTGAGCCACAACGATCATGTTACGGACTTCTGGCAGAGGTGTGAGAGTCATATTAATGAAGGCGAAGCTTAACGTTTTTGAGCCTAGCCTGGATTATTCAGGACTACCCAAGGGATGAACTCAGATCCCAGTTTTC
>CAYTBI010000143.1:0-2089 GCA_964435975.1 uncultured bacterium
AGCGATAGGTCAATACTCGTTCTGGACAGCAGTTCGATTCTGCTCGGCTCCACTTCCTGAATCTATTTTTAAAGACCCCCACCAACAACCTGGTGGGGGTCTTTTTCGGTAGGCCCATTCCGGCAGGGGGAGTCTCTCAAGTGGCCGAGGCTATGCTTGGCGCTTGAGCACAAAAGTGCTCGAGATGATGAACCCCAGCGCAAGCCCGATGGCCAGCAGAGCCGCCACCAGCAAAGCTCGCGGCGTCGAGAAACTCCAGGTCAGAAACTGAATCTCTACAACGGCTGCATTTTGGACTGCGAAAGTCACCACAGCAGCAATCAAAATTAGAACGGCGATCGCTTTAACCTGCCTCATTGCTCTATCTCTCCAGAACTCTCCAGCAAAAGCAGCGCCCCAAGCACTCGACCGCAACCCAGGGCGCTAGAGACAGGGCATTTGTTTCGAGTGGTCTGACAAGACCTGCGAGCGATCGCACCTTAGAGCGTCAGAGATTGGGCGCCTGTTTCGATTAGCTTAGCAAGATCCTGCAAGAAAGCTGCCGTATGAGCGCCGTAGATCGCTCGATGGTCGCAGGTGATGTTGACTCTCATTTGGCGGCGCACGGCAATGGCCCCATCTTCGGTGGCAACAACTTTAGGCTGCGAGCCTCCCACGGCCAGAATGCTGCCCGTGCCAGGGGGCAAAATCGCATCAAAGCTCTCGACACCAAACATGCCCAGGTTCGATATCGTGAACGTGCCTGTCGAGTACTCCTCGGGTTGCAACTGCTTGCTCCGCGCCCGCGCGACGAGATCGCGCCAGGTTCGGGACAGCGAGTAAATGTCAGCTTTGTCGGCATCTGCCAGCACGGGGGTAATCAGCCCACCATCGTCCATGGCAACAGCGACGGCAATGTTGATGCCGGTCGGGTGCTGGATGCCCGCTTCGGTGTAGCAGGCGTTGAGTAAGGGGTGCTCGCGCAGTGTTACGGCTACGGCTTTAGCCAGCAGGGCCGTCATGGTAACCCCTTTTGACTTGATCTGCTTGTAGAGCTTATCGAGCTCGTCGGTGACGATGGCGTAGCTCACCCGGAAAACAGGAACCTGCAGGCTGGCGACCATCGAGCGCACCACAGCAGTTTGTAGGGTAGTGAGGGGCACTACTTCGCCCGCCCGCGCCGGTGTGGGGGCCGATGCTGCCACCACGGGCGCAGCGCCGGTGGCGGCTGGAGTTGCCGAGGCTGTGACAGGCATTGGGGCCGATGTCGGAGCTTGGCCGGCAGCAGCCTCGACATCAGCGGCTACGACCCGACCGTAGGGCCCGCTGCCCTGCAAGGTGGCAAGCTCGACGCCAAGCTCTTTTGCGAGCTTGCGCGCGCGCGGAGAAGCAACCGTGCGATCGCTACCGTTGCGATTGCTGCTGGGGCCAGCCGCCGCCGCAACTGGGGCAGGAGCGGCAGTGACTTTGGCAGGGGCAGCCGCAGGGGTCGGTGGAGCGGCAGCTGCCGCAGAGACCTGGGCCGGGGCAGCCGCCGCAGCCTGTTGGCGGACCGTCTCAATCTCGGCCTCTGTTTCTGCTAGCAGAGCGATCGCCGCGCCTACAGGGGCCTGACCTCCGGCCTCGACTAAAATCGCTGCTACATATCCGTCGTAGAAGGACTCCACGTCCATATCTGCTTTATCTGACTCCACCACCAAGACGGTCTCTCCCTTGCTGACCTTGTCACCGAGAGACTTCTCCCAAGAGACAATCTTGCCTTCGGTCATGGTGGAGCTGAGGGCGGGCATGAAGATTTCGTGGGTCATGGAGCTTCCGTAGGACGAGCTATGAGGTTACACAATGTTGAGACAGACTGCATTGTAACCCGCAAGCCGCCCCCGGTGCCGTTCGGAAGCGAGCCGCACCTTAGGCAAACCGCCGCCAATCTCCCGGCGAGATCGCCAGCGACCCTCTCGGGAAGTCCGAGCGCCCGGCGACTGCGCGTGGCTCGCGGCTCCACTGTAAAGTGTGCCGCTTGAGAAACCTTACTTAACGGGTCTGACGGGATTCGAACCCGCAACTTCCGCCGTGACAGGGCGGTGCTCTAACCGGTTGAACTACAGACCCA
>CAYTBI010000144.1:0-2074 GCA_964435975.1 uncultured bacterium
GCGAAGGGGGGATGGAGGCTGCCAACCTCCTCAAGCCGGCTCTGGCAAGGGGCGAGCTGCAGTGCCTTGGGGCAACGACTCTGGATGAGTATCGCCAGTACATCGAAAAGGACGCCGCTTTGGCGCGACGGTTTCAATCGGTAATGGTGGGCGAACCCAGTGTTGATGAGACAATCGCGATCCTACAGGGTGTCCGCGAGCGGTACGAGCAACACCACCGTCTGACCATCGCCGACGAAGCCCTGATGGCAGCGGCAAAACTCTCAGATCGCTACATCTCGGATCGCCACCTACCGGACAAGGCCATCGACCTCATTGACGAGGCGGGGTCCCGTGTTCGTTTGCGGCAGGCCCAACAGTCTCCGTCCGCCGAACTCAAGCAAGAGCTGGCTCGAGTCGGTCGGGAAAAGGAAACGGCTGTGGCAACTCTAGATTTTGAAGAGGCGGGTCGACTGCGCGATCGCGAACTCGAACTTCAAACCCAGTTAGAACGCGCCAAAAGCGGTGACGTTCAATCTGCAGAGCAGCCTACTGTTACGCGAGAGGACATCGCCCAGGTCGTCGCGGCCTGGACTGGGGTACCCGTCAACCAGCTCGCACAGTCCGAGTCAGCCCTATTGCTGAAGCTCGAAGAAACCCTCCACCAACGGCTCATCGGGCAAGAAAAGGCGATATCGGCCGTTTCGCGGGCCATGCGGCGCGCGCGCGTTGGCCTGAGTAACCCCAACCGCCCGATCGCCAGCTTCATTTTCTGTGGCCCAACCGGTGTTGGTAAGACCGAACTCACAAAAGCACTGGCAGCGGTCATGTTCGGTTCTGAAGAAGCTATGGTCCGGCTCGATATGTCAGAGTACATGGCACCTCAATCCGTCTCTAAGTTGATTGGCTCGCCCCCCGGTTACATCGGCTATGGCGATGGTGGACAGTTGACAGAAGCGGTTCGCCGCCGACCCTACACGGTTCTGCTTCTCGATGAAATCGAGAAGGCCCATCCCGATGTCTTCAACTTGTTGCTGCAGGTGCTTGAAGACGGGCGGTTGACTGATTCCCAAGGCCATGTGGTGGATTTCAAAAATACCCTGATCGTCATGACGTCTAATTTGGGCGCACCTGCAATTGGAAAGCAGGTTAGCCATCTGGGGTTTGCCTTCGATAACACCCCAGATGCCCAAATCGGCCAAATGCGCGCGCAGGTTGGCGATATCTTGAAGCTATTCTTCAGGCCTGAATTTCTCAATCGTCTGGATGATATCGTTATCTTCCAGCAACTCAGCCGCGATGAGGTGGCACAAATTGCCGACCTGCTCCTCCAGGACCTATCCGCCCGTTTGGCCGAGCGGGAAATTGCCCTGGAGGCTACCGACGCCTTCAAAGCCCGCGCGATTGCAGAAGGTTACGACCCAACCTACGGCGCCCGACCCCTGCGGCGAGCGATTACTCACTTAGCAGAAGATCCCCTGGCAGAGGCAATTCTGGCCGGTCGCGTCCGGGCAGGTGAGACGGCGATCCTTGATGTGGATGATGACAACTGCGTCACCGTGACAGCCTCGCACCAATCGCTCTCCTTGGCTGGAGTAACCCAGGGATAAGCCCTATCTGCAGACTGGGGTCGGTCGAAGTTATCGACCTAACCTTAGTTTATAGACCTCACCTGCGAGAGAGTACCCCGAGCTGAGACCTTCATTCCGGCTCGGCGCCCATTTAAACCATTCACCAATCCCTTTGATTCAATAATGCTTACTTCCACCGACTCAAATGGTGTGCCCTACGCAGGCTCCCTGGAATTGGGGGTTTCTGAATTGCAAGGGATGCTGCGCCAACAAACCCGACGTCACTCTGCGTGCGAGAATGTCGCCATAATCGGCTGCGGCTACGTCGGCACTGCCCTAGCCGCGCAATGGCAATTGCAAGGGCATTTTGTTACGGGTACGACGACCCGTCCCGAACGGGCAACCGCACTTCAAAAAGTGGTTGGGCGAGTTGCCATCGTCAAGGGAGAAAATGCCGAAGCCGTTCGGACCGTTGTTCGCGACCAAGACACCCTCGTGGTTTGTGTTGCCCCAACCAGTTCTTA
>CAYTBI010000145.1:0-1889 GCA_964435975.1 uncultured bacterium
CCCTCGGTTCGCTCCAATTCCGATTAAGCGAATACGAACGGACACAACTCGAATACAGCACTGTACCAATCCGAATTAATCAGTTCATCGATTCCGCAGCGTGCGGTGGAGTTTCAGCATGTCTATCCCCGAAGATCGCACAGTTCTTGCCGAGCAAATCCTGACTGAGTTCGATCCTATTTCCCAAGAACAGCAGCCGATAGATCGTGGTGGCCTTCGATGGCCAAAGTACGCTTTCGCTCTGCTTCTGCTGGGAGCTGGCATTTTAGCCGGGCGTTCCCTACCGGCCTTAAGATCGCAAACCTCCGCCCCGGTCGCAGTAACCGCCACTCCAGTTTCTTTCCCGCCTACCGCTGTCGAAACCATCGCGATTTCCCCAGGCAATGGTGCTAGGCAGGTGCGGCTCATCGGCCAAGTAGAATCCCGCATCAGTACTACAATTCGCCCTCGTACGGAGGGGACCGTTCGGGATTTCCTCGTGCAGCCCGGAGATACGGTGCAAGCAGGGACTCTCCTGGCGGTTCTCGACGATGCCGACCAACAACTATCTCTATCCCGCGCCCGTGCTGACTTGGCTGAGGCAGAAAGCGAACTCGCTCGCCTCGAAACCGGCACGCGCCCAGAAGTCATTGCCCGCTATCGAGCAGCCTTGCAAGCCGCCCGGGCGTTAGAACTAGAAGCTCTCGATAACCTGGAGCGTACCCAGTCCCTAGTCGCAGAAGGGGCGTTGGCCCGACGCTTATTTGTCGAAGCACGGGCCCAAGCCGATGCCGCCAGAGGTATCCGACTAGAGGCAGAGGCAACCCTGGCGGAAGCCGTTGCCGGACCCAGAATCGAGGAAATTGCAGCGCAACGGGCGGTCGTTGCGGCCAATCGCGCAGCGGTGGCGCAAGCGCAACTGAACTTAGAGAGAACTGAAATTCGCGCGGCTGAGAGTGGGGTTATCCAGTCTCGTTTGGCCAGTAGCGGGGATTACTTGGAGATTGGAACCCCCATTTTGACGGTTGTCGGCGGCAATACTCTGGACATTTTTCTAGAGGTTCCCGAAGAGCTGAGCCGCGAAGTTGAGGTGGGGATGCCCGTTACGCTTGCGAGTCGCGCGCTTCCAGATTGGCAGCTTCAAGCGCCGATCGCCGCCATCATTCCGATGGCAGACTCGGCCTCCCGTCAGCAGCGGGTGCGGGTTCAGCTTGATAATCCACCGGCAGATCTGGTTCCGGGTATGGCTATCCAGGGAGAAATTGCGTTCCCCGTTGCGGCTGGCTTTGTGGTGCCGCGCGACGCGCTGACCCCCCGGGGCGATCGCTGGGCCGTCTTCGTGGTTGGCGACGATGGCACGGTGCAGGAGCTAGAAGTCGATCTGCTTGCCGACATGGGCGAGCGGGTAACCATCGCCCATCCCGACTTACAGTCCGGGCAAACGTTGGTCGTACAAGGGGGGGACGGCCTCAGAGACGGTGCCCCGGTGCGCCCGTTGCCCCGACAATCCGCTAATTCCTAAGGAGCGCCGACCGTGAATTTCATTGCTACTGCCGTTCGCTGGCGGCACGGAACCTTCGTCTTATTTTGCTTGCTGGCTTTATTCGGGGTGCTCTCTCTACTGGGCCTTCCCTTAGAACTCCAACCCGGCGGCGATCGCCCAGAGGTTTCGATCGCGACGCCCTATCCTGGTGCGAGCCCTTCTGAAGTCGAAGATCTCGTCACCCGCCCCATCGAAGAGTTGCTCGAAGAGGTGCAGGGCGTCCGGGAGATGACCAGCACCAGCCGGACGGGCCTCAGCACCATCAATCTAGAGTTTTCCTGGGATGCCGACATCGACGATCGCTTCGTCGATGTTCTCAACAAGCTCCAGCAAGTCGAGTCGCTGCCGGTAGAAGCCGATGAGTCCG
>CAYTBI010000146.1:0-1814 GCA_964435975.1 uncultured bacterium
GGGTTCAGCACGCGGCGCGGCGGGGGGGGGGAGCGACCGCCGGGGGTGCGGGAGTCCTGGCACTACTCGCTTATGGCGGAGTGCTATGGCTGCGACCGCTGTGGCTGCTGCGACTCCCTCCAGCGGTAGAGTTTTCTCTCTTTGGGCATGAAATCAGGTTGGCCGGTAGTGTCATGCGGTGGCTCAAGTATCGGCCCCGAGTCTTAAATCGATGGCTTGAAAAGCACCTCGACCGAGCCCGCGAGAATTTTCCTCCCCCAAGTGACTGGGAAGATTTCAGTTCTGAGACGCTGGCCCTAGCCAGATACGAGGACAGAACCATTTTTGAGTTGCAAACCGACCTTCGCAGTGTATGTGAGAAGGAAGGTTGCGGCCTTGCAATTGTCAGCGGCAGGGAAGAAGAAAAACTTCAGATTGTGCGCCGACTTGCTCGACAAGCGATGGCAAGTGACCCCAGCGAACGCCTCTGCGAGCATCAAATGTTGCCGGTATGGATCGATCGGGACCTAGTTGACGCTGAGGAAGGCCGAGATCCGCTATTAGAAACAATTCGACGACAGCTCAGGCAGCTGAGCTTCCCCGTTCTTCGCGATCTCGACTATCTCCTTGAGCGAGATAACGAGTTCTTAGACCAGTTGCTTCGCAAGCGTCGATTACTAGTCATTGTTAGTCATACCTCCAATCGAGTCATACGCTGGCTTAACTACCAGGATCGGGTGCTGGATGCCTGGGTACATCAATATTGGCTGCTGGTTCGGGACAAGTTCTTAGAACTGGATACGGTCAAAGCTCGGGGCATTCACATTTCCCTGCCCGTCCATCGCGATGGGGAACTGATTGATGAGCTGAGGGGGGAACACTTAACCGCTACGTTCGAGAAGAAACCGGCAGTGTTGCTCATTACTGGCGAAGGCGGGGCAGGCAAGACCAGTCTGGCGTGCCAAATTGCCCAATGGGGGCTGAACAAACAACTCGCGCCTCACCGCATGTTGCCGGTGTTGGTAGAAACGGAACTGGACGAGCAAAAGCCATTGCTTGCTGCCGTTGGCGGGCAACTTAATGCCCTAATCGATCGGCTCGAACCCATCCCGATGGAGCTGCTGGAGAAGTTGCTGCAGCGCCAGCGCATTTTGGTCATTGTGGACCACCTGTCGGAAATGGGCGAATCTAGCCGCAGGCAAGTTAGGCCCGACCTGGCAGAATTTCCCGCTAAAGCGCTAATCGTCACCTCCCGACGTAACGAATCCCTGGGCGAGGTGGGGAAAACGATTCTGAAACCCCTGCGAATTGAGGCAGGGTATCTCTCCCAGTTCATGAATGCTTATCTGGACCGGAAGAAAAAGCGGGGCCAGTTTTCAGATGAAGAGTATTTAATTGCCTGCCTGCGTCTTTCCCGAATCGTCGGCCAGCGCAACGTGACTGCCTTGCTGGCCAAACTCTACGCCGACCAGATGATCGAGCAAAAAGAGGGTGCGGGAGGCATACTCCCGGCGTCCGTGCCGGAGTTGATGCTGAGCTATCTGAACCAGCTCAACCGGGCGATCGAGCCCGCTAATCGGCGAGACGATCTTCAGGTGCAACGGGACGCGCAGCGTGTGGCCTGGGAGTGTTTGAAGCAAACATACCGACCGACGGCGGCGAAGAAGGCGGATGTTCTCCAGATTTTAGAGGCTGGGGAAGCCCAGGATGATACGGGAGGGCGACTGGCCTATTTGGAAGACCGGCTGCGCTTGCTGCAAACCCTGGAGCCGGGGGATAAGCTCCGCATCGTCCTCGACCCGCTGGCGGAATATTTGGCAGCTCTCTGGCTGGTA
>CAYTBI010000147.1:0-1767 GCA_964435975.1 uncultured bacterium
GTGCCCCCAGACCCCCCCGAAAGTGATAATGCTATTCGTATGGCAGATTCAGGCTATGCCTCGTTCTCAGAGCCTGGTGTTGCTTGGGTTGCGGAGCCCGGACAATCTGTAGCGGAGACCAAGAGAATTGGTATTAGCTACGCTGCAGCAAGGTTTGTCAAGTCGCTGATGCCGTCGCGTCGGTATCAGTCGCTGTCGAGGTCGTCTGTTGCATTCGGCTCGCGATCGCCCGGCTCTGGGGTAGCACTTACCCGTTGCAACCGACTTTTGCTGCCGTAGCGCAGCCAGAGCAGCAACACCACGACAAACATCAGCCAATACGGGCTAAAAATCAGCAGCCAAATCAGCATGCGCGCGAGCGCAATACTCAAGCCACCCAGAGATTGCGTTGCCTCTTGCCAAGTAGCGCCCAGTTGCTCGAGAGCTGAGGGAGGCTCCGGAGGGGTGGTAGCGACCGGCTCAAAGATATAGAGATCGATTTTGGAGAAGGCAACGCGGTTTTTCAGACTCTCCAGAGAGGCATCGCTTTGCTCGATGGATTGCCGGACTGTTGCCAGCTCGCGCGCGACCTCTAGGACCTCAGAAACTTCCCCGGAGCGCTCCATAATTCCGAGCAGAGTCTCCTCAGCTTTGCGGAGATTTTTGAGCCGCGCCTCAAAATCTACAATTCCACTGGTCGCGTCTTCGGCAGTTATTTGTTGGTTCAGAACCATGCCGAGGGCAGCGAGTTCTCTGAGAGCAGCACTGAAGCGTGCTTGGGGTACCCGCAGGCTCACGCTCGCCGAGCGCTGAGTTCCAGCTTCTGGCCGACCGGTCTGCAGGCCCAGAATGTCGCCGCCCTGGCCCGAAATGACGGCTTCGATTTGTGTTTGGGCGGTTGTGACCGATTCAACCTGCAACTGCAGGTTTGCCGTGCGAATAAGTTGTGGGCGGGTGGTGGGCAGGTTGTTGTCGTTGGGGCGCGTCTGGCTGGTCTCGGTCCGATTTGTCTCGGCCCGATCTGTCTCAACCGAATCTGCCGAGATGGCCCCAGGGGAGGTCTGAAGGCGATCGAAGGAACGAGTAGCGCAGCTCCCGAGCAGCAGAGCGCCTATTGCCGCGATCGCGGGCAACGAGCGGGATCGACCAGCAGCTTTCCGAGCATTCATACAAATGTCTCGTTTCGACTTCCAAGGCATAAGATACTACACCAGTTCGAGTACTGTGATTGCACCACAGCCGCGACTGGGGGCTAGATCGTATCGGGATCTATGCCCAGAGCCTGCAGCCGCTCGGCCAGACGAGCTGCTTTTTCTCGTTCTTGGGCTGCTTCTTGCTGAGCCAGAATCTCCCGTTCTTCGGCCCGCTTGGCGCGTTCGTCGCCAGCTAGGAGCAGATTGCCATCGAGGTCCCACCAGCGCAGCCAGTCTGTCTCCATTGCTTTGCTTTGGTAGGCTCCATGCCAGATGCCCAGAGCTATCCCCAGGGGAGGAATCTCGTAGTGACCGTTGGCATTGGGGGTCATGGGCTGGTAGCGCAGGTCTTGCCAGTGGTACATCTCGAGGTGGCCCCGGCCTTTTGCCATCGTGTAGATGCCGTAGTAGGGGATGTGCAGCATCCGCTCGTACACCCAGAACTTCCCTGGCTTTTGGCTTTGGTTTGGTGGGGTGGCGTCTCGTTCTTCCGTGCCATCGCCGCTTGAAAGCTCGAGGGCAACCAGGGGCGATACGAATTCTTTCCACAGGACGTAGGAGCGGCGAAACTGCCCCTCGAGTAAGGGCGGTACCC
>CAYTBI010000148.1:0-1656 GCA_964435975.1 uncultured bacterium
ATTTGGTCCTGCGCCGCGACGGAGCCGGGACGGTCTACCTGCGGGATGTGGCCACTGCCCAAATGGGACGCAAGATTCAAGATCGCGCCTTGGTGCGAGAAGAAGAACCCGCCGTAGCCGTGGGCATCATTCGCCAGGTGGGGGGCAACGTTCCCGAGATTTCCCAAGGAATCCGCGCGGCGATCGCCGAGTTAGAAGAGCGCTTTGACCGGGAAGGAGAAGGCGTTCGCTTTGATATCCCCTATGACGAGAACGACTATATCCGCTTAGCCATTTCCTTCGTGCGGGGGAATCTGATGGTAGGAGCCGTGCTGGCGGCGGTGGTGCTGTTGTTGTTCCTAGGCTCCCTGCGCACCGTTGCCGTCATTGCCATCACGATTCCCACAACCCTGGTGACGGTCTTCATCGCCTTTGCGGCGCTGGGGCGCTCCCTCAACACCATTAGCTTGGCCGGACTGGCTTTTGCCGTCGGGATGGTGGTGGATAACGCGATCGTGGTCCTGGAGAATATCTTTTCTCACATGCAGCGAGGGAAATCCCCCGTACGCGCCGCCATCGACGGTACTCAGGAAGTAGGCGGAGCCATGCTGGCCTCAACTCTGACAACGGTGGCCGTCTTTGCCCCCATCGTTTTGGTTCGAGGCGAAGCCGGACAACTCTTTTTTGACATTGGGATTGCGTTGTCAGCGTCGGTGCTGATTTCTCTTTTTGCAGCCCTGACTCTGGTGCCGATGCTCTCCGGCCTGTTCTTGAACCGGGCCGAGGCCCAGCGCATGCTTGCAGGCAATGCTCCCGGCTCTCAAAATCCTCTAGAACGTGCCATCTCCCGTCTGTCGGCGCTCTTCTGCTGGCTGCAGGGAGGGCTAGAGCGCCTGCTGCTGGCAACCGTCCGCTGGTCTCTCGGCCCGCGCCGTGCCATTCGACGGGCGATCGTGCTGGCAATTCCCGTGGCTTTATTGGCGGTCAGCTATCCGTTACTGCCTGCCCCAGATTATTTGCCCGAGGGGAATCGCAATCTGGTTCTTTGGCTCCTGGAGCCCTTACCCGGTACTAGCATCCCCGAATCCTTACGCTTGTCCGAAGGCCCCAGGCGTCTGGTCAGCGAGCAACCGGGAATCATTCGTACTATCTACGTGCTGCGGCCCGGACTGCGGGCTGTCGGCGCCTTCTTGGACCCGCAGCTCTCGACGAGCCAAAACCTCAATGCCCTGGTCGATCGCCTGCGCGCCGCCGGTGGCGATTTTCCCGGCCATCGCTACAAGGTGCCCATCCGCGTGTCCAGCTTCCAAGATCCCGCCAACGAGATCGAAGTCCAGCTTATCGGTCCGGAACTAGGAGACCTAGACGAGCTGCAACAGCAAGTTAGCCAGCAACTACGCGCCCTACCGGGGGTCGAGAACGTACGCTCCGACTTCATCGTGGGGGCTCCCGAACTCCAAGTCATTCCCAATCGACCCCGCTTGGCAGAAGCAGGTTTGTCGGAGGCCGACTTGGGTGCAGTGGTCGAATCGGCCCTCGGGGGCCTGCAGGCTTCGGAGTTTATCGATGGCAAGCGGGAACTCGATGTCACCGTCGAGTTAAAAGACACGGCGGTCGGTACCCCTGAAGCGCTGCGCCAGCTCCCAATTTACACCAGTCGCGATCGCCAAGTGCAGC
>CAYTBI010000149.1:0-1643 GCA_964435975.1 uncultured bacterium
GATGATCCAAAAGACCATCACCCACGAGATCATCGGCATTCACGGCGCGGGTCGGCGGGTACGCAGCGTGCGAGTTGCAGGGTGAGTTCGCCGTCTCGCAGACGTCCAGGATCCAGGAAGACCGACTCGGCGCTCGGCGCGGGCTGCTTCACGAAAAGGTGTCTACGGAGTGAAAAAGCCGCGGTTTTCCGTGGGCGGCGGGAAAATGACCAACTGATAACGCGCCACGCGCTCTTCGGGATCGTCGACGGACTCGATCAGAAAGCCGAAATCGTCGGCCGGGAGGGTCAGGAAGCGTTGGTCGAGTTCCTTGATCAGGAAGCCCCGCGCGTCGAACCAGCGCAGACGGTAGGCAATGCTAAAGGTCTCATCGGCCCGGTTCAGCACGTTGACCTGCAAGCGCGTTTGCTTGCCCTCGCGGGCCAGCGGCAGGGGTTTTGCCGAGATCAACTCACGCAGGTTCTCCCCCTTGATCACCAGGGGCTGGTGCAGTCGCTGCTCCATGGTGGGCTCGGGTGCGCGGCGGAAAAACTGGCAGCCCGTCAGAGCGACGGCAAGCAGAGCAACGGCAAACGTCCTCAGCCAGCGAAAGGGAAACGAGAGTTGAGGCATGGGTGGATCGCACGCGATGGCGGCGAAAAAGTAAACGCTGAATCGAAGGGCGCCGATAGTTGTATCCTCAACCAAGAAGTTGGCCTTACATGCAACACTGGAGGTTAAAAGGACCCTTGGATCCGTCAGAACATCACCCTAATCTATACAAGTCCCAAAAGATATACCCCATGACGGCACATCTCGGCACCATGGAACCTAACGCTATCTCTGTATTTATCATTTTGTTGTAAAACATTGTCAAATAACGAGATAACGCTCAAAAGAAACCTATCTTAGGTTTTCGCAACAGGTTCCATAATTTTTCAATAATAACGCATATCTCTGTCCAGGAACGATTTACAGGTCCGATTCAGTGTGTATCCAAAAACATGTGGATTGACAGCCCCATGGACGCTGAAAAACTGCAATGTAAGCATCTCCTAGGTCCCGCTACGTTTGCGGGGCAAACCACACGTTTGCTTAAAATGGCAAAAGACGAAGCGCTGAAGGGCATCAGTCGAATCGATTCTGGTTCGACGCACGGCTGGTTCGTTCGCGGCTACAAGAACGGAAAGACGTTTTCGCGTTTGTTCAGTGACAAAAAGTGGGGTGGCAAGCGACCGGCCTTGCAGGAGGCCAAGAAGTACCGCGACTCGTTGCGCGAGGAACTGGAGCGGATTCCGTCCAAACCGCGCGGGCGACGCCTGGTCTTCCGCGACTCACGCAACACCACCGGCGTGCTCGGTGTCTGCCGCACCTCCAAACGCAGCGCTTCGGGTAAATTGAACGAATGCTACTCGGTGAGCTGGCGGCCCGAACCCGGCGTTCAAAAGTGCACCTCTTTCTCGATTCGCAAGTACGGGGAGCAGCGGGCCTTTGAACTGGCGGTGGCGCACCGGCGCAAAATGCTGCGCGAGATTCACGGTCCCGGGGTGTTCCGACGGATGAAGACCCAGCTGGAAGATGTGCCCGGACAGCCTGAGCGCGACGGCAACGGCATGACCTCCACCGCCCACGCGGGCGAACCATCGACGGCAGCGGCCGAGCCG
>CAYTBI010000150.1:0-1542 GCA_964435975.1 uncultured bacterium
AAACGATGGTCGCGCGCACGAATTGTCCGTCGCGCAACTGCCCTTTGGGATTGGGAAAGGTGGCTTTTACCAAGATTGACTGCGCGCCTTCTTCGACGCGGGCCGCAACGAAGCTAATCGTGCCACCGACTAGAACCTCGCTGCCAGCATCGGTCCGCAACTCGACTGGCAATCCAGATCGCAGTTGATTGCTGCGCTCCACCGGAATTGCCATGCGCAGATCGAGGGTTTGGTTGTCAGTCAAGGTCGTGAGCGAGTCGCCAATTTCGACATAGTCGCCCACCTTAACGGGCAAATCGCCGATTGCCCCGGTTGTGGGCGCGACAATCTCGTACTCGGCTAGGTCTTCTGCTACGACGGCCGTGCTCGACTCTGCCCGCGCCAACGCCGCGTCAGTTTCGCTCAGGGTGGCCTCGGCGGCCTGGAAGCGACGCTCGGCGGCCTCGAGGGCGGCGAGCGCCGCTTCGCGATCGCGCGTCACCACATCCAAGGCCTGTTGGGCCAAGGCTCCTTCAGCAACCAAGCTGCGGTTGCGGGCGAACTCGGTATCCTGCAGGTTTTTCTCAGCGTTAGCGCGACCGATTTCGGCCTCGGCCTCTAGCATCTCGGCACGAGCCGCATCGCGAGCCGCGCGGGCCTCTTTGATAGAAGCTTGCGCCTCGCTAACAACGGCTTTGGGACGGCGGGGATTGAGTTGCATGACTGGCGCGCCTACTGCTACGAAATCGCCGTTGTCCACGAAAATCCGGACGATTTGTCCGGCAACTTCCGGCCGTAGCGTGACGCGTCTTTCGGCTTCTAAAAACCCAACAAACTCAGAAGAAATCTCGATGGTATCGAGCTGCAAGGTTGCGGTAGTGACGGCTGTTGCGGGAGCGGCTTCTGTGGCCGTTGTGGCTTCGCGCTGCGGCAAAAGCTGCCACAGTAGAATTCCCCCGCCAGCGAAGCCCAGCAACCCAAACAGTAGTAGCCAGGGTCGGGACTTGCTGCGCTCTTGAGGCTCGACCGAGGTATCCGTTGATTCGTCCGTCGATTCGATTGACATGGTTGTCTGGGGTTCTGTATCCCCTGCTGATTTATCCATTAGTCAGCTCCGTCGCTCTAGTCAATTCGATTTGCGAGTTCTTACTCATGCGGCCAACTGAGTACATTAAAACGCCGAAATGACGCGCGCGAAGAAATACAAGTCGCACCGACGTTTGTAGGGCCAATATTAGCATGACGACCGACGCCTACTTAGCCAGAGAGCAAATCCCCCATAAGGGAATCAAAAACTGGAAGCTCGCGCGTACAAGAGGCAGAAGCCTGGCTGACTGCCAGAAGGCCTGAAAGCCCTTCTGGATCCTTTCTGGACCCTAAGGTTGGCGGCACACTGGAGCGAATCACTGACCACTTAGAGAGTATGTCCGCCACCCCGCTCGTTTACCGCCAATTGCTCGCCTGGCTGCCACAGCACTACCGCTGCTGAGACCTGCGCCACTTCGTCGCATTGGCCTGGATGGTCTTGGGGCTCATTGGCAGCGAACGGTTGAATCTCACCGC
>CAYTBI010000151.1:0-1510 GCA_964435975.1 uncultured bacterium
GACGGTACCGGTAACCCGTGAGGCGATGGCAATTCGCGTTGAGGGTAATGGCACTGTTATCTCCAAAGACACCGTAAATCTCAGCCCGAAAACAACGGGACGCGTGGCAGAACTCTATGTCCGACAGGGCGATCGCGTTGAGGCAGGTCAGGTCATTGCGCGTATGGAAGTTGGGAGTTTGGTCGCCGAGCTGCTACAGCGAGAAGCACAGCTTGCCCAGGCTGAAGCCGATTACGCTAAGGTTCTGGCTGGCAACCGCGAGGAGGATATCCTTCAGGCTGAAGCCCGTTTGGTTGCCGCCCAATCCCAAGTCGATCTCACGGCAACGCGTTTGGAGCGGTTTGCGTACTTGGCACGCCAGGGCGCGATTTCCCAAGACGATCTCGATCGATACGCGAGCGAAGCACGAAGTGCCGCAGCCGATCTTGATGAAGTGCAGCAACAGCTCGCGGCGCTCGCCAGTGGCTCGCGTCCCGAGGACATTGCGGCGGCAGCAGCGAATGTTGCAGCCGCCCGAGCGCAAGTTAGAGCCACGGAAACGGAGCTGGCGGAAGCGAATATCCGTGCCCCCTTTGCCGGTCGCGTTACCCAAACCTATGCCACCAACGGTGCGATCGTGACGCCCACCACGACTGCTTCGGCTACGGCCTCCGCAACCTCCAGTTCGATTTTGGCGCTATCTGCCGGTTTGGAAGTCGAAGTCGATATTTTAGAAGCCAACATTGGCCAGATTCAGGTAGGCCAGTCGGTTGAGATTGTGGCGGAAGCGTTTCCCAACCAGGTTTACACAGGCCGGGTGGAGCGAATTGCGCCAGAGGCCGTTATTGAGAACAACGTGACGACCTTTCAAGTTGTCGTCGAGCTGCTGACGGGGACCGAGCAACTGCGCGCGGGCATGACGGTCGATGCCACCTTCATCGGCGAGACACTACCGGATGTCTTGCTGGTGCCGACCGTGGTGATCGCCACCCGAGACGGGCAACTCGGGGTGCAGATTCCTGACAGTGAGGGGAATGTATCCTTTCAACCCGTCACCGTTGGCATTACCCAAACCGGCAAAACCCACATTTTGCAGGGTCTCGAAGCAGGCGATCGGGTCTTTCTCGAACTCCCCCCACAGCCATAACGCTTCGGTAGTAGCGATCGAAAGAGGGAAAACCCATGACAGCAGCGATGAAAACCTGCCGCTTCGCGGCTATGGCGGTGTTGGCCTGCTTCCTGGTGGGATGCCGTCACGGCGATCGGGAACTCTGCATCCCGCGCGCTCCATTACTCGATGGCGAAGGGGCCGGCTACGAATTGCTCGACTTGGCTGGTGGTGGTGTCTGGGCGACGCGGAGTTGGACCCCAGAGGAGTATGCCGCGTTCTCACTGCCATTCTCATGGACCTTCTGGCACAAAAACGATCCGCGAATTGCGCTAGCTGACCGGGGCCAGTTCTTACAGTCCCCAGGCTGTGAAGGTGGTCAGTACAGCTACATGCGGGCCTTTGAGAGGGAATTCCTGCAGG